>JBAZBI010000007.1:0-195116 GCA_041671545.1 Ignavibacteriaceae bacterium
GAAAAAAAGAAAGAGAAGTTTATTCATTCTTTTTTCCCCTCACTGCCGTCAAGTCAAAGAAAAAACAAATAATCGATGGGTTTGTTTTTCCTTTGACATGACTTGACTTTTAACATAACAGGGAACGGTCGAGACCGCCAGTCTTGCTACACTCCACTCGCCTTCGCTACGCTTCGGCTCGTTACGTTCCGCAAGACCGGCGGTCAGATCCGCCTTAATTCTTATATTTAAACATGACATTTCTAAAGAGTTATAACAAATTTTGTTGTTAAATGCCATTAAGGTGTGTTGTGCGGGTTAAGTATACTCTAAAATTCTAGTTGGTTTGCTCTAGTATTCATGCTTCACTTTTTTGGGCTTTGAATCCTCACTGTTCAAACGGACAAAAAACTAAAGATAATTAGTTATCATGTATTTCAAACAAATTTTAATCAACAAGCGCTATTGTGTGGTTTCAAGGTGATGCAATGAACACTTTGCCTTATCCGAGTTGTGATGTAAAGAGAAGTGACCCAAACTCGTTTTTGACGCTTTTCAGAACCCCACCCCATACCAAGACGGGACCCAGGGTTAGCAGTCTCGACTAGATTCGTAACCGACTTTCAGTTTAAATTTTTTTGTTTGGGAAAATTTGAACTAGCCCATTAAGGTAAAAACGATGGGATTATCCTTCATTTTTTTACTGGAGGTACCAGTGAAAAAGAACACATCTCCTTTCTTTTTTTCTTTTACAAAAATATTTTCATAAATCAACAAAGGTTGCGTGGCCAAAGTATGATGCAGTAAACATCTTGTCCGCATTTAATTCGACTCCTATTGAAATCCTTGTCAATATATTTTAGCAAAAACATCCGTTAGTTTTGCTTCGTGCTATAAACAGTGTAACAGCCGGTGACTTGGCGTCCATCATACCTCCGAGTTCCGTTTGGATCTTCATTGCGTCTTTGCATGAGTGCAACATCTGTTCCTAAAAGCCATCGGATGGTTGATGGATAATGGTTGAGGAGGAGCTTTCGCTCCCTCTGTTTGCACTTCATAGCGCACAAGTAACTTGCTTCCTTTGTGTTCGGCGATTTTTGTAATAACAGCTTTAGCTCCTTTCTTCAAAACCTTTAGTTTATTATGAACAGAAGGATCTGCGAAAAAACTGTATTCTGTTGCTCCGTCGCCGTTACGAACAGTATATAAATAATATTCTCCATACTGACTTGTCAGACAGTCGGTTTGTCATAGAGCAATTTGATGGATGAAGGTATGTTGAGTTGGAGTTCTAATTTCTTCCTCTCCATTTTCGTTTTCTTCCTTTCTTAGTTTGTAAGTGAATTCTTCTTTGCCTTCGGTAACGGTTACTACTTTAGGGATCGCCCGTTGTTTTATGAAAGCTTTTACTTTATTCAAGTCGGGCTTAACAGATTCGGGAATGACAGTCAGCATTTCTGGCTTGGCGTGTTTGATAAATAATTCCATATCAGATATCTCGACTTTGTCCGGCTTCTTATGGAGCTTCAATGTTCCATGAGCTAAATCAATTGTCTTTTCTTTTCGTTCACGTATGAACGCTTCGAGCTTTATCTCAAGCCATCGTACTTTCTCTTGAAGCTGGGCATTCTTATGAATGATAAAACCATTTATCATCGAACATTCTTTTTCAGCTTCGTTGAATTATACGCTATCTGATTTTGGAGTTGCTGTATCTGTAACAGCAAGAGATCAACCCATGCTTCGGTTTGTTCTTCTTCTTTTACTTCCGCTTCTGCAATGAGTTCGTCAAGAAAGTTCATCTTAATTCTCCTCTTCGTTTTGTGAAATAATTGCAATTAATGCCGCAGCTACGACTTGTATAGCGATCACTATCCAGTTCATCTCTTAGAACCTCCTTTCTGACAGACCACTTTGTTAAGTGTTTTGATGATTAAGCGAACGAGCGGCGGACAGTTGTTCATTTTCGTTCCCCTCCTTTTTTCTTCTTCTCCTCTCCGAAGATTTCTCTTTTAAGCACGTTGATAACTTTCCCCACTACTTTGATCGCGATCTTCACGGGGTCGGGGTTGTGTATGTTGTTCATTGTTGAAAATCTCCTTTCGTAGATTTAGGTATTCTATGATCGCTTCGTTTACCAAGGTTGTCATTGGTTTTTTAGCAATCAGTTTTAATTGGTAGAGCTGAGGTATTAACCTCTCGGCAATCTTAGGACTATACATAAAAATCCGCCTCGTCTATCGGCTGTCCGCATTCTTCACAACGGTTGAACAATTTGCCTTCATGGAAGATAGTTGTACACCCGCACCAAGGGCACTCGATCATTGAACCGTCATCAAGTGACGATCTCTTTGTTGATCGATAGTAATCATTGTGCCACCAATCATCTTTACGTGGATAATATTTTTTATATGATTCAACTCCTTGATTATTAATAACGAGTTAATGATTGTTCTCCATCGTGTAATGGTGATAATCTCCTTCGCCGAGAGTAAAACCTCTGATTGTTAGCGTTTTCAACGCTAAAGCTTCTTGGACTATGCATCGTTCCGAACAAAAATAAAGGATCTCATTCTTCACATCGAAGTACAGCTCAAGAGGATTATCTTTTTTTACAAAAATCAGTGTATCGGGATTGTTCTTATCTATCACCGCAAAAGCGAAGCTTCCTTCAAGTCTATCGAAGACACGTTTGATCTTATCTCCTTTGTGTTTAGCCGATAATACTGCAAGGATCGCTTCGCTGTTGACTTCTGCATCACGTTTCTTGGTCGCAAATATTTCTCGATCATTATGGATCATACCATTATGAACGAGACACAATCCATCTTTGTTAAATAGCGGATGATTATTTGCGTTGTTCTTTTCAGTACCTTGAGTTTTCATGCGCGTATGTAGGATCATAACTTTTGGCAACACAAGTTTTTTCCACTCATCTGATTTTACAAGTTCAGAAGAACGAATGCCGTCTTTGTGAACGATTAAGTTGTTCTCTCTTATAAACGAAAAACCCAAAGCATCACGTCCTCGGGTTTCAAGTAAACTGAACATTTTTGTTACTGTTTTTTTATCGGGTTTCTTTTCGCCGAAGCAATAGAAATCCATTATGCCACACATGGCATGGCTCCTTTCAAAAAAATTAGGAATTACGAATTAGGAATTAGGCGGCTATTTCTTTAACAGAATGTTGGCTGATTTGTTTGATGAGTTGAATTAACTCCGAAAGATGGGTTTGCCGAAGTGAGTAACTGATACCGAGCCGGTTACAACCAACTCCTTCAGTTACTTTCCAGTTGAATCCATTCAGTAATAAAAACTCTTTAACGGAATCCATAAGATTACTGCTCGCAGAGATCTCATATTCTTCACGGTCTTTTAAGCCGAACAGATAGATAGGCTGCTCAACCAAACCTATCTTGTCTCTGATCATCGGTAGCATGGAATCGTTCTTGTTTATTTTTAGCAGACTTCGATTTGTTTTTTTACCAAGCAACCAATTGCGTGAGAGCTCTATTATGAGAGTTCTGTCTGCACTGCTTACGTGCGGATTATTTGGACAGTCATCATCAAACTCTTCATCCCAGCAATCACTGCAAAAATGATCTCCGTTATTGTCTGTATGAGAATCGCCTCTTCCAGTAATACTATCACATCGGTTGCAATAGACATAACCTTCTTCAAAACAGCTTTCGCAGTATGGGTCATCAAAAGCCCAGCGAATTTCGTCATCACGAAGAACATCGTTACACGAAACACAATATGTTTTTTCCATGACTGCCTCAATTCAAACCAATGCCCCAGTTGGGCAGTATGTTTTGGTTCCAATCAAGCCGTTTTCCTAGAAGCAAATCAAGTTCCTTCAATCCCTCTCTGCAATCATCTGGAATAGTAATGAGAGAATTCTTTAGGTTCTTAAGAAATGTACTTGAATGCTGTCGTCCTTTAACTTCTTCGAAATCAACTTGATCTTCAGTAACACCGAGGATAGCAAGTTTAGCAAGCGCAAATGTAACGAGTGTGGTAGAAGGTGATAAGAGCCACGAGCCGGGCGTACGATATTCAAAGCCGTAGGACTTTCTTCTAGTAGCTTTACGTTTTCCGTAACCGCTTCTTTCGCGACGTTGGCGCTGTTGTTTATCATCAATGCAATTTGAAAGAGAATAGAGAACCGTATCGAGAGCATCAACGGTATCTGGCTGTGGTTGAACGGAGAAATACAAATGCCCGCCGATTGGATGATCGTCTACATAATGCCCAGCATGAAACTCCAAGTCAGGAGCTTTCTCGTGACCGTATTCGATAACAGTTTTTAGCTTAGCGGTAAGATCGATAGGACTTTCGGAAAATCCAGGACGGCATTCTGCAATTGACTCGCCACCGTCCAATCCGAATGATGAATTTGATTTGAAATAATTATGAGCGGGAACATAGCGACCTTCTCTGCGGCAGAGTAATTCGGGATCGCAGCCGATGGTGAAAGACATAGTAACTCCTTGTTTGTTGTTAGTATATCTTTCTTATGCCAATAAATTTAGAAATGCCTAAAATAAAAAAATGCCCGGTGGAGGGCTACCGGGCGTAGGAAGATTCACTATGGGGGGTAAGCATGATGAATCGTGGTTCAAAAGTATAATACTTTTAAATGAATGTCAAGATTTTTTTTCTTAAGCGGGAAAAAATAAAAAAACGCCTTAGGGAGGGTCGACTAAGGCGGTAAAGGGGTCGTGTATGAACACGATCGAAGAGAACAAAAGAAAAGTAAATAAATTATAAGAGATTGTCAAGAATAAAAATTATAAGAATAAAAAAATAAATTGATGAATTGTTGAAGCGTTGAGAAGATTTAGTAAAAAAGGAACCAAAAAATGAATGGATGAGTAGCATTTCAAATAACCCGGGTCTTTTTTATCTTCTTTTTCTGATTTTAGAAATTTAGATGTAAATTAGCTTCAAAAAGTTTTTATTACTTGAGCGCTATTTGTATTTCTTAACTAATAATAATGATTAACGACAAATGATTAAAGAAACCACTGAGAAAAAGCTTAGCAAACCATCCATTTATTTCATAACACTTTTAACAGCTTCCTTGATAAGCTTATTTATTTATATATTCAATCCTTTTGATGACGGAACATTTTCCGGCGAAGGTGCAACGAAGATATATTTTGCCGATCATATTTCAGATATATACAAGGAATTAATTCATGAGTTTAATGTAAACAACAAGGGAAAGATTGAAGTCATTCCAGTTCATCTTCCATTTGAAAAATTTACTACAAATGAAAGAAAGGAAATCCTTTCAAGATATTTGAGAAGCAATGATAAAGTAGATATCGTATCCATCGATCAAATATGGGTGCCAAGATTTGCAAAATGGGCTCAACCTTTAGACACATATTTTCGTGATTATCTTAAAGATAGTTTACTTAGCATCGCATTAAAATCATGTTATTACAAAGAGCATTTAGTTGCCATCCCTATTCATATTGATGTAGCGATGATGTATTACAGGAAGGATTTGATAAACGAACTGCCCGATCATGTAGCGTTAACAAAAAAATTAAAAGAATCTATTTCATGGGAAGAGTTTATTGAACTCGGCAAAAAATATCAAAACAAAAATCCTTTCTATATTTTTCAAGCAGATGATTATGAAGGTTTAGTTTGCAGTTTTTTAGAGATTTTGCAAGGACAAGGGAAAAATCTTTATGAGAATGGCCGCCTGCAATTAAATTCTCCAGAAGCTTATAAAGCATTGCAAATGCTGGTGAATTTAGTAAACAAGCATAAAATATCTCCGCCTGTTGTATCAATCTTCAGGGAAAACTCAAGTAACAATTATTTTATAAAAAATAATGGGATATTTTTAAGAGGCTGGCCAAGCTTTCTTAAAGAATTTGAGAAAGATTCCTTACATAAGGGAATTATAGAAAATCTTGAGATAGCTGCCTTGCCGCATTTTAAAAATAAAAAACCGGTTTATGTTTTAGGTGGATGGAATTTTATGGTTTCGAAATATTCAAATCATAAAAAAGAAGCTGTTAAATTCATTAAATTTATGATAAGCAGACAAACCCAAAAAAGAATTTTTGAAGCAAGACAGACATTACCGGTTAATGCAGGTATATATAAAGAGGAAAATTATCTGGCTGAAAATAAAAATCTTGCTTTTGCATATCAACTGTTAAACAATGGATTTTGTCGTCCGTTTATAGAAGATTACACAAAAGTATCGGATATAATTTCTTATTATCTATATCTTGCAATTAAGAAGCAGATTTCCGTAGAAGATGCGCTAAAAAAAGCCTCTGAGAAAATTTACCTGGGACAGGTATTAATAAGATAATTCCAAAGTGAAGTTATGAAAAAAAATTTTTTTGAAAGTTTCAAAAACTACCGTTTTGAGTTTAAACATTTGACCGTTTTCTTTTTTGTGTTGTTAATTTTTCAAATGGGCATCTCATTCATAAATAAAGTGGCGGTTAATAAATTTTTAACAAAAACGCAGGAATGGTATAAACGGGATTCAGCAGAAAGATTTGCAAATATTACTACTACTTCGCTGGAATTGATTGTTGAAACGGTAAAGCCGGTGGATGTTCTTCAGCCTGAGGAAAAGAGAAAAATTATTCAAGCATTTAATATTGTATTAAGCCAGCAAATACCGCAGCAAAATGTTCAGGAAATTTCTTTGTTGGTTTCCGATGGCAAAAAAATTTATTCGATAAAAGACGGTGATGTTTTGTATTCATACCTGTACGATAACCAATTGCCGCTTCCTTTATCAACAAACGGAATTAACAATGAAACCATTAAGCTTTATAAAAATTTTAGGAATGAAGTTTTTTCAACCGAAAGGATTAAAAGTGTTTTGGTAGATAATAGCACCTTCTCTATTTTCGTGCCGTTCATTCCCAGAGGTGAATACGTTGGTATTTTGTATATGAAGTATGCCCCTGACCTAACACAGATAACCAAAGAAATTGCTGCAGGTTACGATGAAATGGGAATAATATATTCTTCGCTGATTATTTTTGGATTGTTGGGAATGTATTACATCTCATCATATACTCTTAAGGAAAGAGACAAGGTTCAGCACAAGCTTCTTGAAGAACAGGAAAGCCGTATAAAGGAAAAAGTTGTACATGAAAATGAAGCAATGTTTACAAAGAGAATTTATCATACCCATCATAAAGCCGAAAAAATTATGGGCTTTATAAAAGAAGATATTATGCAATTATCAGTTGATACAATGGAGGAAATAAAATACCGCATTATGAAATATGCTCATTTTGTTTCGCGAGTTATTTATGATATGAAATGGTATGAACCCCCCATTCAAACGATAAGAAATCCATTGTTTCAAACTAATCTAAATGGACTCGTTCGATTCATTACAAAGAATATTTTTCTCAGAGCAAAAAGTACTATTGAAGTCGTGAAATTTAATCTTGAGCTTGATGATAAACTTCCCATGCTCCCAATTAATGAATATGTTATCTGGGAAATTATTGAACCATTAATACAAAACAGTATTGAGCATGCATGTCTAAATAATTTAATTATCACAATTAAAACCGAGTATTTCCCCAATAGCAGATCGGCAAGGTTAATTATTCAAGATAACGGTACCGGAATTAAAAAAGAATTATTAGAAGAAGATTCTTCCGGAATAAAAAAAGTTTTTCTTGAGAATACATCAACAAAATCAGAAAAGGGAAGAAACAGCGGCTACGGTTGTTATCTTGCCTATACTATGGCAAAAGAAAGATGCGGCTGGCAACTTGATGCACAAAATATTGATGGCGGCTGCCAGTTTATAATAACTTTACAAATTTAATAAATGTGACTACTCTATGTTAAACTCAAAATCAGAAATAAAAATCTTACTTATTGAAGATGAAGAATACGATATTAAACGTGTTGAAAATACAATAAGACCTTTTAACGACAGCATTAAAATCATCTCGGCTGTTTCCAGCGGAATTGAAGCAATTGACCTGCTGAAAAATAATCCGTCTAATTATGATGTAGTTATAATGGACTACCAAATATCCGGCGGACTAATGGGGGAAGCATTAATTAAACAAATAAAAGAAATTGACCCGCTATACCAAATTATTGTAATTACTAAGATCACGCTTAATATCGCCAATCTTGATTATGCAAATGCTCTTATAGCTGCAGGCGCTTATTGGTATTGTACAAAATATCCCGGTGACATGCAATACATATACCAGCCAACCGATTTTATCTTAAGCATAGTTAATGCATTTGAAAAAAGAAAGATTGAGCAGGAACGAACAAAATCCAAAAATAAGTTGTCAAAAGGCATCGATGATATTTTGGAAAAAAGAAAAATTATCGGCGCATCAGTTGTAATTGAAGATTTAAAAAAGAGGATTATAAAATGCGCCAACAGCAATGCCAGCATTCTAATCTGTGGCGCATCAGGAACCGGGAAGGAACTGGTGGCTACAAATATTCATTACAATAGCGAAAGGAAATTCGAAAGTTTTATACCTATTAATTGTGGCAGCATACCGCAGGAACTGATAGAGAGTGAGCTTTTTGGTTATGAAAAAGGGGCATTTACCGGTGCAAACAAAAACAAACCAGGTCTCTTCGAAATAGCTAATCATGGGACAATTTTTTTAGATGAAGTAACAGAACTCCCTCTTTCTTCTCAAGTAAAGCTTCTAAGAGTTTTGCAGGAAGGTGAACTTGAAAAAATTGGACGTATCGAAAAAGTAAAAACAGATGTTAGAATTATCTCCGCTACAAATAAAGATATTGGAAAAGAAATTGAGGAAAACAGATTTCGTCGTGATTTATATTATAGGTTGAATGTTATTCAAATAAATGTTCCTGAATTAAATAAAAGAATGGAAGATATCCCTCTACTTCTTGATAACTTTATAGAATTATATTGTGAAGAATCAAAGCGTAAAAAACCGTCTATTAAACGTGAAGCCATTGATATGCTTGCCAGGTATGAGTGGCCTGGAAATGTTAGAGAGTTGAAAAACGTAATACAACGCCTCCTTTTTGATTCGGAGGATGTTATAACTACAGATGATATAAAACATGCTCTTATAAAACTACCGGCAAAAAATTTTAGCATGGAGTATCTTTTTGAAAATTTATTAGAAACAAAAGAAATTCTGCCGCTTCAGCAAGTTAAAAGAATTTTTAAAATGAAGTATCTTTCGTTTGCTCGAGATAATTCTTCATCCGATGCGGAAACTGCCGAGAAGCTTAATTTGGCTCCACCAAACTATCATCGCTTGTGTAAAGAATTAGGATTAAAATAAAAATTTTTAGGTGATCAAAGGAAAGCTTAAAGCAGCACCTTGTAAAAAATTCAAAATGAATTTATTTTTTTAACCTTTGATTCCTTGTCAAGTTCAGGATATGCACTTTGATTTTTGAAATTCTCTATCAATTAGTGTTTTTGACTTAAACCCATCATGAATCTTATCCTAAAAGACAATAATGCGTTATCCTTTACGATAAGTCACATCGTCAGTATTTAAATACTGCATTCAATTTTTCCTAATTATCCATTTATTCTCATTGGCATATCCTTTGAGTTATAATGATACATTAAAATTTTTGAAAGCTGTGAATATTTTTAATTCGTATGAAAATATTGTAATCCTGTTAAGTTTAACTTTGGTTTTAATAATCGGATTATATTCCGCAAGGAAAGTGGGAAGTAATTATCCCGCATATTTTTTTGCCAATAAAAAAGAAAGTTGGATAAGTGTAGGGCTGTCTCTTTTTGCCGTAAATTCTTTTAGTGAGTATTTCTTGATAGCAGTTTCACTAAGTTTCTTTGCTTGGTGGGCAATAATTCCAATTGAAATTGTATCGATGGTTTTCCTCTTTTTCTTCGGATATTATCTTCTCCCCATGTTCATAAAAGAAAAGACCGCTACTGTAAACGAAATTTTTGAAAAGCTTTTCAATAAAAAAGCTCGTTTGATACTTTCCGCATTATCAATCATTTCTTCCCTTTCTTTTAAACTATCTCTAATATTACTTTCCGCAGGCATATTGTTTTATGATATTCTCGGCTGGAATTTTAATGCATTCATTTTATTAATGCTATTAATATCCGGTATTTTTACTGTCGCCGGAGGATTAACTTCAATTATAAAAATTCAGTTTTTCCAATTCGCTCTGTTACTAATTTCTACAATACTATTAGTAATCTTTGGTATTACAAAGTTTGGAAACCTGGATGGAATATTTTCCAACGTATCAAACAGCAGCTTTAACTTTGCTAAGCTTGATTATCTTGGAAATGTAAACTGGATCGAAATAATTCTTTTTGCTCCAATTGCAGGATTCTGGTATTGGTACACAGATCAGCATATTACACAGAGAATTCTCGCTGGTTCTGATTATAGTACAATTAAAAAGGGAATTACCTTTAGCTTTGTACTAAAACTCATTCCGATTGTATTTTTTGCTTCCCTTGGATTGATAGCAAGTGCGTTAACGACGGATATTAGCTGGGATAAAATTTTTTCTACATTAATTAACAGCGAAAATTTTTCCGAAACTTTACGTCTAGTTATTCTCTTCAGCTTATCTTTAGTTCTTGTACAATCTTTTTCTTCCATTTTGATTTCCACCTCAACATTAATAACTGTTGATTTTTTTGAATCGCACTATGGAATTACTAATGGAAATAAGCTTGTTCTAATTGGACGTTTTACAATTTTCATCATAGTCATTAGCGTTATTTTTCTTATCCCCTTTGTGGATTTGAAAAATCCACAACTCTACATTAATTTATTGCGCTACCAAATTTATACAGCAGCACCCTTAGCAGCTGTTTTCGCTTTTGTATTTTTCTATAAAAGAATAACATATGCCGGGATGCTTGCCGGGCTTATCATTGGTGAAGCAGCAGCAATATTCCGAATAGTGATCGAACTGTATGCAAAATCATTTTCAATAATTGAGGAAATAATTTTACCGCTATTTTATCTAACAGCCTTTCAAGTGTCAATAATTATTTTCTTACTTTCTTCAAGTATGATCTTGTTGATAAGTCATTTAAAATTTGCTCCCAAAATTCAATTAATAAATTTATTTAGAAAGGTTTAAGTATGCTAAAAGTCTTTAGTGAAAAGCATATCTTTCATGCCTGCCGGGAAGATATGTTCAGTCAAATACTTTTAGAAATAATAATTATTGTGTCAGTAGCGAAAGATAGAATTGACAAATCGCTTGCACTGATAAAATTGTTTAACAACACTCAATATTTCCATCAAGTTAATTTGAAATGAAAATTAGAAAAAGGAATACAAATAAAATGGAAGTAATTACAATAAACCAAAGAGATCAAAAGATAAACCTAAATGTTAAAGCCTATTCTTGTGGGAGTGAAAATGCATCCTATTAAAAAATCATTTCCTTTTTTGGTGCTATTGATCCTTTACTCAACTTTTTCGTCATACGGACAAACGGGGAAAATAAAAGGTTTCGTTAAAGACGGTGAAACGGGGGAAGGTTTACCATCTGTTAGTATTATTATTCGGGGACTTAATATCGGGGCAGCCGCCGATTTAGATGGGAATTATTTAATATTAAATGTCCCGCCGGGTAAGTACGAAATAAAAGCTTCTGCGATCGGGTATCAAAACTACATTTATCAACAAGTTAATGTATCAAGCGACTTGACAACGAGTCTAAATTTTGTCTTGGTCCCCAAGAGTATTGAGTTAAGCAAAGAAATAATTGTTGTAGCCAAAAGAAATATTGTGACGAAAGATCTTACTTCATCAACTGCAATAATAAACAGCAGCGATATGGCAGCTCTTCCAGTAACAGAATTCAAAGATATTCTTCAATTACAAGCCGGAATTGTTGGAGAGAGTGTAAGAGGAGGAAGAAAAGGGGAAGTTCTTTATACTGTAGACGGCGTATCGTTAACTGATTTATATGATAACTCTCTGGGCGTTGATGTAAACACTAATGCAATACAAGAGTTACAATTTATCAGCGGTGCATTCAATGCGGAATACGGGAAAGCACTTTCCGGAGTTGTAAATCTAGCAACTAAAGAAGGGAACAATAAATTCACCGGTACAGTTACAACGTACATCGGAAACCATTTAAGTAACCATACAAATGTTTTTAGACATATTGATAAAATAAATCCTTTTTCAATTAGAAATTATGAAGGAAGTTTAAGTGGTCCGGTGATAAATGATAATTTGTATTTCTTTACGACTGCCAGGTATATCTATGATGACGGCTATTATTATGGGAAGCGCGTTTATAATCCGTGGGACATTACAAAAATGACTAATCCTGAAGGAGTTGGTACCGAGAGATATTCAATCCAACAGACTGGAGATGGTCAATATGTACCGATGAATTCTAGTGATAGAATTAGTTTACACGGAAGACTCTCATTAATAACAATCCCCAATATTAAAATTAGTCTTACATCAATGTTTAACAAGGAAAAATTCAAAGAATATAATCATGCCTATGCATATAATCCGGATGGTGATTTAAATAGATTCCAATGGGCTACGACAAACATTTTCAGTTTAACACACACTTTGGGAGCCAACACATTTTATAGGATAAACCTTTCCTACTACCATAAAAATTATGAACATTATGTTTATAAAGATATCAACGATCCAAGATGGACAAATGATTTATTGCTTCAACAAGCGCCTTCCGAATCTCCCAGTTTTTTAACAGGTGGAACTCGTGATGATCGCATTGACAGGGAAACTTCCAGCTTAGCAGTTAAGTATGATTTAACATCTCAAATTCATAAAAATCACCTATTAAAAGTCGGTTTTGAATTAGACAAAAACATGTTGCACAATCGTGAGATGAGATTATTAAAATGGAAAGATAGGAATGGTAACGGGTTATATGATGCCGGGGAAGATGGAATGGAAAATCCTGATATCACATTAGATCCTTTTGTAAGAATGAGAATTCCGGATGCAAATGATCCAAATGAAAACCTAAGCATCAACCAGATAACAGCAAATCCTTTAGAATTTTCCGCTTATGTTCAAGATAAAATTGAATTTGATGATCTGATTATTAACGTTGGAGTTAGATTGGATTATTTTTCACCGGATGGAAAAATACTAACTGATCCAAATGATCCCGATATTTATCGTCCAAGAAAACCGGAAAACATACTAAAATCACTCGATGAACGGAGAACCTATTGGTATAAAAAAGCAACTGATAAAATTGCCATTAGCCCGCGTATCGGTTTTGCATTTCCTATAACCGCAACCGGTGTTGTGCATTTTTCTTACGGTCATTTTTTTCAAATTCCAAAATATTCTCTTCTCTACGCCAACCCTGAATATAAATTCGGCACCGGCGCAGGCAATCTTGGTATAGCTGGTAATCCGGATTTAAAACCGGAACAAACAATCAGTGGTGAAATCGGATTACAGCAAGCTCTTGCCGAAGATGTAGTAATTGATGTTACTGCATATTTCAGAGATATAAGAAATTTAACAGGTACAAGAGCCGATGAAATTTATTTTTACGGAAAGTCATCAACATATAGTCAATACGTAAATAGTGATTTTGGTTTTGTTAAAGGATTGATAGTTTCCGTGAATAAGAGTTTCGGAAGTTCCTGGTCTGCAAGGCTTGATTATACTTTGCAGTCTGCAAAAGGGAACGCATCCGACCCCAACCGGGTTAGAAATTTAATTGCATCAAACACTCAACCTGAAGTCCAACTCATTCCATTAGATTGGGATCAAACCCATACGCTAAACTTATCCATGAATTATACAAACCCGTCGAATTGGGGCGGTAGTATTTTATTCCAATATGGAAGCGGTTTTCCTTATACTCCCGACCAATCAATGCAACTATCAAAATTGCTAAGCAACAGTGAAATTAAACCTTACACATTAAGTGTAGATCTTAAAGTGTACTATGATTTAATGCTGCTTAATAGTTTAAGACTTTCATTCTTCGCCAGAGTTTACAATCTGTTTGATACCGAAAACCAACTTAACGTTTACAGTGATAGTGGTACGGCGGATTTTACTATCGAAGAATATATCAGGCATAGAAATAATAGTCCTGAAATAATAAACTCAATCAACGAATATTACCGTAACCCGGCCTATTATTCCGAACCCCGCAGGGTGGAATTAGGTCTTTCATTCTTCTTCTAGAAATCAGGCGGATCATAACTATGAAAAAAAACAGAGTAGTTTTCTTATTAATGCTAATTTCAATCGTAAGCATAAGAGCCCAACAAATAGGAAAAGGCACAGCGACCGAACAAAAGAGTAATGTGCATGACGGTAACCGTGTAAAGACGGTCTTCAGTAACTGGGGAGTAATTGCACAACCCGGTACCGAGGGTCCTGCAGGTGGTTGGAAATATGTAACTAATAAATATGTCGGCGATGTTTCGCCATTAGTTGGTGTCAGCCTGCCGGTAATGGATTATAATGCCGACGGTAAAATTGATACGCTATATTCCATCATCACAACAAATGTTACCGGACACGGAGATGGAGATATGGCTCCGGGTAATACAAAGCCATGGACGTTTGAACCGATTCCCGGTTTCGCTAATGAACGGATAGCTATGAGTCATCAGCCCGGAACGTGGCCGTTATTTTGGCCTGACCAACCAAAATGGGTTGATGAAAAAGGACATGCCGAATGGAACGGATACTTTGGTCGTGGACAGATGAACGCCGATCAGGAAAGCTATTTTATGATGGATGATAACTGTGATGAAAAATTCTATACAAATTACAAATTCATACCTGATTCAACAGATCCTTCAAGAAGAGGACAGGCAATACGCGTTGCTGCAAGAGGTCTTCAATGGGCAGATTTTTTAGCGCAGGATGTGATTTTCTGGTTATATGAGATTACAAATATTGGAACAACTGTCTATAATCAAGCAGTATTCGGAGCGCTTGTCGGCACCTATGTCGGGCTGCCGGGTAACGAATATCTGGATGATGCTTCCTTTTTTAATGTTCGGGAGAATATTACCTACTCGTGGGATTACGATCATTACGTCAACCCCAGCGCAAATCCGTTATGGCAGGGTCCAAGAAATGAAGTCGGTTACATCGCTTATTCGTTCTTGGAGTCACCTGGTAATAAATATGATGGTATTGATAACGATGGCGACAGCAGAGGCAACGATCCCTATTTCACAGCAGATGATTTTAACGAACGGACTATACACTCAGGACAAAAGTTAATTCTTATTGATAGGAACAATTATCAACGCTCCGAATTTATCATGCCTAATTATACTATAAATGTTGGATCTCTTGGCAAAACATTCCGCCTTGTTCCCGACTCGACAATACTGGCTGAAGGAAATTTAGATAAAAACGGAGCACTCAATAAAAATGCCTACGACGGTTATGATAACGATCTTGATGGTTTAATCGATGAGAACTATCAATTGCATTATAGACAATATAAAATAGAGGCTACTACCAAAAAAGTGTTGATTGATACGCTCAATCCTTTGAAGTACACGAGTTATTTGTCAAATCTAACCAAATTAAGTCAAATGATTGATGAGGCAAGGGATGATGGTATTGATAACGATAATGATTGGAGCAAAGATATAACTGGGAAAGTAATGCTCGATGAACATGGGAATTTAATTGATGACACAGGAAAAGATGGAAAGCTGAATACTAATGATGAAGGAGAAAAAGATGGAATTCCGACTTTGGGAGAATCGAATTTTGACAAAACCGATGTCGATGAATCCGATCAAATTGGTTTAACGAGTTTTCATTATTTCGTCCCGTCAAACGACATCAATTTGGGGAACGAGAACGATATGTGGAGAAGAATGAAACCGGGTACTTTTGACGTACCTACTTCAGTCCAGAATAACGTTGCTACAAGAGGAGAGGATGGCGATTTTATTTATGGGTCAGGATATTTCCCTTTACTTCCGGGTGCGACTGAAAGATTTTCACTTGCCTTCAGTTTTGGTGAAGATTATCCGTCAACTATTAAAACAAAAAAGGTTGCTCAAACAATCTATAATGCGAATTACAATTTTCCAAAACCACCGAATACTCCAACGCTGACGGCAACACCCGGTGATCGAAAAGTAATCCTTTATTGGGATAAGGTCGCTGAAAATTCGATAGATCCTGTTTCAAGAGAAAATGATTTTGAAGGATACATGATTTATAAATCTACTGATCCAAATTTCAACGACATTATGACAGTAACTGATAAAGATGGAAATCCGAAAAGGTATAAATCTTTAAAACAATTTGATCTTCAAGATAATGTTAAAGGAATATTTGTCCCTAGTCAGGAATTAATGGAATTAAGAAATGGTGTTCCTTTTTATTTAGGCGAGGAGACGGGAATACAAAACACCTATATTGATGAAGACGTTAAAAACGGAGTTACCTATTTCTATGCGGTTTGTGCTTATGATAAAGGTTTAGCGGAGAAAAATATTTTCCCTGCTGAAAATTCTCATATCATTTCGGTCGACATAAACGGGAACTATTCCCCGGGTATTAACTGCGCTGTTGTAATTCCAAACGCGCCTGTTGCCGGATATATTCCGCCGAAAGAAGGCGAAAAATTAACGCGTGTTTCCGGCAATTCTAAAGCTATACCGTACTACTCAATTGTTGATCCTACAAAAGTTAAAAGTTCAGGATACCAGGTAAGTTTTATTGATTCTCTCCAGGCAGGTATTCCAATCGCATATGCTTACAGCGTAAAAGATATAACTACTGGTGAGGAGATTTATAAAAAGAATTTGTATTTCAAACAAAGTAACAACGATGTATTTGACGGCGTGACTTTGCATTTTGATACTCGTTTCCAAAATGGCGATAGTGTAAAAGCTGATGTTGAAAATAGTTTTTGGAATAACAATGTTGAAAAAAATCTACGCTTTAGCGTGCAACCATTCAACTTTGTCGGTTACCCGAAAGGAGTAAGAGAAACGGAATCATACGCTATAGTCTTCGGGGCAAAATATGATAAGCAATCAACAGCTAATTTGTTGAAGCTTCCTGTGCCTGCTAAGAAAACCAATATGGAAATCTTCAATATTTCTAATCCGTCCGAACCTAGAAAATTGCCATTCGCATATATAACGCTGGATACGATACTCAGCAAGGGCGACCGCGTCATGCTGGCTACAGCGGATACAACTTCATTCACATGGACAGTAGAATTTGCAGGTGATTCTACAAAAGTACCTACTATAGGTGATACACTTTTTATTTCGATAAACCGTCCATTCTCTTCGAAAGACGTTTTTTCGTTCATTACCAAACCATCGTATGCGGATAAAGATTTACTATCGAATCAGATGAGCAGAATTAAAGTTGTACCAAATCCTTATGTCGTATCGAATATTTTTGAACATCCGTTGCCAGGTGACGTAAGAGGACGAGGTGATCGAGCAGTTAAGTTCATTCATATTCCTGCAAACAGTAAAATATCGATTTATACATCACGTGGGAACCTTGTTAAAGAAATAATTCATGACGGAAACCTTGATGACGGTACCGTAACATGGGATCTCACTTCAACCGAAGGGCTTGACGTTGCGTATGGAATTTATTTCTATATCGTCGAAGATCCTATTAGCGGTGCAAAAAAAACCGGTAAAATTGCCCTTATAAAATAAATTCTTGAGTGGAGATTTATGAAAAAATTTATATGCATTCTTTTTTTGTTATTCATTTCAAACATCACGGCGCAGAATAAAGTTGGAACCACCGCAGCCGAATTTTTAACTATTCCCGTTGGAACGAAAGCAATGGGAATGGGAGGAGCTTTTACTGCGGTTGCGGATGATATAACCGCTGCATTCTATAATCCGGGTAGTTTGTCAAGAATCGAAGGAAATCAATTCCTCACCAATTATTCGGATTGGCTTGCAGGCAGTAAATACAGTTGGATTGGACTCGGAATAAAAGTTAGCAATGATGATTATATCGCTTTGTCAGTAACAAGTCTAAACTATGGTGAAGAAGAAGTAACCACTATCAGCTCACCTGATGGAACCGGAGAAATGTGGGATGCCTCAGATATTGCATTAAGCCTTTCTTACAGTAGAAACCTTACCGACCGTTTTTCGATTGGTGGTTCGGTAAAATATATCCGGCAAAAAATATGGAATGAAAGCGCAAGTTCTTTTGCGGCGGATATAGGATTATTATACAAAACACAGGTCGAAGGACTAAACATCGGTATGTCAATATCGAATTTCGGAACCGAAATGAAACTCGATGGGAAAGATTTGCTTCGCCCTATTGATATTGATGGAGCTTATAATTACAACAACTCAACAATTACATCAAATCTATCAACTGACAAATGGGAACTACCGTTGATTTTTACCGTAGGCTTATCCTGGAAATTTGATTTGTGGAATGATTTGTCATTAACAACAGCCGGTGATGCGGTAATCCCAAGCAATGAAAATACATATCTAAATGTTGGAGGAGAACTGCAATGGCAGGATACCTTCTTCGCGCGAGTTGGAAGAAATTCTTTCCTTAAAGAAAATGCCCAAGAAGGCTTGACTTTCGGCACCGGTGTAAAGTACGAATTATTAGGACTAAAATTAGCAGTTGAATATGCTTTTCTTGATTTCGGAATCTGGAATAACTTGAACCGTTATTCAATCACTATTGGATTTTAAAAAGATCGATAAATAACTAACACAGTTGGATTTTACTACAATCCAACAATAACTAACACAATTGGATTTTAATACAATCCAATAAAAAGCTAAGAGGTATACTATGAGAAAAAGTCACAAAGCGTTTTTGATTTTTATGTTGTTTGCCGGCTCGTTGTTTGGGCAAATAACAAACACTGTCACGTTTAATGTTGACATGACCCACCTTATAAAAGGAGGATTTAATCCTGCAGTAGATTCAATCAGGATTCAAGGTTTAGTCTGGGATAGTTTTGGGGCAACACTGGATCCGGCAAGCAGCACTATATTTGCTCCATCGGTTTCCAATCCAAATATATTCTCAACAACAATAATTATTAATGCGGGAACAGCCGTTATTGGTGATTCGTTAAGATGGAAATTATATATCTGGCCAAGTGATAAGGTTAAAGGCGGAAGCTGGGAAGGTGGTTTCGGAAGTTATGACGGAAGACCATATTACGTTAGAGCAAATGGCGCAATCGTCAATCTAGATGCAGTAGTGCCGAATTTTCAATATATCGTAACCGGTTTAGGTCCGCAAAACACGTTTCATATAATGGCAGATCTTACGGATATAGTTGGAACCGGTGAAGGTTACTTTGACCCGACTATTGACCAACTAATCGTAGAAGGATTTGTATGGGAGAGTATGGCAACAATAATCAGCGGTAGTAGAACAATGCAGCAAAATCCTCTTTTACCAGGGGTAATTTATGAAACTACTTTAGTTCTTGAATTGGATACCGCTTATGCGGTTGGAGATTCATTAAGATGGAAATTACATACTACACCGGAAAACAGATGGTCAAATAATGGATGGGAAAATGGTGTAGGTCGTTTTACGGTATTTCAACCAAACGGCTCAACAATTGAAATTGGTCCTCTCAAACCCGATGTCGTACCAAACTTTACATTAAAAAATGATTCAAAAGTTCTTTTCCAGGCTGATATGAATAATGGTGCAACCAACAGATATGATGGTAGTGTAATTCCACTTGGACAAATTAAATTTCTGACGGTTCGCGGAAGTCATTCAATACTGGGTAGTTGGAGCGGTAATTGGACCGAACAAGATACTATTAACCCGGGCGTTCCGGTACTTAATGATAGCGGTCTAAAAGGAGATAAAGTTGCCGGAGATAATATTTGGTCAGGTGTAGTTACTTTCCCTGCAAGCAGCGTTGGAGGTAGAACATCGTATAAATATGGTGTCTATTATCCGGGCTGTGAAAACATAAGCTCAACATATTACATGGATGGTTTCGGTGGTGAAGGTCACGATCTAGTATGCAATATTTTGGAAAGAAACGATGTCCTCGAAATCTTGGATGTTTGGCCGAGCGATAATGGTCCCGTTTCTGTTAGACAACTTGGCGGTCAAATACCAAGTAAATTTGAAATGGAACAGAATTACCCAAATCCGTTTAATCCTTCGACGACAATTAAATATGCGCTAAATAAATTGTCTAATGTAAATCTTAGCATCTACAATATACTTGGTCAAAAGGTTATGGAATTGATAAACACGCAGCAAACTGCCGGAACGTACGAAGTGAAATTTGACGGAGCTTCGTTATCAAGCGGAATTTACCTTTATAGTCTGTCAAACGGTTCTAGTTTATTTACAAAGAAAATGATGCTCTTAAAATAATTCATGGTTAGTATAAATCAAGAGGAGACTTATTAAGTCTCCTCTGATTTTCTAATTTTAATTTTGCACAATACTTTGGTACTGTAATAATGAATAAAAAAGTCTTTTGGAATTTAGTTGTAATTTTATGGTTAGGTATAATATTTCTCCCGGAACTTTTAGCGCAGAAATCGTTCGATATTGGTATCGATGCTGCAATACAAAAATCATATAAATCTGTTGCGGAATCGCCGACTAAGATTAAATCAAATTACAGAGATGGATTTACAAAAAGTACCAACGCTGTAATTCGATTTAAATTTAGTATCAACGGAGCGGATAACGAAAGAAAACCGACCGATGATCATTTCATACTTATAAAACCGGGGAATAAAAATTATATTACGCCGGTTTTTGAATTCGGAAATGAATTAAAAGGCGAGAAAGAAATCGCAAAAATAGAAAACGAGTTCCTTCCCAAAAATTCTGAGATATCAGTGATATTCAGAGTAGATTTTAAAACTGTATTGAAATCCTTTAAAGAAAAGGGATACTTTGATACATACAACGGCAGCAGAATTACAAAAGATAATTTTGAAGGGTTGTTTATTGCAGGAGATTCCGAGCCGCTTTCCTGGAATTTCGGCGAGATACAAAAAGATCCTCAATATAAAATGATCGATCCCGATGGCGATGGAATTTACGAGTGTAAAATAGTTTTCAAAACAAACGACTACCGCTCCATCGATGAAGAAGGAAATGCAGTCTGGCAATTGAAAAATGATATTTCACAATTTCCTAAATTTGAATCTCAAAATGTTCTTCAACAAGCGCTTTACAATATGGCGCTGGAAGAGCTATTGCTCGATATCCGACCCGATTCGACATTCATGGCCGGAGCCAAATGGCACGGCGTATGGACGCGGGATATTAGCTACAGTATTTTTCTTTCCCTCGCTCTGATTAAGCCGGATATTGCAAAACAAAGTTTGTTGAGAAAAGTAAGTAACGGCAGAATTATTCAAGATACGGGTACCGGCGGTTCATGGCCGATTTCTACGGACAGAGTTGTTTGGGCTGTTGCCGCATGGGAAGTATATCTTGTAACCGGCGATTCCGAATGGCTTAAACTTGCATACGGAATAATTAAAAAATCCGTTGATGCGGATATTGAAAACGCTTATGACAAAAACACAAATCTCGTGTTTGGTGAATCCTCTTTCCTGGATTGGCGGGAACAAACTTATCCGCTTTGGATGGATCCGAAAGATATTTATAAATCATCATGCCTTGGCACAAATGCTTTGCACTACCGCACTTTGGAAATCTTATCTTTGATGGAAAATGAACTCGGATTCAAAAAAAGTGAGTACACCAAAGTTGCAACAAACTTAAAAACAGCAATTAACAAATCATTATGGCTCAATGATAAAGGTTACTTCGGGCAATTTACGTATGGAAGAAATTACAACTATGTTTCTCCAAAGTCGGAAGCGCTCGGCGAAGCTTTATCGGTTTTGTTTAATATCGCCGATGAGAAAAAAAGTAAAAGCATATTTGAAAAAATGCCGATTGTTGAATTTGGACCAACTTGTATCTTTCCACAGATAAAAAATATTCCTCCTTATCACAATAACGCTATATGGCCGTTTGTTGTAAGCTACTGGACATGGGCTGCTTCGAAAGCGAAGAATGAAACCGCTGTTCAGTTCGGAATGGATGCAATTTACCGCGCGGCATCTTTATTCCTTACTAATAAAGAAAACATGGTTGCCGATAACGGTCATTTCGATGGAACAGAAATTAATTCCGATAGAATGCTCTGGAGTATAGCAGGAAATCTTGCAACAGTTTATAGAGTAATATTCGGGATCAATCTGACAGAAAAAGATTTGGAGATTTCTCCCTTTGTGCCGGAAAAATTCGGCGGTGATAAAAAGCTCACAAATTTTAAATATAGAAATGCATCGCTTGATATAACTGTTCATGGTTTTGGAGCAAAAATTTTGGAAGCTTTAATAGATGGAGAGAAAGTTGAATTTGTTTCAATACCGAAAAATATTTCCGGTAAACACACGGTTGAAATATTTCTTGATAATAAAAACATCGGCGGTAAAATCAATATTGTTGAAAATCATTTTGCACCGGCTACTCCAGCTATAATATTAGACGGAGAAAAGTTAAACTGGTCGAAAATAAATGGGGCGGAATTTTATAAAGTTTTTCAAAATGGTTTGAAGATAGCAGAAGTCAAAGAAGAATCTTTTTCAGTTACATCCAAAAACATTGTTGATGAATATTCTGTTGTGGCTGTTGACAAAGACGGTTATGAATCCTTCATTTCCGAGCCTGTTATGACTTTAAACGAAAATGATTTTGAAGTGAAAGCATCAAACGGTTCGTTTAAATCCGATAGTGCTGCTTTTACAGGAAAAGAATATATCAGAACAACTTCAACGGACAATATCGATATTCTTTTTACAAAAGAAATAAATCGCGATGGTTATTACTGGATCGATTTTAAATACGCAAACGGCAACGGACCGATCAATACATTTAATGCTTGCGGAATCCGCACTTTGTATATAGATGATGAGTTGGTATCAACTATCGTTTTACCGCAGCGTGGTGATAATGTTTGGAACAACTGGGGATATTCAAATTCAATTAAATGCTTTTTGAAAAAAGGGATATCCCGATTTGAATTAAAATACCTTCCAGCAAACGTTAATATGAACCGGGAGAAAAATGAAGCTTTGATCGATCATCTTAGAATTATTCCGGTTAATTAAAGCCGCAAGGATTAACATGAAATCTAATTTTATGAAAACATTATTTGCGTTGTTGTTTATTGTTTCGGTTGTTTCCGCTTCTGACGAACACAAAATTATTTCGCCTGACGGACGGATAGTGTTTTCATTTTCTCTTCGTGATGGTGTACCTTATTATGAAGTTATCTTCGGAGATGAAAAGATAATTGCGCCATCTTCGCTGGGATTCAAATTTAAGAATCAACCCGAACTTTCAAATTTCTCGTGTGTTGATTTTAGTACGAATATATTCAGTGAAGTTTGGACACCTGTTTGGGGACAAAATAAAAAGATACTAAATGAGTACAACGAGTTAACTCTTACGCTTGAAGAAAAAATTCCTCCTTCGAGAATAATAAAATTAATTGTTAAAGCATATAACGACGGTGTTGCATTCAGATATCATTTTAATGAACAAAAGTGGAACAACTACTTTGAGATAACCGACGAACAGACGTACTTTAATTTCGCGGGTAATTTTTCTGCATGGTGGATTCCAAACGATTACGACAGCGAAGAATACACATACCGTAACACAGCTCTTGATAAAATGATGGGGATTCATACTCCGGTTACTCTTCAAACAAAGAAGGGGACGTGCGTTGTAATCCACGAAGCCGAACTTAAAAATTATGCAAGTATGACTCTTGAAAGAAATCGTTCTCTCCCGAATTCTTTCCAATCTGTTTTAGTTCCCTGGCCTGATGGAATAAGAGTAAAACAAACCGCCCCGTTTGATACACCGTGGCGAGTAATAATTATTACTCCGAATGCGGAAAAATTAATTTCATCAAATATCATTTTAAATCTAAATCCTCCGCCGACAGATAAAAATTTTGATTGGATAAAACCGGGGAAATATGTAGGTGTTTGGTGGGCGATGCATCTCAATAAAAATTCGTGGGTAACGGGATCGAAACACGGCGCGACAACCGAAAACGTAAAACAATATATTGACTTTGCAGCGGAGAACAATTTTGATGCAGTGCTTGCTGAAGGCTGGAACAAAGGATGGGAAATGTGGGGCAAAGGTAACGGCGCTTTTTCTTATACCGAATGTTATCCCGATTTTGACATCAAGGAATTGTCAAAGTATGCAAAATCAAAAAATATTTCGTTGATCGGTCATCATGAAACAGGCGGCGATTATCTAAACTATGAAAAGCAATTGGATGCCGCTTTCAAATTTTATAAAGACAACGGTGTTAATATTGTAAAAACTGGTTACGCAGGACCGATTCGACCCGACGGTTATCATTACGGGCAAAAGATGATCGATCATTATAATCACGTGATGGAAAAAGCTTACGAATATAAAATTATGCTTGACGTTCATGAACCGATTAAACCGACAGGGATGTGCAGAACCTTTCCAAATTTAATGACCGGCGAAGGAGTTCGTGGAATGGAATGGAATGCTTGGAGTGTTGGAAATCCACCCGAACATGTAACGGTTTTACCTTTTACGCGCGGTTTATCCGGACCGATGGATTACACTCCCGGAATTTTCGATTTGAAATATGATCAGTACAAAAAAGATGAATTTGTAAAATCTACTTTGACTAACCAACTTGCACTTTATGTTGTGCTTTATAGTCCGTTCCAAATGGCTGCTGATTTAATAGAGAATTATAAAGATCAACCTGCATTTGAATTTATTAAAAGCATTCCGACAGATTGGGATACGACAATTGCACTTAACGCCGTGATTGGAGATTACGTTGTAATTGCAAGAGAAAAAAACGATACATGGTACATCGGCGCAGTATCGGATGAGAACAGAAGAGAAGTTAAAATCAAATTGGATTTTTTAGAGCCGGGTAATTATTTTATGAAATCATATTCGGACGGTAAAGATGCACATTATATTGATAATCCTTATCGGATAATTATTAAAGAAGAAAAAATTTTCGCCGATCAAGAATACTTAATTAAACTTGCACCCGGTGGCGGTTTTGCCTGTAAAATTGAAAAAATAAATTAATGCAGCAACAAATTATTATTCCAGCAGAGGTTCATGAATGATATTCCAGTTTAATTCTTCAGCAGCGGTAAAAATTTTTTTTCTAATGTTCTTCGTTTTCATATGTTGGACAAATCATTTAATTGCGCAAGCAGTAATTCATCATAGTCCACTGGGTTATGAAAATATCTATCTGGATAGAGAGGTAGATATTTCACTTAATAATTGCGAAAGAGAACCGCGCGATCCCGTTGAAAATGAAGATGTGTTGATCAAATTTATAACCTCACCAATCTTTAATAAACAAGAATGCTTTGCTGATGTTATTTTGAATGGACAACCGGTAAAAACTTTCAGAGCTGAGTTTCAGTACAACCACACGGGTGAAAGTTACTGGAAAGTGAATATTGGTAAATATGCAAAAGGTGATTCGGTTGGATACAGTTTGCGTATTAATTACAACGACAGGGAGAATACGAAATCAGTCGATTATAATTTTATTACCTACGGTTGGGATTATTTAACAGATGTAAAATCAGCAAAATTTTCTAACAATAATCTAATTCTTTCATGTAGTTCAACTAACGCGACCATTAATCCGGTTATCCAAATCTCGTTTAACACCGAAACGTTACTAAAACTTGGAATCTCATTCAACAATTTCGAAAAGATTAACACTACGAGTAAGGAAAAATGTTTGTTCCGGCAATCGGAAGGAAAGGCAATTTTATCAAACTCAAAATTGAATCTCGAAATAAATTATAAACCATTCCGGTTAAAACTTGTTTCAAAAGAAACTAACAAAGAAGTGGTCAAACAATTTACCTATGTCGATCATTCATCAGTCGGTTTTCTAAACAATAACGTAGGCATATTAAAGGTAAGAGAGAATTTTTATTCTGCGGATGATGAAATGTTTTTCGGATTCGGTGAACGGTACAATTCTATAAATCAAAGAGGAAACGGAATTGATAATTATGTCGTAAATACTTGGAAGGATCAAGGCTTACGAACCTACATTCCTGTACCGTTCTATTTCACGAATAAGAATTATGGATTTTTTCTAAACACAACTTATTATTCCCGCTTCAACCTCGATACAGATAAAACAAACAGATGCGAAATCATTGCAAATTTCGGAAGGAAATTTAACGGTGAATTTCAATACTTTTTATTCGCAGAAGAAAAACCATCCAAAATTATTTCCAGTTTTGCAACTCTAACCGGGAAAAGCGATCGCATACCGGTTTGGACCTTGGGTCCCTGGATTTCTGCGAACGAATGGGACAAACAGATCGAGATCGAAGCGCAGATTGATTCGTTAAAAAAATATAACATTCCAAATACCGTTGTAGTCATTGAAGCTTGGAGCGATGAAGAAACATTTTACATTTTCAACGATGCGATTTATAAACCGAAGTTGGGCTCAAATGGTTTTTCATTGAAGGATTTTAAATTTGCAGGCAGATGGCCGGACCCGGTGGGAATGATAAGCAATCTTCATAAAGATAACATGAAGTTGGTGCTTTGGAATATCCCAGTGCTAAAATCAAGTTCAGTGCAAAATGAACAAAGAGATATTGATGAGAAATATGCCATCGAGAAAAATTTTGTTGTAAAAAATGTTGACGGATCACCGTTCAGAATTCCGCCGACATGGTTTGGCAATAGTTTGAATCTCGATTTCACAAATAAAGACGCCTCCAACTGGTGGATGAAAAAGCGGAGATACCTTGTTGAAGAAATGAAGATAGACGGATTTAAATGCGACGGTGGTGAATTTATTTGGGGAAGAGATTTAATTTTTTCAGACGGAAGGAAAGGCGAAGAGATGAGAAATCTTTATCCAAATCTTTATGTCGACGCTTATTATAAACTTATTAAATCGGTTAACAAAGATGCAGCTGTCTTTCATCGGGCAGGAACATTCGGCGCTCAAAAACATCCGCTTGCATGGAACGGCGATCAATGTTCTTCTTTCCCTGCGTTCAAGGAAGCAATAAGATCATGTTTGAATTCATCTATTTCAGGAATATCTTTTATCGCTTATGATATTGCCGGTTACCATGATGAAACAAATCTTTCGCCTGAATTATACAAACGCAGTTTGGCGCAAGCGGCATTCTCTCCGGTAATGCAATTGCATTCAGCTTATTCCGGTGATGCTGATCTGGAAAGAACGCCGTGGAATATTGCTCGTATGTACAACGATCCATCATGCATTGATGTTTACAAAAAATTTGCGAATGTTCGTTTCAATTTAATACCATATTTGTTCTCCGAAACGGTATATACTTCCGAAACCGGGATCCCATTCATGCATCCTTTATTGCTGGATTATCCTCTCGACAAAAATGTTTTAATTCACGAAACCGATTATATGCTTGGAAGAAATTTATTGATATGTCCGGTCACCGAACCCGGAACGAAAAAAGAAATCTACCTCCCGGAAGGCGAATGGTTTGATTTGTGGTCGTTCAAGAGATACAAAGGAAAAACTAACCACCAATTTGATGTACCTGATGACCATCTGCCGGTGTTTATAAAGAATGGAAGCATCACTCCGCTTAATTTGAATAAGAATTTTCAACTTGCTTCAGGTATGACAAATGAATTGAACTCGTACAACAATCTTTCATTTATTGTCATACCGGAAAAGATGATTGAATATAATTACAGCGACTATGTTGAAGGGAAGGTAAAAAAAATAAAAGTTTCTTCTGAAAACGGAAAAATGATTTTAGAAATTCCACCATTCAAGACAAGTGTATCTTTTATAGTAAATATTCCATCGGTTAAAGAAGTTCTGTCTTCCGGTAAAATTATAGACGCCTCGGTTAATTGGGAAGAATTCTTAAAATCCAACGGGAAGTATTTTTACTCAATTGAAAGCAACATGTTATATGTCAGACTGAATGCTGCAAAAGGAAAAAGAATCATAGTAGTAAAAACGAATTAATTGTGACCAAAATGTTTTTGAACAAAATTAAAATATCGCTCATTCTTTGTGTTATTCTCGGATTTTCGGGAAATCTCTTTTCGCAAATCAGTTTCAATGATGAAACAATCGCAGAAATTGAAGGAGAAAAAATTACGGCTTCGCTATTTCAAGAGTTATGGGAAATGAGCCCGCACTTAAGCACCGGAAATAAAAGCAATTCACTTTCCGAAAAAATAAATTTTCTAAATACCGTTGTCGCATATAAACTTTGGTATCGTAATTCAAGCCAGTATAAAGTTGACACATCATCGGCGTTTTCTATAGCCGTTGAAGAAATTGAAAAAATGTTTGTGCGCGACGCATTATACAGAGAAGAAATCATGAATAAGATTTCGATTGCCCCGGAGGAATTAAGTGTAGCACTCAAAAAACAAGAAAGAACGCTTATCGTAAATTACCTTTTGTCTACGCATGAGGAAGAGATTAAAAATTTGTACACACTTCTTAAGTCCGGCTTTCCTTTCGATTCATTGTTAACTGAAAGAGATGAATTTCAAAAACAAACCGAGCCTGTAAAAATAAAATTCGGAGATTACCCGAATCCGGTTGAAGAAGAATTGTTTTCTCTCAAGCCGGAGACATTTTCACAACCTATTCACTTCAGTGACGGGTATTATATATTCTTTCTGAAAAATGTAATAAAAAATATTTGGGGTGGCGAAGACGATCAAAAAAAGGAAATACAAAAAGCTGAAGACATAATTAAGAAACGAAAAGAAAATGTGTTGTATGATAATTTTATGAAAAAGACTTTGAACGGTGTGAAGGCTGACGTAAACCGAAATTTATACAAGAAACTTGAGAACGAATTGGTAAAAACTTTCACCGGTAAAAAGACTAACGAGGGGAAAAACTCTTTTATTACTTTATCTATCGATGAATTTGTTGCGCTTGAAAAAATATTTTCCAAAGATGAACTTGAAGGCGCTTTTATTTCTTTCAAGGATGATACGATTAAGTTTGGTAACTGTCTCCGCGCTTTGTATTTCAACGGTTTAAGAATGCCTTCGCCTGATGCGGTAATTATCGCTAAAACAATAGACACTTATATAAGAAACTTCATCGAAATGGAAGTGTTGTTTAAAGAAGGATTAAAGGTTGGACTGCAACATTCGCCCGAAGTTCAAAAATATTTAAAAATGTGGGCGGAGTTTTACGCGTTTGAAACTATCAGAAGCGGAATGATCGATACAGTAAAAGTAAATCAAGATCAAATAAGAAGCGCTTATAATGAGATATATAAAGATATGACCGAGAATACTTTTCTGAGATTTGATTACGTTTGTTTTCAAGATTCGACAACTGCAAATTCCGCAATTCAAAAAATTAAGAATGGATTAACTTTTGAAAGTTTGAAAATCCAAAACGGTTCGAGAATAGAAAACGCTTTTTTCAGTAATAAAAATAAATGGGTACCGGTTTCCGATTGCGGAAACTACAAAACGCAATTGCTTGAACAGGGAACCGACAGTTATCTTGGTCCACTCAATTTTGATTCATCTTTTGTTCTCGTGAAGATTATAGATAAAAAAAAATCAAAAGAACTGTTGGGCTATGCAACTTATGAAGAATCTTATCCGAAGTTGAAAAAACAATTGGCATGGGATAAAATTAAAAGTCAAATTACTAAGAAGACTGCTGAATATGCACTTGTTTCAAAAGTTAAAATTAATTATGAAGCTTTAAAGAGAATAGACTTAACAAGGATCAGTTCAATGACTGTACGGTTCTTGGGTTTTGGCGGAAGCTTAAGTGGTGTACCGGTTTATACGCCCAATTATGAATGGACTGAACTGTTGGATTCACGAACACTTTTACCTTAAATACAGTTAAAGTATTCAGCAAAAATGCGGTGTAATGGTTCTGAAAAAAATATTTTAATACTCAGATTATAATTCTTTGTTAAGAATTAAGGAAAAATTTTCATGTAGCGACTCCCTACTAAAAAACTCAAGAAGTGATGTTTGTTCATACATCCTCTTGGGTTTTTTGGTTTTATAGAATTGCAAATAATTTCAAGATCAGCATCTAAATAAATCATCATTTCTTAAAATATTTCTTGATATAGGATTAGAAGGAGAATCAAATGGCAACACCCGGGCAATCAAGTACAGCCAAAATTAAATTATCGAGCAAACAACAGAATTACACATTCGCGCTAACGACTTTAACCACACTCTTTTTTATGTGGGGGTTTATCACTTGTTTGAATGACATTTTGATCCCTCACCTTAAAGCGGTTTTCACCTTAAATTATACTCAAGTGATGTTGATTCAATTCAGTTTTTTTACTGCTTATGCAATTGTTTCTCTTCCTGCAGGAATTCTTGTTGAAAAAATTGGGTATAAAAGTGGAATAGTTATAGGGTTAATAACTGCAGGTATTGGATGTTTATTATTTTATCCGGCAGCAAGTGTACAATCTTATGCTATGTTTTTAGGTGCATTGTTCGTGCTGGCATCAGGAATTACAATACTACAAGTCGCAGCAAATCCTTACGTTGCCATTCTTGGTAAATCCGAAACAGCGTCCAGCAGATTAAATCTTACTCAAGCTTTCAACTCTCTTGGAACTACAATTGCTCCATACTTTGGCTCACTAATAATTCTTTCTCTTGCGGTGAAAACACTTGAAGATTTTAAGACTATGAGCTCAGATCAGATTTTGGCATATAAATTAGCTGAGTCCGGCGCAGTTCAAGTTCCATATCTTGGATTAGCAGCGGCATTGTTTGTTATTGCCGCAATCTTTGCGGTAATCAAGTTGCCAAAAATTGAAGCGTCCGATATAATGGCAAGCGGTGATGACGGTGTGAATTATCATGATATGCATAAAAGTGCTTGGGGGTACAAACATTTAGTTCTTGGCGCCATCGGAATTTTTGTTTACGTCGGTGGCGAAGTTTCTATCGGAAGTTTTCTTGTTAACTATATCGGTCAACCTTTCATTGCAGGATTAAAAGAAGCCGATGCGGGTAAACTTGTGTCTTTTTATTGGGGTGGTGCAATGATTGGTAGATTTATCGGTTCTGCGGTTCAAAGAAAAATTAACCCCGGAATAGTTCTGGCTTTCAATGCATTTGTTGCTGCTGTTCTTGTTATAATTTCGATGCTGACTTTTGGTCAAGTAGCAATGTGGGCGATTCTTGCTGTTGGATTATTCAATTCTATTATGTTTCCGACAATTTTCACGCTTGCAATTGACGGACTTGGTAAGCATACAGGTCAAGCTTCCGGAATTCTTTGCACAGCAATTGTCGGCGGTGCAATCCTTCCGGTTGTTCAAGGATTCTTTGCAGATAATATTGGAATTCATCATGCGTTTTTTATCCCCGTATTATGTTACATGTACATTGCTTATTATGGAATCAAAGGACATAAACCATCATACCTTGCCGCAAAGATATAGCAATGAAGAAAAAAGTTGCGATTGGAATTGATGTTGGGGGCACCAATACTGTATTTGGTTTTGTTGATGAAGTCGGTCAGCTAATTCATGAATCATCAATCTTAACTCATGCAGATCAAGATGCCGATCAATTGTTTAGAAGATTGTTTAAGAAGATCGATGATGATTTCAAAAAATATTCAACTGATTATGAATTGATTGGAATTGGGATTGGTGCACCAAATGCAAATTATTATAAAGGGACTGTTGAATTTCCACCAAATTTGAATTGGGGCATTGTAAATGTTCTTGAGATAATAAAAGAATATTCTTCTCTGCCGTCTGCAATTACAAATGATGCAAATGCAGCTGCAATTGGAGAGATGATTTTCGGTGCTGCAATAGGAATGAAAAATTTTGTCGTGATAACTCTTGGAACGGGACTCGGTAGTGGTATCGTTGTTAATGGCGAATTAGTTTACGGCGCCGATGGATTTGCAGGAGAGATTGGTCACACTATATCAGATCCTGATGGTCGAGAATGCGGTTGTGGAAGAAAAGGATGTCTGGAAACCTATGCGTCTGCTTCGGGTATTCGACGTACCGTTTATGAATTAATTGGAACGACGAATATGTCAAGTGAATTAAGGAATATCAGTTATAATCAACTGACAGCTAAAGATATTGCCGATGCTGCCAATCGTGGAGACAAACTTGCATTAGAAGCTTTCGATTATACTGCAAAAATTCTCGGTCTTAAACTCGCTGATTCAGTCGCACATTTAAGTCCGGAGGCGATAATTCTTTTTGGTGGTCTGGCGCTCGCCGGTGATTTAATTTTTGTACCTGCCAAACGATACATGGAAGAATACATGCTGAACATTTTCAAAAACAAAGTAAAACTTCTTCCATCCGCATTACCGGGCGCTCATGCAGCTGTTCTTGGCGCAAGTTCTTTAATCTGGAATGAATTGAAAAATTAATTCGGAAATAATATTAATCAAAGTTTTTAGGAGACAAAAATGATTATGCGAATTTTATCATTCTTATTAATTGTTTCAGCATTATTTATATTTTTGCCCGGTTATAAAATAAATAGTTGCAAAATGGAAATTGAAAAAAGTAGTTTCGGTAAAACAAAACAGGGAACGGAAGTGTTTTTATATACGCTGAAAAACCATAATAAGGTTAGTGTATCCATTACAAACTATGGCGGAATTATAACTTCAATTAAAGTCCCGGATAAAAATGGAAATATTAGCGATATTGTATTGGGATATGATCATGTTGATGGTTATATAATAAACAATAGCCCCTACTTTGGGGCGTTGATTGGTCGTTATGGAAATAGAATTGCAAAAGGAAAATTTTCTTTGGGTGGCGTTCAATACAAACTAGCAACAAATAACGGAGAGAACCATCTACACGGCGGTGAAATAGGATTTGATAAGGTTGTGTGGACTGCAAATGAATTACATGGAAAGGACACTGTGGGATTGGAATTAACTTACGTTAGCAAAGATGGAGAGGAGGGTTATCCCGGTAATTTAAATGTAAAAGTAAATTATACTCTCAACAATAGAAACGAACTTAGAATTGATTATACGGCAACGACCGACAAGAAGACAATAGTAAACTTAACTAATCATGCTTACTTCAATCTAAAAGATGCCGGGGCAAGCACAATTTTGGATAATCAGTTGAAGATAAACGCCGATAGATTTACGCCAATAGACTCAACGTTAATACCGATCGGGAAAATAATCCCGGTAGAAAATTCGCCGTTCGATTTTAGAAATTTTACCAAAATCGGCAAACGCATTAACTCGAAAGATGAACAAATAAAATTTGGTTTGGGATACGATCACAACTTTGTTTTGAATGAAAATGGTAATCAATTAAAACATGCGGCAACTGTTAAGGAAGAATCGACGGGAAGAATTCTGGAGGTGTTCACCACTGAACCCGGTATTCAATTTTACTCCGGTAATTTTTTGGATGGCTCAATTACAGGTAAAAACAATATCGTGTATAATAGAAGAAGCGGATTTTGTTTGGAGACACAACATTTTCCAGATTCACCAAATCATAATAATTTCCCTTTAACTGAATTGGAACCGCATCAAGCATATAACTCAACAACCATTTATAAGTTTGATATGGAAAAGAAATAAGAGATTTGTCCATATCCTAAATGCGATGTACCAAAAATCCACAAGTATGATTGGTCTCGTAGAGAAAAAATTGGATTTGATGTTGGAAGAGAGGATTTCCCTCCCGATGTATCGTTCGATTTCGTTGAGATAAATTTTGTAGTGGTTGAGTTCGATTGCTTTATTGGAGAATAGATAGAGTTCGTTATTGAGAATTGACCGGCTGGTTTTAGAGTAATAATATTAGTTGTCTTAATGCAAAACTCTTGGAACTTTATAATTTACTACTTCAAAAACTACTTCCGTCTGAAAAGCAAAATTAACGTTCTCATTACTATTTATTATTTAGTGGGTTAGGGGTGGAGGTTCTTTAATAAAATCATGAGGTGTTCCTTTGTAATCAGCAGGTTGCGGGTTCGAGTCCCATTTCCAGCTCAAGAAAGCCTCGAAAATTAAACGTTTTCGGGGTTTTTTGTTTTAATGAAATTCCAAATTGACCTGGATAGACCCCATTACCACTTACCTGACAAAGCCGGAATCAAAAAGGAGTAATGAATATCGAATTAGAAATGCAGAATACCGAAGGGCAAAAACTTTATCAATCATTATTTCTTTTTCAATGCTAGATATTCAATTTTACTACTAATATTCTGCCAATTATTACAAGAATTTAAATATTAAGGTACTTATATACTCGAAGGGTTTTTACGAACAAATGTTACAGTCATGCAAAGATGCGATGAAAATACAAACTGAACTCGGCAGCATGATGGATGCGAAGTCACTCGCGGTTACGCTCTTGATCGCACGAAGTAAAATGAATGGATGTACGTGCTGAAATATTTTGACACGGGTTCCGACAGGAATCGGATTAAATGCGGACCGGATGTTGACTACATCAGTCAAGGGCACACAGCCTTTGTTGTGTTAAAAGTCAAGTCAAAGGGAATACAAGCCGATAAATTATTTGTTTTTTGTTTGACTTGAATTCAGTGAAGGGAAAAAAAGATTGTATGAACTTCTCTTCCTTTTTTTTTGTTAAAATTTCAAGCTCCGATACCGGGAGGCATTATCCTCCATTTGTTTACCAATACTGGATAAATGGGACGAATTTAATTACTGACATATAAAATGAAACAGGCTACTCATATTTGCAAATGAGAGATTGTGATATTATTTTACACATTATAATAGTAATCCATTAGAATGGAAACACGTCCTTGAAAAAAATTTCAATTTTAGTTATCGAAGACAATCGCCTTCTTCGCGAAGGTATTTCTGCAATGCTAAAAAAGCAGCCTGATATGAATGTGATTGCTACGTTCGGGAATGGAGAAAATATTCTTGTTGAAGTTGCAAAATACAAACCAAGTATTGTTCTTTTAGACCTTGGATTACGCAGCCAGAGCAGTTTGCAAATCGTAAAATTGATCAAGAGGCGATTTGAGGCAATTAAAATAATAGTGATGGACCTTGTTCCATTGCAAACTGATGTTCTTGAATTTGTTCAAGCCGGGGTCTCGGGATTTATCCTTAAAGATGCAAACATGGCTGATTTTTACAAAACTATCCGCTCGGTTTTTGAAGGAGCTCAAGTTTTACCGCCGCATTTAACCGGCTCACTGTTTAGTCAAATTGTTGAACATGCATTACACGGATCTTCACCTTCCTTAATAGTTGAATCGGTTCGTATGACAAAACGAGAACGCCAGGTGATCGAACTGATTGCAGATGGTTTTGCTAATAAAGAGATCGCCCAAAAACTCCACCTCTCAACTTACACGATTAAAAGTCACGTCCACAATATCCTAGAAAAATTATCCCTGCACACGCGTGTACAGGTTGCAAATTACGCCCATATTACTGACTCATATAATACCACCACAGATACTACCTCGTTAATCGAAGAATAATTACTTTCACATAACCAATTCTCAAGATCTAATCCTTTTTTCATCCTTTCGACCGATTGATTATACACCTCATATAATTGCAAATTGTTTTTGTAAAAGCAAAGAACATGTCAATATGAATTTTGACAATCCTCCAAAATGCAGAATTTAATAATATACTTCATTTGGATTTGAATAATGGAAAAGGATTTGAGAAAGACCATTCAATCTTTTTCTTGAGGCGATTAAGCTATTTACTGAAAGATGAACGATTGTTTCATGTAAACAGTGAATATGCTTAATTAATCAGAGTCGTTCTCATGTTCCAACTTTACGTTAATTTAACAAGAGATGATAGGATGAATAAAATAAGATTATTACTGATCGAAGATAACCGGCTGCTTCGAGACGGTATTATGTCGATTCTAAAACCGCATAAGGATATCCTCGTACTTGCCGCTTCAGGTGATGGAACGAGTACTCTCCTCAAAATTCAGCAATTAAAACCGAATGTTGTTCTTTTAGACCTCGGATTGCGAACTCAAAATAGTTTACATGTTGTCGAAATAGTGAAGAAAGATTTTCCCAAAGCCAAAATAGTTGTGATGGATCTTGCTCCTGTGCAAGCCGACATCTTGCAATATGTTAAGGCAGGTGCAAATGGATTCATCCTCAAAGATGCTTCACTAAATGATTTTTTAGTGACGATACGATCGGTCGCCGACGGATCAACCGTGCTGCCTCCTCTGCTTGTCAATTCACTTTTTTCACAGATTGTTGAACATGCCATAAAAGAAGGGGACATAACTCTAAAAGAAGCTGTTCAAATGACAAAGCGCGAACGTGAAGTTATTTCGTTACTTAGCGAGGGTATGAGCAACAGAGAGATTGGTCATAACATCAAAATTTCTACTTATACAGTTAAAAGCCACATCCACAATATTATGGAGAAACTTGCTTTACACACTCGACTTGAATTAGCAAACTACTCGTTCAATGCAGAATCTCTGAATTCCATTTCTGCGAGTATTTCCATGATGCCCAATTAAATAGCAAACTGTAAACATAAAAAGTAACAGAATATTTCAGTTGAATTAAAATAAAGGTGAAAACATGAAAAATGTAATACTTGGAATTCTTAGCCTGGCATTCATCCTCGTCCTTGCCGGTTGTGCCAAAGCAACAGATCCAAAATTCCGCATCCATAATGAACGTGCGGATAAAGCAAATGTGCAGATTCAAACATCAGGCGGCAACACTATAAACATTAACGATGTAGAAGCAGGTCAATCAACGGCATTCCAGACGTGCGCAGAAGGTAATATTATAGCTACCGCCGTAATTCAGAATGAATCTTTGTCGCCCAAAATATCATTCTTTGCCGTGAAGGATACGCGTTATACAATAGTCATTCTAACCGGAGTTAATCCGGCGCTTCGTGTTGATCGAGAATAAAGTAAAAAATATTCCGGACAGAAATTAGTGTTACGATTGTCTTTCTTGTTCCCTCAGGACAAAACAATCTTATATCAGGTTATTCACTTTACATATAAGAGTTAGTTCCTTTTTCATCCCATCGGACTATTTATCTGTCTCTTCTTTAATTCTATGTTGATAAAGTGAATAACAGATCAATAGTGATCTTACTTATTCATAAGAATAAATTTCAAACTATAAAGAGGTTATCATGAAAAATAGCAGAGTTACTAATAGCGAAAGTTTAATAAGATTCCATAATCAGTTAAGCAAATTTTCAGTTGGAATAATTATGTTCATTGCGTTGATGACCATACAAACAAACGCGCAAGTGAACATAAAACTTGGCGGCGGTCTCGGAATGATGAGTCCGGCTTCTGACTTAAGCGGCACAACAATAGAGTATTATAACGGAACAAATTATGGACTTGGCAGCGGCTTGAACATTAATGGAAAAGCCAAGTTCGGCTTCGCAGCATTTAATCTAACCGGTGAAATCGATTACTCATCTTTAAGTAACTCGGGAAATTCCGAACCGGGACAAGGAAGTGTAGAAATATCTCAAAAAATCGTTTCAATTAAAGTTGGACCCGAATTTCGTCTTGGCTTACCGATGATACCCGTTACACCGTACCTTGGTTTCAACCTCGCTTTGAATTCATTCAGCGGTGAGATAACATTTCAAGGAGTTTCAAAAGTTCAGAGCGCAACCTATAGTATGAAAAGTGCAACACGGTTTGGTGTTGGATTCTATGCGGGAACAGAAGTTAGCATTGGCCCTTTTTTATCGCTCGATTTTAATCTCTCTTACAACTTAATGAATGTCTCAGGTAAAGAATGGAACGACGCGAATCCGGGAATAAACCAACGTATTGATTCCTATCTTTCTTTGAATGACGCTGCTGATCCAATTTACAACTTTGACGACGACAAACATTTCGTCTCCAAAGCGCGAAGTATTCATTCGGTTTTGTTCACTGTAAGTGTCTTGTTCGGTTTGTAGTTCTATGTAATACAAAATCAAAATGCATTGAGCATATAAAAAATTAAAATAAAAATAAGGAGTCGATATGCAACGCAGTGTAAATAGTCTGATTGGATACACTATCAAGGCAAAAGATGGTGAGCTTGGAAAAGTAAATGAGTTCTACTTTGATGATCACAAGTGGTCAATCCGTTATTTAGTTGTAGAAACAGGCAGTTGGTTGGATGAGCGGAAAGTACTTATTCCTCACTCGGCATTAGGCACAACTGATTGGAAGTCACAAACTTTTCAGGTAAACCTTACCATGGAACAGATTCGCAACAGTCCCGATTTTGAATCTCAAAAAACCGTCTCCCGTCAACATGAAATTAAATTGTATACCCATTACGGTTTACCGGTTTATTGGGATAATGTATTTTATGATGGAGTTGGAATAGGACCCTATGTTCCAATCCTCGAGACTAAACCGGTGAAGGAAGAAAAAAAATCCGCTAAAAATCCGCCTGATGATCCCCATTTACGCAGCACAAACAGCGTCGAAGGATACTATATCCACGCTAAGGACGGTGAAATCGGACATGTTGAAGATTATATAGTTGATGATGAAAAGTGGAATATTCGTTTCATCGTTGTAGATACAACCAACTGGCTGCCCGGAAGAAAAGTTCTTATTTTGCCGCGTTGGATCAAACGTATCGAATGGGCGGAATCAAAAGTTTATGTGAATCTTTCTCTGGAATCAATAAAGAATAGCCCTGAGTTTGATTCTTCTCAAATGATAGGCGGAGATTATGAAAGAGAACTCTTAGACCATTATGGAGATAATTTAGAACCGTGGTAGCAGAGATAATTTCATTTGATGAGTAGGAAGTGAAGAACAATATAATTTACTTCCTCGACTCTGCCCAAACTAAATTAATGATTATAACTTTGTCGAATCAATTTTGCTTGAACGGCAAAATGGAGAATTGTTAGATGATAAATTCACAGATCACGGTTGCTCAACATCTTCTAATCCAGTTGAAAGAGATCGGAGTGGATCACCTTTTTGGAGTGCCGGGAGATTTTGTTCTCGGATTTTTCAACGAGGTATTGAAAAGCGAAGTCAAGTACATTGGCACGTGCAATGAACTCAACGCGGCTTATGCTGCCGATGGTTACGCACGTATTCGCGGTGTCGGCGCATTCTCTTCTACTTATGGTGTTGGAGAATTGAGCGCGATTAACGGTGTGGCAGGCGCTTTCGCAGAACGAGTTCCGGTTGTAGTAATCACCGGTTCACCCGCAACAATCAATTTCCGAACACGCCCGTTATTGCATCATACTCTTGGTGATTACCAAATTCCTTTGAGGATGTATGAAAAAATTACGGTTGCTTCAACCCAGCTTGTTTCCGCTGAAACTGCTCCGGCGGAGATCGACCGAGTGTTGACCGAATGTCTTTCTCATCAACAGCCGGTTTACATTAGTCTCCCGGCAGATGTTGTGAATATGAAATGTAAACGACCGGAAGCTTTCCATTTTCCAACACACCCAAAGAGTAATCCGGAAGCGCTTGAGGAAGCGATAAGAGAAGCCTGTAAAATGTTGAACAACGCTGAGAAACCTGTTGTGATAGGCGATGTGGAATTAGTACGTTTCAAACTGCAAAAGGATTTCGAAGGTTTTATAAATAAAACATGTTTTCCGTTTGTAACCCAGATGTTAGGTAAGACGCTTATTTCAGAGCATCATCCGCAATTCATTGGATTGTATGAGGGTAATCGCAGCCGGGAATATGTACGGAATCGTGTAGAATCTGCTGATTGTATTTTACAACTTGGAGCGTTGATGACCGATTTTAACACAGGTGGTTTCACCACCAATCTTGATGACTCAAAAATGATCAGCGCTAACATCGGTTATGTTAAAATCAAACATCATTTTTACGAGAACGTCCATCTCCATGATTTTATTCTCGGACTTACAGAAAAACTTTCTCATCGAGATTCTGCAAATTTAGATATCCAATGCGCTGCGGAAAGTTGTGTCCATCGACATTCTATTCCCTACGAGCCTGATCCACCGCAACCACTAACCATCAAACGTTTCTTTGATCGTATGAGTCATTTTATTGTTGACAATTCAATCGTCATTGCTGAAACGGGAGTCTCTCTTTTCAGCGCAGCGGAGATGCACATGCCGGAAGGATCAACATTTATCGGGCAGACTTTTTACGGATCGATCGGTTATACAGTCGGTGCAACGTTAGGCGCAAGTTTGGCAGCGCAAGATCGGAAAGTAATTTTATTTGTTGGCGACGGTTCTTTTCAGGTTACCTGTCAGGATCTATCAACGATGATCAGGAATAACCTCAAGCCGATAATCTTTCTCATCAATAATGATGGCTATACGATCGAACGTGTAATTGTTGATCACCCTTACAACGATATTCAACCATGGCATTATCATAAACTTGTGGATGTTTTTGGTGGAGGTCTTGGTCTTGATGTCCGCACCGAAGGTGAACTTGAAGAAGCATTACGGAAAGCTGCAATCGCCGATGGTCTCGTATTTATTGAAATTCACACCGGACGAATGGACTGTCCTGAATCTCTTCGCAGTGCAGGTAAATCGATGGCAAAGATAAATCAGTTAGAATAATAATTTTAGAAACTATGAAGGAAAAATAAAATGAAAAAGATTAAACTCTTAAGTTCTTATAAATTGGGAACCATCGAATTAAAAAATAGAATCGTAATGGCTCCTATGACACGGTCACGAGCAATCGGAAATATTCCGAACCAATTAATGGCTGAATATTATGGGCAACGCGCCGCTGCCGGACTTATCATTACCGAAGGAACTTCCCCTTCGCCAAACGGTCTCGGTTATAGCCGCATTCCCGGAATCTATAATGATGAACAAGTTAACGGTTGGAAAAACATAACGAAAAAGGTTCACTCCAAAGAAGGAAAAATATTTGTTCAGCTTATGCATACGGGGCGTATTAGTCATTACGAGAACATGCCGGAAGAGGCAGTTATCATAGCTCCCTCCGCAGTTAAACCGGCTGGACAAATGTGGACTGATGCTCACGGTTTGAAAGATTTTCCAATCCCCAAAGAAATGACGATTGAAGAAATAGATCAGACCAAACAAGAATACATGACCGCGGCAATTAACGCAATTAAGGCGGGATTTGATGGTATCGAACTGCATGGCGCTAATGGTTATCTCTTAGAACAATTTTTATCTCCGGTTAGTAATATTAGAAATGATAACTACGGCGGCAGTATTCAAAATCGTTGTCGTTTTCTGTTGGAAATAATCAAAGGCATAGTTGAAGAGATTGGAAAAGATAAGGTTGGTTTACGCTTATCTCCTTATGGTGTAGCAAGTGATATGCCCAACTATCCTGAAATTGATGAGACATATAAATATCTTGCTGAAAGATTAAATAGTGTGGGGATACTTTACATTCATCTTGTGGATCACAGCGCTATGGGCGCGCCGGAAGTTCCCCTGGCAATAAAAAGAGCAATTCGCAAAAGATTTGAGAAAACAATTATTCACAGCGGTGGATATACCATGAAACATGCTGAAACCGAATTAGAAAAGGAATTAGCAAATCTTATTGCCTTCGGTAAACCCTTTATTAACAACCCTGATCTTGTTGAGCGTTTTACTAATGGCTGGCAATTAGCTACAGAACTTGATATGAGTACATTTTATACACCGGGCGAAAAGGGATATACAGATTATCCGATTTATAAGAAAGTCTGAAGTTGCGATGTTGCGGCAAATTAACAAATATGATTTCCTTATCTAATGAACGTGGCATACCGGATGAAGGTAACGAATAAATGTTAAAATCAACTCTTAAAAAACGCATTAAACGTCATGAAAAAATTTACAGACATACAGAAAAAGGTTTTGAAAAACTTACATCGGTAGCAACTGCTATACTCGGGAACTCCGTTACGTTCATCATTGCGGTATGTATGGTAATGTTCTGGTTTAGTAACGAGCGCTTCTACACTCAGGATATTCATGCCTGCATCGGAGATGTAATTTTTGCAACTACTTTTTTAAGTTTATTTATTATTCAAAGATCATTCGTTCATTTCTCCGCTTCACTTCATCTAAAAGTGAATGAACTTGTGTCATCACACGAACCTGCAAACAATGCTGTAATAAATGCAGAAAGAAAAACAGAAGAAGAGATCATCGAACTTTCAAAAGAATATGAAGAACTCGTTGATATGATAAAGAAGGAAGATGAAATATCATAAATCATTCTTTAAATAGTTAGCAAAAAAGGGCCGCGGCGGACTGCACAAAGCGGCAAGAATATTAAGTGACAAAAAATGAATGGATGAATGAAAAATGAATGGATGAATGTTTTCATTCAGTCATGCAGTCATTCAATCGATGATAATAATATTTGAATCTGGCTTATCCAGATTAAGAATCAATATTTGAGTTTAGTTGACAAATAATAAAAGAGGTATTCAATGGAATTTAAAATAGACGAAAAAGAATATAATCTGTTACCGCCGGCAGATTTGGCTACGGAAATCGAGAGATTACAAGAAGAACTCCTAAACGAACGCGACCGGCATCTCCGCTCACTTGCAGACTTCAAAAATTATCGCCGCCGCACTGAGCAGGACATGGACAAACTTGCTGAAGAAGGTAAACGAGGGCTGTTGCTTGGACTGTTAGAGGTCGTCGATGATATTGAAAATTCGTTGCAGTACATAAACGATGCAGATCAACCATTTGCTAAAGGATTGAGGAACATCCACAAGAAATTTCTTACGCTGTTGGAAATACAGGGAGTCATTCCGTTCGAAAGTCTCGGAAATCTCTTCGACCATAATTTGCATGAAGCCGTAGCGATGGTGAAAAATAAAGGTGATGAGCAAGGTATGGTTGTTGACGATCTTCGTCGCGGTTATCTCTGGAAAAATGAATTACTTCGCCCGGCACAAGTGCGTGTTGCTGAATAACTCATCTTAGGCAGTGACTATTGAAAAATCATCTTAATCATAATCATATTCATAATCGTTTTTAGACAACTTATGCAGTTTCAGCCAAAGGCGGACAAGTAAGAACAAGATTAAGATTAAGATTAAGATTAGGATTAGGATTAAGACATAAGTTGTGTCTTTTAGGTGAGTTGAATGAGTAATAAATATTCTGTGTGATGGTGTTTCTGAAATGAATAGAAAACGGAAATACTATTGTATTGGTATCAGGATTTATGTTTATATGTCGAAATATTTTTTATGGTTTTAAACTTTAATTTTATACTTTCAACTTTTAACTTTCGGTTTACCGAGCTATGACCTACAAAGATTATTACAAGGATTTAGGTGTTGCTAAAACAGCAACACAGGCAGAGATAAAAAAAGCGTATCGCACGCTCGCGAATAAATATCATCCGGATAAGAATAACGGGGATAAATCCGCAGAGGAACGATTCAAAGTTATCAGCGAGGCAAACCAGGTCCTCAGTGATCCGGTGAAACGAAAAAAGTACGATCAGTTTGGTGCGGATTGGAAACATTACGAAGATGCGGGAGCTAAACCGGGTGGATTTGATTGGTCGAAGTACGCAAACAGCAGCGGTGGACAAACACATCGTTCGAGTTCACAAGAATCCAATGGAATGTTTGATGATCAGGGAGTCAACGATTTTTTTGAGACATTGTTTGGGCAACGCAGCAGTCAACGGCGCGGAAGACGTAACGTTGTTACTAAAGGCGAAGACCTTGTTGCGGAAACAATCCTCTCGCTTGAGGAAGCTTATCACGGTGCGGTGCGGCTTATTAAGTTGAATGAACAAACGATCAAGGTTACGCTCAAACCGGGAATTGCAGATCAGCAAAAATTAAGAATTGCAGGCAAAGGTGGTCGCGGAATTGGCGGCGGACCAAATGGAGATCTCTATCTCATCATTAAAATTGCACCGCATCCGGAACTTCACCGCAGAGGAAACGATCTCTACAGTAACCTCCATGTTGATTTGTACACTGCTCTACTTGGAGGAAAGACTCAGATAAAAACACTGAAAGGAAATATTACAGTAAATATTCTTAAAGGAACGACAAACGGCAAAGAACTTAGACTTCGCGGACTTGGCATGCCGGTTTATGGAAAGAAAAATGAGTTTGGAAATCTTTTAGTAAAAGTTAACATCGTACTGCCGGAACATCTAAGCGAAGAGGAAACAGAATTATTTAAAAAATTGGCGGCATTGCGGAAATAGCTTCATGCAGTTGCTACCGCTAATAACGGCATTGAACTGTATTATGAAATAGAGTGCTTTATGGAATTGAAAATCAAAAATACTACGGAATATAAAACGATCTCTTTAGAAGAGACATATAAATTCCTGGAAACAACTACAGACGGACTTTCTGATTCTGAAGTAAAAGATCGTCTTGAGAAATTCGGCAAAAATGAAATAGTTGAAAAGAAACAAAATTCTTTTCTTGAATTCATTCTGCGTTACTGGGGTCCTATGCCGTGGCTGCTGGAAATTGCTCTTGGACTTGCCTTCGCTCTAAATCATTCCGTTGAAGGAATAATCATTTTCATATTGCTTACCACAAATGCTATCATCGGGCAAGTACACTCAAGCAGTTCACAAAAAGTAATCGATCTGTTAAAGAATAAATTAGCAGTTAGATCAAAAGTTTTGCGAAATAAAAAATGGGCGGAGGAAGATGCAAAAGGAATTGTAAATGGAGACATAGTCTCGGTAAAACTTGGCGATATTGTTCCTGCCGATGCCAAGATTATTTCCGGTGAACTTTCGATTGACCAATCAGCTCTAACAGGAGAATCTCTCCCCATTGAAGCCCATCCATCAGACATTATTTACTCCGGCTCAATAGTAACCCGTAGTGAAGCTACCGGCATAGTGGTTAACACCGGGGCAAATACTTTTTTTGGTAAAACAGTTGAGCTGGTGAAAATTGCCAAACCAAAATCTCATCAAGAAGCAATAATGATGGCAGTTGTAAAATATATGATCTATCTCGGTATTGCCGCATCTCTTTTAGTTTCAATCGCCGGTTTGTTAATGCATTTAAACATCGTGATAATGTTGACCTTTATCATTGTTGTTCTTTTAGGAGCTATTCCAGCGGCTCTTCCGGCGGTGCTCACGATTGTACAATCTGTTGGAGCAACAGAGTTAGCAAAAAAAGGAGCGCTGGTAACTAAATTAGAATCTGTTGAAGATGCCGCTTCAATTGATATTATTTGCTTTGATAAAACCGGTACGATAACACAAAATAAATTATCAGTTGTAGATGCCATACCAATTTCCGGGAACAAAATTGAAGATGTTTTAAGGATTGCCGCACTAACATCACAATCGGAAGGAATGGATTTAATTGATCTTGCAGTTATTGAATTCGCTAAAAAATCGGGAGTAAGTTTTAATGATTACAAGCAAGTATCTTATACTCCGTTTGATCCATCTACAAAAAAAACAGAGGCACTTATTGAAACCGGCGGAAAGCGTTTCAGAGCAGTTAAAGGAGCTGAACAGATGATCCTCTCTCTCTGCCGTGATGTAGATAAAGGAACATTAGATGAAGTAAACAAAATAATAGATGGCTTTTCAAAGAAGGGTTACAGAACAATAGCTGTTGCTAGATCAGATGGAGATGATTTAAATAATCTTAAACTTATTGGATTACTGCCCATGTCTGATCCGCCAAGATCTGATTCAAAAACAATGATTGACCAGGCGAGAAGTCATGGTATAAAACCGATGATGCTTACGGGAGACAGCATTGACATAGCGAGAGAAATTTCCACTGAAGTTGGAATTGGAACTAACATTATACGGATGACGGATATTAAAGATCTAAGCGCCGATCAACAATTAAAGATAGTTAGTGAATGCAATGGCTTTGCGGAAATATATCCCGAAGACAAATATAAGATCGTAAGTCTCTTGCAAACAGAAGGGCACACAGTTGGAATGACCGGCGACGGAGTTAACGATGCGCCCGCTTTAAAACAAGCGGAACTCGGTATAGCGGTAAGCAACTCAACCGATGTTGCAAAAGCTGCCGCCAGTGTAGTTTTAACCGAATCAGGTATCGGTGTAATTATCGATGCAATAGCTGTGAGCAGACAGACGTATCAGCGGATGCTTACATGGGTTATCAATAAAGTTGTAAAGGTTATTGAGTTTACCGTTTTTCTCACTATAGGTTTTTTCTGGCTACATAATATTTTACTTTCTCTTATTGGAATGTCTTTCCTGGTGATGGCAAATGATTTTGTAAGTATGACCCTTGCAACCGATAACGTAGAAAGCACGAGCAATCCGAATAAATGGAACGTAAAGAATATTATTTTAGCATCTCTTATTCCGGCGTTATTCTATGTACTTGGAGACATTATTGTAGTTCTGATCGGTATTCATTATTTCCATTTACAATGGAATGAACTTACTACTCTCGTTATGTTAAGTTTCATATTCAACAGTCAATTTAGAGTTTTGATCGTTAGGGAAAGAAAACATTTCTGGTCATCGCTTCCGGGGAAAGGTTTGCTAATATCAAGCACTTCCGCCATAGTTGGAATAGCGCTTATAGCTTTATTCGGAATACTTGTTCCATCGCTAAGTTTAGTTATTGTTCTTACCGTTTTAGGATTATCGGCGCTCTTTGCACTTGGCATTGATTTCCCGAAATATTATTTGTTTAAGAGGTTTGGGTTATAAGAAATGGATTAGTAACTACTTACAACGGCATAGATTTTAATATGTATCTTTTCTTAAATCAATTGATAAGATGAATATGGTTTTTTCATGTTCATCGATTATATAAAACAAGCGGTATTTACCAATTCTATACCGCCAGGTTTCGGGTCTGTAGTTCACCAACTTTTTAATGTTGTTCCCGTAATGTGGTTCGTCTCTTAATTGGGGATAGATATATTGCAGAAGTTTTTTCTCTATGAAGGATTTTTCCCGGCTAGGAACTTTTTCTATTCTCTTCAGAAACTCATTAGTCTCAAAGATTTTGTAGTTAAGCAACCAGTCGCCCCTTTTTCAATTTCATATCAGATAAACCGCGTTTTAGACTTTTATTAAGTTCCGTGTTATTTTTTATTTCATCCATCTCGAACTCATCAACATAACTGTTATGTTCAATGAATCGGTTAACGGCAGTTTCAATAAAATTAGAAACCGGTCTATTGTCTCCGTCTGCTAATTTTCTATACTTCTTGTAGTTTTCTTCTGTCAATCGAAGCGTAATTGTTTTGGACATAACGCACCTTTAAGCGCGAGGCTTATAAAAATTAATGTTTATCGTTTTATTCAATTCTAATATATTCATATCCTTAAAAATTATCAACAGCATTTTAGGAAACCTCTGGAAAGTTTTCTCTCACTATTTTTCTCAACAACACCATCTTTTTTGTTTGGATAAATGCACCCGCACTTAATTGATAGAAATATATCATGCTTGAAAGGTTTGCTGCGGAAAATTCTGCCGTGTAATTACCTACCGGTATTTCTTCATTTATCGGGTTACATTATTTTTGATTTAATATCTCAAGTTGCTCAACAAAGGACTCAGCATTAATTACTGTGATTTTAGGGAACCTAATTTCTTTCAAGATTTGAAAATGCTTGTCGTTCGTAACCAAGAGGTGGGAATTTGAATTTATGACACAATCTACAAATTTGTTGTCATCAGCATCTTCATTGATAAGATTCCAATTAAAGTAGATAGATGTTTTAATAACGTTTGGCAGGATCAGAAGTGATTTTATTACATTACCCGCAACCGAGCTGTTATATTTTTGTGAAATCACTTCCTCATATTCCATCAATATTTCATTTGTAACGAACAAATCATATTTATCTGCAACTAATTTTTCATAGATAAAATGATATTTCGATCTCGAAGATATTGTTACAAGCAGAACGTTTGTGTCGAGGACAACTCTTAGTTTATCCTTCATTTAACCAGGTATCCATGGTTTCATTTGAGAATTTCTTCTCATCCCAAATCTTATCTGCTTCTTTGGTTGCTTTTTCGGCAAAGTGCTTTCCCAAAACTTTTTTTAATTCATCCAAATCCTCCGGAGAAAGATTTTGAGAATAAAGTTTCAGTAATTCCTCTTGTACGTTACTTAACGGCTGAGCTAACATAATTTATTGATTCCTTCTTGTTTTTGCTTATTAAATGTATAAATACAATTAGAAAAATCCAATAACAAACTTTCCGCCTAATCCGTTTAAAGAATGGTCGAGACCATTCCGTTTTTAATATCTTACCTCAACAACAACATCTTTTTTGTTTGAATAAATTCATCTCCTCTTATCTTATAAAAATAATTATCCATACAAATCTTTATTGATCTCCGTCTGAGCCGGGCAGGCTCTACGAGGATCGGTTTTACGGGTTTAATTCTTTTCTCCAAAGATCAAACATCTACGATGTTTAATACACAAAGTTTTCTTAACTCCGTAGGAGTTATATCTTTGTAAAAACAAACACCCCAAACAACCAGTACCCCGGTAGGGGTACTATATACATGTATATTATTTTGATGACGATAATTTTCTATCGTAATAACAACATCTTCTTTGTTGCGCGAAAAGTCTGTTTACCATCAAGCGAAACTGCATCAATGCTATATATATAAACTCCAGAGGGAAATCCTTCTCCACTAAAATTTATATTATGAGACCCAGCTTCTTTTGCTTGCTCATTAAATGTTTTAACATTTTCACCAAGCGTATTATAAACTGCTACAACCACATTGCTCTCGTATGGTAATGAATATTGAATTATAGTCGTGGGATTGAACGGATTGGGAAAATTCTGTAAGAGAGCAGTAGTGTTTGGTAACTCATGATTATTCTTAACGCTAGAGACAGTAGGAAAACCACTTACTAAACCAGCTTCAGTTGCCAGGAATACTTTTCCCGAGGAACCTATAAAAGCTCGAGTTATTGTTTTGTATTCATCTGGTAAACCAGAGGAGGCATTACCCCAGCTAGATCCACCGTTTGTTGATCCGATGAGAATCCCTTCACCATAGTAAGAATACATCTTTGAACTATTTGCGGGATCCATGAGCAGTTCCCTTGGATACCGAAAAAGGGGTTCAGTCGGTTCATAAATTTTTAACCACGTTGTAGAGGGAAAAGATAGTGAGTAAACACTACTCCCAAGAAGGAGGTATAATGTGTTAGAATTCTTTGGGTCAAAAACGATATCACTAGGAGAAACTCCGGATTCGGGAATAGTAATCCCTTCCTGAAAGGAATACCAGCCTATGCCACCATCATCACTTTTTACAATGGCTACATATGAATTGGCAAAAGCCAATAAACCGTTGGGGTCTGTCGGAGAAAGAAGAATATGTTTAGCACTCACACCAGGTATTGGTGGACTTAGAAGTTTCCAAGAAGTACCACCATTGGTTGATCTTACAATACCATCAGAATTAGAGGCAACAATATAGTTGGAGTTTGCTTTTGAATGGATTATATCGGTCGCCCCATCAATTGCAGCAACGTCTCCTGGTGACCAAGTCAATCCAGCATTAATTGTTGAATATAGGTTACCATATGTTCCTACTAACCAATTACTAGTATTGGCGGGGTTGATACTTAGTCCTAATTTTGAAGAAGATCCGTCCGCTAAGGAAAGTTTCCAGTTAGAACCACCATTTGAACTAACATATATTCCGGAACTGTTCCAAAGAATTAATGTATTATCCAAATTCTGAAACTGCATTCCATACGGTATGATTTGATTTCCGCCAATAGATCGAAAAGTTTTTGCTCCATCAGTTGAGAGGAAAATACCTTGTCCATAATATCCCGTTAATACAGAGCCATTTGATAATGTAACGATTGTCTTGATTTTTTCAAATGCTGAATTTGTGTATATATTTGTCCAAGCAGAACCACCGTTTGTTGATTTTGAAATTCCGTTGGTAAGTGTAACGTAAACATTGTTTGAATTTGATTTGTCGAATGCTATTTTTTGAATTTCTGTTTTAGCAAATGCAATGACACTCCAATTAACTCCTCCGTTGGTAGTTTTATAAAGCGAGTCACCTCTCCCGACAAAGACGATATTAGAATTCGCAGGATCTACAGTAAGACAAAAACTTGAAGAGTAGTCTGTGGTTTGAGAATACCGATATGATGACCAAGTTGTACCTGAATTTGTACTTTTCCGGATATAGCCATAATAACCTGCCGAGTAGATAACCGTGCTTGGAGCTTTCGACAATGCTATTCGTGTACAAGAATAAGGATACACTGATATAGAATCATCAACTGTTGCCCAAGATTGACCAAAATTAGTACTCCGTCGAAGGGTATCATTTGAAAGTGCATAAACATTTAAGGCATTGGTTGGATCAATAGCTATATCATCTACATCATAATAAGAAACAGCCCCTGGGTATGTAATAGGAGTCCAATAGTTTCCTCCATCAGTCGATTTTTCTGCATCAGTGATGAGATAAGAGGAGTTATTAACTCCCATTGATATTAATGAAGTACGTGATGCAGACACCACTACCCAAGTAAGTCCGTTATCAGAACTTTTCCAGATTCCATCGTAACCACCGGCATATGCTGTCGCCGGATTATTGTAATCAGATAAGATATTAGTAACATCACCATCCCAAGGTCCTGAAATCGTTTTCCAAGTTTGAGAATGTAGTGTATAAGTAAAAAAGAACAGTAAAAACGCTAGGTAGCAAAGATTTTTCATACGTATTATTCCTTCTATTCGTTAAATGGCATTTTATTTATTATATGTTTTTGGCGGTGCCTTTTTCACATTAAAGAAGTTAGATTTCATCTTCTAACATTATATTTTTTAGAAACCATAACTTCCACTCTTTTTCGTTTTCAACTTTTAATTTTATTTGACCATCTGATGAGATAAACTGATATTTTGGATTAAAAGGGAGTAAATTACATAAACATATTTCAGCCGTACATTTTTCGTAAGGAATGTGAGGGGCTTCCGAAATTTTAAATACTTTTCCTACAATATCTTGAGCGCAATTATCACAACACCCTTTAAAACTTAAGCAAATGACATAACTATTAGATGGTTTTAATTCTAATCTTGCTCTATTAGCTATATAATTTAATTCATTACTTAAAACTGAACGCCAAGCTATGTTTATAAGGAAAACATCATCATTAGGAAATATTGTATGTATTTTGTCAATGAGTTTATAGATAGGCTGGTTTTTAATTATATAATCATCAATGATAATTCTTCGTAAATTTTTCAACTGTTCATTCGTTAAACATTCTATGGTCGTTTTTGAGTAATCTAATGCAACATCAATTCTTTTCGCCAATTCCAATTCTAAATTATTTATTTTTGCGATTTTCTTTGCTTCGCTTGAAAGAGGAACTTCCTTAACTGAAGGTTTATTGGGTTTATATTTATCTTTAGAATAAATTACTCTACCACATACGTATGCTCTAATTAACCAACGTGGGCTATCATCATTAAAATAATTATTGAGAATTTTTGTTACTATATCATCAATTATTTTTACTTGTTCTTCAGAAACATCATAATTTTCATCAAATAAAATACTCTCTTTCTTTATAGACTTCTCTAATTTCGAATAGAACTTATAAATATTAAAATGACCAAATCCGTTTTCAAATTGTTCAATAAATTTTTTCTCTTTTAATTTACCAATGAATTTAGAATAATCTTTTTTGTCAAAAATATTGATTTCATCAGTGTCAGGTTTTTTAGGTTTATAAAGGTAGAAGGCTTCTCTTATCTCATCACTAATTTCAATTTTAGGATTATCAACATATTGTTTTAGGAAATTATAATCCCTTTCGCTTAGAGGTAAAGATATTTCATATGTTTTTACTGGACTCATTTTATTAAATAGGTTTGCTCATATTTCCGTAATAATTCTTCTAGAAGAATATCTGTTTCTTTACCTTTTTTTAATCCAAGTTCTTCTTTCCACTTCTTTATCAGTTTTATTGCGTCATATCTGTACACAGAATTTTCATCAGTTTCCTCAAAGATTTTTACTAACTCTTTGACTGTTTTTAATTCTAAACAATAATTCATAAGATTTCCTTCTGTTTTTTCCATACCTTTATTTTAGATCCACACCATGGACAATAGTTAATCCCTGTCCCATCAGAACGATGCAAGTCCCCTTCTTTGTCAATGAAGAACACATAACAATGATATGATTCATCATCAACGAAATTACTTACAAATATTATGTCCTCATCGAAAGCCGCTTTTAGATCACTACAACAATTAGGTTCAATTTCCCACTCAAAACCACTACGTATATGATCTTTTTTAAAATTCAACTTTTTTTTTAATTCTGACATTTGTTATCCTTTTTTATTTAGAAATTAAATTTTTACTTGCGTTTCATTTGCTTTATTGTTGAGTCTAATAAACAAGCCCTCCTCTCATCTATCATCCTAAAAAAGTTTTCAGTTATCAGTTTTCCCATTTCGCATTTTTCAAACCGAACTATTTAATTTTTCTTTGAGATTCTTTGGGCGGCAAAAAATTCTCGCCGGTAATTACACTTTTTCCCGTTTTCTGCTCAAGAGCTTTTCTTGCATCTTTTGCAATTTTCCCCCCCTTTTTTGCAGGACTTACGTTCTCTTCAAATCCTTCCGCAGTTACAGTTTCTGCAATTTGTCTTGTAGATAGTTCAGCCAGCGCTGTAAAAATTAATTCGGCTTCGCTCATATGGTCGCGCAGGTTTTGCGTTTTTAAGCCCTTTAAAGTCTTATGTTCCTTTACGGTTAAGTCGCTCCATTCTTTATGAATAATAGTTGTAAGCTGTGCAAACTCATCACCTTTTTTAACTCCATGGTCACCCCAATAATCAGTAAGTTTGTTGCGGGTTTCCTGCCCCATCATTCTTTGCTGAATCCACTTTTCACTTCTCCCTTGTTTCTGCCAATATTCACGCGAACGGTTTAATGCATTTTCGGGATTATTCATTTCCTCCATTCTCTCGTAACCAACTTTAGCAAGCCACAGTTTAATAGGTTCTGCTTTTTTACTCGGCACAGATTGAACAAGGCGAAGTATGGTTTCCACATCCGCTACATCAGTTGAATATCTTTTACCGTCAGAAGCTAATAATTTCAGTTGGTGACAATTTGTCACCGACTCATTTCCTTCCTTATTCAATCTTTCTTTTAGTTTGTTCCAATATTTTCTTGCAGTTTGATAATCTTTTTGATCCGTTAAAGCGGCAACAATATCTATCATGGAGAAATACCAGATTTCTTTTCCCTCATCATAATGACGGCGAATTCTAAACGTATCGAAGACCGCTAATGATTCATCTTTCCTTTCGCTCATAAATTTTTCCTCATAAAGTTTTCAATTATTAGTTCGCCGCGGACAAGACAGTTTTTAATACATTACCCTTTCTTCCCCGGTCTATACGGATAGTACCGCGGCTGCCATTGCGCTGTTTTGATCAGATCGGACAGCGCCTCATCGCCTAACATTCTGCCTAACCCAGAATCACGCGCTTCAATAGCAACTGCCAACGCAATGTGGAACGACACTTCTCTAATATCTTTTATCTCAGGCAGCAACATGTTACTGTTGCGCTGTTCTTCTGAAACAAGTTCGGATAAAGCCTTGCTCGCCTGCAAAAACATCTTTGTAGTAATTCGTGTAGCTTTACTTACAAGCGCACCCAATCCAACTCCCGGGAAAATGAACATGTTATTGCATTGCGATGAAAAAAGTTTTTTACCTCTAAACTCAACCGGCGGGAAGGGACTACCCGTTGCTGTTATTCCTTTTCCATCTGTAGCAATTGCTACCTCTTCAGGCGTACATTCAGATTTTGAAGTCGGATTTGATAAGGCAAGGATAATTGGTCTTTCATCGTTCACCGCCATTTGAGAAAGTATCTCGTGGTTGAACAACCCGTTCGATCCCGTTACACCTATCAGCACCGTCGCCTTCGAATTGGTAATGACATCCTTTAAAGTAATCGAGTTATGGGATTCCATTCTCCACTCAGCTATCGCCGAATGTTTTTGTGCAAACGGTTTTTGATATTCTACAATATTCGGCGTGTCTTCCATCAGCAAACCTAAATAATCGTAAGCGAATATTTTGCTTCTTGCTTCTTCATCACTTGCGCCTTCTTCTTTCAGCATATTCAAAATGTTGCGAGCGATACCGCAGCCTGCTTGTCCAAGTCCGGCAATAACAAAACGCTGATCGTTAAAACGCTGTTTCTTTATTTTCATAGCGCTCATCAACGCCGCAATGGTTGAAGCTCCGGTGCCTTGTATGTCATCATTGAAAGAAAGGATTCTTTCCTGGTATCTTTCCAACAGCATAAAGGCTTTATGCTTTGCAAAATCTTCCCACTGCAATAACGCTTGAGGAAATGCCCTTTTAACACCAAGTACAAATCTTTCGATGAACTCATCGTAGTCTTTGCCTTCAAGGCGTTTGCTTTTATAACCGAGATAGAGAGGATCATCCAGTAAGCTTTGATTATTTGTTCCGACATCCACCGATATTGGCAAACAGCATGCGGGATGAATTCCACCGGCAGCAACATAAAGATTTATTTTACCTACAGGAATTCCCATCCCATCTGAACCCAAATCACCTAAACCAAGAATTCTTTCACCATCCGTAACTACGATCAAATAAACTTCCGGAAGAGAGATTCCTTTAAATATTTTATCAATACTGCCGATATTATCCGGGTTAATATAAATGCCGCGGTATTCGCGCGTGATGTGACTTAACATTAAACATGCTTTACCGACCGTAGGTGTATAAACGATCGGAAGCATTTCAAAAAGATTATCGCAGAGAAGGCTGTAGAATAAAGTTTCATTCCGGTTTTGAAGTCCTTGAAGGAAAATATATTTCTCAAGATCGTCCTGCTTGCGATTGTACATCTCGTAACTTCTTTCACGCTGTGAACCAATATTCGAGACCTCCGTACGAAGAAGTCCTTCCAATTCTAAATTTATTCTTTCTTCTTCATTGAACGCAGAACCTTTGTTAAGAAAAGGATCAACAACTATTTGTTGACCGCGAAGATAAACTTCAAGATATTCTTCACCGGTTAGTAAGTCGGTTTTAACGGAAAAGGTTTTCATTTTTTAATTCTCCAATATTTTGCGAACGCTTGTTTTTCATTTTTGTTACAATGAATTATTTATTGCTTTGTTTATTTTTTTGCGGGAAGATTTAGTGAGGGTTATGAAATGTATTTGTTTCATGATTACAATTTATCGCTTTGCAATGTTAAGAACAAGTTAGGTTGAATTAACTGATTACATTTTAGTTTCCACTATTTTGAATATCGAACACCGAACAAGAAATAACGAATGATGAATTATTTTTTTTACTTCGTTATTCTACATTCCTTGTTCAATATTCATTATTTCTTTCGGGTTCTGATTTCCCAGATTTAATTAATCAATCCACTCACCCCAAAGATGTAGTTCCTTTTTCATCCCTAAGAACGATTGTTTCAGTTTAATTCCGTTGATACTTTAGAATTGAAATTGAAGTAAAAACTTCAAAAATAAATATCTATAAATTATTAAGGAGAACGACGATGAAAGGTAATGAAAAATTAATTACGGTTTTAAATTCGCTTCTGGCAGATGAACTTACTGCTATTAATCAGTACATGGTACATTCCGAGATGTGTGAAAACTGGGGTTATGATAAACTTCACTTGGCTATAAGAAAACAGGCAATGGATGAAATGCACCACGCCGAATGGCTTATCGAGAGAATCATTTTTTTTGATAGCGCTCCAACAGTATCTAAACTCAATACAATAAAAATCGGTAAAACTGTTTCAGAAATGATCAGCAACGACGATGACGATGAACTCGAAGCTGTCCGCAACTATAATGAGGCAATCAAACTTGCCCGTGAAGTAGCTGACGAAGGCAGTGTTGAACTTTTAACAAAGATACTCAAGATGGAAGAAGGTCACGTTGATTGGGCAGAAATCCAACGTGCACAGATTGATCAAATGGGTATGGAAAATTATCTAGTAAATCAAACTGAAAGTCCGGCAAGCTAAATCTTCATCTTTTTAATTGAAAAAATTCCCGGAAGTTTTGCTTCCGGAAAAATATTAGGAAATCAAACAATGACGAAACTAAAATTAGTAGTAGCATCAGTTATTGCGGGAATTCTTGGCTTGCAAAGTCCATCGATTGCAAAAGACCTTTCAAAAAACCAAATGAAAAAAGATCAATCAAACCATAACATTAAAAAGGAAACCACCATGAATACACCAAACAAATTTGAATTTCAACCGCTGCCATACGCTTATGATGCCCTGGAACCTTTCATTGATAAGCTGACAGTAGAAATACATTACAGCAAACATCATAAAGCATATTATGACAATTTCATAAATGCAATAAAAGGTACTGAGATGGAATCTATGGATATCAAGGATATTTTCAAGAATGTAAGTAAATATCCTATGGCTGCCAGAAATAATAGCGGCGGTTATTTCAATCACACATTTTATTGGGAGAGCATGAAAGCTCACGGAGGTGGTTTGCCGACAGGTAAACTATCTGAAGCTATTACAAAATCATTTAACTCCTTTGAAGAATTCAAGAAACAATTTTCAGATGAGGGTAAAACCAGATTTGGCAGTGGCTGGGCATGGTTATGCCTAGACGATAAAGGCAGTCTATTTATTTGTTCCACACCAAATCAGGATAATCCGTTAATGGATATAGCCGGGAAAAAAGGAACCCCTCTGCTTACTATTGATGTATGGGAACATGCGTATTATCTAAAATATCAAAACAAAAGACCGGATTATGTAGAAGCATTCTGGAATCTTGTAAACTGGGATGAAGTAGCCAAAAGATATGAAAGCGCTTTAAAGTAAGTATGAAATAATTTATTCAATGATCTTAATTATTTGATAAAACAAAATCTTGTAAAATAAAAGGTATGTAAAATGAAAAATCTATCATCAAGCACATTCACCACTGAAGACGGAACAGTAATTTACTTCAAGGATTGGGGCTCGGGAAAACCAGTCGTTTTCTGTCATGGATGGCCGCTCAATTCTGATGCATGGGAAAGCCAGATGGTCTACTTAGCATCCAACGGATATCGCTGCATCGCTCATGATCGCCGTGGGCACGGCCGTTCGAGCCAACCCTGGAACGGGAATGATATGGATACCTATGCTGATGATCTTTCGGAACTCATAGAAACACTCGACCTAAATGGAATCACTCTAATAGGTCACTCAACCGGTGGCGGAGAAGTTGCCCGCTACATCGGGCTTCACGGCACTAAGCGCGTTGCCAAAACTGTTTTGATGGGTGCAGTAACGCCACTCATGCTCAAGACGGATACCAATCCCGGTGGATTGCCGATAAAAATATTTGATGACATCCGTGCCGGTGTCGCTGCCGATCGTTCACAGTTCTTTAAGGAACTCACGACACCGTTTTACGGTTCTAACAGAACAGGAGCGAAGGTTAGTCAAGGTGTTCGCGACGCGTTCTGGTTCCAGGGAATGCAAGGCGGTCTTAAGAATGAACTCGACTGCATCAAGGCGTTTTCGGAAACTAACTTCACCGAAGATCTTAAAAAGTTCGATATACCGACATTAATCATTCACGGTGACGATGATCAGATCGTGCCGATCGGCGCTTCGGCTCACGCATCGGTAAAACTCATTAAGAACGCGACTTTGAAAATTTATCCTGGTGGTCCGCATGGTCTGGCAGACACGCATAAAGACAAGCTCAATGCCGATTTGCTCGCATTCCTTAAATCATGATCTGGCATTATTGGTGTCGTTAACAAACAGAAAAACGTCGGTGATTTCATGGAAATTAAAAGACAATTATTTCTTAAGGAGTACATAGAATGAATAACAAACAAAACATTCTTTTTAAATTGATGGGCGCCTGCATTATTTTCATAATTGTGTTTGCCGCTTCAATTGCTTTTACACAGCAAGAGAAAATCATTTCCAGTTATGGTCCTACTAATCAGACCGAAACTTTCGATCAAATTAAAACTGCGCGTATGGCTGTTAAATCCGAGCGCGCCAAACAGCATATGGAAATGTTAAACTCCCGTTATGATCTTTCTAAGAAGACTACTGCTGAAACCGTCATGTCTGGAGGAAAACCTATCCCGGCAGGACCGACAGCAAACCTTCGCGGAGTAACATGGGAACAGCTAAATAAAATGACTCCGGAACAAATCAAAGAGAAAGGGATTTTTCCATATAAACCACTACCGTTTCCTGATCATGCGGAAGGTGGAATGCTCTTCCCGGTGATAATAACTAAACTGCTTCCTCGATTAGTTCGCTTCGATTTGGATTTCGATCTACCCGAACATATTCTTCCTGACCCGGCTCCGGCAATTTACCTTACTACCCGTCCCGACCTTGGTGATGTAGCAAAGGGACGACTGATCACAATCGACAATTACTATGAAATTTTTAACGGAATTCTGAATCCAAAACAGCTTGAAGGTTTACGCCTCCTGGTGACTCAATTTCCCCAACAACAATTTAACGCTACGGAAGACAGACGAACAGACAATCACGATGGTAAGTTGGGCGTAACATGTTTCGACTGTCATGCTAACGGTCATAGCAACGGAGCCACTCATCTTGTTGGAGATATCCGACCGCAAGAATTTAGACATCGTATTGAAACGCCAACATTGCGTGGAGTTAATATCCAACGCTTGTTCGGTTCGCAGCGTGCTATGAAGACGGTAGAGGATTTCACAGAGTTTGAACAGCGCGCTGCATATTTTGATGGAGATCATGTGATGGCTGCTAAAAAAGGTGTGAACGTTTTGGAGCGAGGCTCCCAAGTACATTTCATGGCTGAATTTATGGCGATCCTTGATTTGCCACCGGCACCAAAATTAAATATTTACGGCAAACTTGATCAGACCAAAGCTACTCCAAGTGAACTACGCGGTGAAGCGCTTTTTAATGGTAAAGCTCAGTGCGCATCTTGTCATCCCGCACCTTACTATACTGATAACACTATGCATGATCTGAAGGATGAGCGTTTTTATAAACAAGAACTAGCGAATGGAATGGTGATGGCGCATGACGGCAAAATTAAAACATTCCCGTTGAGAGGGATCAAAGATTCTCCGCTATATATGCACGATGGAAGGTGTTTTACCCTTGAGGATATAGTGGAGTATTTCAATCTGATTCAACAACTCGATTTGAAATCCGAGGAGAAAAAAGATCTGGTTGCATTCATGCGCGCTTTATAGAAAAAATATTTCATAAAAAATTGCAATGGAACAAACTGAATGAAGACTTCCGATCTATTTGTTAAATTATTAGAAAATGAAGGAGTGAAATATATTTTCGGGATACCCGGCGAAGAAAACCTTGACTTTCTAAATTCTCTAAAAAATTCAACTATAAAATTGATCCTTACACGGCATGAACAAGGCGCCGGATTTATGGCAGCTACTTATGGAAGATTAACAGGTAATCCCGGTGTGTGTTTGTCCACATTAGGTCCAGGCGCTACAAATCTGGTTACACCCGCTGCTTATGCGCAATTGGGTGGTATGCCAATGGTAATGATAACGGGACAGAAGCCAATTAAAAAAAGTAAACAAGGGAAATTTCAAGTTGTAGATATTGTTGATATGATGCGCCCATTAACCAAATACACACACAGAATTGTAGACGGTAATAATCTTCCTTCCGTTGTACGGGAAGCATTTCGGACAGCAGAACAAGAGAGACCAGGGGCGGTACATATTGAATTACCGGAAGATATTGCATCGGAAGAAGTTGATTTTAGATTTTTCGACATTCACCCGATCCAAAGACCAATTGCTGATAACAAAGCAATTGAGCAAGCTTCTGAAATAATAAAAAAATCTAAACTGCCTCTATTACTCATCGGCGCAGGAGCCAATAGAGAAATAACTTCCGGTTCTCTAATGAAATTTATTGAAAAGACGGGTATCTATTTTTTCAACACACAAATGGGAAAAGGAGTAATTGATGAAAGGCATCCCTTATTTTTAGGTACGGCAGCATTATCCGCTGATGACTTTGTTCACTGCGCAATTGAGAAAGCTGATTTAATAATTAACGTGGGACACGATGTAGTTGAAAAACCTCCCTTTTTTATGGAAGAAGGAAAGACAAAAGTAATTCACATTAATTTTTTCCCGGCTGAAGTTGATGATGTTTACTTCCCTCAATCAGAAATAGTCGGTGATATTGCTACTTCGATAGATAAATTAACCAACATGCTTTCTAAGCAATCACATTGGGATTTTTCTTTCTATGGCAGAGTTAAAAAGGAAGTCGATTTACACCTCACGAAATATTTTAAAGATGACCGGTTCCCGGTCTTACCACAAAGAATTGTAAAGGGTGTAAGAGATACAATGCCTGCAGATGGCATAGTTACTCTTGACAATGGAATATATAAAATATGGTTTGCTAGAAATTATCAAACGTATAAACCAAACACACTTTTATTGGACAATGCCCTTGCTGCGATGGGAGCCGGTCTTCCATCCGCAATTGCTGCTAAAATTGTTTATGCAAATAAAAAAGTAATTGCCGTTTGTGGTGATGGCGGCTTCATGATGAATTCTCAAGAATTAGAAACTGCAGTAAGGTTAAAATTAAATTTAGTGGTAATCATTTTAAATAATAGTTCCTACGGAATGATTGAATTGGCACAAGAGAGATTAGGCTTTGAAAATTTTGGACTAACTTTTGAAAATCCCGACTTCGTAAAATATGCAGAAAGTTATGGAGCGTATGGCCATAGAATAACTAAGACTGAAAACTTGAATGATAAACTTGATGAATGCCTCAGTACAAACGGCGTTCATGTTATTGACATTCCCGTTAATTATTCTCTTAACTATACAATCCTTCATAAAGAAATTAAGGAAAAGACCTGCACTCTTTGATCAATTCTAGGAACGTTGTATCAGAAAAAACTGTTCTCTAAGATACCGAGGTAAATGAAGAGAATTTATTAAGTCGTATGTTCTTTTCATTCATTGCATCGAAGGTCTTTTAATTACTATAAAGGTCTGTTATGAAAAAATATTGGATTTCATTTGCTGTTGTTGTATTAGTTTCATTTACTGTACTCATTTGGGTTGGAACAAAAATCTATCAGCAAAAACCTCCTATTCCTGAAAAAGTTGTTTCAGGAAACGGTGAAGTGGTTTTTACAAAATCAAACATCGAAGATGGTCAAAATATCTGGCAGGCAATGGGTGGAATGGAAGTCGGTTCTGTTTGGGGACATGGAAGTTATGTGGCTCCGGATTGGACTGCAGACTGGCTTCATCGTGAAGCAGTTGGTGTTCTGAATATCTGGGCACAAAATTCTTACAATTCTGAATTCGACAAATTAAATACTGAACAACAGTCATCTCTTAAAGCTCATCTGACAAAAATATTCAGAACCAATACTTTTAATGAAACAAATCGAATAATTACGATTGATGCTGCGCGTGCTGAAGCGATCAAACAAAACACAATATATTATAGCGATATATTTAAGAATGGTAAAGATGAATATGCTATACCCAAAAATTCGGTAACTGATCCCGAAAAACTGAGAAAGTTAAATGCCTTTTTCTTTTGGAGTTCTTGGGCTGCTTCCACAAATAGACCTAACGATAATATTACTTACACCAATAACTGGCCTCATGAAGAATTGATAGATAATGTCCCTTCGCCTGATACGGTTGTGTGGACAGGTGTAAGTATTATCATACTTCTCCTTGGTATCGGTGGGATGGCACTGTACTATGCTTCTCACAGAGGCGGAGTACAACACGGTGAACTCCCCAAAGATGATCCGCTTCTGGATGCTATAGCTACTCCTTCACAGAAAGCGGTTTTAAAATACTTTTGGATTGTTTCCTTCATGTTTTTATTGCAAATAGTATTGGGAGTAATAACAGCACATTATGGTGTTGAAGGGGGAGCTTTTTATGGAATTCCGATAGCAGAAATTTTCCCCTACGTTATTACGAGAACTTGGCATACACAACTTGGCATCTTCTGGATTGCAACCGCATGGCTTGCCGCGGGTTTATATATTGTCCCAGCTGTAAGCGGTTATGAGCCCAAAGGACAGAAGCTTGGAGTGAACATACTTTTTATCGCACTCCTGGTAGTGGTTTTTGGTTCAATGGCAGGTGAATGGTTAAGTATAAAAAATCTTTTACCTGATCGATATTGGTTTTTATTTGGTCACAGCGGATATGAATATATCGACCTAGGAAGATTTTTTCAGATTGCACTTCTGATTGGATTGTTTCTGTGGTTGTTTTTAATGGCTAGGGCAATCAAACCTGCTATAAAGAAAAATGATGATCAGAAACCAATCCTAATACTTTTTCTAATTTCTACAATTGCGATCGCTTCTTTCTATTCTGCCGCTTTAGTTTATGGAAAACATACCAATCTTGCTATTGCTGAGTATTGGCGATGGTGGGTTGTACATCTCTGGGTTGAAGGATTCTTTGAAGTTTTTGCAACGGTTGTAATTGCTTTTCTTTTTGCAAGATTAAAATTGATTTCACTTAAAATAGCAGGACAGGCAACTGTTCTTTCGGCTACAATATTTTTATCCGGTGGAATCATCGGGACGCTCCATCATCTTTATTTTTCCGGTACGCCGATGGTGGTACTTGCACTTGGTTCTGTTTTTAGCGCGCTTGAGGTTGTTCCTTTAGTCTTTGTAGGATACGAAGCATGGGAAAATATAAAAATATCTAAAGCAACCCCATGGGTTAAAAAATATAAATGGCCAATTTATTTTTTTGTGTCCGTCTCTTTCTGGAATATGCTGGGAGCCGGTTTGTTTGGTTTTATGATTAATCCACCGATTGCACTTTATTATATGCAAGGATTGAATACTACTCCTGTTCACGCACATGCTGCATTGTTTGGTGTTTATGGTATGCTTGGAATTGGATTAATGTTATTCTGCCTGAGAGGAATCAGACCGGACATTGAGTGGAATGAAAAACCGATTAAATTATCTTTTTGGTTGCTCAATTTTGGATTATTTGCCATGGTCATTTTTAGTTTGTTGCCTGTTGGGTTAATGCAAACTTGGGCCTCTGTTGAACATGGTTATTGGTACGCTAGAAGTTCAGAGTTTTTACAAACAGACGTAATGCAAACGTTAAGATGGATCCGGGCTTTTGGTGATACAATATTTGCAGCCGGAGTTCTCTTTCTCGTTTATTTTATCATTCAGTTGTCCGTAAAATTCATGCGTGAAAAACAATAAGGTAAAAAAAATGTCAGAAACAACAAATAAAGAAATGCTGATTGATGCAATTGATTATCAAGATGGTTCAATTGTGAGTAAACAGATCATCAAAAAACCGAATGGAATATAACGCTGTTCGCGTTCGATAAAGCTGAATCCCTTACCGAGCATACTTCACCCTTTGAAGCGGTTGTTTATATGGTTGAAGGCGAAATGGGAATTACGATTGGCGCAAATCTTTTTGATGTTAAAGCAGGCGAAATGATAGTAATGCCGCCGAATATTCCTCACGGACTAAAAGCGACGGTTAAATCCAAAATGCTTTTAATTATGATTAAATGAGACTTGTTAAACATCATCTAAATGGAAAGATAAAAATCAATTGTCTTCAATAGATTAAAAACCTAAGGGAACATTTATGGATCAAGTTCTACTGGCTCGAATTCAATTTGCACTAACAATCGGATTCCATTTTATATTTCCTCCACTTACTATTGGATTGGCTTGGATGCTCGTAATCTTCGAAGCGATTGGATGGAAAAAGAATGATAAGGTTTATTCCGTAATCGGAAAATTCTTTGGCAAAATTTTGGGATTAATTTTTGCGGTCGGAGTTGCAACCGGGATTGTTATGGAATTTCAGTTCGGCACAAACTGGGCTGAGTATTCAAAATTTGTTGGAGATATTTTTGGAGCGCCTCTAGCTGCTGAAGGAGTTTTCGCTTTCTTCCTCGAATCTACTTTTCTCGCTCTATATATTTTTGGCAGAGAAAAAGTTTCAAAAGGTGTGCATTGGTTTTCTATTTTGATGGTCGCCGTCGGTTCAACAATTTCCGGTTTCTGGATTTTAGTTGCCAACTCCTGGCAGCAAACTCCTGCCGGGTTTGTTGTTCAAAACGGACGTGCAGAATTAACTGATTTTTGGGCTGCGGTTTTCAATCCTTCTACTTTACCGAGATTTTATCATACTATTGATGCCTCTTTAATAAGTGGAGCATTTTTTGTCGCAGGCGTATCAGCATATTTTTTACTAAAAGGTAAACACCTTGAGTTTGCAAAAACTTCTCTTCGATTTGCAATACTTTTTGGTTTGATTGTTTCCGTGTTAGAGGTTTTTCCATTTGGTCATATACACGCTCAACAAGTTGCAGAAACACAACCGGAAAAATTTGCCGCAACACAAGGACTATATACTTCGCAAGAAGGAGCGCCTGTTGCAATATTTGCTATTCCTATTGATAATCCCCCAAAACTAAAAGTACCAATTGAAATTCCCGGATTGCTAAGCTGGTTAGCTTTTGGTGATGTTAACGCAAGAATAAAAGGTATCAATGAATTTCCACGAGAAAATATTCCGCCACTATTTTTAACATTCGTTTCATACCACAATATGGTGCTGCTCGGAATGTATTTCATTTTTATAATGGCTTTATCTTCTTATTTCTTGTATAAGAAAAAATTATTTGGAAATAAAAAATTATTAAAAATATTGATGTGGTCTGTCCCTTTGCCGTTAGTTGCTATTCAACTTGGATGGATTGCGGCAGAAGTTGGTCGTCAGCCTTGGATTGTTTATCATCTAATGAAAACCAAAGATGCGGTTTCTTTTACTGTAGGTACAGGAGAATTGCTTTTCTCTATCGTTCTCTTTTCTCTCATTTATATTCTCTTAGGTTCGATGTTTCTTTTCTTACTTTTTAAGAAAATTAAAAATGGACCGGAACCGATAACGAAGGAGGTTTTACTATGATAGACCTAAATATTATTTGGTTTTTAGTAGTCGGAGTATTGATAATTGGTTACGCAATACTCGACGGATTTGATCTTGGGGTTGGTGTTATTCAACTTTTTACTAAAGATGAAAATGAAAGAAGAGTAAACATAAATTCAATTGGTCCGGTTTGGGATGGGAATGAGGTCTGGCTGCTAACCGGTGGTGGAGCTTTATTTGCCGCATTCCCGATAGTTTATGCTACAGTTTTCAGCGGATTCTATGTGCCGTTTATGTTACTGCTTTACTTTTTAATTTTTCGTGCAGTTTCTTTCGAGTTTAGAAAATTTTCCGATACCCCGGAAGCAAAAAAGAAATGGGATTTAGCTTTTTCAATTGGAAGTTTTGGACCCGCGTTACTTTACGGTATAGCTATCGGTAACATAATGCGCGGCGTACCAATAGAAATTATCGATGATAAAATTGTTAACAAGATTACACTTTTAGGATTACTGAATCCTTATTCATTACTGATTGGTGTTTTTGGGTTAGTAATGTTTACGATGCATGGGGCAATTTATCTAACAATGAAAACTAACAACGCACATCAGCAAAGGATGATAAACTGGGCAAACAATTCTTGGATAGCCTTTGTTGTGCTTTATGTGATTGCAACAATAGCTACATTTTTTGCGGCTCCATATTTGTTTCAAGGAATGTTAAAAAACCTATTGTTCTGGTTACTGTTCATCTTGCTGCTTCTTTCAATTGTTTATATACCGATAGGCTTGAAAGCTAAGAGATTTGGTTACACTTTTTTAGCTTCTTCAGTAAGTCTTGGATCCATCATTGGATTATTGGCAATAAGTCTGTTCCCAAGACTTGTTCCTTCAAGCATTGATTTAGTAAATTATAGTTTGACGATCTATAATGCTTCATCAACTAAAAGAACACTGGAAACAATGTTGATTATTGTGTTATTAGGAATGCCGATTGTAATAGGTTATACAATTTTCATTTATAGAATATTCAAAGGTAAAGTTGTTTTGACAAAAGATAGTTATTGAAAAATAATTTTCTTTATTGTTTTAAACAAGCGTTGATGAGCATAGCTGTACTCTAAAATTAATGCAGCCCATTAATCAAGAAAATATTTTTGAAGATATCAATCTTGTCTTCTCTATTCTTGATACCTTTATTATCCCTTCAACCACATAAAATCTGCTTCAGATTATTTCCTCACCCGAAAGATGTAGTTCCCTTTTCATCCCTTTGCCTGATTGAATTTAGAAGCAAGCAAAAGTAAATTATTTCAAATTAAAAAAGAGTTTTTCCATTCTTGAATAACATGAATAGAAAAAACGTTACATAACTACTTAAAAGGAGTATTCAATGAAACATATGAACATGGCTATTTTAGCCGGATGTGTTCTCTTCACAGTTGTAATTGCAGGTTGCGGAAGCAGCGCTGTGGTTGTCAATAAAGAAGCGTCCACATCGGCGATTCGTGCTGCTGAAGAGGTCGGAGCGTCCGGCATTTCCAGCGCATCACTCTATTTGCAACTGGCAAAAGAGGAGTTGCAGAATGCCCAGGGACTTGCAGAAAAGGGTGAGAAGGAACAAGCAGAATCAATGTTGTCTCGAGCTCAAGCTGATGGAGAACTCGCTGTAGCCCTCTCTCGCAGCGATACCGACAAGAACGAAGCAGCGAAGGCAATCGAACGGGTTCAACAGCTTCGAAAAGACAACCAATTACCTCAAGAAAGGAAGTAACTTATGAAATCCATGATTTATCTTATTACAATGGTATTTGCCGGATTGCTTGTTGGCTGCGGGGCAAGTATCCCTCCGACAGAACTCGTTAACGCGCGACAAGCTTACCAACATGCAAAAGCAGGACAAGCGGCACAATTAGTTCCGGCAGAGTTGCATAAAGCAGAAGCGGCTTTAGCTATTGCTGAAAAAGCTTTCCTGGACGATCCAAAGTCGTTCCAAACGCGTGATCTTTCTTATATCGCAGATCGTAAAGCTAAGATGGCTGAAGCGCTCGCGATTACCGCTGCTGAAAATGCTGCAACTGAAAAAGCAAACAAAGAATATCAGGAAGCCCAAGCTCAGATTGTAAAGAACACAAAAGCGGATTTAGCAACATCTGAACGTGAAGCTGCACTTAAGACGGAACAACTTGCCGCAGCCGAAAAAAAAGCGGCTGATGCACAAGCTGCACTTGCTAAACTAGCAGCAGTTAAAGAAGAAGCTCGCGGATTAGTAATTACGCTTTCGGGCAGTGTCCTTTTTGCATCGGGCAAATCAGCACTTTTACCGGCGGCTCAAGATCGTTTAAACCAGGTTGCTGACGCACTTCTAGCAACCAAAGAAAGAAAATTAGTCGTTGAAGGTCATACTGATGCACAAGGTTCCAACAGTTCTAACCAAGTGTTGTCACAGAAACGTGCAGATGCAGTACGCTCGTATCTAATTTCGCGAGGTTACCCGGGTGGTCTTATTCAAGCGCAGGGAATCGGTGAAGATAGACCGGTTGCTGATAATGCCAACGCTGAAGGCAGAGCAAACAATCGCCGGGTAGAGATCGTTGTCGATCGTTCTGCAAAATAGCAATTAGATAGTTTGTAAAAATCTTACGATAGAATAGTAAGAATATTTACTTCTAAAAAATATAACGGCATGGATGAATGAAAGTGAATGGATGAATGGTTTCATTCAATTTTAGCGCGGCGAAGCCGCCAACCACCTGCCTAAGGCGGTTGATTTGAGCCCGCCGCGGCGGGAAGGATTAACGATTTATGATTTTCGATGTTAAATATAAAATCAAAAATCGTCCCGCTTAGGCGGGATTAATCCTTATTCATAAATCGTGTCCAAATAAATTAGTTCTAATCGATTAAGACCATTTATAAATGAAAAAGGTCTTAGTTGTTAAATAATCGATCAATTCAACATTAATTATTAAAGGATCAATAATGAAAGCACGAATAGTTTTGGGATTTATCGTAATGATGTTTGTTCTTGCCCTGCCTGTAAATGCGGGTGGAAAAAGTGAGATTCAAAAATACTTCAATGATGCAGCTAACAAAGTGAAAGCTACCGAGAATACAACCGAGAAGCGTACAATCCTCGATGAGTCACTTAAAGGGATGTCAAAAGTTTTAAACGTAGTTCAAAGTTCACCACTCATTTCGAATGAAGATGCCACAGTTATCAGCCGCATCAAAGCTTCACTTCAAGAGAAGCAGAATGAACTTACCGGCGACAATGGTTTCACTCGCATACCGGATTCGCAGTTGAATAATTTTTCTAATTACATTGTGCAAAGTATGGAACAAGCGGAAACAATAAATATAAGTCTTGTTGCTTTGCTTTTGATTATTATACTGGTTGTGCTGTTAGTTTAAATAGTTTTTCTCGAACGAATATTTATATATGCTGAATCTGCACAGTTTCTTATTAAAGGGTGCTACGTACTCAATGTTTTTTGTGATTATGAGTTATGCGGCACCCTTAATGTTGTTCTCTTCATGCAGCGCTAACCTTTCCGTTCAGCAGAAAACACAGCTTTCAGATAGCAGTGTACAAACAGTGAACTACTCAATCGTCCTTTATATTCACGGTGACGGTGACTACCTCTATCACGATACGAATGGAAAGGAATACAAAGCGGATGAACAAACGCTTACAGCAGCAAAAAAGGTCGCTCAACAAAATCCTTATGCAGAAGTGTTCATCTTTTACCAAAAACCGAAGCGGCATTTTCTTCTGTTTTTTCCTCTTCGCGATGGTGAATTCTTTTATTACCGGAACGGACAACTCGTCGCAAATCAATTGTACTGGCGTGATAACGAGAACTCGCATTTCCAAAACGAAGTGGATTTATATCACCGCTTCCATGAAAATGCTAAGCCTGAAATGGTGAGTATGTTCCTTTATTATGGTCATGAAATTCCTGAATTCGATGGCGCGGGTTATGACGCATCTTATCCGGATCGAACATTCACAGTTGACGATCTTGCCATCGGATTGAAAGATATCAAATCCGATTCAACAAAATTCGACCTCATAATACTTTCTACTTGCTTTGGCGGTACACCGTATACTATCAGTGCATTTAAACCATTTGCAAGAACGATTATCGCCTCTCCCGAAAATCTTCATTTATCATATTTTGATCTTGGTGCGCTGGAACGATTGGATTTAAGGATGCGGGATAGAGATGTGCCCACGTTTGCGAAAAGATTTGCTCACCAAACATTTGATCTATTGAAAAAAGATGTGCAAACGGAAGTTAGCGTTGCTGTTTATGATGCAGATAGTGTAGAAGAATATTTACATACAGTTGGCGCCGTTTATACTAAGACATTAAACACTATAAAAAGTGAAACACAGCCCCCTATAACAATCATTGAGCATTGCGATTGTGCAGAGGTTCCTGAATATCTAAATCCGACAATGAATGTTGGGGTAGAATTATTTTACCGACCGGCTCTCTTTGGAAAATCAAAGTTCAAACAGAAACACTCGGGATGGGAGTGTTTAAGAAGTGTTGCGCCTTAGGACGCCGCTTCGTACTATTTATTTCAAGTGAAGAAATCTTTTAAAACAATTTCTAAAAATATTTTTACTCTAAACTCTACTTAACAAAAACATTCAGCTTGTCCTCAATTTTTATAGACCGAAATGATCTAATCCCTTTTTCATCCCTTTGATTGATTGAGGTTCTTCCCTTTTAGTTCTAACTTCTCCCAAATATAAAGTGGTATTATGGCAAAGAATGCTCAAAAAGAAAAAAATGAAACAGTCGATGATTTGCGTCGCTCAAAAAACAATTTGAAATCCGCAGATAAAGTAAGTGAATTTGCGAATGAAGCTTTGATCGAGTCGGAGATTCGTTATCGACGGCTCTTTGAATCGGCAAAAGATGGGATTCTTATTCTCGATGCTGAATCCGGAAAGATAATCGACGTGAATCCATTTTTAATTGAATTGTTGGGATACTCACACGAAAAATTTATTGATAAAGAAATATGGGAATTCGGATTTTTCAACGATGTAGCGGCGAATAAGGAAAAATTTTTTGAACTACAACAAAAAGGATTTGTTCGATATGAAGACCTGCCGCTTGAAACAGTTGACGGACGAAAGATCAATGTTGAGTTTGTTAGCAATGTGTATTTGGTTAACCAATCTAAGATAATCCAATGTAATATTCGGGACATCACGGAACGGAAAAAACATGAATTAACTATTCAACAGCAAACCCATCAACTCCAAGAACTAAACGCCGCTAAAGATAAATATTTCTCTATTATCGCGCATGACCTCAAAAGTCCATTCCAGGGGTTTATCGGGTTAACAGAATTAATGGGAGAAGAAATTTCAAGTTTTTCTGTAGCTCAATTATCTACCTATATTCAAAACATTAACAGCACTGCAAGAAATCTGTATAAACTCTTAAGTAATTTATTAGAATGGTCTCTTATGCAACAAGGGGTATTAAGCTTTAAACCTGTGGAAATAACTTTGTCGGAAGTAGTCGCTCAGAATATAGATATAATAATTAAAAGAGGAGAACAAAAAGGGATCAAGTTAATTCTTGATGTGGCACATAATCAGACAGTTTGGGCAGACGAGGCGATGCTTAATTCTATTTTACGGAATCTTTTATCAAATGCCGTAAAGTTCACTTCGAGAGGCGGAGAAGTAATTGTGAGCGCTAAAGAAACAGAAAATAATATTGTGGAAATAGCTATTAGGGATACGGGTACGGGAATGTCCTCTGATCTTTGTAGCAAGTTATTTAAAATTGAAGAAAAAGTCGGACAAGAGGGAACTGAAGGTGAGGAGAGCACCGGCTTAGGTTTGTTACTCTGTAAAGAATTTGTTGAAAAACAAGGAGGGAAAATTTGGGTAGATAGCGAAGAAGGAAAAGGATCAACTTTTTATTTTACTCTTCAGGAGAGAAATTGATATGAAAACATCTAACAAAAAAGAAAAAAGAAAATCGATTGATACTCCATCCCTGACGAAAATAAAATTGAAGGCGGCAGATGAAGTAAGTGAATTCGCTGAAAACATTATCAACACCGTGCGTGAACCACTGCTTTTATTGGATAAAGAGTTAAGAGTTGTTAAAGCCAGTCACTCATTCTATGATTTCTTCAAAGTAAGTTCCGATGAAACAATTGGAACGTTAATCTATGATCTGGGAAATCATCAGTGGAATATTCCTAAACTGAGAGAGTTGCTGGAGACAATCCTTTCTGAAAAAACAACATTCGACAACTATGAAGTTGAACACGATTTTTCAACGATCGGGAAACGCATAATGCTTTTGAATGCCCGGAAAATCGAAAGAGGATCGGGAAAAGAACAAATAATTCTTCTTGCCATTGAGGATATTACAGAACGTAAAAAAATTGAAGCCGGTCTCGAAAAAACCCGTAAAGAGCTTGTAGTGATTAAAAAATCGGCAGATGAGGTAAGTGAATTCGCTGAGAACATTATCAATACCGTGCGTGAACCTTTGCTATTGTTGGATAAAGAGTTACGAGTTGTTAAAGCAAGCCGCTCATTTTTCGATTTCTTCAAAGTAAGTTCAGACGAAACCATCGGAACGCTTATCTACGATCTCGGAAATCACCAATGGAATATTCCTAAACTAAGAGAACTGTTAGAAACGATCCTTCCAGAAAAAACAACATTCGAGAACTATGAAGTTGAACACGATTTTTCAACGATAGGTAAACGCATTATGCTTTTGAATGCCCGGCAGATTGAAAGAGCTTTTGGGAAAGAGAAAATAATTCTTCTCGCCATTGAGGATATAACCGAACGTAAAGAAATTGAAGCCGGTCTGGAAAAAACCCGCAAAGAACTTGCAGTGATTAAAATATCGGCAGATGAAGCAAGTGAATTCTCTCAGAACGTCATCAACACTGTTCGGGAACCGTTACTTTCTTTGGATCAAGACCTGAGAGTGGTTGCGGTTAGCCGTTCTTTTTATGAATTTTTTAAGGTAAAGCCTGAAGAAACCGTGGGACAACTTATTTATGATCTTGGCAATCACCAATGGAATATTCCTAAACTACGGGAATTGCTGGAAACCATACTTCCGCAGAAAGCATCCTTTGATAATTATGAGGTGGAACACGACTTTGCCACAATTGGCAAACGCATCATGCTCTTGAATGCCCGGCAAATCCAAAGAACTTCCAAAACAAAAGAGCGGATCATCCTTCTGGCGATCGAGGATATTACCGAACGCAAGGAGATAGAAGCCGGTTTGGAAAAAACCCGTAAAGAACTTGTGGTGATTAAAAAATCCGCAGATGAAGCCAGTGAATTCGCCGAGAACATTATCAACACTGTACGTGAACCTTTACTTTTGTTGGATAAAGAATTAAGAGTCGTAAAAGCCAGCAGTTCATTTTATGATTTCTTCAAGGTAAGTTCAAAGGAAACAATTGGAACGCTTATCTATGATTTGGGAAATCGCCAATGGAATATTCCTAAACTGAGAGAACTGCTGGAGACAATCCTTCCAGAAAAAACAACATTCGATAATTATGAAGTTGAACATGATTTTTCAACAATCGGAAAACGCATTATGCTTTTGAATGCGCGCCAAATTGAAAGAGCTCTTGGGAAAGAGAAGATAATTCTTCTTGCCATTGAGGACATCACCGAACGGAAGGAAATAGAAGCCGGTCTGGAAAAAACCCGAAAAGAACTTGCGGTGATCAAAAAATCCGCTGATGAAGCCAGTGAATTTGCCGAGAGTATCATCAACACGGTGCGTGAACCTTTAATCGCATTGGATCAAGATTTAAGAATAGTTAAACCCAACCGCTCTTTCTACGAGTTCTTCAAAGTAAGTCCGGAGGAAACAGTTGGAAAGCTTATTTATGATCTGGGAAATCACCAATGGAATATCCCTAAACTGAGAGAACTGTTGGAGACAATCCTTCCCCAAAAAACCACCTTTGATAACTATGAAGTTGAACATGATTTTTCAACGATCGGGAAACGCATCATGCTTTTGAATGCCCGGCAAATTCAAAGAGGGTTTGGAGGAAAAGAAAAAATAATTCTTCTTGCCATCGAGGATATTACCGAACGTAAAAAAAGCGAGAATGAACTTTCAAAAGCAAAGGCAGAAGCCGAACGGGCAAATGTTGCAAAGAGTGAATTTCTTTCCCGGATGAGTCACGAGCTTCGAACACCGATGAATTCGATTCTTGGATTTGCTCAATTGATGGATATGGGAGAACTCAATCCGGTTCACAAAAAAGGGGTGAATCAAATTTTGAAAAGCGGAAAACACCTTCTGGATTTAATAAACGAAGTACTCGATATGGCGAGGATTGAAGCCGGACGGTTGACGGTTTCGCCGGAGCCGGTTGAGATTTCCGGCGTTCTTTTGGAGACGATCGATATTGTAAATCATCTGGCTGTGGAGAATCAGATCACGATCGAATCAGACGCTTCCACCAATAAAGGAATCTTTGTTAAAGCAGATCACCAACGTTTGAAACAAGCTCTTTTGAATTTGATTAACAATGCAGTTAAGTATAATCGGCAAGGCGGTTCGGTAAAGGTTGAATGTAATGCAGGCAAGAGTGAAAAAGTAATTCGAATTAGCGTGATTGACACGGGAAAAGGTATAGCGCAAGAATACATTAAAAAACTTTTTAATCCGTTCGAACGTATCGGCGCGGAAAGAACAGAAACCGAAGGTACCGGGCTTGGATTAGCTATTTCTAAAAAATTGGTTGAAGCAATGGGCGGTAAAATTGGCGTTGAAAGTGAAATTGGAAAAGGAAGCACGTTTTGGATTGAACTGCCCCAGACGGAAAGTCAAAAGGAACGCTACGAACGAACAAGCGAATTATCAAATCCGGAAGCTGAAAGAAAACAGAACATTGGAACGGTTTTGTATATCGAAGATAATCTTTCCAACATACAACTAGTTGAACAAATTTTAGAAATGCATCGTCCGTCGATTAATTTGATAACAAATATCTATGGTAAAAATGCCGTTCAATTTGCAGTTGATTACAAACCGGATTTAATTCTGCTTGATCTCAATCTGCCCGACATTCATGGAAGTATAGTTTTAAAGCTTTTACAAGCAGAGCCAAGAACAGCGGAAATCCCGGTTATTATTCTCAGTGCGGATGCAGTGACAAGACAGATCGAACAATTAATGGAAGCCGGAGCAAAAGATTATCTCATAAAACCGATTGATGTTGTTCAATTTTTAAAATTAGTAGATGAGTGGATCAGTAAAAGCACTAAACAGTAGGCAGTAAATAGTCGGCAATCGGCAGTAAGCAAGTGAAAGCAGAAACACAATAATGGTTTCAGCTTTTGTAAGAAAAACAATTATACATAAGGAAAAAAATCATGATTAATTCAACACTTAAAAATGCGAACATACTCATCGTAGATGATCAGCAGGCAAATATAGATGTGCTAACAAGTCTGCTTGAATTTAAAAAGTACACTAATCTTAAACAGACAACGGACTCTCGTATAGTGATTAGCCTGTTTAAGGAGAGTGAACCGGATTTGATTTTGCTCGATCTGATGATGCCTTACATAGATGGTTTTCAGATTTTGGAGGAATTGAAAGAACTCATTCCCGCAGGTACGTATCTGCCGATACTTGTGCTTACCGCGGATGTAACTCCTGATGCAAAACAAATTGCTCTTGCCGGCGGAGCAAGTGATTTTCTTTCAAAACCATTTGATTTGATTGAAGTTGATCTACGCATAAAAAATCTCCTTAAGACACGTTATCTTCACCAACAATTAGAAAATCAGAATCAGATTTTAGAAGAAAAGGTGAAGGAGAGAACTAAAGAACTTGAGGTGAAAAATAAAGAATTGATCGAAGCAAAAGAAAAAGTTGAACAATCAGATAAATTGAAATCAGAATTCCTCCGCCAGATGTCGCTCGAAATGAGAACTCCAACGAACGCCGTTTTAAGTTTTACAAATTTATTAAGAGAAGAGATGCTGGAAAAAATTACACCGGATCTTTTGGAATATTTTAATGGTATAGATTCTGCCGGGCAAGCGCTTATCAGAACCGTTGATCTAATTTTGAATATTTCTGAAATGCAAGTCAGCACTAACAAACCATTCTTTGGTGAATTCGATCTCTTAAAAGAAATTATTAGTAAGATCATTACTGAGGAGAAGAAAATAATTGAAAACAAGGGGCTGAAATTTAATTTCTTCTCCGCGATTCCTGAAGCCGTGATAGTGGGTGATCAATACAGCATTTACCAAATATTTGTGAATTTGCTGGGCAATGCTATTAAGTACACAAAAAAGGGAAACATCTCCATCAGTATCTCAAAAGTTGAACAAGGAATAAATGTAGTTATAGAAGACACAGGTATTGGTATATCGGAAGAATTTATGGAAATGATGTATCATCCGGTAATGCAGGATGGAAGTGAGAGTTCAATTAGACATGAGGAGAATAATTTAGGATTTACACTCGTAAAAAAATATTGTGACTTGAATGGAATAGGACTTGCACTCGTAAAAAAATATTGCGATATGAACGGAATAGTTATTGCAGTAGATTCAAAAAAAGTTATCGGTACAAAATTTACTCTGGTTTTCAACCGGACAAAATGATTACGTCCGCTAAGTTTTATATTAAAGCGATTGCACCAAAAAGCTGAATAGTTACGACTGTTATTTCTTTATTTAAGATCGTTTGTTAAAGTGAGAGAATTTATATGAGGTATGTTATGAACAATATTCTAATCGTTGATGATAAATCCGAAAATTTATACCTGCTTGAGTTGATGCTTGCCGGTGGTGGATTCACTACGGTCTCAGCTAGAAACGGCGCGGAAGCATTGGTATTAGCCCGGCAAGCGCTTCCCGCTCTAATCATTTCTGATATTCTCATGCCCATTATGGATGGGTTCACTCTCTGCCGTGAGTTAAAAAAAGATAGAAAACTCAAAAACATCCCTTTCATTTTCTACACCGCAACCTACACAGACCCCAAAGATGAAGAATTTGCGCTTAGTCTTGGAGCAGATAGATTTTTACTGAAACCTCTGGACATCCCGGACTTTATTGCGACTATAAAAGTGGTTTTAACAGAGGCAAAGCAAAAGAATATTCGAAAGATAGAACCGCCCTCAAGCTCGGAGGTGGTAATTTTAAAAGAATACAACGAAGCGCTTGTGCGAAAACTTGAAGATAAAATGGTACAAATAGAACATGCAGAAAAGGAAGTTCGGAAATATAATATAGCTCTGCTTAGAGAAATTGAAGAACGTAAACAATATGCGGAAGCTTTACGAGAGAGTGAAATAAAATACCGGGCATTTTTTGAAAACAGTATGGATTCAATACTGCTAACAAGTCCTGATGGAAGAATATTTTCAGCGAATCCGGCTGCATGTTCAATGTTTGGATATCCGGAAGAAGAGCTTATCAAATTAGGGCGATCAGGTGTGGTGGATAGTACCGATCCTCGATTATCGCTTATGTTAGAGGAGCGAACATTAACGGGAAAAGTTCATGGTGAATTAACATTTACTCGTAAAGATGGGACACACTTTCCCGCAGAAATCTCATCTGCTATTTTCAACGATCACGAAGGTCTCGAAAATACCAGTATGATCATTCGCGATATTACCGAGCGCAAGCATACCGAGAAAGAATTGATAGAAGCGAAAGAAAAAGCCGAACAATCGAATAAAATGAAAGACGCTTTTATCGCAAATATTTCGCATGAAATCAGAACTCCACTCAACGGAATTTTAGGAATGACGAGTATCATTCAGGAAATTTATTCTCCAAACATAACCTCCGAAGAAGAGAGGTATTTTGCAGCAATTAGAAAATCCAGCGATAGAATTATCAGAACAATTGATTTAATATTGAATTATTCCCAGTTGAAAACAGGAACTTTTATTATTAATCCTAAACAGGTAGAACTCTCATCTTTGTGTGAAGAAGTGACGAACCATTTTATTACCGCTGCTAAATCAAAAGCGCTTTCACTCTCATTCCAAAATGATCTCGGTAAAACATTTATTCTTGCAGATGGGTATTCCATTAAACAGGTAATATACAATCTATTAGAAAATGCGATCATATACACCCAAAACGGATTTGTTAAAGTACGGCTTTATAAAAGTGAGCAAGATGAAATTTTACTCGATGTAATCGACAGTGGAATTGGGATTGGCGGCGAATATTTAGATCATATTTTTGAATCATATAGACAAGAGAAAATGGGTTACAGTAGACCGTATGAAGGTCTTGGACTCGGTCTTGCAGTAGTGAAACAGATTTTATCCTTACACAATGCCGGTATCAGTGTAAAAAGCAAAAAAGGAGAAGGGACAACTTTCACCATAAACTTCAGCGAGCACACACAAACCGTAGAAGAAAAAATATCCATCCAAAATAATTCCGCTAAAGTTAAACCTTTAGTGGGGAAAAGTAATCACTTAGTGCTTCTTGTAGAAGATGATGAATTGAATCAAGATATTATAAGAAAATATATTATTCGAAAGTATGATTGTATCGTAACAGCATCTTACGATGGAGTGATGGAATTATTACATGATCATAAAGTTGATTTGATCGTAATGGATATTGCCCTTAGAGAGTCATTGAACGGATTAGAAATAACTAAAAAACTGAAAGCCTCCAAAAAATATAAACATATACCGGTAATAGCAGCAACTGCACATGCATTTGAACACGACCGTAAAGCAGTTATGGAAGCCGGTTGTGATGATTATTTAGCTAAACCGTTTACAAAAGATCAATTGTTTTATAAAATCGACAAATTTTTACAATGAGAATTGTCATTATAGAAAGTTAAGTCGCAAAAGCGGTAAAAAACATTCTAAAGATCTAATCCCTTTTTCATCCTTTTGATCGATTGTAAACTTCCCCGCAAGTTATCATAATGGAACCGGAATAAAACTAAAAAATCTCTGGAAATAAGAAAATGATACTTGTGAGTATTTCTTCAACAGAAGAAAAATTTGTTATCCAGCTGCGTCATAAAATTGATTATGTAGTTGAAAAGAATTTCGGAAGTACACTCTCCATCGGCAGAAGGGGAATCTATCTGTTTGTACAATTATTTTTCTCCCTCACAAAACTGATCTATAAAGAATCATTCGGAAGGATTAAGAGATGAATATCTTACTGGTTTACCCGTTGTATCCCGATACCTTTTGGAGTTTTAAACATGCTTTAAAGTTTGTATCGAAAAAAGCAAGTTTCCCGCCGTTAGGACTTTTAACGGTCGCCGCTTTACTGCCCAAAGATTGGTGTAAAAAGCTAATTGACATGAATGCAAATAAATTGACGGACGATGATATTCTTTGGGCAGATTTTGTTTTTATCAGTGCTATGTCAATACAAAGTGAATCGGCAAATCAAGTGATCGAAAGATGTAACAAATTAAATGCAAAAATTGTAGCCGGTGGACCTTTATTCACAAGTAGTTCCGAATATTACAAGAACATTGATTATCTTATCCTTAACGAAGCTGAAATTACTCTCCCACAATTTTTAGATGATCTTAACAAAGGAACGCCGAAACATATTTACACTTCTGAAGATTGGGCGGACATTACAACCACTCCGCTACCCGTTTGGGATCTTGTATCGATGGATACGTACACTTCGATGAATGTTCAATATTCACGCGGCTGCCCCTTCGATTGCGACTTTTGCGATATCACCGTTCTTTATGGAAGAAAACCGAGAACAAAAACAAAAGATCAGGTGATAGCGGAGTTAGAAGCATTATATTTTACAGGCTGGCGTGGACCGGTTTTCTTTGTTGATGATAATTTTATCGGCAACAAAGGAAAATTGAAAAAGGAAATTCTTCCGTCAATTGTTGAATGGAACGAGAAAAGGAAAAATCCGTTTTGCTTTAATACGGAAGTTTCGATCAATCTTGCCGACGATGATAAGCTGATGCGGCTTATGGTTAAAGCACGCTTTGAAGCAGTGTTCGTAGGGATAGAAACTCCGCACGAAGAGAGTTTGATCGAGTGTAATAAAACTCAGAATAGAAACCGTGATCTCATTTCAAGTATAAAGAAAATTCAAGAGTTCGGGCTGGAAGTCCAGGGAGGATTTATTATCGGATTTGATAACGACCCCCCTACAATATTTGATAAGTTGACAAATTTTATCCAGGAAAGCGGAATTGCCACTGCGATGGTTGGTTTATTAAATGCACCGCGAGGAACAAAACTTCAAAAAAGATTATTGGAACAAGGAAGATTGCTAAGTGATTTTACGGGAAATAATACTGACTTCTCAATTAATTTTATTCCGCAGATGAATCCCGAGATTCTCCTGAATGGTTATAAAAAGGTTCTGAAAACGATCTATTCTCCAAAATTTTATTACGAACGAGTCATGCGCTTCTTAAAAGATTTTGAACCGATGGTCAAAAAAGAATTTCACTTCGATCTAAACTATATAGCAGCACTCTTTAAATCTATGTTCAAATTAGGAGTGTTGGGTGAAGAGAGAATTTATTACTGGAAATTGTTTTTCTGGTCGCTGTTCCGGAAACCGAAACTGTTTTCGCAAGCAATATTGCTTGCCATTTACGGATTCCACTTTAGAAAAATTTCCAACACGTTTTATTCAAGTTAGAAGTGCCTAACAATTAACAAACGAAAGTGACTTATGGAATTATCAGCATTTATAATAACTATGTTCTGCATGGTAGTGATAGCTAATATTATTTACTCAAAAATACTCTATCCCCAAATGAAAGAAGCTGAAGAAGAACAGGAGGAAAACTCTTAAAAAATTTATGTGTCTTATGCTTTTAATAAAGGAACAAAAAAATTAAGAAAGAGATTTTCAGTTTGAAACAAAACATTACCGGACATGCTATTAAACGTATTGCGTTCGTTGGAAATTATTTACCGCGACAGTGCGGAATTGCCACGTTTACCACCGATCTATGTGAAGCTATTGCACATCAATACAGCGGAACAACTTGTATAGCGTTACCTATCAACGATATTGAAACAGGTTACGCGTATCCAAACCGCGTTCGATTTGAACTAGCTGAGAAAGATATTAATTCTTACTTGAGAGCATCGGATTTCTTAAATATCAACGACGTTGATATGGTTTGCCTCCAATTTGAATATGGAATATTCGGCGGAACAACCGGAAGTCACATTCTGGCTCTTTTACGTGGACTACGTATGCCGATTGTTACTACTTTACACACCATACTTGAAAACCCAAGTCATGATCAACGGCATGTATTGGAAGAAGTTGCAGCGTTATCAGATCGTTTAGTTGTAATGAGCGAGCGGGGTTCTGAATTTTTACAGAAGATATATAATGTGGCGCCTGAAAAGATTGATCTTATCCCGCATGGTATTCCCGATGTTCCATTTGTCGATCCGAGTTTCAATAAAGATTTATTTGGAGTTGAGGGGAAAACAGTTCTACTCAGTTTCGGATTACTCTCTGCAAGTAAAGGAATCGAAACCGTTATCTCCGCATTACCCGAAATAGTCACACGTTATCCCGATCTTGTCTATATCGTTGTTGGAGCAACTCATCCGCATGTTATTCAAAATGAAGGAGAAACATACCGACTCTCTTTACAATGGCTGGCTCAACAAAAAGGGGTGGAAAGTAATGTGATTTTTTACAACCGGTTTGTTAGTTTAGAAGAATTAGTTGAGTTCATCAGCGCCGCAGATATCTACATCACTCCTTATCTAAATGAAGCGCAAATTGTTTCCGGTACTTTAGCTTATACACTCGGAGCCGGCAAAGCTGTTATCTCAACTCCCTATTGGTATGCGCAGGAAATGCTTTCGGATGGAAGAGGTGTGCTGGTTCCGTTTCGCGATCCTAAAGCTTTGGCCGAGCAAGTAATAAAATTATTGGACAACGAAGCCGACCGCCATGCAATGCGTAAACGCGCCTATATGTTTGGCCGTAAAATGATCTGGTCTGAAGTTGCGAAACGTTATATGGAAAGTTTCAAACGCGCGCGGGTGGAGCGTCGTCACTATATTCCACCCGGATTTACAGCAAAAGCGCTCGATAAACATCCCGGTGAATTGCCTCCATTAAAACTCGATCACTTAGATCATCTTACGGACTATACGGGGATATTACAACATGCTCTTTTTACAGTGCCGAATTATGCCCATGGTTATACTTCCGATGACAACGCACGAGCTCTTCTAGTCAGCGTTCTTTTAGATAAACTCGGTAGCCAGAAGAGTTTGGGATTTGCTCCCCGTTATCTTGCTTTCCTTGGCTTTGCATTTAACGAGCAAACGAAACGTTTCCGAAATTTTATGGATTATCAACGCAATTGGATGGAAAGTGTTGGTTCTGATGATAGTCAAGGTCGCACACTTTGGGCGTTAGGAATCGTCTTAAATCATTCAAGTGCAATTTCATTAAAAAATATGTCGAGCTGGTTGTTTGAACAAACACTCCCAACTATACTGTTAACCACAAGTCCGCGTGCATGGGCATTTGCATTGATAGGCATAGATGAATATTTACAAAAGTTCGGTGGAGATCGCAGGGTCAGTCATGTACGGGATGAATTGGCAGGACGGCTTCTAACCTTATATCAAAATAATCGTACCGATGAGTGGCGCTGGTATGAAAAATCACTTTCCTATTGCAACGCTGCTTTACCTCATGCATTGATGATTTGTGGAAAATCAATCCCGAACGATGCAATGACGAATGCAGGATTGGAGTCACTCAACTGGCTCGCCAAATTGCAGCGTGCAGATGCAGGTCATTTTGTCCCGATCGGCTCAAACGGATTTTACCATCTGGGTGGAGAGCTTGCCCGTTTTGATCAACAACCTGTTGAAGCGCAAGCGATGGTATCAGCTAGTCTCGAAGCGTTCAGAATTACCGGAGACAAATTTTGGAATAAAGAAGCCCGCCGCGCATTTGAATGGTTCCTCGGACGCAACGATTTAAATCTTTCCGTTTATGACCCGACAACCGGCGGGTGTCGTGATGGTCTGCATTCAGACCGACTGAATGAAAATCAAGGGGCTGAATCAACGCTGGCTTTTCTGCAATCATTGCTGGAGTTACGATTAGCCGAACAAACACATTTATCGATGGAAGCATTAAAATGAACAACCGACATAAAGAACTTTTTCACCGTCATAAAATAACTATTTCACTTGATGGCGATTCGATCAATTTGCTTTATGGAGCAGCAGATACAAGTATTGCCATAGCTACCTGGAGTATAAAGGAATTATTGATTAGGCTTGATGAGCATAATTCATAAATGAAAGGATTATCATGAATACAAAAACCAATACGCCACTCGTTCTCGCGTTTATCATTGTTGTAATCGTTTTCCTCCTCTTTTGCGGCGGAGCAATTTCGATGACATTGTTCGGCACCGGAATGAATAGTAACAACTTTTTTAACAATATCAGTTGGATGTGGGTTCCAGCGATTGTCGCCTTTATCGTAAGCGCTTTATTAGGCTGGGTACTATTTTCGAAAAGAGAATAAGTAAATAGTAAGCCATCAATTTTATTAAAAGAAAAAGGAAATCATGAACGCATTAGTATATCACGGACCGGGCAAACGCGCTTGGGAAGAAAAACCAAAACCCGCAATTAATAATTCTTCCGATGCAATTATCAGAATAACAAAAACTACTATTTGTGGCACTGATCTCCACATCATGAAAGGAGATGTTCCTGAAGTGATTGATGGGCTAATCCTTGGTCATGAAGGAGTAGGAGTTATTGAGGAAGTTGGATCGGCAGTTCTAAATTTTAAAGTAAATGACAAAGTTTTGATCTCATGTATCACGGCTTGCGGAATTTGTGATGCGTGTAAAAAAGGAATGTATGCTCACTGCGAAACCGGCGGCTGGATTCTTGGTCATTTGATTGATGGAACGCAAGCCGAATATGTAAGGATTCCTCATGTGGATACAAGTCTTTATCATATTCCGGACGGCATTGATGAAGAAGCCATAGTAATGTTGAGCGACATTTTACCTACGGGATTTGAGTGCGGAGTGCTAAAGGGAGAAGTTAAACCGGGAGATACGGTTGCGATTGTCGGCGCGGGTCCAATCGGACTTGCCGCACTCCTTACAGCGCAATTTTATTCTCCCGCTGAAATCATTATGATTGATTTGGATGAAAACCGGCTAAACGTTGCAAAGAAATTTGGGGCAACTAAGCTTGTTTCCCAAAATGCCGTTGAGGAAGTAATGAAACTGACAAATGGCAAAGGTGTTGATGTTGTAATCGAAGCTGTTGGGATATCAGCCACGTTTGATATCTGTCAATCCATTGTTGCTGCAGGAGGACACATAGCCAACATCGGTGTTCACGGCAAAAGTGTTGAACTACATCTTGAAAAGTTATGGTCCAAAACTATTACAATCACTACCCGTCTGGTTGATACGGTAACTATACCGATGCTGCTTAAAACCGTTCTCTCCGGAAAACTGCAACCAGAAAAATTGATCACTCATAGGTTTGAACTGAAAGAAATAATGAAAGCGTACGATACTTTTGGCAATGCTTCCGAAGAAAAAGCTCTTAAGGTTATACTTACAAATGAATGAGAAAGAAAGTAATTATATGTGCTGTTCTTTTCAAGAGATGCAAAATGAAACCGAGTAGAAAATTGATGATTATTACAGCAGCTTGCCTGTTAATATTCGTTTTAGAAAGTTGTTCATCGTTCGCGCTTGTTGATGTATGGAACGATCCTTCATATCATAAATCTTCATTGAACAAAGTATTGGTTGTTGCCTTAATAAAAGATTCCATTCAACGGCAAATATGGGAAGATGCTTTTGTGGATGAATTTTCCAAACGAGGAATTAATGCTACATCATCTTACCGTTTGTTTCCCGATGCATCATCGAATGCCGGCAAAGTTGTTGAGACTGTCCAAGCAAGAGGATTTGACGGGATTTTAGTAACCCATCTCCTAAAAAGAAAAGCTGAATCATCACATGTAGAAAGTAATGCAACAAGAGAACAATTATCGCGTTTTAATATTTTTCAGAAAAGGTATGATGTTTATTACTATAACCTTCAACACCCGGGAAATGGTGAGTCTCAAAATACAAACCGGCGTGCAATAGATGTTTGGGTTATAAACAACGAACAAAGAATGATCTGGAGCGCTACGAGTAAATCTCCCGAACGGAATTCGGTAGAAGCCGTGCAGAATGATATCACCGATCTTGTAATACCTGAGCTGGCGCGAAATGCAATCATAAAACCGAGGAAATAAAAAATGGAAAAGAATACTATTGAAAAAATTGAAGAGAAGATCAAAACCAACTCTTCTCTCACAGAGAAAAACAGAGGCGAGCTTTTAGTTTTGCTGGCAACGCTAAAATCAGAGTTGACCAAGTTTACTACGGAACAAAGCGAACATGCGGAAAGTATAACCGGATTCGTCGAGCGCTCAACACATGAGGCGATGCGGCGTGAGAAAAATCCTGATCTGCTAAAACATGCTGTAGATGGTTTGTCCGCGTCGGTAAAAGGTTTTGAAGTGTCACATCCGCAATTGGTTGAAACGGTGAATTACATTTCAAATACCTTAGCCAATATGGGTATTTAAAATTCAGAGCGCGGTGTGTCTTAAGTAAAAAGTAAAAAGTTGAAAGTATAAAGACAAAAAAATATTTTAACAATAAAATAACCTAACAGTTGAAGGAGCTAAAATGAATCGAAAAGTAGGTCTTTGGATTGACCACACAGAAGCGGTCATCGTAAGCCTCACAGGTAATCTGGGAGAGGTTAAATCAATTCCATCAGAAATAGAGAAATACGTTAGACTCTCAGATGGAGCTCAAAAAATCTCTATGGAGGAAATTCGCTATAGACGAGTTAATAATCATCTGAAAAAATACTACGATGAGGTAATTTCATTAGTTAAGGATGCAGAATCTATTCTGATCGTCGGACCAGGAGCGGCGAAATTTGAATTCAAAAAACGTCTCGAAGGTGAAAAATATAAGAGACGAGCGGTAAATCTTGAGACAGCCGACAAGATGACCGAACCGCAAATTGCGGCAAAAGTTAGAGGATTTTATTCAAATTAGATTTCAATTGAATTTTATTGGCAAGCATAATGGTTAATTAGTTGATTACTAAAGAAAAACATATGGACTTATCTTCTGTTGCAGTTCCACGTTCAATTCCAAAAATGATCGATAGTTTGGAGTTGATCCATTTTGGAATTCAACTAAAATACAGAACCTATTTTAAACAAATAGCTCTTGGAATAATTGGGTTAATCGGGGTGAGTTTAATCCTAATAATTACAAACCCGCACGGCGCCGGTTTAACTCCCGACTCCGTCGCGTACATATCGGCAGCGAGAAATCTATCTGAAGGAAACGGATTTCTTACTTATAATGGTTTGCATTTAGTTATTCAGCCGCCGCTCTATTCGCTTCTACTCGCTCTCATAAAAAAAATAACATCCGTAGATCCGCAAATAGCCGCGGGATATGTTAATGCATTGCTCTTCGGAGCGATAATTTATTTATCCGGTTTATTACTGCTTAGATACTTGAAATCATTTGTGTTAATAATTCTTGGAACAGTTTCGGTTATTATTTCCTATGCGCTAGTTCAGGCTTCTTTTATGGCTTTATCTGAGCTCCTTTTTATTTTTCTTGTACTTCTGTTCCTCTATTATTTTGGGAAGTATCAAATCAAAAGGGACTTCGTATCACTTTTTCTTTTTTCAACTTCGGTATCGCTTGCTTGTCTTACCCGCTATACGGGAGTTATCATTATCCTAACCGGTGTTTTGTGTATTGTGTTCTTTACCGAAAATCAAAAAAAAGAAAAGTTTCGGCATTCGGTTATCTTTTTATTTATCACGGTTTTTCCGATAACTCTATGGATCATCAGAAATTATTTTATTTCAGGAACGCTTACCGGACTACGAGCTCCCTCTTCATACACTTTTTTTGAGAATATTAGTTTTTTTTACTACACGGTTCTCTCCTGGTATTTTCCGTTGAATTTAGCCGGTATCTATTTCGTTTTTATTTTCTTAATTGTTTCAACCTGGATTTTATTCGGAAGAACTCCGGCAAAATTTTCTATCGGAGAAGTTTTTAAATTAATTGGTCCCAGTTTTATTTTTATAGTATGTTATTCATGGATCATCGTTGTTTCATCAACTACCACAGCTTACGACAAAATTTCCGATAGACTTCTCTCTCCCATTTATATCCCGTTACTTTTCACTTTGTTCTTTCTTGCAGATAAAATTCTCCGGTGGTTAAGAACGAACATTCATCAAAAATCTGTTACTTTACTTTTTGTAAGCGGTATTATACTTTTGATGATCTTTCCGGCTAAGAATACAATACAAATTACTGAAGAGTTTACCGAACTCTCCGGATGGGGTTTTAGTTCTTACGAATGGAGAGAAAACAAAACCATCGAGTATCTTAATCAGCATAAACTCTCCGAGAAAAATTATAAATTCTACAGCAATGAACCGGAGGCAGTTTACATTTTAACAGGTTTAACAACGATGTGCAGCCCGCCAAAAAGATATTACAACTCACCACAACTTTTTGATATTACAGGGAATCCGGAAGAAAGTTGGGTATACGGAGAAGATGTCTGTCTTGTTTGGTTAGATAATTCAACCCGCAACCACCTTTTTACAGTTAATGAATTGCAAAAAAAAATAAAGATGACCGAAGTTGTGCATTTAAAAGATGGAGAGATCTATACTTTTTCGATTCATCAGCGTGAGTTCGGGCAATTTATGTTTAAAGAGGACTAATTCATTTTTCATCCCTTTGGACTATTTTTTTGTCCGCGGGATTTATCTATACTTGATTGAGATTTCGTGGAAGAAACGAAAATTTTTACTAAAACATTGCTCACCTTATGATAAACTGACATTTGGTGTAACGCAAATTTATTTATAACAGCCTTATTACTCGAGAGAGGAATAAAAAAAACGAGAAGAAATATCATGAAAAAACAAGAAGCACAAATTCAGCGGAAAGTCCTACCAAAAGCACCAACAAGTATTCAAGGATTTGATGAAATAACCGGAGGAGGATTACCAAAAGGAAGACCCACGCTTGTATGTGGAGGCGCGGGATGCGGAAAAACCCTTTTTGCAATGGAGTTTCTTGTACGCGGCGCTACGGTTTATAAGGAACCGGGTGTATTTATTTCATTCGAGGAAACGGCGAAAGAGCTGACGGCAAACGTCGCTTCGTTGGGTTTCGATTTAGATAAATTAGTTGAGCAAAAGAAAATCTGGCTTGAACACATTGACGTTGAGCGGGGTGAAATTGAAAGCAGCGGTGAATATGATTTACGTGGATTATTTGTTCGTATTCACAGCGCAATTGAAAGTATAGGCGCAAAGCGTGTTGTACTTGATACGATTGAATCGCTTTTTTCAGCGCTGCCCAATGCAACCGTTGTGCGCACTGAATTGCGGCGGTTATTCGGCTGGTTGAAAAAGAAAGGGGTTACGGCTATAATAACCGGCGAAAGAGGAAACGGAACATTAACACGCAACGGATTGGAAGAGTATGTTTCCGATTGCGTTATTCTGCTCGATCATCGGGTAAGCGATCAATCATCCATCAGGCGGCTGCGTATTGTTAAATACCGCGGTTCAACACATGGTACAAACGAATATCCTTTTTTAATTGATGCGGATGGTTTTTCTGTTCTGCCGATAACTTCGTTAGGACTGAATCACATCACCTCCAGCGAAAGAATTTCTACCGGTATTCCGCGGCTTGATACAATGCTCTCCGGCAAGGGTTACTTTCGCGGCAGTACAGTGCTCGTTTCGGGAACAGCCGGTACCGGCAAAACAAGTGTGGCTGCACAATTTGTTGAAGCGGCTTGTAAGCGTGGCGAACATGTTCTTTATTTTGCTTTTGAAGAGTCACCGAGCCAGTTTATGCGGAATATGTCTTCAATAGGATTACATTTAAATCAATATACAAAAAAAGGATTGCTCACGTTTCATGCAACACGCCCTACGCTGTTCGGATTGGAACATCATCTAACAACCACAATCAATTTAATTAATAAAGTTAAACCGCAAGTAGTTGTTCTTGATCCGATTGACGCCTTCGTTATGGGAGAAAATCAAACTGAAGTAAAAATAATGCTGCTGCGTCTTGTAGATTATTTGAAGATGAGGAATATAACTGCATTCTTCGCGAGTCTCTCAACTGCGGGCGAAGGACAGGAACTTACGGATATGTCAATTTCATCTTTGATAGACACCTGGCTGCTCTTGCGCGATATTGAGATCGGCGGAGAACGTAATAGAGGATTGTACATTCTTAAATCGCGCGGCATGGAGCATTCGAATCAAATTCGCGAGTTTATACTTACCAATCATGGAATTGAATTGCTTGATGTCTATGTTGGTCCTGAAGGCGTATTAACCGGCTCTGCGCGATTATCACAAGAAGCGAAAAACGATGCGGAACAATTATTACGTAAACAAGAAATTGAACGTATGCAATTTGGTTTAGAGCTTAAACGCGCAGCAGCGGAAGCTCATATTGTTGTATTGAAATCTGAATTTAAAGAAGAAGAATCGGAAGCGATCAAAATTATTGCGATGGAGAGAGCAAAAACCGAAATGTTCGCACATGATCAGAAAAAAATGGCAAAGAGTAGAAAAGCAGATACTTCTACAAAAAAAGTAGTATAACTCAATGAAATAGAGTGTCTTAATAAAACAACGAAATTCTTTTAATCAAACAAGTGATCATAACTTAAACGAAGAGGAAAATATCATGAGCAAAGGTCAAGACAGCAAAAAGGGTTCAAAGAAAGAACCGGCAAAAACGATGCAAGAAAAAAAGAATGCTAAACGAGACAAAAAAAACGGAATGACGAACCAGGGTCTCCTCAGTACAGAGAAGAAGAAATAGTCTGAGCCAAAGCGGTTCATTATAAAAAGGTGAACCGCCGGGGGAAAGAGATTAAATAGATGAAGTAGTATAGAAAAGAGAGGAAATCATTTTTCATTCTTTTAGAAATTTCTTGTTCTGTCAAATCATAAAGTTGATGAACGCTTGCGTTTCTTTTTCATTGGCAAAGTATCAGCTTTCGCCATAAGCGCCGTAAAGGCCTGTTTTTCATATTCATAAAGAAGTTCGTAAGCAGTTCCGTTTTTATGTTTATAGGCAGATGCCATTTGTAGTTGATAGAGATCTATCCGTTTGCTCAATTCTTTTTCGTCATACTTCATGAATTGCTTAATATTTTTTGCTGCATTTTTTTGAGCTTCAATAACTCTTGGGTCGGCAGGTTCCCACTCCATCCTGGGTTTTAATCCTTCTTCCGGCTCCTCTTCAACACATTTTGTTTTTGCTTTATTGCCTTCTTTTTGCTCATCGTTCCATTGTTTAATTTTAATAGCTTCTTCTATCAAATGGTAATGCATTTGGTTGATTATTGCTTTCTCTTTGTCTTTAATTTCTTCGGCGTACTTACACCATTTATAATAATATTCTTTAAGAGCATTCAACTTGTCTTCAGAAAATTCCAATAGCTTTTTTAAGTTCTCAGTTCTTTGGCTGCCAATCTGGTCAAGTAATTTTTGAAATGATTTTATCTTCATTTCCGCCCCACAATTTTTATCTCTTCTGATAAGAAACATTTCAAATCTTCCGATGATTTCACTCTGATCCAGAGCATAACCATAAAAATCATCAACCAATTTGTTTTTTACGTGTTTCTTATATTTTATTTCAAAAGTTCTTACAAAAAGATTTTCAGCAATACCATATGAATTAATTCCTGTTACAAGCCAAATCATTTCACTTATTCCATTAGAATCCATAGCATAAACAGTTTGTGCTTCCTGCGAACCGGCAACACAGTAAAGAAAATCTTCGATGCCGTCTAATTCACCGAAATTAAAAATTGATAAATGTAGTGCATCTTTGAATTTATCTTCAAATGCTTTGGTAAATTCCTTTATGTAAAGAATGTCATCTTCTTTATCTTGTTCCGTATGTACATATTTATTTTTTTGCATGCGTTTCAACACTATCTATTTCGGGTTTTCTAAACCGTAAAGTTTATAAACTTTTATATTTATTTGGTCTTCACAAGATTCGATATGCCTTTCTATTTGTTCTATTTCGCTTTGCAGTTTAGTATTTGCTTTTTCTTCATTCAAGTCTAAAAGTTGGTCAACAAGTTTATTCAATTTAATGTCGTTTTCTTTATCAATACTTGGTAACGGAAATTGAAGAATATCACGAATCATTATTTGAGGGAATGTATCATCCTCACTTATTTGAAATTTCTTTTTGTAATACCAGCCAATTAAATTTGAATTTAATATCGCTAATAAACTTTTATAACTATAAGTTTTATCTTTTAACTTAAGAACGAATAAAAGCGTATTGCAGTATGAGGTTTCAGAAATGTAGGTCGCAATTAAAGTTTTACCGGCTATTTTCCTTATAAGAATTTTTTCTCCTTCAAAGACAAAAGGTTTTCTTGGTTCAGCTAACCAATCCCCATAATTAAGCCAGTTGTTTCCATTCCATAGTAATTTGTACCGACCTATATTTTTCCCGTCATAAAATGGCAGCCATTTTTCACCTTTCTGTATTTCGGAAGTAAAAGGCTTTTCATCTCTTATTTTTTTTGATTGCTGAGGTTTACCTTTCCCTACCTGATAAACCTTAATACCATAGAATATATCTGCAAACTCAGAAATCGTTTTCTTCCCGGTTTCAATTTTATCCAAAATGTTCTTTTCAATATTATCGATTTGAATATTGAAAGCGTTTTGATTGAACCACTCTTCCACCTTTACATAAAATTCTTTTTGTGGATTCGTAATCGAATTGATCGGTTGTTTTTTACCGAAGGTTTTTACTAAAACAATTGAAGCATTGAACTGATTCGCTAATTCTGCTTTTTCTGTAAGAAGAATAATGGTATCAACCGTTGCACCGGGAAATACATTTGATGGCAATCCAACTATTTCCTGCAATCTTGAGTTACGCAATAAGAACTCGCGGGAGGGTTGTGTAAATCCTAAGTTCAAAAGTGTATCTGGAATAATTAATCCCAAGAAGCCGTCCCTTTTCAACAACTTTGATGCTCGTTCAATAAAAAGAAGATAGCTTTCAACCCGCCAAACAGCAGTACTATACTTGCTTTTAATATACTTAGTCTCATCATCAGTAAAGAGAGCGCCATACGGCGGATTCCCAATCACCACATCAAATCCACCTTTATTGTTTGTTGTGTAATTAACTTGTGGTTCGAATACCGTTTCTAACTTTTCAGATAACTCAGTAGAATATTCTAATGCTTTTTCTGCGTGCGCCTTTGCTTGTCTTGCTATTCTTTTCAATTCCTCTTTTGGATCGGGTTCTTCTTTGCGTTCTACAAACACTTCCGGGAATTCTTTTTCCCAATTGAACGGTTTAGTTTTTTTATCAACTTCAAACAATTCGTTCTCATAAATATCGGTGCTTACTAAACTGTTCCCGCTCTTGATGTTATTTTCAAGCGTTGGTAAAACTCTCTCATGGAACATTGATAACTGGTGAGCGATTGATGCTTTTGTTTCACCTTCCATGCATTTCAAAAGCAGACTTAACTTGGTTACTTCCACTGCGTTAACGTCAATATCAACGCCGTAAATGTTGTTTAGCAATATCCTTTTCTTTTCGGCGGTGGTTAAATGTCCTTCCGGAGTAAGTGTGTCTTCCTTTCTCCCTTTTGCAGGCTTGCCGTTGTTTGAATAATAATTTTTATGATAGTTCAACAAATAGTTGTACGCGCCGATCAAGAAACTTCCGCTTCCGCACGCGGGATCAACTATTTTTATTTTACTTATTTCTTTAGGTGTTTTCCCTTCAATCAGTTTGCCGACCGTATTCTTTACAATGTATTCAACAATATATTCGGGAGTGTAATAAACTCCCCCCGCTTTTCTTACTTCCGGTTTCTCTTCAATCTTTGCGTGATGCGCCGGGGTAATGCGGATTACTTTTCCAAGGAACTGTTCATACGCGCTGCCTAATATTTCTACTGATAATTCGGAAAACTCATATTGACTTTTGGGAACATAGAGTTCGGAAATGATCGTCTTTATTACCTTGTTATCGATCTTCAGTTTCTTGCTTATCGTGTCTTTCTTAAAATCAAACAAACCGGAATTGTATTTGTCATCCGCTTCTTTGAAAAGGCTGAAAAGGTTTTGATAATAGTCGCCTTGTGTTATGGCGGTTTGCAAGTTCCCTTCAGGTTCAACCTTTCTCCCTTCGGCAATCCGTAGGAAAATAATTCTGTCTATCGTTTGTTGAACTACAAAATTTATTTCCTCTTCATTAAGCTCTTTGTTATCACGGCTTAAGGAAGTTGCAAGATAGGTTCGCCACCCGTCAAGCGTTTTCAGAAAATCTTTATCTACTGTTTCCGCTCCTCTTTTGTTTGCTGTTCCCTGTACATATTTGTCAAGACTTCCTCTAAGAACAGATATTCTTGCAAGCGTATCCCAAAGAAAATCAAACTCATTTAAATATTCACGGAAGGTAAGGTACTTCATTCTCGCAACGGAAGCTTTGTCGGTTTTAAGTGGTTTTTTAGTGCAGTCGTAAATAGCGAACTCTTCAAAGTCGGTAACAATACTTATTGCAAGTTTTCCGCTCCAACCGTAACGCCTTACTTGATATGCAGGGTGAATATCCTCCTTAATTACAACGCTTGGTTTTTTCGCTTCAACAAAGAAAAGCTTTTTATCTGAATTTGCCCGGAAAGAATAATCGGGGGCTTTAACCGCATTACCGATCTTTAATTTATCTTCGTGTTTTACTTCGCGGAACGATTCGGCATAACCTTGTTCATTATCCATATCCCAACCCAACGCTTTGAAGAAAGGATCGATAAAATCTCTGCGCGTTAACGTCTCGTTATAATCGGAGTTTTTGTAAGAAGCGTACTGCTCCTCAAAACGCTGTACGAGTTCGGATATTTTTTTATATGCGGTTTCTTTGGTTACCATGTTTTAATTCACTACAAATTATTTTTTGTCTATATCAAATTTACATTTTTATAATGTCATGCCTACGGCATTCCGTTCTCATTTTTTATTCCGTTTCTACCAATCTCTCATCCCTCCGGGATGAAGAATCATAAATCCCGTTAGGGATTTGATATTGGTAGATAATTAAACAAACGAAACAACTAAAATCCCGTAAGGGATGACATATTCTCTCACCATTCCACTGTTAACAATCCTTAATTTCATTTACCTTCTATTCCATTTTGCTTTGGGGATAACGGATCTGTTAGATCGAAACTAAATCTTCCAAAATCTAAGGCTTCTCCGGTTAAGGTCATTCCATCTTTTGAAAGTTGGAGATTGATGATATGACCTGTTTGTGCATCTACACCATCCTTGTAAGGAAACTTCGTGAAAACCGGATTAGTTAAACTGTCGGCAACTACATCATAAATAAAAAACATTCTGCTTCCGGCTATCACAACAAAATTTTTATCCCCTTCAAACTTATCTAACAATCTGTATGGATAATCCGGACTCATGTTGATCGGGAGAACAATTCTTTTGGTAAGATACACACGGCAATGCCCTACATGATAAACTAATAATACACGATAACTATTTCCAAATTTTTTGTCGTAAGTGGAAGAGTCGGCGGTTATTCGAATAACTATGTTTAAACTCTTGAATTCAATGTCATGATTTCGATAGGTAGAATCCTGTCCGAAAGAAACACCAACGAATATTAAAACTAGAAATAAACAAAACTTATATGTTTTTGATAATGCGATAATAGAGATCAAATTATTTATACTTGGAGCTACCCAACTCTCGTAGGTGTTATCGTTTTTGAGGATTCTTTTTAGATCGGTGGTATTTGTTAAACGGTGTTCCAAGCTTCTATTCCCAAGCCCTTTTACTTAGTTTAATTGGTGAGTTAAAACTAAAACTATTTTCCCATTTGTGCAAGAAAAAAACAATATTTTATTCCTTCGTACAACCTCTGTTAAAAGTATAGTGTTTTTTCAGCAACCAATTTTAATACTCTTAGCTCTGAAAGAGCGGGATATACCAACACAGGGCAAAGCCCTGTGAAAAAATGAACAGAGAACTATTCAAGCCCTGCAAGGGCGAAATAAATTTCAGCTCCCAAACTTATAACGCCCCTTCAGGGCTCAATTATATAATTTCACTTGTCAGCATAGGGCTTCGCCCATATGCTGATGTATAACGCCCTTTCAGGGCTAACTCAAAATTTTCCTCAACTCTTATGTTGCGCAAAAAAATATTTTGGTGTTAAATTCTGTAACGCAGACTTAAGTCTGCGCTACGGTTTTGCATTATTTTAACAATATGTGAACAAATCCTACGGTCCCGTGAACCGGTAACTAATTCTTAATCTTCTTAGCTCTGAAAGAGCGGGATATACTAACACAGGGCAAAGCCCTGTGAACAAAACGAACAGAGAAATATTCAAGCCCTGCAAGGGCGGAATAAACTTCAGATCCCAAACTTATTACGCCCTTTCAGGGCTAAAAGAACCATTCGAACTATCGACAAGGTTCAGTTTTCGGTGGGAATTGTCATTAATCATTCATCCCGTTTCCCTTTCCCTTTCCCTATCATCTCTCAAATATCACCCAATTTCTTCTTTTTCTCAAGAAATCGCGGTTTTTCTCAACATTCACCTCACTTTTTTTCACTGTAACCATCAAATGTTTCACTGCAACGTGATTCTGAACAACTGTAACTATGTCTCGAATCAATGTAACTCCTCTCTGAATGACTGCGAGGTGACAATGTTTCAGTGCAAGCTGACATTGTGTCAGTGTAACACTGCCTTGAATCAATGTAAGTGTGCGTCGAATCAATGTAAGTGTGTCTCGAATCAATGCAACATCTCTCTGAACGACTGCAAGGTGATTTTGAACAACTGTAATCGCTCTCTGAATCAATGTAACTGTGATCCGAATCAATGTGACACCTCTCTGAACGACTGCGAGCATTCAATGTTTCGCTGCAACTTCTCTCTGAACGATTGCAACTTCTCTCTGAATCGATGTAATTGTGATCCGAATCAACGTAACACCTCTGTGAATGGCTGCGAGCAAAGAATGATTTAGTGCAGCTACTCGCTGAATCAATGTAACTTCTCTCTGAACGGATGCGAACAGAGAATGTTTCATTGTAACTTTTCTCTTAAGGACTGCAACTCTTCTTTGAATCGATATAAGTTTTCAATGTATTGAGGGGAGAAGAGCCTGGTTTATGGTAAGTGAAGATTATTCGAGAGTCCCTTTTAAAATAATTGTAAACATAATTGAATATCGAATATTGAACAAGGAATCATGAATTTAAAATTGAATTAGAAATTATACTAAATTCATTATTCGAAATTCCTTCTTCATTATTCAACATTATTTTTTGGTTCTGGTTTACCCGACAGCTTATTGGCGGGTTTACCATGTTGGGATAAGACGAAAAATCTTCCATTAGATGTAGTCCATTTTTCATCCCTTTGCCCGATTGAATCAACTCACACTTCTTCATATCATAACATGTCAATTTAGAGTTAATCTTAAAGACGTTACTTTATGGAAAAAATAATTTTAGAGCATTTCCAAAATCGAAAACAGGAAGAAGAAACTGTTCCGAAAAATATTTCCGCAATTATTTCTAATACGGTTGTTGATAAATTCTTTTTAGAAGTCTATTCGCTTACAATTTTTACAACACGTTTTTTCAAAGAAGTATTTAAACCGCCGTATGAGTTTAACGAACTTGCGAAACAGTCTTTCCTTATCGGCTACAAGTCGCTTTCTTTGGTAGCCGTTACAAGTTTTATTATCGGGCTTGTACTTACGGTTCAATCAAGACCCACACTGGCAAAGTTTGGAGCAGAATCGTTATTACCCGTTATGGTAGCGATCTCAATCATACGGGAAATAGGACCGGTGATAACCGCGTTGATCTTTGCCGGAAAAGTTGGATCGGGAATCGGCGCGGAACTTGCATCAATGAATGTTACCGAACAAATTGATGCAATGCAGGTATCGCACACTAATCCATTTAAATATCTTGTAGTAACAAGAGTACTTTCCGCCACATTGATGCTTCCCATATTGGTAGCCTTCTCCGATGCTGTCGGGTTATTCGGTTCATATGTTGCTGTAAATCTAAAAGGTAATGTCACCTCGTATTTATTTTTTTCACAAATATTTCAAAGTCTTGAATTCAAAGATCTCTTCCCCGCTTTCATTAAAACTTTTTTCTTCGGCTTTGCGATCGGACTTATAGGTTGCTACAAAGGATATAATTCAAATAAAGGAACCGAAGGTGTTGGTAAAGCCGCAAACTCGGCGGTGGTATTCGCATCGTTAATGGTTTTTATAATTGATATGATAGCTGTACAAATTACAAGTTTGATGCAAAATTAAATTAAGCAATGAACAGAATGACAACCGAAACTTCCACCATAGAAATTAAAGATGACAATAAACAGACAAATTCTGTTGTAGTAGAAATGCAGCATCTTAAAAAATCTTTTGGAGATAAAGAAGTGCTGCTGGATATTAATTTGGTGATGAACAAAGGGGAAAACCTCGTCATCCTTGGAAAATCGGGAACCGGTAAATCCGTACTAATAAAATGTATCGTTGGCTTGATGGATATTGATGATGGTAAACTCTTATTATTTGGACAAGATATTTCCGATCTCAAAGCTGAAGAGTTAACCGAACTACACAGAAAGATTGGTTTTCTTTTTCAAAGCGGTGCACTTTATGACTCGATGACCGTGAGAGAAAATCTTGAGTTCCCCTTAAAAAGGCAAGTTACTAAAGTTTCTAAAAAAGAAATGGATGAACTTGTAAAAGAAGCGCTGGAAAATGTTGGACTCTCCGATACAATAGATATGACCCCTTCAGAACTTTCCGGCGGCATGCGTAAAAGATTAGGGCTCGCTCGAACATTAATTTTAAAACCTGAGATCATGCTTTATGATGAACCTTCAACCGGGCTTGATCCGATAACATCAAAAGAAATAAGCAACCTCATTCTGGAAGTGCAGAAGAAATATCATACTTCTTCCATCATCATTACACACGATAGAGAATGCGCCAAACTCACAGCAAACCGCATCATCGTTATTAAAGATGGAGTATGCGCAGCAGAAGGTACTTATGCTGAACTTGAAAAATCGGAAGATCCATGGGTGCGGTCATTTTTTGAATAAGATAAATTAAACAAACTATTTGAGCAGATAAAATGAAACAGAACACGACTAATAAAATCAGACTGGGAATATTTGTTTCCCTTGGCATAGCGGTATTCATCGTTGGTATATATTTTATCGGTGAGCGGCAGCAATTATTCAGAAGTACTTTTCACATAAGCGGAGTCTTTAAAGATGTTGCCGGACTTCAAGCAGGAAGTAACGTTCGGTTCGCAGGAATAACTGTTGGAACTATAGAAAATATTGATATCGTAAGTGATACTTCAGTTAGAGTAGAAATGGTTGTTGATGAAAGCACCCGGAAGTTTATTAAGAAGGATGCTCTTGCAAGTATTGGCTCCGAAGGACTTATGGGAAATAAAATTTTAATTATTAATCCGGGACCAGGTTTAGAACAGGAAATTCAAAACAATGATATGATCAAGACAGTCCAACCAATTAATCTGGACGAAGTTCTGCTCTCGTTAAAATCAACTATCGATAATACCTCCCAAATTACAAATGCTCTATCGAAGATCACCACCGACATTCAAACAGGAAAGGGAACGATTGGAAGATTATTGATGGATCAAGCGTTAGCTAAAAATTTCGATTCTGCGATCGTTAATCTTAAACTTGGTTCGGCAGGATTAAAAAATCTTATGGATGACGCGAAAGTCAGTTTCGATCAAAACTGGGATTCTACTTTTGTTAATTTAAGAGAAAGTTCCGCCGGGTTAAAAATACTTTTGGAGAAAGCAAGAAAGAGCTGGCTGCTGTGGGGTTTTTAACAGGTGGAAGTATTAATTCTTCATGAATTTGCTAATCATTTTCTAACTCATCTTACGTGGTGGGTATTGAAAAATCATCATAATCATAATCTTATTCATAATCATAATCGCTTTAAGACGGCTTATGCGGATTCAGCCCAAAGCTGACAGGGAAGAAAAAGATTAAGATTACTATTAAGACATCAATTATGTCTTTTGTGAAAAGTGAATTATTAGGATCGAGAATTTCATGGATTGATCTGTGTTAGAGATGTAGTTCCTTTTTCATCCTTTTGATCTATTGTTATCGCTATCAGCTATCTACAAATTAAACAGCAAATAAATGCAATTATTAATGATAGTGATCTTAACACAACTACGATCAATATTTCAGTGTTTTATAAAATAACTTAATTGGAGAAAATATGAGAAAGATACTTTACGGTATTCTTGGTTTACTATTCTTTATACTTATCAACGGGTGTTCCCGAAATGTTGAACCTCAAATCCGGATTGAAAACAAACAGTCAAGCAAAGTCAGTGTAAAAATACAGACCTCAGGCAGTGATAAATTCATTATGAACGACGTTGAAACTGGAAACACAACTGAATATCAAGCTGTGACCGAAGGAAATATTACAGCTACGGCAGTTATCCAGAATGAGTCAATATCTTTTCTCGCTGCAAAGAGTACTAATTATACAATTGTCGTTAGTGCGGATCAACCCCTTTCAATGCATGTCGATAAATAATGATGTGTTAGTACAGAGAATAAGCTGGCGTCATATCGGCGTTTGGGAGACGCCAATTATTCTTTCCCACAAAAAATCTTAAATGAAACGGAGGATAAAATTCAGATCATAATTTTTTGCCGATAAAGATGCTTCATCAAATAATCTCTTCTCATCCATAAGTAGTAGTTCCCTTTTCATCCCTTCGCCCGATTTGCTCAACCAGGACATCTGTGTAGCTTAATATCACATAAATAACAAAAACGAATTTTATAACTGAACATATTTCATATGTACAAAACGAACAACGCAATCGTTCGAGCACTTATTCTTTTACTAACTATACGGAGATTCTTATGAAAAACCTTACAAAAAATCCTTCACCTACTTTAATCAGTTGGAGACGCTTCCTCAGTGTGATGCTGACAGTCGTTTTTATGGTGACAACCTCAACATTAGCTCAACCATCAATAAGCGCTACAAACCCGGTTAATCTTGCAACAGGTGTTGCCCTTAACCAAAAGATTTCTGCAACTTTTAATGTGCCAATGGATGCTTCAACTATTACTGTAGCCACATTTACCTTGAAAATAGGAATAGCAGCAGTTTCTGGCTTTGTATCTTACTCAGGTACGACCGCAATTTTTACCCCTGCAAGTAACCTCACAGCAAATGCTGTGTACACCGCAACTATTACAACCGGAAGCAAGGACATGTCTGGCAATGCTTTGGCGAATAACCATGTATGGAGTTTTACAACAGGCTCATCGGTCGTCGTTACTTCGCCTCCGATGGTAGATCTTGGAACGGCTGGGGATTTCGTTTTATTAGCAAAAACCGGTATCTCAACCACGGGAACCACTCAAGTAAATGGAAATCTTGGAATTAGTCCTGCCGCAGCAAGTTTCATTACAGGATTCGGGTTGATAGCTGACGCCACAAATACCTTTTCTTCATCATCTTTAGTTACAGGAAAGATATACGCTGCCGACTACACAGACCCAACACCGGCTAAATTAATTACTGCAATTGGTGATATGGAAACTGCTTACACTAACGCAGCCGGACGAGTATCGCCTGATTTTACTGAATTATATACCGGAGACCTTACCGGGAAAACCCTAACACGCGGGCTTTATAAATGGAGTACCGGAGTTATAGTATCTGCCGGAGGTGTCACAATCTCAGGAACCGCATCAGATGTTTGGATTTTTCAAATCGCTCAAAATCTGAATGTCGCCAATGCTGCTATTGTAACGTTAAGCGGTGGCGCACTCGCTTCTAATGTTTTCTGGCAAGTCGCCGGACAAGTTACAATTGGAACTACAGCCGCAATGCAGGGAATCATCTTGTGTAAAACACAGATTGCTATGAGTACAGGCGCTTCATTGAATAATGGTAGAGCTCTTGCACAGACCGCAATAACCTTAGATGCAAATGCAATTACCGCTCCGATTGTTACCTCTGTCGAGAAAGATTTTGCGCCTCAAACATTTGCACTTTTTCAGAATTATCCAAATCCGTTCAATCCGTCCACAAGTATCCAATATACTTTAGAGAAAGCTGCTCAAGTTTCCCTCAAGGTCTTTAATGTGCTTGGTAATGAAGTTGCAACGCTGGTAAACATCCGCCAAGAAGTCGGCAGTTACACAGTGCCGTTCAATACAAATCAGGTTTCAGTAGGGCTCTCAAGCGGTGTGTACTTTTATCGTTTGGAAGCAGGATCCTTTGTTGCAACAAAGAAGTTAATTCTGATGAAATAGTTTTTGCAGATAAATGGAATTTACTTTTTTACATAAAAATTTTTGAGCGGCAAAACATGTCGCAGTTCGATTTAATTAAAATATGGAGATTTACATGAAGACCAATACAAAAAATTTACCAGGAAGACGAAGCAGATGGGCGCGCTTCTTCGGAACAACTTTGATGACGCTTATGTTGTGTGCCGTTACTTTTTCTCAACAAGCGCCGGTGTTACAATCGCCAGCTAACTTAGCAACAAATCAGCCAACTACTGTGGAATTGAAATGGTTGGCTGCATCCGGAGACAGTGTGTATCATTTGCAAATTGATACAAGTATCGATTTTAGCGCTCCGATGTATTATGACTCAATGCTCACAGGCGTAGTGCATAAAATCACGGGTATGAAAAATGCGACAAAATATTATTGGCGCGTAAGTGTGCAAGATAGTGTCAAGAATGGTGGTTCTCTGAGCGCTTACTCAACAATATGGAGTTTTACAACATGGAACTTTACACCAACAACTCCGCTTTTACCGGTTACACTTGGAATGACAAACGGATTTGCAATTCTTTCATACGCCGGAATTACCAATACTGGTCCTACTGTCATTAACGGAAATGTTGGTGTTAGTCCTCTTGCCGGTTCGTATATGAGCGGATTTGGAAAACCCAATGTGGTTGGTAACATCTACGGTGTAGATGCTACAGGTCCAGCAGGTTCAATTCCTTTCCCTTCGATGTTAACGGTAGCAATGGGTGATCTTACAATCGCTTTTAATGATGCAGCAGGACGAACGGTCGATCCTATCGGAGTAGCAGGAAATCTGGGAGGACGAACGCTTTATTCGGGTTTGTATAAATCTAATGGATCATTGGAAATTACGGCTGGTGATTTGACTCTTGATGCTCAAGGCGATATTAATGCTGTTTGGATATTTCAAATAGCATCCGGATTCAATATGACTTCCGGTCGTCAAATTTTTCTGAGTGGCGGCGCGAAAGCTTCCAATATTTTTTGGCAGTGCGGCAGTGCGGCAACATTTGGAACAACATGTGTAATGAAGGGAACCATATTGGCTCACACAGCTATTACGTTTGCAACAGGTGCATCGTTAGAAGGAAGAGCATTATCACGAACTGCCTCGGTAACGATGCAATCCAATGTTATCGGCGGAACTAAAAATTCTCCGCTGCATGCGTTAGTATTTTTAGGATCGGCAGCTAATTTTAAAATCCTTGCAGGTTCCAAAATCAGCAGTACCGGTCTCACGGCAATCACCGGAGATATCGGAGTAAGTCCAAGCACAGTAATTAGCGGGTTCCCACCGGCAACATTAACAGGTGTAAAACATCCGGGCAATGCAACATCAGCAGCAGCACAACTCGATTTGAAAGCTGCATTCGATAGTACTTCTGCATTATTAGTGGATGTTACTATTAATAAAGAACTTGGTGGACAAACTTACATGCGTGGAGTTTATAAATCCGGTTCCGGTACATTTGGTATCGCAGATACACTTACACTTGATGGCGGCGGTGACGCAAGCGCTGTTTGGATATTCAAAATGTCCGATGCACTTATTACATCATCAGGCAGTTATGTGAAACTTATTAACGGAGCTAAATGGCAAAATGTATTCTGGCAGGTCGGCACTTCTGCAACGCTTGGAACTAACTCTACGTTCAGCGGTAACATTTTGGCGTTATCTTCAATTATGGCAGAAGAAGGGGCAACAATTAACGGCAGATTATTAGCTATAACGGACTCTGTTTCATTACACAATAATACAATCGGTGGAGTGCCATTAGGTACTGGTGTGGAGATTGAATATGCCCCGCAAGGATTTACACTCTCACAGAATTATCCAAATCCATTCAATCCATCTACAAAGATTCAGTACATCATTGCGAATGCCGGTTTGGTATCCCTCAAAGTATATGATGTACTTGGTAACGAAGTTATTACAGTTGTAAACGGCAATCAGGAAGCCGGTAATTATACGGTCTCGTTTAATACAAACGAAGTTAAGCGGAATCTTTCAAGCGGTGTGTACTTCTACCGTTTGGAATCAGGATCATTCGTCTCCACAAAAAAGTTCGTGCTCTTGAAATAATTCTTATTTATAAAGCATGCGTTACAACGCGTATATTTTACGCTTTGTAACGCGCTTTAGATTGAGCGATAGAATTTTTCTCACAACTAAACAAACCGTATCTCATTTTCATTAGCTCAATAAAAGATTAAATAAAAAAATAACAGTTTATGTCGATTTGCATTTTACTTTTACTTTTAGCGATGAACATTAACATGAATGAGTCAGTATCATTCTCAACTCTAAAAATCACTCCCCACTCAATTGCTACTATTAAAAAAATGATCCGGGCAATTAAATGTTTACCTACAACAAATGGCTTTAGGGAATATTGGAATTGACTCAAAGTTGTCTCATCCAAAAGGTGTAGTTCTTTTTTCATCCTTTAGCCTGATTTACAAACGTACCGTAACAAGGTAACTTTACTTTAGATAAATAACGAAAACTAATTAAACATAGGAGCTCATTTATTATGAACAAATTTAAAACTAATTACAAGATGTGGCTAATCCCACTACTGCTGGTCATGATCATGACAGGCTGCGACGAAAGGATCGGACTCAATTCTCCTCCGCTTCTTACAACACCAACGGTGAGTTCAACTAACCCTGCTAATAATGCAGCGGTTGTGCCATTCAATCAGAAGATCACGGCAACATTTAGTGAAGTGATGGATTCTGCAACAATTACCACCGCAACTTTTACCCTGATGCAAGGATCATCATTTGTATCGGGGACTGTCTCATATGTAGGTACAACAGCTACATTTGCGCCTACAAGTTATCTCACCCCCAACACTCTTTATATCGGTACAATAACAACTATGGCTAAGAGTATTGCGGGTAGCCCAATGGCTTCCAACTATGTTTGGAGCTTTACAACAGGCTTAACGGCGGCGATAGTGCCACCTACCGTAAGTTCAACTGATCCTCTGAATGCAGCTTCGGGAATACCGATCAATCAGAAGATCGCGGCAACTTTTAGTGTGGCTATGGATGCTTCAACTATTACAACATCTACTTATACTTTATTGCAAGGGACAACCCCGGTTCCCGGTTTCGTTTCCTATTCCGGCATAACTGCAATTTTTGCTCCTACAAGTAATCTAACACCAAACACTGCATATTCAGTGACGATTACCACCAACGCAAAAGACCTTGCAGGTAATGCTCTCGTTAGCAATTATGTATGGAGTTTTACAACAGGCGCGGGAGTAGTTATCACTCCGCCTATTATAAATTCTACAGACCCTGTTAATAACGAAACGGGTGTGGCTCTTAATCAAAAAATTGCCGCAACTTTTAGTAAAACGATGGATGCTACTACTATTACAGCGGCGACATTTACATTAAAACAAGGTTCAACTCCTGTTCCGGGATTTGTCTCCTACTCAGGCACAACCGCAATAGTTGCACCGACAAGCAACCTGACACCAAATACTGTTTATACCGTTACGATTACCACCGGCACAAAGGATTTGGCAGGAAACGCTCTTGCAAACAATTATGTATGGACATTTACAACCGGTGCTGCCGCTGTTGTTACTCCACCAACGGTTAGCTCTACAGACCCGGCAAATGCCGAAACCGGAGTAACTTTCAACCAGAAAGTAACCGCGACTTTTAGTAAGTCGATGGATGCCTCAACCATTACAACTGCAACTTTTACTTTGATGCAAGGCGTAACCTTTGTATCGGGAACTGTTGTTTATGTTGGGACAACTGCAACTTACAGCCCATCAAGTAATCTTGCACCAAATACGACATATACAGCTACCATCACCACTGAAGCGAAAGATCTTACCGGTAATGCTCTCGTAGCCAATTACGTTTGGAATTTTACAACGGGTGCTGCAGTAGTTGTTACTCCACCTATCGTAAGTTTCACCGATCCGGCAAATCTTGCAATAGGTGTTGCATTGAATCAAAAAGTTGCTGCAACATTCAGTAAAACGATGGATGCTTCAACAATTAATTCTGCAACCTTTACCTTGATGCAAGGAACAACGTCAGTATCCGGATTCGTTTCTTATTCAGGCAAAACAACCATCTTTGCACCGGCAAACAATCTTTTACCAAATACACTTTACACCGCAACCATCACAACAGGTTCTAAAGACTTAGCAGGTATTGCGTTGGTAAATAACTATGTTTGGACATTCACTACCGGCGCCGCAATAGTTGTAACTCCACCTACCGTGAATTCTACAGATCCGGTTGATCTTGCAACGGCTGTAGCTCTCAATCAGAAAGTAGCTGCTACGTTCAGTAAGACGATGGATGCTTCAACTATTACAACAGCAACGTTTACCTTAAAGCAAGGAACAACTTCAGTTTCCGGTTTCGTTTCCTACACAGGTACTACCGCTACTTTTGCACCGGCGAGCAATCTGTCGGCATCTACTTTATATACCGCGACTATTACAACCGGCTCAAAAGATTTATCCGGTAATGCCCTTGCAGCCAATTATGTTTGGACATTCACAACAGGCGCAGCAGTGGTAATTGTACCACCGACTGTAAGCCTTACGGATCCACTGAATCTTGAGACGGGCGTTGCTTTGAATCAGAAAATCTCCGCAACATTCAGTAAGACGATGGATGCTTCAACTATTCAAACATCAACATACATCTTAACGCAAGGCACAACATCGATTTCAGGCTTTGTTTCCTATTCAGGGACAACAGCTCTCTTTACACCGGCAAGTAACCTTTTGCCAAACACATTGTACACAGTTACTATTACTACCGGCGCTAAGGATTTGTCAGGCAATGCTCTTGCAGCCAATTATGTTTGGACGTTTACTACAGGTGCGGCAGTTATTGTTACTCCACCGACAGTAGTTTCTACCGATCCGAATAATCTTGCAATAGCAGTACCACTTAATCAGAAAGTAGCTGCAACATTTAGTAAGACGATGGATGCCTCAACGCTTACTACTGCAACGTTTACATTAAAGCAAGGGACAACATCCATTTCCGGTTTCGTCTCTTACTCAGGAATAATTGCTACATTTGCACCGGCGAGCAACCTGTTGGCATCTACCGTATATACTGCTACAATTACAACAGGCGCTAAAGACTTAGCAGGCAACGCGCTGGCAAATAATTATGTATGGACTTTTACTACTGGCGCGGCTGTGGTCATTATTCCACCGACAGTAATTCTCGCTGATCCAATTAATCTTGCAATTGGTGTGGCATTAGATAAACAAATCTCTGCAACATTCAGCAAGACCATGGATGCTTCGACTATCACTACAGCAACTTTTACGTTGATGCAAGGTGCAAACTTTGTATCCGGAACGGTGAGTTATGCTGGATTGAAGGCAACCTACAAACCATCAATTAATCTTATATCGAATACAGTTTATACAGCCACCATTACCACCGGAGCTAAAGACTTGGCAGGTAATTCTTTGGTAACCAATTATGTATGGAGCTTTACTACAAGCAACTCATTCACGGTGATGTTATCATCGAATCCGATATTAGGCGGCACTACAAGTGGAGCCGGGACATTTAATTCAGGCTCATTAGTAACTGTTACCGCATTAGCAAATGCCGGTTATGCATTTACTAACTGGACCGAAAATGGAATCCAAGTATCAACAAACGCGAACTATCAGTTTACAATCAGTGGAAACAAAACATTTGTTGCGAACTTTGAAGTTGTAAAATATGTAGTAGCACTATCTTCACTTCCAGCCGCCGGAGGTAATGCTAATGGAGCCGGTACGTTTAACTCTGGTTCTTCAGTTACCGTTACGGCATCAGGTAATACGGGATATAAATTTGTCAACTGGACAGAAAACGGAATTCAAGTATCAACAAATGCAAATTATCAGTTTACTATAATTGGCGACAGAACATTAGTTGCTAATTTCATAGTAGGTCCTGGCGGTTTACCGATCGATCTAAGATCCGCTGGTAACTTTGCTATTCTCGCCGGTTCAGGAGTTTCTAACACTGGTTTCTCAACTATTTATGGTGATGTTGGAGCTTTTCCTACAGCCACTATTAATGGATTCCCTCCGGGAGTTGTAGTTGGAACGCTTTATACAGCAGCTGATCCTATAGTTGGTACAGCGAAAGGTGATTTGACTACTGCTTATAATGAAGCTCAAGGAAGATCATTAAACGCAATCTCATTGCCGGGACAACTTGGCGGATTGACGCTTGCTCCAGGACTCTATGTCAACTCGATATCGAGTGGTATATCAGGAACTGGTGCTAATGCGATTCTAACTCTTGACGCTGGCGGCGATCCGAATGCTGTCTGGGTATTCAAGATGGGTTCCACTCTCATAACGGATCCAGGCACCAGTATTGTTCTTGCCGGTGGTGCAAAATGGGAAAACATCTTCTGGTCGGTTGGTACTTCAGCAACGCTTGGTACAACCTCTATCTTTTACGGAAATATTCTGGCTGATCAAGCGATCACGCTTACAACCGGTGCAACTTTGCGCGGTAGAGCGTTGACAAGAATTGCAGCAGTAACATTGGATGCTAACATTGTTGATAAGCGCCCATAGGTTTAAGGGTGAGGAGATTTGAACCTCCTCACCTTTCTTTTCCCGATGAGCTTACTGAAGAGTTTGAACGTTTTGGAAGAGAGTCTTGAAATAAATTTACTAAAATTGAGTTAAACAGAAATTCAAAAAAATAAAAGGAAACATGAAATGAAAATTTTTTTAATCACGCTTGCATTGATGTTACTTGTTAACATTGGTGTTTCACAAGCACAAACAGTAACCGATAGCTGGGCTTTCGGCTTCGGATTAAGTTATCCCAGATTTTATTCGGCAAACGTAACCACTTTAAATACTAATTACGGAGCCTATCTTTCAATTCAACGAAATTTTTCAGAGCATGTTGGATTAAGATTAAAAGGCGGTTATGGTCATCTTTCAGGAAAATGGAATGATGCTTCTCTTAACGAAATTAAAGAAACAACAAACCTAATAACCGGCGATCTTGATATGCTCTACTATCTTGTACCTTGCGCCCCTGTATCACCTTACCTGTTTGCCGGAATCGGTGGAAACTATAAGAGTATTACCAATGGACAAACTACCTATCCGGACAATAACAAATTCGGATCTCAATTAAATCTTGGTATTGGCGCTGATTTTAAGTTCGATCCAAGTTGGAGTTTTGTTGCTGAGTTTGGCTATCATCAAACAAACAATTCTGAGCTCGACGGAACTATAATCTCTGATGTCTCGAAAGAAATCAACGGACACGATTCTTATATCGTTCTGAGTGCAGGTCTCAATTATTTCTTCAGTAAAGGGAATCCATCACCACAATGTGAACCTTGCCAGGGAATAACAATGGACATGAAAGACATGACCGACTATGGCAAAATTGAAGATATGATCAAGAAGCACATACCTAAAGAAGTTACTAAAGAAGTTGTTGTTGATAGATATATCGCAGCAATTTCAGAAGATAGATTAGTGCTGGTTGGTGTGAATTTCGCGTTTGATAAATCTGATCTTTTACCTGAATCATACCCGGTACTTGACAAAGCCGTAATTTTATTGAATGAACGATACAAAGCAAATGTTGAAATTCAAGGATACACCGATTATATCGGCACTGATGAATACAACCAGGAACTTTCAGTTGAAAGAGCTGTGACCGTTAAAAATTATCTTGTTTCAAAAGGTATTGCTGAAACCAGACTCACAACTGTCGGTTTTGGAAAAGGAAATCCGGTTGCGAACAATGATACCGAAGAAGGTAGAACAATGAACAGAAGAATCGTTTTCAAAATTGTTAGGTAATTAAAGTTTATTAAGAAATCTATAAAAGTCCCTGCCGCTTAAAATTGCAGGGACTTTAGTGGGAAGATTGTATTAACCCGGAGAAGCCGGATGAAGCAATCCAAATTCAAAATAATTTGTTTTAACTACCAATTACTCATCACTAATTCTCTAAGGAGAAATCAAAATGCGAAAAATATATTTAACCCTTTTACTAACGGGAATTTTACTAGCTCTCGGAGCGCCACTTAAAGCGCAAGTTAGTTTGAGTCTAAATTTCAATCTGGGGACTCAACCTGCTTGGGGTCCGGTAGGGTACGATGAAGTTCAATATTATTACCTCCCGGATATAGACAGCTACTACTATGTTCCTCAACATCGTTTTTACTTTTTTAACGGAGGTCGTTGGATCTACAGTTCATCTTTACCTCCTCGTTACGCAAACTATAATTTGTATAATGGGTATAAAGTAGTTGTGAACGAGCGTGAACCATGGCGTCATCACAACGTTTATAAAAATAAATATTCCTCATTCAAAGGTCGCCACGATCAACAACCGATACGCGATAGCCGTGATTCAAAATATTATTCTAATAAAAATCATCCGGAACATAATAATTGGGTTAAGCAGCAAAAAAACGATAACGGAAAAGACAAAGGGGAAAACCGCGATAATAAACGTGACCATAAGAAAAATGGCGGACGAGAGAAACATAAAAAATAAAATTGAAGTAAAATGGTCATCGCGATCATTCATAATTCTTTAAAGTCATAACTAATTAATCAAAAGGAAATAAAAATGGATAAGCTTAATATTAAAGGAAACTGGAATGAACTTGCCGGCAAACTTAAACAAAAATTTGCCGAACTGACAGACGATGATCTTCTCTTCAAAGAGGGGAAAGATGAAGAGTTGTTGGGAAGACTTCAGCAGAAACTTGGGAAAACCAAAGAACAAATACGCGACTTGATCGCTAAGTTGTAATCATCAAATTTAAAAGGCTAACGGTTTGTTCATCAAACTAATCGTTAGCCTTCGTTCTTATTCGCAGTTAAGCTAAAGGAGTTGAGAGCCTTCCGCAGTGCGGACAAAGTATCAAGTTTTTACAAATCTTCCGCATAAATCAAATCACACTCAACCAAAAGAAGTAGTTCCTTTTTCATCCTCTCGTCCGATTGATAGAGCCGTTTACTTCTTATAGCTTATACCGTGATCAAAATAGTTTATGTAATAAATAAAATTAGGAGAATCTGAAAATGCAAAAGAAATATTTTACAATTTTAATTGATTTATTTATAAAGGAGTATTTCCAATGAGACACACAAAAGAAAATTTAATTCGTTTGGCGGTTTTTTTAAGTTTTTTTGCAACAACTATATTCGTTTGTAGTTGTTCCAATTCAACAACATCACCAGCAGCAGAGCAGGGGCAAATGAAGATAACAATGGTTGATACTCCCGCTGATTTTGATCAGGTAAATATTGTTGTTACAAGAGTTGAAGTTCATAAAAGCGGCGCAGATTCAAGCAGCGGCTGGGTTGTAATAAACAATACTTCAGCAACTTATAATTTACTTACATTAAGAAACGGCGCAAGCGTTGTTCTTGGTGATAACTCACTTGATGCCGGGCACTATACACAAATAAGGTTAATACTTGGCGTTGGATGTAATATTGTAATAAACGGTATTACTTATAGTCTTGATGTTTCAAGCGGAACACTAACCGGGATAAAATTAAATCATGAATTTGATATCCAATCAAATATTGTTTACGAATTACTGCTTGATTTTGACGCCCAACATTCAATAGTACTTACCGGAACCGGACAATATAAGCTGAGCCCGGTTATTAGAGTTATCCCTATAGTAATTTCGGGAACAATTTCAGGCACGATAAATCCAATAAACGCCGGAGCTTCTGTTCATGCTATAAAAGGAACAGATACAGTTAGTACAACAACAGAACTAACCACCGGATTATTTAAGGTAATGGCATTAGTACAGGGGACTTATACCGTAAAAGTACTTTCAGTAAACACTGCTTATAATGATACAACAATTGCTAACGTGGTCGTTGTTGCAAAACAAAATACTGATTTAGGCACAATCAATTTAAGTTTGAAATAAATATAAAAAAGGAGTTCTGGTTATGAAAAAAAATTTTTTATTCGGTATGGTTTTGGTGTTAATGATAATCCTCGCGAAACCAATTGCAGCGCAAGACCATGGATTTGGATTAGGGTTAGTTGTCGGTGAACCAACCGGTTTAAGCGCAAAACTTTGGACGTCAAGAGTAAACGCTTTTGATTTCGGCCTCGGTGTTGCTGTCGGCGGTGATCGTATTTCACACGACAATTATTATTACAATGGCGAGAGCCGACTTCATTTTCATATGGATTATTTGTGGCACTCATTCAGCGCAATAAATTCATCCGAAAGATTTCCGCTCTATTACGGAATCGGCGGCAGGTACAACAGCGGTGGCGGTTATGACGGTTCACTTGGCGTTAGAGGTGTATTTGGTATAGCATGGCTTCCGCGCGCAACTCCACTTGATTTATTTCTTGAGTTAGTTCCAGTTTTTCAACTCACTCCATCTACCGGTTTTGGAATTGATGCCGGATTAGGAATAAGATTTTTCTTTCAATAAGTAAAGAATAATTGTACATAATTTATTAATAAAAAGGATCATTAAAATGAAACTCATTACGATCATATCACTCATGCTTCTGAGCTTTGCTCAGTTTATTCCGGCGCAAGATTTAGGCAAACCAAATTTGGAAAGCCCTAAACCAAACGCCATGTCAAACGTTTGGGGACTCACCGGTGAAGCCGGAGTTACGTTGGGACGTACGGATTATTGGAATAGCAAAATGAATTACATCGCTAAAGCTTCGCTGGAATATTATTTCGCTTCAACCGGTGCAGGAAATCTTGGATTAAGAGTTTTCGGAGAGTCAGGATTTATATCCGGAAAAGGTGTATCATCATGGATACAGCCCACACAAGAATTCTCCACAAAAATTGAAAAGTACGGCGGACAAGTATTTTACACTGTCTCCATCGGTGATGAAATTTATCCATGGGTTGGTGTCGGCGCTGCCAATCTTTGGTTTTATCCAAAAGACGGTAACGGAAATAAGTTGCCGAATTACGTTGCAGGAAATTATTATACACATATGTTAGCTTATGTCGGCGATGCAGGCATACGCATGATGGTATCGAAAAGCATAAGTTTAAATCTAACGGGTGGAATTGTTGTAGGAACCAAAGATTGGTTGGATGATATTCAATCAGGTTCTAACAATGATATGTTGTACACAATTACAGCAGGTTTATCATATTACTTTGGAAGAGAACAAGATTCAGACCGCGATGGCGTTCCTAATTCAGAAGATGCCTGCGTTAACACTCCAATTGGAGTTGCGGTTGATGAGTTCGGCTGCCCAATTGATACTGATAAAGATGGTGTCGCTGATTATTTAGATAAATGTGCAAACACTCCTTCCGGAGTTGCTGTTGATGCAGGCGGCTGCCCGCTCGATGCCGATGGCGATGGTGTTGCTGATAATCTCGATAAATGCGCGAACACTCCAACCGGAGTAAAAGTAGATGCTAATGGCTGTCCGCTTGATTCTGATAGCGACGGTGTAGCTGATTATCTTGATAAATGTTCAGACACTCCTCCCGCAGCAAAAGTAGATGCAAATGGTTGTCCGCTTGATGCAGACGGTGATAAAGTTCCGGACTATCTTGATAAATGTCCAAACACTCCTAAAGGTGTTCAAGTTGATGCTGAAGGATGTCCAATGAAAAAGGAAACTGTAATTGTTATTAAAGAAACAGAATCTTTAGTTTTAAGTGGTGATACTAACTTCGAATTTAATAAATCAAAACTATTGCCGAGTGCATACGCTGCTCTTGAAGGTATTGTAGTTACGATGAAGGATCATCCAAAATACAAATGGGAAATCGGCGGATATACAGATGGTATTGGCTCAGTTAATTATAATAAGAAGCTTTCAAAACAAAGAGCTCAAGCTATTCAAGATTACCTTGTAAGCAAAGGTGTTGCAAAAAGCAATCTTAAAATAGTTGGATATGGTAAAACTAATCCGGTTGCCACAAATGAAACAGTTGAAGGAAGATCTATGAACAGAAGAGTTGAGATTAAATTAATCTCAAAGGGAACAAAGTAGATTTTTTTTAGAAAAAAAGTATCGAGAGAAGCGGTATAGTTAAAACCGCTTCTCTTTATTATCAAACATATTAAAATTAATATTCTAAATAAGTTTTGGAGAAACAAAGTGAAAAAAATAAAAGTGCTGTTTTTAATTTCAACATTTGCCGCATCAATTTTTCTTTACGGATGCAGCGCAAGCAATGCCGTTAAAGGCGGAGTAATCGGTGGAGTGAGCGGCGGTGTGGTCGGCGGCGTAATTGGTCACTATGCAGGGAACACTGCTTTGGGCGCAATATTAGGCGCTGCTGTCGGTGGTACCGCGGGTGTTCTTATCGGAAACCATATGGATAAACAAGCCGCTGAAATGAAAAATGATATTTCAGGCGCGACTATTGAAAGAGTTGGCGAAGGTATAAAAATTACATTCGATTCGGGCATTTTATTTGCCACTAATTCTTCAATACTTGAACCTCAAGCAAAAACAAACATTCATAAATTTGCCGCAATACTAAACAAATACCCGGATACTAATATTCTTGTCACCGGATATACGGATTCTGACGGCACCGAACAATACAACCAAACGTTATCTGAAAGAAGAGCTAAAGCAGTATCTGATTATGCCGCTGCTCAAGGAGTTTCTTCCGCAAGATTCTCAGTTGTCGGATTCGGCGAGAGCGAACCTGTTGCTTCAAATGACACTGTTGATGGAAAAAGAATGAATAGAAGAGTTGAGATCGCTGTTTTTGCAAATGATAAACTTAAAAGCGCTGCTGAAAACGGTCAGCTTAACTAAATTTGAAGTGAAGAAAGTAATAGTTTTCTAGTAAGATTGGTTCGTGTTTGATCTTTAGCAGCACGAATCATTAAACCAGAAAGTATTTAACAAAAAAACTTAATTAAAAGATTAATAATGGATTTAAAACTTTTAGTTGAAGGAATAATAATTGGTTTTGCGATGGCTGTACCCATCGGACCGATTGGAATTATATGTATTCGTAAAACTCTCACTGAGGGGCGGATGCGTGGATTGATAATTGGACTTGGTGCGGCAACTGCTGATATGCTTTACGGTTCTATTGCTGCTTTTGGGCTTACAGTTATTTCAGATACACTTCTCAGTCAGCGAATTTGGATACGGCTGGTTGGAGGCGCGTTACTCCTTTTCCTTGGCGTACGTACATTTCGTGCTCAACCTAAAGATCCTAACCTTCAAATTCAGAGCAGCGGAATGTTCAGATCTTATTTCACTACTATTTTTCTTACGTTCACAAATCCTTTAACCGTATTTGCATTTATTGCCGTATTTGCGGCGCTAGGATTAGGTAATGGACTCAGTTTTCTCTCCGCCTCCGTTCTTGTTGCAGGAGTTTTTACGGGTTCGTTTTTATGGTTTCTTTCACTTAGTTCCGGTGCTACATTTTTTAGGAGGAAATTGGACATGGTTGGAATGCGGTGGGTAAACAAAATTGCCGGAATCTTAATAATTATTTCCGGTGTTATCGCGATAGTTTCGCTATTGTAATATTGTGAACAATATTTTTATAAAATTAACTAAAGAGAAAGACCAATGAAAACCGTATTAGTAATTATTGCTTTAGCATTTGCCGGCATCGCTTATTATTTCTATGATGCAAAGTTAAAAACTAAAAGTGAACTTGAGACAAAAATAGTATCTGTTTCCAACGAAAAGGAAAAAGAGATCGGGATGTTAACCGATACTTATAATGAGTTCGTAGCGCAGTTGAAAAAAGAAATAAAAGAGGGGCAGATAAAAATTATCCAGTTGTCCGATGGACTGTCGGTTGTAATGACAGAGAAAATTTTATTCCCATCGGGAGAAGCGGAAATAACCTCTGAAGGATTGAATGTTCTGGAGCGAGTCGGCGTCGTATTAAAAAATACTCGACATAAAATTATTCGGGTTGAAGGACATACCGACAACGAACAGATAAATCCGCGGCTGCAAAAGAAATATCCAACTAATTGGGAGCTTTCAACCGCAAGGGCAACGAATGTTGTTCGCTTTTTGCAGGAAAAGGTTGGACTCGATGCTGAGTTTTTGCAGCCAATCGGCATGTCGGAATATCATCCTGTTGCGAACAATAAAACTCAAGATGGTCGTAGCCAAAATCGGCGAATTGAAATAACTCTCTTGCCATAGTTTCCCGATGGAATATTTTTTATAATATTGGGCAAGAGTGTTCAGCTCTATTTAATCCTCCGGGGAATGGTATTCAACATAGATTTTTTGTTCGCCCAAAAGATGTAGTTCTTTTTTCATCCTTTCGCCCGATTGAAATACTTCAATCCTTGTACTACTTTATAACGGTATTTAGATCATTAAAATTTAATTTAAAAGGATACTTCAATGTTATTTACTATCGCCGTTATTCTAATAGTATTATGGTTACTTGGATTGATCGCATTCCCCGTTGTGGGAAGTTTTATTCACGTTCTTCTGGTAATTGCCGTCATCATGGTATTGGTTAGAATCATCAATGGTCGACGCGCACTTTAATTTTCCTTTAGAGGCAATACTTGGATAAACTGATTCATTCACGAAACGGAACACACTCTCTCGTTATCGCTGCTGCACTGGTAATAATTATTAGCGGAATTTATCTCGCGCAATCAATTGTGGTTCTCTTCCTCGTTTCTTTTTTTCTTGCTCTAATTGGTACTCCTGCAGTGCTTTGGTTAAAGGAAAAACGCGTTCCATCCGGAATAGCTGTGTTGATCGTGATGTCATGCATGATCATCCTACTCCTACTAATAGGTGCACAAATAGGGACATCTGTTGCCAGTTTTTCAAATGAACTGCCTTTATTGCAATCACGTATTCGAGAACAAGTTTTAGAGCTCAGCTTATTATTAACAAGCAAAGGAATTGAGGGCACCGAAAAAATTTTCATGGAGTACGTTAATCCTGAAGCGGTTATGAAACTTACTGCCCGTTTGTTATCGGGATTGAGTTCTGCGCTTTCCGATCTCGTACTAATTCTTCTCACCGTAACTTTTATCTTACTTGAAGTTTCAAGTTTCCCTGTAAAACTCCGCGCTATTCTGGGTGATCCAAAACAGGTATTTCCCGAATTCACGAAATTCGTTATTGATATGAAACGTTATATGGTCATCAAAACCATTATCAACTTGGTTGCCGGAATATTAATTGCCGTTTGGATGTACATTCTTGGTGTACAATTTCCCGTTCTTTGGGGTTTCCTCGCATTTCTCCTTCACTATGTACCGAACATCGGTGCGGTTATTTCTGCAATTCCCGCTGCGCTTTTGGCGCTTGTTCAACTGGGACCAGGAAGCGCTTTACTAGTGCTCGCCGGTAATATTGTAGTCGGATTTATAATTGGTAATGTTATTGAACCGCGCTTGATGGGAAGAAAATTCGGTCTCTCAACTTTAGTTGTATTTCTTTCTCTAATTTTTTGGGGAAGTCTGCTTGGTTTGATCGGAGCAATTCTTTGCATACCACTTACAATGGCGTTGAAATTTATATTTGAGAGTAATGAAAGTACGCGATGGATCGCTTTAATACTCGGTTCAGAAAAATTTACGCTAAATGAATTTAAGAAAACCGAGTAGCAATTTTTTGTTGATAGTATTTTTGAAACGTTTTTTATATTATTAAAACTTTTCATCATGATGGATAATGCTTAATAAATATATTTGCATTACATAGTTGATATGGTCTTATCACTTCACAGAAATTAACTCAACCAAAAGGGTTAACTACTCTTTCATCCGTTTGCCCGATTGAATATCATCACACTTTATTCATACCTTTATTTCAGTTTTAAGAGATAAATCTTAAGGAGCCTCTTATGAAAACAAATATATTTTTACATCGTGTGTTAAACCGAAGTACAGGTTTTATCAGCATTATTGGGCTTGTTGGTTTGATGACGTACACCACGACATTTTCTCAAACTATAAATCTTGGAACCGCATCCAACTTCGCAGTTCTTGCGGCTGCCGGAATCACAAATACCGGGATCACTGCTCTCACGGGTGATATTGGCTCGTATCCAACTGCAACGATAACCGGATTTCCTCCCGGAATTTTTTCCGGGACAAATCATGGAAATGACGAGATAACCCATCAGGCGATGCTTGATCTGAATAGTGCATATATTGATGCCGAGGGAAGAGCCGGGATCAGCATCGGATCAGAACTTGGCGGAACAACTTTAACGGCTGGTGTTTACAATTCTGCGGCAACATTTGCAATAACAGGGACCCTTACGCTCAACGGTAATGCGACCGACGTCTTCATCTTTCAGGCAGGCAGCACACTTATTACAGCCACTGATAGCCGTGTTACTCTTAATGGAGTACTTTGGACAAACATCTTTTGGCAGGTGGGGAGTTCTTCAACTCTTGGAGTAAATTCTATGTTTGAAGGAACCATCATGGCTAACACCTCAATCACAGCTAATTCCGGTGCAACAGTGCATGGGCGATTATTAGCAGGAGCCGTAACTGCGACCGGCGCGGTTGTACTGAACGCCAATACAGCACTACCGGTAGAACTGACATCTTTTACTGCTGCCTTAAATCGCGGTGCGGTAGTATTAAATTGGAACACAGCTACAGAAGTAAATAATTACGGATTTGAAATTGAAAGTCGCAGAGACAACGCCAACTTTGAAAAAATTGGATTTGTTAAAGGTAATGGGAATAGCAATTCAGTTAAAAATTATTTCTTCACCGATACACAAACGCTTTCCGGTAAAAACTTTTATAGATTAAAACAAATTGATAACGACGGGGTTTTTGAATATTCAAAAGTTGTTGAAGTAGATTTTAATCAGCCGCAAACATTTGAATTATTGCAAAACTATCCTAATCCTTTCAATCCAACGACTAAAATCAGTTACGCAATTCCTGTAGACGGCAGAGTGCAATTATTAATTTATGGAATAACAGGAGAAGTTGTAAAATCGCTGGTAAATGAATATCAAACCGCAGGAATTTATACTGTTAATTTTAACGCGGCTGCTTTACCTAGCGGAATATATTTTTATAAAATCATTACAAATAACTTTTTACAAGTTAAGAAAATGTCAATAATTAAATAGGGAAATAAAACTGTGAACAATTTATCAAGTTTTGATTGGAACATTAATAAAGGCGATTTCATTCATTATGAATTAAGTCTGGTAAAATTCAAAAAAAAAGAAAAGATGGTAAAAAGATTTTTTACAGTCAGTCTTGTGGTACTCTCATGTGTTATGATGCTGACGTTATTGCACTTGGCGGCTAAAGTTTAGTCTTAACGCTTGTGCAAGTATTAAGATTTTTTAAATACATGTGGTAATCAATGGCGAACAAAAAATACATGATGGCAAAAAGTAGAATCGACTTTCTCTTAAGCGCGGTTATCTTATTAGTTGCCCTTCCGGTAATGCTGTTGATAACCATTGCATTGACGGTAATCTTACGGTCTTTTCCTGTGATAATTCAAAAACGCGGTTTAACGGAAGCGAATCAGGTTTTCATGATATATAAGTTTAAAACAATAAAAACTAATTCCCTCAATCAAATCAATAAGGGAAACATTTTCTTCAAATCCGACTTATCACAATATGTTCCCACTTTTTGCAAATGGTTAAGAAAAACCGGGTTAGATGAACTTCCTCAAATATTCAATGTGTTAAGAGGTGAAATGAGTTTAGTTGGTCCCCGCCCTTTTACTATTAAAGATCTTGACATATTGAAAAATAAATACCCGAAGTATTATCGCGCTCGTAACATAATTACAGCAAAACCGGGAATAACCGGTATGTGGCAAGTCTTCGGAAATAGAAACGAGGGTATTCAAAATTTGCTTGATCATGATCTTTACTACAATGAACAGGCTTCCCTTTGGGTTGATCTAAGGATTTTATTAGGCACTGTTTTTTTGATCTCCAGCGGGAAACATACCGATGCTATTTTCCCATCCGTCTATGATGGTAAGGAATTTAAAACTTTGAGTAATACTCAGACACTGACCAATTACTAAATATCGATTTGATAAACAAAAGATAAAAAACATTTATTACTATCCGGCAAAAAAATGTTGTTCGTGTGAAGAAAAATTCATCGCTCAAAAGATGTAGTTCCCTTTTCATCCTTTTGCCTGATTGAACAACACCACAGTTCTTTCTATCATATTATCGAGATCAAAAACTTTCAAATGAAATACATTAATCAAAATTATGAAGGAGTCGAATATGAATTGGCTGACAATAAAAGGAAATTGGAACGAAACTGCCGGGAAACTTAAACAACAATTTGCAAACCTAACTGATGACGATCTACTCCTAAAAGATGGTAAAGAAGAAGAGTTGGTTGGGAAATTGCAGAACAAACTTGGAAAAACTAAAAAAGAATTAAAAAAAATAATTTCCAAAATATAACGATGAGCTTGCGGAAGCAATAATAATAGTTCCAAGTAAGCGAGTTCTTACGTAACTAAAGTAGAGTACCTAAATATTTATTAACCCATTTCAAGGAGAATTATGAAAACTCATTATTTCATCTTAGCTGCTTTAATGATAATTGCAGCATCTGCGTTAACCGGTTGTGACTACAGCAGAGAAAAAAAAGTTGAGGACGCTAGAGAGAATGCTCAACAGGCAAATTCTGATTTAAAAGCGGCTCAAGCTGAGTATGACAAGGAATGGCAACAATTCCAAAAGGATGCTGAATTTAGAATCCGCATTAACGAAAACAGGATAAACGAATTCAAATCCGAGATTCAAACAGCAAAAGGGAAATTCAAAACCAAATATGAAAAAGAAGTGGTAAGATTGGAAGAAAGAAATATTGAACTGAAGAAAAAAATAAGTGAATACAAGTACGAAGGAAAAGAAGATTGGGAGGAATTCAAACGAGGAATTAACCATGATCTTGATGTAGTTGGTACAGCGCTAAATGATTTTTTCTCGAAAAAAGATTAACAGTAATTTCTCTCTTAAGATGAACTAACACAAAGCAGTAAAAAAATGCAAAAAATCAAATTAGTTGGTCAGATGATTTGCTGTATTTTACTCATGTTGAGCGTACATGCCCAACAGCGATTTCCCACACTCATCCGGTCATCACTTGAGAATGAAATTATCATCCTCTCTGTTAATAAACCTGTTTACTATCCGGGCGACACAATAAGCATAAAAGTTCAGCGGAATAGCAAATCAGCAACAGCCGTTGCAACACCAATTTTAATTATGGAGGAAACAGACCTTAAACCCATTGGAAACAATATATTCACGGCTATCATTCCACAAGCTTGTACACCGGGTCCATATAGAGTCCGCCTCCGAATAAAAGATGAACAAGGACGACGGTATATCTATGCTACGGATTGCATCGTAAATGTAGAAGAGCACCAAGTTATAGAACAGATAAGCAAATATGTACACATCGAACCCGATTCAGGTGGGCTGAATCAGCAAACTGCTGTAACACTCAGTCGTGATCAGATTCGAAATCTTCAAGTAATATTCCAGCGCGATAGCATAGGAATAGGAATGGGACCGCAATTTGTAACAATCAGAACAACAGTATTATTGCGCGATGGAATTACAGCACAAACATTTGAACGCCGTGTTTTAACTTTTAGAAGTGACAACGATCCTGACAGAGATTATGCCATGTTAGTTCAGTACCGCCGTGCTTATGGTTCGTATGCAGCGATCCGTTCGGAAGAATTTACCCGGGTTCCCATCAACGTTGACACTCTCCCCGATTGGGCAATTATAAAGATCAACATCGAACCTGATTATACAATAAAAATTGGCGGATACGATCGCTCAAATTCATTTACCCGCTATTTTCACATTAGAGGTCCCAAAATTGAAATTGGTCTTTCTCTTGGGATACCAAAAGTTTTATTTGACTCACAAGCGAAGGACACAATTCAGTATGGAAATTATAGTGCGATGATCCGTTTTTATTATGTGAACGAAATCTCGGGACATCGCTTTCCGGTGAATTTGGGAATTGGAACATATGGAGTTAATTCTCCTATTGATGTAAATGCGGGGCGGGGCGGATTTGCATTATCGGTATTTTTTAATGTTGCTGAAATGACAAGGATGATTGGGATTGAATTGCCAAAAACAGTTAGTGCGGGTTTAGAATTAGCGCCATTCTTTCCCCTCGAACGAAAATGGAGATTTTTGATCGCCGCCCAAGTTGGGATTGCACTTTAGTTCTTAGCTGGAACTTTGTTTGAGACTATTTCAATAAAACAGATGCAAAGTATATTGTAATGCACCCACAAAGAGTTTCTCCGTACGATAGATAAACGAATTACTACAGATTTAGATGTCCATATTATAGCAGACAACTACAGTATGCATAAGACGGAAGAAGTAAAATTACGGTTGACTAAACATCCGAGATTCCATATTCATTTCTCACCAACCCCTGCTTCGTGGATAAATATGGTAGAAGGATTTTTTAGCAAAATAAGGGAGAAGATGATACGGAGAAGCAGTTTCAACAACACTGAAGAATTAGATAATGCTATTCTCAACTTTATTGCAGTGCATCATGAAAACCCTAAAGTTTATATTTGGACAAAAGATGCCGATACTATTATTGCTAAGTGGATTAAATGTAAAGATGTGTTAGGGGCACTACAATAGGTAATTATGGGTATATAATCTGGAATAGTCAAGTTTTTTCAAAAAAAAACTATGACAGCGGAAATTATTCTATAATAGAATAAAGAGTAACGGCGACGGGTAGTTGACTTTTAAACGAAATCAAGCCTTTTCTATTTTAAATTGTTGTGTCTTCGACTTTAAAAGATTTTTAATGTGGAAGTTTACTCTTCAATCTTGAATAGATAAATGCCCCAACAATTGCTCCGGCAAGTGTTAATAAAGCTGGAAATTCACCGGCTCCGATTTGCGCAAAGATGGGTCCGGGGCAAGCGCCGGTAACTGCCCAGCCAAGCCCGAAAATTGCTCCACCGATGATAACTCCCATATTCATTTCTTTTTCGGAGATTTTTATTTCCTCTCCTTTTACATCTTTTATCTTTAATATTTTGATCAGCAAATAAGAAACCAAACCGATTGCGATCGCCGAAGAAATTATTAAATACATGTGCGCTTCTTCAAACTTGAACATGCTGTTTATTCTAAACCAACTTATTACTTGTGATTTAGTTAAAATTATTCCGAATAGAATTCCCGGTAAAATATATTTTAAGTCTTTCATCGTTTCACCTAATAAAAAAGAAAAGTCATAATTAATCCGCCGACAAAGAAAAATATGGTTGCAATAATTCCCGATTTTTGAAGCGTAGAAATTCCGGTGATTGAATGTCCCGAAGTACATCCGTTTGCATAGCGAGTTCCAAAACCGACTAAAATTCCTCCCGCTAATAATTGAACATAACCTGAAAGCGAATGATAACTTTCGGGAAGAAATTTTGCCGGTGTTTCTGAAAGGAGGAAGTTAGCGATCCATCCGCCGATTGTTATACCGATTACAAAGTAAAACTTCCATCTATTTTTATTTATAAAATCGGTGATGTTCTCTTTACTATTGCCCGGAAAAACTACCGAACAGATATAATCGAACGAAGAAGATATTCCGAACATCTTACTTCCGAACAGAAGAAAGAAAGGAACAAACAGTCCGATGAGCGGACCAGCGATATACCATTTACTTAGCGCGTTTATAATCTCCAATGTTTACACCACTATTAATTTAACTTATAATTGAATTTCAAAACAGCGCTCTTCTCTAAAATTTTTGAAACGGAACAATATTTTGTTACAGAGAGATCGATCGCTTTTTGAATTTTTGTTTCGTCCAAATCGCCTTTGAAAATATAGGTTACCGAAATTTCTTTAAATATTGCCGGAGTTTCATCTTCTCTGCGTGAAGCATCAATTTCAATTTGAAAATCTTCAATTATCTGTTTCTGTTTTTTTAAGATGCTGATAATATCGATTGCGCTGCAACTGCCAAGTCCCATAAGTATCAATTCCATCGGGCGAGCGCCGAGACCATGTCCGCCGGTGGCTTCGCCTGCATCGATGTTCACTTTTACATTTGAAGCGCCGAATGCCTCAAGATGGAAATCATTGTCCACTCTTTTAAAATTTACTTTCACGTTTACCTACTTTGATTTTTCGATTGATTGAAGAACATCATTTATAATGTCGGCAATATTTTCAAGTCCAACGGAAACTCTGATCAGTCCCGGGAATATTCCAACTTTAGCGCGTTCCTCTTTCGTTAATTTTGAATGAGTTGTTGAAGCCGGATGAGTTACGATCGTTCGTGTATCGCCAAGATTGGCGCTGCTCGAACATAATTCCACATTGTTAATAAATCTCTTTGCTTGTTCAAATCCGCCTTTCAAAACAAAAGTAACGATGCCGCCTCCCATTTTCATCTGTCTTTGTGCAAGATCGAATTGAGGATGCGATTTTAGAAAAGGATATTTGACTGTAGAAATATTATCGTTCGCACTAAGCACTTCGGCTAAAGCCAGAGCGTTTGAAGAATGTCTCTCCATCCGCACAGATAAAGTTTCAAGACTTTTTGATAAGACCCACGCATTAAAAGGAGAAAGCGCCGGACCGGTTTGCCGGGCGAAGAATCTTATTTCTTTTATTAAATCTTTTGGACCAACAATAACGCCACCGAGTACACGCCCCTGTCCATCAATATATTTTGTAGCAGAATGGATGACCAGATCAGCGGCGAAATCTGCGGGAGTTTGAATGAGCGGAGTAGCGAAACAATTATCAACGCTTAAAATCAGATTATGTTTTTTCTTTAATTCGCCCAACCAGTTTAAATCAATAATTTCAAGCGCGGGATTTGAAGGTGTTTCGATAAAAACAATTTTTGTGTTTGGGTTGATTTCCTGTTCCCATGTCTCAGGTTTATCGGCATCAACATATGTATGAGTAATTCCCCACTTCGGAAGAATTTTTGTTAGAATTTGATGGCTCGAACCGAATAGCGAACGTGACGCCAAAATATGATCTCCGGAATTTAACAGTGCTGCAAAACTTGTAAATACTGCCGCCATGCCGGTGGCAAACGCAAAACCGTCTTCACATTTTTCCAGCGAAGCCATCTTCTCCACAAATTCGCTTGTGTTGGGATTCGAAAACCGGCTGTAAATATTTCCTTCTATCTCATCGTTGAAAAGGGCGACTCCTTGCTCGGCGTTATCAAAGACGAAACTTGATGTTAAATAAATCGGAACGGAGTGTTCTCTGTGTTCCGATCTTTTTGCTTGAATACGTATTGCTTTTGTTTCTTTTTTCATATCGGTAAAAAATTAATTGTCGAATTATGTTCTTAAGATGTAGTTTTTATTGTTTCTCCAACTTTAAGTACCCGGTCATATTTATCAACCTTAATAAAAGTAGAAGAGTTCCCTCTTGAACCGAAAAAAAAACAACTACAATTTTCAGTTGTTTTTTAAACGTTAAGTTAAAGACTGTAAAAAAATGGGAGAGACTGTTACGCAGGTTTCATCAGGTTTTTTATTTTTTTGATTGTTAGCGGCGCCGAACCTTCGTAATGATTATTTACGTTTACGAAAAGATCAATTTCTTTTTGTTGAAATGTATTTATTACTTCTACAATTTGGTTTAATTCTTTGTCTTTCGGTTCAACGATCTTGTTCCAAATACTGTTTGTTTTTTGTTCGATGCCCGAACGGTCGGGTCCGTGCAGCCGTATTACTGCTGTTGATTTTATGTGACTTTGGAACTCCTTAAAAACATCCCGGATAGGCGGCATGTAATATCCCTGGAGAAATACCATTGCAAGACCATTTCTTTCAAGAAATTCAAAGAACGGTGCTTTTAAATAATTCGGATTACGGATTTCGATTCCGAACGTATAACGTTTGTCTAAGGATTCGACGAACGGTTCTAATTTGTCTAATAATTCTTCCAAACCGCTCATCTTTTGTTTATTTAGATATTCAAACTGAAACATAAGTACGCCGATCTTTCCGCTCATCGGTTCAAGTGATGCTAAAAACTTATCCAACAATTCTGCGTTAAGAAAATGAGGATTAGGTTTAAGTAATCTCGTTCTATCCTGGTTATAAAAATGTGTGAGTGTAACGCTGTTTGGAATTTTGATAGTGAACTTAAAACCATCCGGAACGGAATCATTATAAAGCTTAACATCTTTTTCATTTGGAAGCAGTACTTTGTTTTGAGTAAGAAGAGACCAGAACCACTGATCTATTTCAACGGTATTAAAATGGCGGGAATATTCTTCAAGGTAATTCTGTTCTGATTTGTCGGTATAAATAATTTCTTTCCAAGAATCATATTTCCAACTACAAGTGCCTATTTTTAATTCTGCCATGGTAAACTTCTTTTATTTCTTTCTGTTTTTTTGATTTTCTTTCGGTGTGAATTTTAAACAATCTTTCCCGGAAGACAAATAAACTTCCGCAGAAGGAATTCTCTTTGTTTTCAATCCGAATGCTTTGCATCCGTAAGGGAAATTTTTATCCCAAGTGATATAGAAATGGGAACATTGTCTGCAATTTACAACCATATAAAATTCTTTGATAAAATTATTTTAACAGACTTATTCTTGCATGGTCAAGTAAAGCGCCGTTTACTTCACCGTTCATATTTTCATCAGAATTTCTAAACGTTAAAGTAAACGTATGATTTCCTTTTGTCAAATAAACATGGACAGAATTACTGTAATCAAAAACATTCCATGTGTTTTCTCCACGGTGCGGCATTACAATTACATCTGCAAAGTTAGTATCAATCATTAGAGAGCGGATGGCGCATTTGTTCTCTGTGTTTAATGGTCCGTTCCCGTTTGAGTAGCGGAAATCAATAGCATAAAGTCCTTCTTTTGAAGTAGTGAAAGGAAAAGAAATATCGCGGTGATCTTGTTTTTCGATCTTAACGTAACCTTTACCGGAGTAATTGGCAAATTTGTTTTCGTAAGAAGAAACGCAATCTTCCATTTCAATAATTTTTTCTTTACCGTTTAGTGTGATTGGTTCGCTTAAAAAAGAAGCGGTATTATTTTTATCGATTGTTTTAACTTGATATTCTGCCAATACTTTATTTGGTTTAATCTTAAAAACAGTTTCTTTTGTTGAATTTAATTTCGATCCGTTCTTAAAAATCAAATAGTGATCAGCTCTGGGAATTTTTGCCCAGCTTAATTGCCCTTCAGTTGGTTTTACCTTTGGTGATTCCGGCGCGTAATCATTTTCTACAAGATTGATTTTCGACTTTGCAGTTTTGCCGTTCATTACAATCTCAATTGAATGCTTTCCTTCAAGCGATGTTGGAATTAAATTATCTTTCAATATTTTTCCATCAAGTTTAAAAGTTTTGATCGCATCACCAAAACCATTAACCGAAATAGTTAAAGTTGAATTTCTGTATTTTAAGTTGGAGAGCGTTCTTTCACCTGAAAAGTTTTTTGGAATAAACGGAGCGAAGAGAAGTTTATCGGACTCAAATTGCATTCCGAAAAATACTCTGTACGTCATCGCTAAATTTCCGGCAACGCTCCATAACTGCCGGTTGGAATTTATTTGCGTTCCCACATAATCGCCAGATGAAGCGACAAAATTTTCTTTGTTGGTTAGGAATAACGCCGCTGCACGGTAAAGAGATGCGAGTCCATGCTCAACCGATGTTCCATTTTTAACTTTTGCCGATGCCATTGTCCAATAGGCTTGAACAAAAGCCCAAACAGCATCGTTGTGGTACGGCGGAATGTTTGGCGTTTGAGGATAAACGCAAGGAATTCCAAATTTTGTAACGGGAGTATTCTCAACAATTTCCTTTTGCCGTTTCGCATCGGGAATACCAAACAACACACTTAACGCTTCGCCAAGCGCTTCAGACTTTGGTGAAAGCGATTGATAATTCCTTCCGTATAAATATTGTCCGAAATATTTTTTCTCCGGAATCCACATAAGTTTATTCATTCCGTCTTGAATTCCCTTAGCAGCGGAAATGAATCTGGAAGCGTCTTCAGTCAATTCAGGCACGTCCTCCTCTAATTCGGAAACGTCTTCGTCCAAGTCGGAAACATCCTCCTCCAATTCGGAAGCATCTTGATGTAATTCAGAAGCCATTGCCGTTAAAATTTTATACGTTTGAAAATGTACCGCATTCGTTCCAAGATTTTTTGAAGCATAAATGTCTTTAGGGTCCATCCAGAGTGGATATGTTTGTTCCCGCCAATCTAAAAAAGATGATTCACCGCGGAACAATCCGGTTTGTTTATCGCGCACAGTTTCCAGATCCGCAAGAGCGGAATTTTTAATGATGGAAAAACTTTTTTGCAGCCAGTCTTTATCTCCGGTAACTTTATAAATTTCCCAAGCGGCCAAAGCCCACGTCATTCTGTCGGAAGAAACGGGCCAAGCGCCGCCGGTTCCGGTATCTTGAATGATCTTTCCGTCTTTAACTTTTGCAAGCAGACTCGTTTTAGCCGCATCGGGATTGACGATTGCGAATGCGAGGTGAATTGAATAGCTAATGTCGCGTGTCCAGACTCCGGGCCATTTTTCTCCAGCCATAAAAGCGCCGTCATCGCGGACGTCTAAAAGCATTTCTTCCATAGCTTGATTATAAAGAGCGTCGAGCAAAACCGATGAAGATTGTAAGTGCGGATAAGCTGAAATATTTTTAGTTAATTTCCATTGAGTGGTGAGTTTATCCTCATCTGAAGCAACAATATCTTTTTTAATGAGAAGTTTTATTTCGTAAATGCCGTCATTGTTTTCGTCAGTTAATTGAAATTGTTTTTTTGTTCCGAGTGTTTGAAAATCCCAAGAAAGAGGTTCAATGTTTCCGGCAACGAAAACTCCGGCAAAATCTTTTTTATAAAACTTTTCGCTGTTGAATAATTCAAAATAGTTTTTCTCTTTGAAATCTTTTAACACACGCCGCATATCAACGCGGAGCGTTAGTTCAATATCTTCATTCAAATATTCCGTTTGTCCATTAGCGGTTGAAGTATCGGCTTGACCGAAAACAAAAATTGGTGAGATCATTTTCCCCTTCACGGGTTGAAGGGTAAGCTGATGATTCTGTGCAAAACCACGTTCGTTATCCCATCCATTTAAACTGAACTTAAACTCTAATTTATTTTGTGCGGCTTTTTTGTAAATACTTTTATAAGAAGAATTGATCTGAGTTGGTGAAACCGCTTTAGTTTCAAAACTTCCTTGGACAACTTTTTCGCTGGTAACAGTAAAATCTTTAGAGTGATAAAAAGTATTTTGAGAGAATGACATTGTCGAAATAAAAATGCTAATTATAAAAAAGAAAGAAAGTTTCATCGAAATCCTTTTGCAAAATTTTGTAGGTGAAAATTAACTGAAAGATATGAGATGGGAAAGGTTGGACTCCATAGATCACTGGAAAATATTTTGCATGAGTTAAAAAAAATTATTAGCTTGATAGCAACAATTTGGAGTTCTAAGTTTTATATAACTTAAATTAAATAATGGGAGCTCATCATGGGAAGATCACATCTAATATCGTTCATTTTTCTTTTATCTCTTTCGCTTTACGCGAATAACCCTGAGTGGACAACCTCTGCAGATGGTGGAATAGTCTATGACGGCGGTGAAAAAGGTAAAAAACAACTCTCTAAACCAAACACAAATGACTTCAACAACTTCATTTCCATAAACCAAATTTTTATGTGGGTGAGCAACAATGGTATGGGTTCACACAATCCACTAACAGATGCTTCAGGATTTTATTGGCCCGGCGGCGAAAACGCAACTATATCAGCAATTTTTGAAGATGGTTTGATTTGGGGAGCTAAAGTTGATACGCAAATTCGGGTAAACGGATCGGTTTATCGGCATGGACTTCAAGCCGGAAAAATCCTACCTAATGGAGAAGCAGATGACCCGAACTTGGAAAAATATCGTATTTATAAAATTCGTAAAGGATGGGAATCACTTCCTCCCGGACCCAGACGAGACACCTATGAAAAAGATTATCACGAATGGCCTATTGAAGATGGAGCTCCATATGTGTTAGACAAAGATGGCAATAAGGTTCCTGACTTTGTCGGCGATGAAGTTCTTTGGTGTGTAAGTAACGATATGGATCAATCACGTTCAACCTATACCTACGGCACGTTACCGATGGGATTAGAACAACAGATGACGGTCTTCGGTTTTAATAGATCTGGTGACCTTGGTGATATGGTATTTAAAAAATATACTCTTATAAACAAAGGAACACTAACGCTTAAGGACATGGTTTTAGCTTATTGGTCAGACACTGATTTAGGAGATGCCGAGGACGACTATACAGGTTGTGACACTACACTTAAATTAGGTTATACATATAATGGCGATAACAATGATGTGGGATTTTATGGAACTACTCCCCCTGCTGTAGGGTACGTTTTCTTCCAGGGACCAATAGTTAAAGGTGTAACTTCCGACAGTGCAAAATTCTTAAAGGAATGGCGACATGGATATAAAAATTTACCACTGACAGCATTCACTTTTTTTATCAACTCCGACGCAGGTCTTATTTTAGATCCTGATCAGGGTGTAGCTGCCGGTTCGATTCAGTTCTATAATTACATGACAGGAAAAAGTAAGACAGGTGTCCAATTTGTTAATCCCCAAACGGGAAATCCTACGAATGTGATTTTAGCAGGTGATCCGGTTGCCGGAACCGGTTGGTATGAAGGACCGGATGGTTGGGGTCCAACTTCACCTCCTCCAGGTGACAGAAGACATGTAATGAGTTCCGGTTCATTTACAATGGCTCCTGGAGATACTCAGGAAGTTGTTATTGGTATTGTAATTGCCAGAGGTTCAAATAATTTAAATAGTATTACCGAATTAAAGAAAAAAACAAAAATTGCTCAAACTGCCTATGACAAAGATTTCAATTCAGTGCAGCCTCCTTTGGACCCGATCGTAACTTCTGTTGTAGATGATAAACAAGTTACATTACACTGGGAGCCCAACACAGAAGAGTATAATGTAGTTGATCCTTTTATAACGGGAAAAGGGAAAGCCGATACTACTTATACTTTTGAGGGATATCGTATTTGGCAATTTGAAGATGAGTCGGGAAGGAATCCAAAACTGCTAAAAATATTTGATATTAAAAATAATGTTACCAAAGTTACTCAGATACTTGATTTTAATGGAGTGAAAGTTGAACAGACAGTTTTCGAAATGCCTAATCAAGGAATCGCACGTTTCTTCTCCACGAATTTAGATAAGATAACTTATACTCCGTTGATAAACGGAACCCCCTATTACTTTGGAGTAACATCATTTAGTTACTCAAAAGATAGTGATCCGCAATATCTCGAAAACCCAGTTAAAATTATTAAAGTGGTTCCTGAAAAAATTGGATTTGACAGTTCGTTCACATATCGATATGGCAGTTATATTGACGCAAAACAGACCGCGGGAACAGAAGACGGGATCATTCAGTTATTTGTTGTTAATCCTCTTAAACTGACGGGAAATACATATAAAGTTACATTTGATTCAACATTGATTAGGAATTTTGATAACACATCCGACACTCTCGCCTTGACATATAATCTCTTGAAAATATCAATGAATCCCATCGATACGCTTCTTAGATCAAGGGTAGAATTTGGAACTGATTACAGTACAAACAAATATATTCAGGATGGTTTTTCACTTGTAGTTAGAAATTCTGGTCTGGATAATATATTAGCAGCTCGAACAAAATACGGTGTGAAAAGTGTACTTGAGACGAAGGGACCGGGTGGGGTAGTAATATCCTCTCCGAATGACGTTTGGAACGGTAAATTAAATTCAACCGGAAAGTGGACAGTTTCTGCGAAAAGCCAAATGGGTAGATTTAATTGGCAATCGTTTTCCTCTGAGGAAGGTATGGGATATGTCGATTATGAAATCCGATTCAATGATTCAAGTTCATATTTTCTGTCGGGTTTACAGAATGGTTTAAGTGAAAAAAGTATTCTTACAAAACTTGATTCGCTTTGTTTAAGCGAAAAATTACCATTTGAAATTTGGTACACCGGCAAAGATAACGATCCTAATGATGATAAAAGATTAATACTTAAAGTGTTAGATAAAAATGCTGGAACACTTGATCCTACTAAGTCAATTCCGGATAGAAAGTGGACCCACTTAGCAAACGGTAACTGGGAACAAGTCTATGCGTTTACATCAGCAACACTTGATCCAACTAATCTACCGGTTAAAGAGACTATCGCATCAAAAATTATAGAACATAAAATTGGTGGGATAACATTTACCGGCGAGATACCTGAATCGGGAACAGTAATTAAAATTTCGGGATACAAACCGCTTGTGCCGGGAGATGAGTTTACCGTGACCGCTCCCAAAGCAATATTAAGTGATGTTGAAGATGAAGCTAATGATAAGAACTCACCGAAGTCTTACTCATTAAATCAAAACTATCCTAATCCGTTCAATCCAAATACCACGATAAGTTACAGCATTGCAAATCCGGGACTTGTAACGGTAAAGATCTTTAACATTTTGGGAGAAGAAATATTGCAGTTAGTGAACGAATATAAAAACAGTGGAAGTTATTCGGTTAATTTCGATGCATCGAGACTTAGTTCGGGAATTTATTTTTACTCGTTGACATCGGGAAGTTTTATTTCAACTAAGAAGATGGTTGTTTTAAAATAGGAATGTGCATTTTAGCGATACCATCTGGTGAAGGTGGTATCGTTTTAAGTGAAATACTTATATTTAGTTCACAAAACTTAAACTTAATGGGAGTTTATTATGAGGACATCGTATCTTTTGCTTTTCTTTTTTCTATTGTCTTTTTCTCTTTACTCTACTAAAGGGGATAAGATAAATTACTCTTATGATCAAGGAGATAATTCTAATAAGGGCAAAAGAGAAATAAACAAACCAAACCAAACCAAACCAAACACAAACGACCACTATCGATACATATCTGTCAACCAAATTTTTATGTGGGTTGGCAACAATGGCATGGGCTCACACGACCCGCGCACGGATGGTTCCGGATTTTATTGGCCCGGCGGTGAAAATGCAACTATATCAGCAATCTTTGAGGATGGATTAATTTGGGGAGCCAAAGTTGATACGCAAATTAGGGTAAATGGTTCAACGTATCGACATGGACTGCAAGCCGGTAAAATTTTGCAGAATGGAGAAGCAGATAATCCCCATTTAGAAAAATATCGTGTTTATAAAATTCGCAAGGGTTGGGAAAATCTTCCCTTTGGACCAACAAGAGATACTTATGAAAAAGATTATAAAGAATGGCCCATAGAAGACGGTGCACCTTTTGTATTGGATGGATACGGAAATAAAATACCGGATTTTGTCGGCGATGAAGTCCTTTGGTGTGTAAGTAATGATATGGACAGTTCGCGTTCGCTCTATACCTACGGGACTTTACCAATGGGATTAGAGCAGCAGATGACTGTGTACGGTTTCAACCGGCAGGGAGACTTAGGAGATGTTATTTTTAAAAAATATACCCTCATCAACAAAGGGAGTTTAACCTTAAAAGATATGAACCTCGCTTATTGGTCAGACCCCGATCTGGGTTTTGCAGCTGATGATTATGTCGGATGTGATACTTTGTTGAATTTGGGGTATTGTTATAACGGTGATAATAATGATGACCAATATTATGGTCCGAATCCTCCTGCAGTTGGTTATGTTTTTTTACAAGGTCCTACAGTTTCAGCAACAGAGAATGACAGCGCAAAATTTTTAAATAATTGGCGACGCGGATATAAAAATTTACCGATGACAGCATTCTATGGTTACGTTAAAGCTCCAGGTCTCCCTTATGTAGATGCTCAACTGGGAACTGCCATTGGGGCTATTCAGTTTTACAATAATATGATGGGGAGAAATAGATATGGAGATAGTGTCATTAATCCTTACACTTTTCAAGCAACCCCCTATATGCTCACTGGCGACCCTGCGGAAGGAACAGGGTGGTACGAAGGTCCGGTTGGTTGGCCAGGGTGGCACAGTTATGCTCCTCCTGGTGATAGACGTCATGTAATGAGTTCAGGTACGTTCAATATGGCTCCGGGAGATACGCAAGAAGTAGTTGTAGGAATTCTTATGGGGCGCGGAACAAGTAATTTAAATAGTATAACAGAACTGAAAAGAAAAACAAAGCTTGTTCAATTAGCATACAATAAAGATTTCACTACTACACCATTGCCCAAGAACCCGATTGTAACTTCAACAGTTGATGATAAACAAGTTGCTTTGTATTGGGAACCAAATGCAGAATATTATAACGAGATTGATCCGTGGATCGTAGGAAAAGGAAAACCGGATACTACTTATAACTTTGAAGGATATCGGATCTGGCAGTTTGAAGATGAGTATGGGAAAAATCCAAAACTGTTAAAGATTTGTGATATTCTAAATGATGTAACCAAAGTAACTCAATCAGTAGATTATGACGGTGTAATAGTTGAGCAGACACTTTTTCAATTACCAAACATGGGGATCAGTCGCTATTTCACTACCAGTTTGGACAAAATAACTAATACTCCGTTGGTAAATGGTACACCTTATTACTTTGGCGTAACCGCATTTGGTTATTCAAAGGCGAGCGATCCAAAGTATCTCGAAAGTCCCTTCCAAATAATTAAAGTAGTTCCGGAAAAGATTGCTTATGATAGTTCATATACGCTTCGCAATGGGAGTTACATAACCGCAAAACAAAATATTGGCACCGAAGATGGTGACGTTCAATTGTTTGTTGTTGATCCGTTGGCATTAACGGGAGATATGTATAAGGTTACGTTCGATTCCACACACTACAGAAATTTTTCCAATACAGCCGACTCTGTGGTTTTTACTTACAACCTCTTAAATGTTTCAAAGTCACTTGTCGATACTCTCCTAAAATCTCGAACTGAATTCGGGGTAGATAATAGTACTGATAAATTAATTACCGATGGTTTTTCTTTAGTTGTAAGAAACACCGGCTTGGATAGTATTTCAAAGGTTGTTTCAAAATACAGAGTTAAAGGTGTGGAAGAGATCAAAGGTCCTGGCGGTGTTGTTCTTTCTTCACCACAAAATGTTTGGGATGGCAAATTAAATTCAACCGGAAAGTGGACAGTCTCTGCTAAAAGCCAGACAGGTAGATTTAATTGGCAAACAGCTAAACTAGAAGAAGGAATGGGATATGCCGATTATGAAATTCGTTTCAATGATTCGAGTAACTTTTATCTTTCTGGATTAACAGGCGGGTTTAGTGATAAAAATTTTATGACGAAACTCGATTCGCTTTGTAAAACCGGAAAGTTACCATTTGAAGTTTGGTACACCGGTAAAGATAATGATCCTAATGATGATAAAAGATTAATACTTAAAGTGGTAGATAAAAATGCCGGAACGCTTGATTCTACTAAATCAATTCCGGATAGAAAGTGGACCCACTTAGCAAACGGAAATTGGGAACAAGTTTTTGCGTTTACCTCAGCAACGCTTGATCCAACTAATCTTCCTGCAAAAGAGCTTGTCGCCTCAAAAATTACAGATCATAAAATTGGCGGGATAACATTTACCGGAGAATTACCTGAACCGGGAACGGTCATTAAAATATTGGGATATAAACCGCTTGTACCGGGAGATGAGTTTACCGTCACCGCACCCAAAGCAATATTGAGTGATGTTGAAGAAGATGCTAATGATAAGAACTCACCCAAATCTTACTCATTAAATCAAAACTATCCCAATCCGTTCAATCCGAATACAACAATCAGTTATAGTATTGCCAACCCGGGATTAGTAACGGTAAAGATCTTTAATATTTTGGGAGAAGAGATTATACTATTAGTGAACGAATATAAAAACAGCGGAAGTTATTCGGTTAATTTTGATGCGTCGAGACTTAGTTCGGGAATATATTTTTACTCATTAAATTCAGGCAATTTTATTTCAACAAAGAAGATGGTTGTTTTAAAATAAAGAAGCGTACTTTAGAGCTGCCATCCAGAACTACGATGGCAGCAAAGAATAATAATAAATGGGAGTTCTCTATGAGGAGATCGTGTTTTTTACATTTCTTTTTGGTGGTTACATTTTCGTATTGTACAGCCGTAATAGCCGGAGATAAAGGCGATGAGAATAACAAGCGGCTAAACAAAACAAATACAAACGACCACAATCAATACATCGCTATAAACCAGATATTTATGTGGGTTGGCAACAATGGCATGGGTTCTCATGATCCACGTACAGATGGTTCCGGGTTTTATTGGCCCGGCGGTGAGAACGCAACAATACCGGCAATCTATGAAGATGGATTAATATGGGGAGCCAAAGTTGATACGCAAATTCGTGTAAACGGTTCGGTTTATCGGCATGGACTTCAAGCAGGAAAAATTTTGCCGAGCAGTGAGGCGGATAATCCCAATTTAGAAAAATATCGTGTTTATAAAATTCGTAAAGGATGGGAATCATTGCCTCCCGGACCAGAACGGGATGCGTACGAAAAAGATTACAAAGAATGGCCGATAGAAGATGGAGCGCCTTATACTTTAGATAAAAACGGAAACAAAATTCCGCAATTTGTTGGTGATGAAGTTCTTTGGTGTGTAAGCAATGATCTCGATGAAGCGCGAACGATGTACACCTACGGAACTTTGCCAATTGGATTAGAACAGCAAATGACGGTGTTTGGGTTAGATAACCTGGATGACCGGGGAGATATTGTATTCAAGAAATATAAAATCATAAACAAAGGAGAATTAACGCTCAATGAAATGTATCTTGGCAATTGGTCGGATCCCGATTTGGGTGATGCTGGAGATGATTATGTTGGATGTGATTCAGTATTAAAATTGGGCTATGTGTATAACGGCGATAATAATGATGAATCTTATTATGGTGCCGCTCCACCTGCTGTTGGTTATGTTTTTCTGCAAGGGCCTATTGTAAAAAGTGCAGCTTCGGATAGTGCTAAGTTGGGTCAATCATGGAGAGGTGGGTATAAAAACCTTTCACTTACATCTTTTATCGATTTTATAAAATGGGCAGCCGGTTTTCTTGATCCTAATCAAGGAGTATCTTCAGGAGCAGTTTCATTTTACAATTATCTATCCGGAAAAAATAGTTATGGCGATGACATAATTAACCCAATTACTGGAGCTGTAACTACACTCATGTTATCTGGTGATCCGGTTGAGGCCACAGGTTGGTATGAGGGGCCGGTTCCATGGTACCCGTACACTGGTCCAACTCCTCCTGGTGATCGAAGATTGCTACTCGGTTCAGGTCCATTCACAATGGCTCCGGGAGATACGCAGGAAGTTGTTATTGCTATAGTAATCGGTAGGGGGACGAGTAATTTAAATAGTATTACCGAGTTAAAGCGAAAAACAAAAACAGTTCAGATTGCTTATGATAATGATTTCAATTTAACTCAGACTCCGGAGCCGCCAAAAGTTAGTTCCTTCAGCGATGACGGTCAGATAACTTTGTACTGGGAATCAAACTCAGAAAGTTACGATGTTTTAAATCCTCTAATACTTGGAAAAGGAAAAACCGATACAACCTATACATTTGAGGGTTATAGAATATGGCAGTTCTCAGATAGAGAGGGTTCAAATAAGACGTTACTTGGCATGGTCGATCTCAAAAATGATGTAATTAAAGTAACTCAACCGGACGAGATAAACGGTGTAAAGGTTGAACAAACTGTTTTTACTTTACCCAACATGGGAATAAAAAGGTTTTTTACTACAAGAAAGGATGGGATTACAAAAACTAGTTTAGACAACGGAAGCCCTTACTATTATGCAGTAACGGCTTTTGCTTACTCCAAAGAAAGTGAACCCAAATATCTTGAAAGCGAACCGCAGATAATTGAAGTACGGCCAGCCGCTCAACCTATCGATGTAACGTTTGATTATAATAATGGTGATTTTATTCCGGCAAAACAAACTAAAGGAATTTCAGACGCTGATGTAAATTTATTTGTAGTTAACCCTTTAGCTTTAACCGGAGATACTTATAAGATTGTCTTTGATAACGATTCCTTGAAAATTAGAAATTATGATAACACGAGGGATTCGCTTGTAAGCTTAACCTATAGTTTAATAAAGACATCCAAAACACCCGTGGATACAATGCTGAACCACCGAACCGACTTGGGAAAAGACAGTGTAACGAATAAACTTGTGACCGAAGGATTTACGATAGTCGCAAGGAACACCGGCTTGGATAGTATTCTTGCTGGAAAGACAATGAAATATAGAGTTAGGAGTGTTCAAGAAATTAAAGGAACGGGTGGAAAAGTTTTAGAAACCCCTGTCGATGTTTTCAACGGAAATTTAAATTCAACAAAGACGTGGACAATTTATCCTCGCAGTAGTGTTGCCCGTTTTAATTGGCAATTTATGCAAAGCGAGGAAAGTATGGGTTATGAGAATTATGAGATACGTTTTGATGATTCCAGTTCATATTTCCTTTCGGGTTTACAAAATGGTTTAAGTGAAAAAACTATTATGACAAAAACAGATTCTCTTTGCAAAACCGGAAAATTACCTTTTACTGTTTGGTCATTAGGTAGGTATGATAATCCCGCCGATGCAAGAAGACTTTTTCTAAAAGTGTTAGATAGAAATGGAACGATCCTGGATTCTACAAAATCAATTCCGGATCGCAAATGGACGCATTTAGCTAACGGAGAATGGGAACAAATTTATGCTTTTCAATCCGCGACTCTGGATTATGCTAACCTGCCTGAGAAAGAACCAGTAGCTTCAAAAATTCTCGATCATAAAATTGGCGGCATCTCATTTAGTGGAGAATTACCCGCGCCCGGCACAGTTATTAAGATCACCGGGTATAAACCACTGATGAAGGGAGATGAATTTACAGTTACAGCTCCTTCAGCAAACACAAATAATTTAGTTAATGCAAAAAATAATATTGATAAGATAAGTGTCTTCCCAAATCCTTACTTTGGATGGCATGCACTTCAAGAGAGTAAGTATCATAGATTTGTCCGTTTTATCGGATTGCCAAAACAAGCTACCATTACTATTGTTTCGCTTTCCGGTGTGTTAATAAAAAGATATGAGAAATCGAATGACTCTCAATATTATGATTGGGATTTAATGAATAAAGATTTCCTGCCGGTGGGAAGTGGAATGTTCATCGCTTATGTAGAAATACCGGAAGTTGGAACGAAGGTTTTCAAATTAGCTGTTATTCAAGAGGCTCAATAAACTTGGGCACATTGTTGATTTGAAAAAAGAGAGCCTTGCCAGGGCAAGGCTCTCTTTCATATTTCACTATTCTTCAACTACTAAATCACCCACAGAACTTTTTCTTATTCCCACTAACTCGCTAACACGTTTAAATAATGCAGGAACTTTTACTCTATATTCCTCAACCTTTGTGTAAACAATTGGAACGATTAACAGCGTTAAAAAGAGGGAGCTTGTAAGTCCTCCTATTAATGCCCAAGCCAAACCGGATTTCCATTCTGCTCCGGGAGCGCTGGAAAGCGCTATCGGCATCATACCAAAGATCATCGTTAAGGTTGTCATAAAGATCGGGCGGATTCTCATTCTTCCGGCATCAATTAAAGAATCAATTACACTTTCTCCCTGCGTGCGCATAAAGTTGGTTCTATCAACAAGCAGAATTGCGTTTTTTGCAACCAAACCGGTGAGCATAATAATTCCAAGTATTGTAAAGATGCTGAGAGACTTCATTGTTAATGCCAACGCCAGTAACGCTCCTATCATCGCAAGAGGAATGGAGAACAAAATTACAAACGGATGTACGAATGAATCATACAGTGCAACCATTACTAAGTAAGTGAAGAGCACTGCGCCCAGCAAAGCTATTCCGAGATCGCCGAATGACTGCCTCTGATTTTTTACATCGCCTAAAAATTCATAAACAACGCCGGATGGAAATTTGAATCCGCTTAATTGTTTGTCAATTTCCTGCGAAATAGTTCCGGAGGTTTTACCGGTTTGTACTTGCGAATAGATCGTTACTGCCGCGCTTCTTGCCTGACGCGATAATTTTGTTGGACCGGTAGCACGGAAAACTTTGGCAAACTGCTTTAGATATATTTGCTGACCTTTTCTATTTGTGAAGCTCATGTTCCCAAGTTCCTCAGTTTTGGAACGATCAAATTGATCTAATACAATGCGGATATTGTAATCAGTATTTCCTTCGCGCAGTTTTGAATCATCATCGCCGGTGAGCGCAACTTTTAACGCTTGACCAACTTCGGCAACGGTTAAACCAAAACCGGTGAGCATTCTTCTATCGATCTCAATTCGTGTTTCGGGATTACCATCTTCGGCAGAAAGACGTACATCTGCGGTTCCCGGAATTATTTTAATAATATTCTGAACTTGTTTTGCCGTCTTAACAACGTCTTCATAGTTCGGTCCGCCGATCAATAATTGAATTGGAGTTTGATTTGCAACGCCGAAAATACCTATCGGATTTACACGGACTTTTACGCCGGGGAATTTTTGTGTAGCCATTTTAATTTCGTTACCTACATCATCGGTAGATTTTTTTCTCGCCTTTCTATCAACAAGCGTAACTGAGAGTTCGGTTGTATTGCTTGATGCAAAACCAATCAAACCTTCGTTTGATGAACCAACGTTGGCATAAATTCTTTGCACTTCCGGCATCTCACCGATAATTTTTTCTATCCTTTGTGAGACTCTGTTTGTTTGTTCAATAGTTGCACCGGGAGCCAATTCAATGGTTACTGCAAATTCACCACGGTCTGTTTGAGTCATAAATTCAGCACCGATGAACCCAAACGGAACAAGAGAGAACGAAGCAATGAGAGCAGCGATGGTTAACAACGCAACTTTACCTCTATTTACAATTCCCCATTTTAATAATTTGATGTAAAACTCTGTAAGTCCCTTAAATTTCTTTTCAAACCAGATGGCAAATTTACCAACCAATGTTCTTGAGGTTAACCTTTCAAGTTTAGCGAAACGTGATGCAAGCATTGGAGTAACGGTAAATGAAACAAAGAGAGACATCAATGTTGAAGCCACAACCACAGCGGAGAATTCTCTTAAAATGTTTCCAACAATTCCACCAACTAATGTTAGCGGAAAGAAAACTGCTACGTCCACAGCGGTAATTGCAAGCGCTGCAAACCCGATCTCGTTTCTTCCGCGTAAAGCAGCAAGTCTGCTCTCTTCACCTTTTTCAAGATGATGGTAAATATTTTCGAGAACCACAATCGAGTCATCCACCAGAATTCCCACCACGAGTGAGAGCCCGAGCAGCGTCATCAAGTTAAGAGTCATCCCAAATGCCCAGATAACAATGAATGTTGAAATGAGCGAAGCGGGAATTGCCACCAATACGATAATGGAATTTCTAACGCTGTGTAAAAACATTAACATTACGATCGCTACAAGAAACACGGCGATTGCTAAATCTTCTTTAACGGCATTTGCGGCGTCAATAGTAAAGATCGATCCATCTTGTGCTACTTCAAATTTAACGTTGTTATTTTTATAGACAGCTTCAATACGCTTCAATTCTTTTTTTACAAGATTAGAAACAACAACGGAGTTAGCATCCGATTGTTTCTGAAGAATAATTCCAATCGTGTTTCTGAAATTGATACGTGCAATGTTTGAATAATCTTTTATTCCATCTTCAACTTCGGCGATATCCGAAAGTTTTATTTCGCCGCCTTGTTTTGATTCGGCGATCGTCAAATTTTTCAACTCATCGAGAGAAGAAAGTTTTCCGGCAATTCTTACGATGAACTGCCCGTCTTTATCTTTTATCTTTCCGGTCGGGAAATCTAAATTGGCAGATTTAATAGCCTGCGTAACCTGGAGGATCGACAATCCGTATGAGCGAAGTTTTTGCAGATCAAGATTAACTTTTATTTCGCGTTCTTCACCACCGATGAGAGCAACTTGTCCTACACCCGGCACACGCGAGAGCAAAGGCTGAATTTTATCTTTTGTGAATTGATAAAAAGTTTTGGAATCCATGTCTGCCGAAATACCCATGCGCAAAACCGGAATTTCATCAAGCGCAATCTTAGAAATTGTAGGAGCTTTTGCATCGTTTGGAAGCAGCGCGGTTATTTGTCCTACTTTTCTTTGTGCATCTTGTAATGAAAGATCAGTGTTTGCAGATTGTAAAAGTTCGATGATGACAAAAGATATCCCTTCCGATGAAGTTGATCGAACTTCCGACACTTTATCCATTCCTGAAACAGCATCTTCAATAACTTTAGTTACACCAGTCTCAACCTCGTTTGGAGAAGCGCCCGGATAAACCGTTGTAATGGTAATGATCGGAGGAGAGATCTTCGGCAGTAATTCATATTTCAACTGCTGAAAAGCAAAGAGTCCTAACACAATTAACGATGCAAAAACAACGATAACTAATGAAGGCCTCTTGATTGATAATTCGGTAATGGTCATTTTTAATTTCCTTTTTCTGTTTTTGTAGGACTTGCCATGGCAAGTCCTACTTCAATATTTCAACTTTAATGTTGTCAACAATATTATTTTGTCCGCTTACTACAACTTCTTCACCAACCGACAATCCGTTAAGAACTTGAATATCCAAACCGGATTCGTTTCCAACGGTGATGTCTCTTAATTTTGCAATTCCGTTTTCAACAACGAATACTTGCGGAGTTTTTATACTTCCGACTAATGCTGCGCGTGGAATAACAATACTTTCAACAGAATTTTTAGAAGAAAATGCAATCCGTGCAAACATTCCTGCTTTTAGCTGATGCTTAGCTTCATTTGCAATACTTATCTCAACCGGGAACGTATGAGCGTCGTCTCCTTTGGAACCGATAGATTCAACTCTTCCGGTAAAAACAGCTTGCGGATAAACATCCGATGTAACAGAAACCTGATCTCCGGTTTTTAAAATGAATGCATCTTTCTCAGAGACATTTAATTTTACTTTTACTCGAGAAATATCAACCACGTTTGAAACGAGGGTAGCTTGCGGTGCGCCTTGAACCATCGAGCCAAGATTGATGTAGAGGGCTGTAATAAAACCGGAAATCGGAGTTTTGATTTTGGTGTCTGCCATTTGCCGTTTTGCAACAATATATTGTGCTTCGGCATTTGCAGCGCCAAGTTTTGCCATATCTAACTGTGCATCAGTTGCCGCTTTCTGTTGAAATAATGTTTGAGCTCTTTCATAATCCTTTTTTGCTTTTTCATAATTGGCTTCGGCGCTCATCAATGCAGCTTTTTTCAATTCATCATCAACTTGGAACAGAACAGAGCCGGCTGATTTGTAATCACCAACTTTTGCAAATACCGCTGTAACTTTTCCAGCTGTTTCCGATACGATGTTCAGATCATTATTTGCGTAAACAGTTCCTACCATACTGAGTGATTCGGAAAGACTTTTCTTTGATACTTTTTCTACAGAAACATAGTAAACGTCTTTAATTCCGCCTGCAGTATACGATGCCATTTTTTTCTTGTTCATAATAAGAATAGCAACAATAACGACTAAGACCGCTACTATTGATAAAATTAATTTCCCTTTTTTCATATTTAAGTACTCCGATAATTTTTAATTTTTGTTTTTCCACTATTCGTTTTCAAATGAATAGCGAGAATTATTTTTGTTTATTCGCCAATTGATTTATCTAATTTTGCTTTCGCCAATTCAAGATCGACTAAAGCGGAAGTATAATTTGTTTTTGCACTTAATAAAGCAACTTCAGCGTCAATTAGATCGGAGCTGAGCGCTACGCCGTTCTTAAATTTTTCTGACGTTATCCGTTGATTTTCTTCAGCTTGCTCAACAGTTAATTTTGTAATGTTGATTTTTTGCTCTGCCTGTTTATAGTTCAAATAATTTTGAGTTACTTCCAAGGTGATGCCGTCTTTCAACATTCCAAGCGCGTCAAGTGATTGCGCAAGTCCTGCTTCAGCTTGAGCTGTTTGGTGTGAAGTTGCGAGCCAATTCCAGACATCCATACTGATCATAACGCCCGCGTCCCATGTATCTTTAAATGCATCTTTAGAAGGAAACACTCTTTGATTCGGGCGGTTGTAATAAAAATTTCCATAAAGACTTACTTCAGGGTACCATCTCGATTTTGCAATCGATACGTTGGATTCACTTGCTTTTGCTCGATAATCTGCGGCTTTTAATTCACCTCTTTTATCTAAAGCTTTTTGCATATAAGAATTTAATTCTTCATTCGATTTTATCTGTTTTTGCGGAACAGATTTTACATCAACTTCAGTTGTTAATTGTACGCCGAGAGTATTGTTCAAATTAACTTGAGCGAGTTGAACGCCGTTTGATGCTTCAAGTTGTTTTAACTGAACATCGGAAAGTTGCACTTGTAATTTTAAAACATCATTATTTGTAAGCATGCCCTGTCCGAGTAAATTACCCGCATCTTTTAAATGCGCTTTTAACTGTTCAACATTTTCGTCAACAACTTTTTTCATCTCTTGCGCTTTGAACAAAGACCAATAAGCATTACGTACTGAAAATGCTGTTTCAAGTTGATCTTTTGTAAATTCAACTTCGGAAGCTTTTAATTGGTACTCAGCCATCTCGCTCGTATTTTTTAATCGAAAACCGGTGAACAACGGCTGGGCTAGCGATAATTTCAACTGATAACTGTTCAATATCGAAGGTGAAAGAACAAACGGACCTGTCGGCATCATGATGGTGAATGGAGGAATGTCACTCAGCCTTGTATAAACTCCGGTAAAGCGAATCGAAGGTAACCGGCTTGAAATAACTTCGCTTACCCGTGCTGAATTTGCTTTTACCTTCATCGATGAAGTGTGAAGTGATTTGCTGTTTTTTACACCCAGCTGAATTGCTTCATCAACAGAAAGGGATAATTTTTGTTGCGAAAACAATTGCGGTGCACTTAAAATAATGAGTAGTGTTAAAAAGTTTAGGATACGTTTATGCGACATTCGCGACCTCTTCAGTTTTAATGTTATCAGGTTCATTGAATTTTTTTCTTCCTTCATCTGTTAGAATTCCTTCAAAAATTACATTGATTAAAGTGTTATAAACTTGGTCGGCGGAAAGTGGTACTTGCGCCAACACCTCGGGTGTTAATAAATTTTGTAATGAAAATACATACATCAATACAACGATATTTTTATCGACATCTTTACGGAAAATTCCATGTGCAATTCCGTCATCAACAAGTACTGAAAATTTTTCCCATGCTTTTTTCTGCATAAACAGATGGATCTTTTCCCAGATTTTCGGAAAATGCGTTTGCAAATCGCTGATCATCGGACCCTTAAATTTCCCGATATGTTTAGAAACATTTTCCAGCAGCAATTTTACTTTTTGAACATAAGTGTAGTTATCATTTGCTAAAAGCTCATCTGTAAAAGTTTCCGACTGACAAGAAACCGTAGTAAAAATTTCATTCAGCAGATGCTCTTTGTTAGAAAAATATTTGTACAGAGTTTTTTTGCTGATGCCCATTCCGGCAGCGATTTCTTCCATTGTAACTTTTACGCATCCGAATTGATGAAACATTTCGGATGATTTTAGGAGTATCTTTTCTTTTAATTCTAATTCGTCGTGCATTTTGTCCTTTGTAATCAAGAAACATTTATTGTTTATTTCGTTTCCATATAGACCAAAAAAATAGGGAAATCTGTTCCCGAATACTCTAAAGAAACGAAACTTGTATAAAACGTTTCCAAAATAACGGAAAATTTTATAGAATGTCAAATTATTTCTTATGATTGGTAAAAAAAGATGATGAATTTAAGAGTGTCTGTAAAAATTACGAACTTTGAGTTAGTTAGTACAGGTAAGAAATCAGTAGTAAGAATTAGAATACAATTTATTCTGACTTCTGAAATTATTAGAAGCACAAAAATCAATTTTTCGCAAATCCCTTCTTTTCCATTTGGCCCCAATGCCGTTTTCCGGTGAAATATTCTACCATTCCTCTGAACCGCCACCAGGTTGTTAACTGGCGGTAGCCGAAATTTTCTAAAAAAGCGGCTGCAATCAACGTTAATAATTGAGAGAGTTTCGGGTATCTCTGAAAAGAGAGTTCTTCTAAAATTACAGAGAGTACTGAAAGCACTACTCCATAAAGAATTGCTGTAGTTAGGAACGCAATCGCGAAGGAAACAGTAACAAAACCGAGAGAGAAGGAGAGCAAGAAGAAAAAATAACCGAAAATTTCTATTACAGGTCCTATCATTTCAAAAATTGCAAAGTAAGGGAAAACGAGCATCCCGATCCAGCCATAAGCCGGATTCATGAATAATTTTTTGTGAAGAAGAATACTATCGACTGTTCCTTTTTGCCATCTCATCCGTTGACTTCGCAACACGGCAAATGTTTCAGGCGCTTCTGTCCAGCAGACAGGATCGGGAATGAATGTAATGCGTAACTTTGGATTTTCTCTTCGCAACTTCCGGTGCATGCGTACGATAATTTCCATATCTTCGCCGATGCAGCCTTCGCGGTAACCATCAATTTTGATTAAAGCATCGCGTGAGAAGCAGCTGAATGCCCCTGAAATAATGAGGATTCCGTTTAAAACATCAAATCCGTTTCTGCCGAATAAAAACGCTCGTAAATATTCAACAACCTGAAATCTGGCGAGCCAGGATTTTGAAAGTCCGACTTCCAGAATATTTCCATGGAGAATGTTGCATCCGTTTGCAATGCGAATAGTTCCGCCAACCGCTATTACATTTTCGTCTTCCATAAAAGGGCGAACGATCTTCAAAAGACAATCACGCTCTAACACCGAATCGGCATCAATTACAGTTATGAGGGGACTCTTTGCCAAATTTACTCCGGCGTTTATTGCATCAGCTTTTCCACCGTTTACTTTGTCGATTACGATTAAGTTTGGATATTCGGACGACATAAAAACAGACCGGATCGGCTGAGATTTTAATTTATAAAATGGAGTAAAAGAAACCTGGCGGATAGAAAAATTCTCAAACAATCTTTGTAATGTGTTATCCGTCGAACCATCATTCACAACGATCAATTGAAAATCGGGATACTCAAGTTGAAGAAGAGATTTTACGCTTTCAACAATTCCGTTTTCTTCATTGTACGCGGGAACAATAACCGAGATCGGTTTGTAATTGGTTAATTTGAAAACGCGTTTAAGATCGAGATACTTTATTGTGCTGTTGTACTTGATCATTTTAAAGAACGCGATAATGTTTAAGATTATATAGATCGAACAGACCAGGAGAAAATAAAAAAGAAGTAAGGAATTAAATCCGAAGACGATATATCTTATTACGTTCATCTTAATTCCTAATATTCCGTTCGCTAAGAACCATTCTTGCAATTGCGGCACCCCTGTCTTTTAAATTGCCGTAAGCGAATTGAGAAATTTTTTCCTCACTCCCCGGAATCAACTTCATCAGTGTGATAACAGCGTTATACTGTACTTCGTACTCGGGGTCGTACATGCAGTCCCAAATTCTTTGTTCAAAAGATTCATTCCCCAACACCGCCAAGGCTTTCAAAACTTCGGTTCGAACTTCCGCTTTCGGATGATTGATCAAACTCCGCAATGCTGTTGATGCTTCAATAAATTCAATGCTGCCGAAGAATTTAATGCTTTCTACTATTACTTCTTTGTTTTGGCTGTACACCATTATTTTAAGAACCGATTCACCGGCTTCATAAAATTTAAAGTGGCGGAAAAGGGTAATTGAAATACTTTGGATTAATATGTTTTTTTCTCTCTTAAGGTTTACGAGAAGAGGTTTACATATCTCGTCAGTAAACTCAGAAAGTATTGCGAGAAGTGAATCTTTGGAAACAAACTTGAATCGGCGTGCATTACGAAAAATATCGAAGACGGCATCAACATCATTCAATCGGGCTAAAGCTAAAGCTGAACTAAGAAAGACGGAAGCATTTTGGCTCCTCAATTTTTTTCTTAGAACATCTCTGGCGTCAACCGATTTTGCCAGACCTAAAAAATATGCAGCTTCATTAATTTTTCTTGGTGATCCCGATTTTAATTGGGAAATAAGGAATGGCTGTATTTTAGTCTGATTGACAATAGCGGAGAGTTTTAAAAAATCATCTCCTTTCAGCATAAGAAAAAATTCGCGAAGGTAATGCAAGAGAAAGAGATATTTACTCCTCCTCATTTTTTTTATCAACGTTTGCGGATTTTCGTCCCCTTCAAGAAATAAAAAAATTTTTTCTTCCCAGACGGTAAAGAATTCTTGTTCCTTTTTTTGCTGATAACCGTGAACTAATCGAAGGACAACAACTTGAATAACAAGCACATAGGTAAGGATTAACAAGGCAAAAATGGTTATCGCAAGAAAAGCAAAAATATCTAAGTGAATGTTCAAGAAAACTCCAAAGCAAATAAACTTTTCGTCACCATAAAATAACTGGCTGCGGAACGATTATCGCATTTTCAGAATATTTTTTATGCGAAGCACAAGTTCGGTTGAGGCGAATGGTTTAAGGATATAATCCGTGGCTCCGAGTTGCAACCCTTTAACAACATATTCCTCATGCGAATTTGCAGTAAGCAGAACGACCGGAATATGCGACAAACTGGGATGGCTTTTTATTTCTTTCAGAACGGTCAGTCCATCCTTAACCGGCATCATAATATCAAGCAAAACCAAATCCGGCATATGCTTAAGTACACCTTCGGTTACACCAACGCCCGAAGGAAAATGGATCAAGTTAAATCCTTCTTTTTCAAGCTTAAATTTTAATAATTTAGCTATGTGTACGGTATCTTCCGCAAAAAGTATTGTTTTCTTTTCGTCCATGAGCGTTGTGCAGTTGCCTTCTTAAATTTTTTTTTAGCGAACAATTCGTTAGTTTCACAAAAATCTCTTTTTAATTTAATAAATTTTCGTGAATCAACGGTTATGAATTTTTTAGAAAAACAAGTTGCCGGTAAATCAGTTCGCTATTACCTCTTTTTTCTTTATTTGGCGGGTATTATCGGTTTTGTGGTTGGTTCGCTTTTGTTTTGGGGACCAATCCGCTGGACGATTGAGTACATCCAGGAAGAAGGGGGATCGGAAAAAGCGGAAAGTCTAATTATTAAAATTTTTATTATCGCAATTCTTTTTATCGCTGGATTGATTTCTTTTTTTATTTCGAGGCGATTTTGGGAATCTGAGCAGTCGAATAAAAAGCTGATGATCTACATTCCGGCTTTATTCTTTGCTGCTATTTTATTTCTCTGGATGAATCCGCAATACACTCCGGGAAGAGGTGAAAAATCAGAAAAGATTTCGTTGGCGCGCATCTCGTTTGTTTTTGGCCCGTATCCTTCAAAAAACCAAATCAATCAATTAAAGAAAGAAAATTTTACCGGAATAATTTCCTTACTTCATCCTGCTGTAGTTCCCTTTGAACCAAAATTAATTTATGACGAAGATGTTGCCGCAAAAGAAGCCGGGATAGAAGTTCTTCACACTCCAATGCTTCCTTGGGTAAGTCAAAATATTTCTTCGATCGAAACGATAAAGGAATTAGTCGCAACCGGAAAAGGAAAGTATTACGTCCACTGTTATCTTGGCAAAGACCGCGTTAACGTTGTACGGAGAATTATTGAAAGTCAAAACGTTTCAGTTGATGCCGGAAATGTTAGCACTTACCGTACGCTAAATGAAATTAATAAATTTGCCGAAGGACCACTTTTTTACCTCGGAAAAGCTGTTTATTTATTACCACATCCTTCCGAAGAAGAATGTTTGGGTTATCTTCTTTCGGGATATGTTAAACAAGTAGTCTCGTTAATTGATGAATCGAGTAAAGAAAATTTAGAAATCGCAAAAAAGGACAGCACCTTATATTCTGCTTATGAAATGAATTATCTTCACCAACCTTTTGATCTAACCAATTTTGATTACAAGAAGCTGAACCATATTCTTGAATCACTTGCTTCCCTTCCTAAACCTTTGGTATTGATAATAAAAACTACCAATGCAAAAGAGACCTGGATGCTTGTTAATGGAATCAAAACTTCTTTTATTCTTAATAAGCTTGATATCGAAAATCTTTTTAAACCGGAAAAAGTGGGCAGGGTTTATCCAAATATTTTTTTCGGACCGGAGCCTACTCAAATGAAGGAAAAAGAATTAATGTCACTCGGAATTAAAAATCTTGTTTATTTAACTAAGAAACCGAATTCTTCATCAACTATAAATGAGAATGAAATGAAAACCCATTTCTTAACTGATAACGGGAAACTTGATTCACTACTCTCTAACAGCACATGGTATATTTGCGGAACCGATCATGAGAAAATAGCAAAAAGATTTTCTTTTAAATAAGCCAAGGTTATGAGCACTCCTTTTTATAAAACACGTGAAGAACTCTTTCATTTTTTACAAGAAACTTCGATAAGATTTTTCCAGTTAACAATTGCGCTGCTGGCGCTCTTCTTTTTGCTGCGAACCTTTGAATACATCTTTATATTTCAGATTCATCCGCTTCCCGAAAATAGTTTACAACTTGCCGCATCGGGAATATTTTACGATATCATATTTTTATTGAAAATCTGCGGTTATGGAGTTATACCGTTTTTCATCATCAGTTATTTCAAACCCAACTTTGCATCAACAATATTCGTTGCAATATCTATCTTTACATCACTGAGCAACCTTCTGCTGATCTTCTATTATTCGAAAGCATTGGTGCCGCTCGGTGTTGATCTGTTTGGATATTCTGTTAAAGAAATTATGGCCACGGTTCAGGCTTCAGGAGTAATTAATCTGGTTTTAATTTTAGTATTAATTTTCTTCGTATCGGTTGTTGTAATGGTTTTTCGTTTCAGTAGAAAAATTCTTCTACCAAATTTTCTTTTATATTTTTTATTTGCATCTCTTTTTATAGCTGCTTTTTTCTGTGAGGAAGTGACTCCAAAAGAAAAAGAGTACAAGACCGATCTTGAATTTTATACTGTAATAAATAAGCTGCAATTTTTCAGCGAAAAAGCAATCCCTTATTTGTTTGATGATGAGGAAGAATTTGTTGAAGAAGATTATTTTATTGACGAAAAAAGTGAAGGACAAAATTCTTTTGTATATGCCGATAAGAATTATCCGTTTATGAGATTGGACAGTAGTCAAAATGTTCTTGGAAATTTTTTCGCTACTTCAAAGGAGCTTCCGAATTTCGTATTTATTATTACCGAAAGTCTCGGCAGATCATTTAGCGGCGAAGGTGCTGTTGATGGTAGTTTCACTCCCTTTTTAGACTCTCTCGCAAGACAAAGCTTATACTGGAAAAATTTTCTTAGCACGAGCGGAAGAACATTTGCGGTTTTCTCTTCTCTGTTTGGTTCTCTTCCCTTTGGTGAAAAAGGTTTTTTAGATTTTGGCGAGAAGATGCCGCAGCATTTTTCTTTCATCTCTTTTCTAAAACAATTGGGTTATCGGACTTCCTTTTTTCACGGTGGAGATGTTCATTTTGATAACATGGATGTTTTCTTCAAAAAACAAAATATTGATTTTATTTTAAGCGATAAAAATTTTGGAACCGGTTACAAAAAAATGCCGGTAAAGTCGGAAGGTTTTTCCTGGGGTTACGGTGATAAAGAATTATTTGAACGCAGTATGGAAATTATAAATACAGAAAAAAGGACTCCACGAATTGATGTTTATCTAACCCTTTCGATGCACGACCCCTTTTTAGTTGATGGACAAGAATTTTATAAAAACAAAGTACGCGAACAACTACAATCCTTTCCGCTTACCGTTCAACAAAAAGCAGAGTATGAAAAATATTTTGATATGTACGCAACGGTAATGTACACCGATGATGCGTTGAAAGAATTTTTTACAGAGTACCGCAAAAGAAATGATTTTCAAAACACAATCTTTATCATTACAGGCGACCACAGAATGCCTGAAATTCCCGTGAAGACAAAACTTGATCGCTTTCATGTTCCGTTTCTAATTTATTCTCCTATGTTGAAAAGAAGAGAAACTTTTGCTTCAGTATCAACACACTTTGATGTTCTCCCTTCGCTCATTGCTTTTCTGCGAGAAAATTATAAAGTAGAAACTCCCAAATATGTTTCGTGGATCGGTAACGGTTTGGATACAGTCACCTATTTCAGAAATATACATTCAGCCCCGTTAATGAGGAACAAAAATGAAATGTTGGATTATCTCGATCAGAATTATTTTTTGGCAGATAAAAAAGTTTTTGAAGTTTTCGACAACTTAGTTACTTCAAAATTAAATGATGATGCGGTACAAAACCGATTACAAAATAATTTTAATGAGTTTAAGTCGAAAAACAAAACTATGATCCAAACAAAAAAGCTGCTGCCTGATTCAGTTCTTCAGTTTGTTGGGAAAAGAAATAAATAGTTAAACCTTGATTTGAATTAGATCAATGGTGTGTGTTATAATAGTTATAAAGAATTTTTGTAACAAGCGGGGAGTAGTATTCCCAAAAGAAACTTCTCCGCTCCGGAACTTCTTTTGAATTATAAAAAAACCATTTGAAGAAACGGACTCCATTCATTTTAGCCGCAAATTGATCGACCGGATTATCGCAAAAGTCTCCAGCAAAATAATAGAACGTATAATCCCCGGTATGTTCAATTACCGCAGGAAAAACTTTGGGGATTCCATTTATGCGTAAAAGCGAATCACCTTTTGCATTTGTATAGATCGAATAAACAGAAAGAACATTATTCGTTCTCTGTGTAAGCATTACATCAAACCAATAGGGATATTTAAGTTTTGCAGGCAATCCAAATCGTTCACAATTTTCTTCGTTAGTTAAAAGATAAGGAACCTCTTGAGTAAGATGCATTTTGTTTTCTAATATTTCCACACGGTTATCGAAATGAACAAATGCAATTCCCGAATTATTAAATTGCCAGGAATTATTGTGCTGTTTTTTGTATTCACGGATAAGCCAGCGGGGAAGTTCTTTGTTGGTAAGTGTATCAAGACTTTCGAAATATCTTCCTGTCCAGCCTGTCCAACGCAATCCGAACAACGCTTCAAAATCAGCACGAACAACATCACTTGTAGGAGAGGCAATGGAATTAAATTCAGCAATAATTAATCGCTTCTTCTCTTTCATCTTTTTAAGGAACATCAAATCAACGGTTGACATTCCGCCGTAAACCAAGCTGCTGTGTTCGGTTTGTTCTTTTTGCGTGTACCATTCGCTTGAAAAAATTCCGTAGGTATCGGTTATATAAACTGCTTGCGAAGCGTTCGCGAGGCTATCTATCTGTTCGGGATTAAAATTCTCTAAACCCTGGACAGAAAATTTTTTATTGTTCTTCGGGAAAAATCCATAGTAATCTTTTGCGATAGAATAGAGTTCTCCATTTGGTTTTGCAAATTTTTCGTGTGTTAAAATCCAGTTAAAAGATTCGTGCTCTTTCGCTTCGCGAGTTAAAACTGTCTTGTCGATAATAACGATGGGGAAAGGTTTAACGTCCGACATATTCCACGCAATAAACATCCACAACGGAAAGGGGAGCAGCATAACGAGAATGAACCAGCCGAGTATTTTTCCGTATCTCATATTAAAAACTAAATTGAGTTCCTAAGCCGAAAGAAATTTTATTACGGAATGAACCGGCGAAATATTCTTCATAAATGTATGAAGTGGTAAGTGAAAGTGTTTGCCGTTTTGAAATTCTGAAATTGTAATCCACTCCCGCTTTTTTTGAGATTAAAAGATTCGGATTGTTCAAACTTCTTTCGTCGGGAGAAATTCCGGTGCCGAGCGAAAGAGCTAAATAATTATCTGCATCGGTTAAATAGTAGCGTGTAATTAATGTGTAAGAATATGAAGCCGAGTTTTCGCTTGGAATAATAAACGTTCTGAACGAGAACCAAAAAGTGCTGTAATACTTTCCGAGTGCAAAAGTGTAAATGTCGGTTTTGGATGACGGGAATTTTAAATAGCGGATGCCTGCATCAATTTCAAAACTTAAAGGTAAACTGTAATAGAGCGATAATCCGAATCGGAGTTTGGGGAAAATGGTTGAACCGGAATAACCGAAATTTACGTAGGAATAAAATCCATCCATAAAACGGGGATAGGCATCAACTTCAAACTGCATTCCGTTTTTAAGAAATCTATTCGCATAATTTATTCTTCCGATCACAGAACCGATAACTGTTTTGCGGGAATAAGAAACAGCAACTGCATGCCACGGATCAAAAACTTTGCTGAAGTGGTCGTAATCATAATTTGTACCCACAGTGTTGATGCGTGTTAAATCTTTTATTCGTTCCGCGTAAACAAAAGCTTCGGTGTTGCTTCTATTGATATGAAGCAACGTGTCGATTGTTTGGTAAGCCTCTTCATAATTTTGAAGATCAACGAGAATTTTTGTTTTCTTTAAAAGAAGTTCTTCCGAAACGGGATTTAAGTTTAGCGCTGAATTTGCGTACGCCAACGCTTTTTGAGAATCACCCGACCAATATTCAAGATCGATGAGAGCGTTGTGGGCTTCAAGACTGGAAGGATTTTTTGCAAGAGCATTTGTTAAAACAAGTCGCGCGGAATCGTGCATCTGATCCCATGTATAAAGCCTGCCGAGAAAAACTTCAATGTCGGTGTAGTTCGGACTTTTAACCAACGCTTCTCTGCATAACGCTCTTGCTTTTGCATAATCTTTTTTATCGAAAGCAGTAGTTCGCGCTTGAAGAAAGAGGTCTTCGCCCGTCGGTTCTTTTTGCGCTGACACAATAAGGTTCAAAAGCAAAAAAGACAAGATGAAAAGATGAAAAGATTTTTTTATTGCCGGCATAAAATATCGCTTATAAATTATTCCTTTGTTGATAGAAATATAAACAATAACTCTGAAAAAGGGGAAGGGAGGATTTTTGTTAATGTGCAGTTCTGTTTTTGCACCACGCATAATTTTTGAAGAAAATTAAAAATTGACTTGACTTTTACAAAGTGAATAAATTAATTTTGCTTTAGAAAATAAATAAGAAAATATAATTAACCTTGTTTACTTCGGGGATAAGGGGATTATCGTTCAACCTTCTCAACCCTCTTTTCCAATACCGGAAATTTTTTTACTCGATATTTATTGTTTTGAATTACTCGAAATAATTGGAAGCTATCTAACAAATTTTTTTGCGGTTAGGATCATAGTGCGGCGCAATTCGATAAAAATATTTGATTTGACTATTGCTTTTTGGCGAGGCAATTCTGGAATGTGACATAATTAATTCTTGTTCCGGATTTGCCGATTTAGAAAATGACATGGCTACTTTAAAATACGGCATTACCAATTTATAAAGTGACATAGATTATTAAAATCTGTCATAGCGTTTTTCAACCGTGACATTACGTTTTTCAAATTTGACATAACGGTTTTCGAGTGTGACATAACGGTTTTCCGGTATGACATTACGATTTTTAGATGTGACATAACGTTTTCTGGATTGACATTAACACTTTTTAATGCGACATAGGGATTTTCGTGCGAAAAATTGACGGTTTTTATGATAAAAAGGCACTTTTGCCTGTAAATAACATCCTAATCATAAATAGTGAGGCTAAAATGAACCAGAACGAAGAAAACAAATCCAACATGTACAATGCTGTGGAAGCTGTCTTTAAAAGCAACGCAAGCATTGTAGCCGAAGTACCGGCTTTGGGTGAAGTGCACAATGATCTGAAGACATTGATCGGAGAGATCGATGTTAAAAACGGAGAATTGTCAAAAGTTAGGGAAGGAAAAACTTCAGTTAAACGGAAAGCAATTGAGGAACTTATCGCTTCCATTGTGCCCGTTGCCAATGCAACTAAAGCGTATGCTGTGCGTAAAAAGTTGATAGAGCTAAAAGCGTTGACTGACTTTTCAGAGAGACAGTTTAAACGTTTATCACACGCCGAACTCCCCATAAAAGTTAAAAACATTAAAGATGCCGCACAGGGAGTTATAGCTGATTTAGCTAATTACGGAATGACGCAAGCTAAACTTGATCTTGTTGATGAAAAACTTGCGAGTCTAAAAGCATCGGTTGAAAATAAGGACACCGGTTTTACAGATCACGTAGCGCTTAGAGCGGCGTTGTACGGATTGTTTGACAGCGCGGACGAACTTCTAAATGAAGAAGCTGACTCAATTGTTGAAGTATTGAAAGAAACAAAGCTCAATTTTTACAACCAGTATTTTGCCGCAAGGGTAGTTAAAGATTTGGGCGGCAGCAGAGGTGGCGGAGAAAGTCCCGAAGAACCGGCAGTACCGATTGAGCAACCGAAATAGGTGATGGCAGTCGGCGGTTGGCAGAAGGCAAAAAGCAGTTGACAGTAAACAGAAAGCAGACGGTGGTTGGCAGTAATACAAAATAGGGCGGGCAGGGGGGCTCGCCCTATTGTATTGCCGTTTAAATCTTTGTTTTTTATGTCAAGATATTTTTCTTGTTTTGAGGTTCAAATTCACTTTTAACTTTATACTTTCCACTTTGAACTTGCGACTTGCCGCGTTATGTTATAATCTAATTTAGTACCAGGTTGTTGGTGAGGAGTGGATTGTGGAAGGAAGTTAGAATAGGAATTTTAGTAATTAATAAATAAATTTAACCATAGAGTAAAAAAGCATTGTGCAACAGCACTTAATCCCAAAATCAAATTTGTATTACCTTGAACACCATTGAAATCAACATATCGAGACTGCAATATCTAATGAAGCTATTTAGCCTCACAGAGGAAGAACTGCTTTTTCGAATTAGCGATGGGTTGAAAAATAAAATTTTACGCGAGGAAATTTTCACTTCTAAAATAAAATTGAGTTACTTAAAGAAAATTGATAGAATATTTAATAAAGGACTTAATTTTTATTTAGACCCTCTGGTTTCTGTCGATTCTAAAGAGGCAAGTATTTTTTTTAGGAAACAAAACTTTAATACAGAACTAAATTTAGGGGCAAGAAAAATTGTAAATTTTTTTGAAGAAGAAAAAATATCGCTTTCCGCTATATCCAAATTATCAGAACTAAATACGGCAAGAAAATTGCCGGTCTTTACCATTAACGACAAACCCGGCGAAGCGGCAACGTTAGTAAGGGAATACCTTTATCCGGCGTTTAACAGCAATATGAAGGAATTCCTAAAAGCGTTGATAAGCAAATTAGCCGAATACAATATTCTTGTTTTTGAATTTGTAGAGACATGGAATAAAATAGAAAAAGCAAATATTGACGGGTTTTATCTTTCGCCGAATGTAATAGTATTAAAAAGACAACAAAAGTCTTTTAGAAGAGAAATTTTTACGCTTGCGCATGAGTTAGGGCATTATCTTTTAGAGGAAGAAGAAATTGAAAAACTCGAATACCAATCTATAAATACCGAATCGCCAAATTCTATTGAAAAATGGTGTAATGATTTCGCCTATTATTTTTTGATCGGAGAATTTGATAATTCATTACAAAAAATCTCCGCTGCTAATAGAGAGAACGACTATTCACATGATCTAATTGATACGATTAAGAACGAAACTCATCTTAGCAGATTAGCTCTTTATACAAGGTTACTTATCATGCGAAAGTTATCTTCCCAAGATTATAGCGTTATTAAGCAGGATGAAGAGAGCAAAGCCAGAGAACGGGAATTAGCTGAAAAGAAAAAAAGGGAATTGGACAAAGCAAGGGGAATTAAGATTGAGGGAAGGGCGCCAAAGCCGATAAAATCGCCGTTACTTATTAAAACGATTCAGTTAGCGTTTTTAGAAGGGGTTATAAACGAAGTAGAGTTTTGCAGAAGATTAGAGATAAAACCCCAAAATATGGCGGCATACCTCCAATGATAGTACTGCTTGATACAAGTTCGTTGTTATCATTAGTGCGGTATTATTTACCATTCGACAATCAAGACAAATTGCTCAATTATTTTAAAGAAAGGATTATAGCAAAAGAAATAATTATTCTGGAGACCGTGTATAAAGAATCAAAATTAGTTGCAGGCGGAATAATTGTAGAGAGATTAGATTTTTTAAATGACAAAAAACTTAGAACCAAAACCGATGACTTACTACCGGATAAAAAATATTTTAACCGGTTGGAAAATGAGTTTTGCTACGGAGCGAGAAAAAACTCTTTAAATCCTTCCGAATTCGAAAGCAGAAAGAAAGCTTTTTTGGAATCCGCAGATTCAAAACTTCTTTTGTATTGCATGCAGCATAAAGATGAAATAGATTCTTCCGATTATGTTATTGTAACAGAGGAAACGGTAAGCAGTAACGATAATAAAGCTTTTAAAAAATTACCGGCAATTTGTGATATTCTTGAAATTAAGCATAGCACCTTACCGGAATTAATGGGGACATTTAATGATTTTACAATAGAATTTTTGTAACTCCCAATGATGTTAAGAAATAGTAGGAACTAAAGTTTAAAAAATATAATTATACAGTTGTATTAAAAATTGAAATTGGTCAGATTGCGAAGAAAGATAAAAAAGACGTAATTAGTTTTCGGGAAAATATTTTATCTTAAGTAGAAGATTTTTAACTGAATAATATTGTTTTAACATCTTACTACTTAAATCAATTTTTACTAAGGTTTAATGACATTAATTTTTTAACAATAAATATTATAATCTATTAAAAAACATGTCTTTGTTTAACTATAATGATGATGAAGTATCTTTAGAAGAATTAGACCTACTTATTCAAAATCAAACATCTGAGAAAAGAACAATTGACTACAAACTCAATTTGATCCTAGATACTGACGAGAATAAGAAAGAATTTTTAGCTGACATCATTTCTTTTGCGAATACAAGTGGGGGAATAATAATTTATGGTATGCGCGAGGAGAAGGGAATTCCGATTGAGTTAATAGGCATTACTATTGAGAATGCAGATTTATTGAAAGGTAGAATTGAAAGCATTATTCGCGATGGTATCTCTCCTAAATATAGTTCAGCCAATGTAGTAGTCATTTCGATAAATGATACTCACAAAGCGATTATAATCAAAATACCCAAAAGTTGGTCAGCTCCTCATCTAATATGGTATAAAAGATCATCAAAATTCTTTGCGCGCAATTCTTCTCATGGTAAATATCAACTAGAAATTTCTGAAATAAGAGCCTCAATTCTTGCCTCTGAATATCTTTATGAAAAAATTAGAAATTTTCGTTTAGATAGAATTTCGAAGATCATAAATCATGATACTCCAGTGGAATTACTAAATGAGCCTCAATTTGTACTGCATATTATCCCAATGAATTCCTTTAGCATTCAAGAGAAAATAGATTCTAATAAATTTACTGCTCTAATCAACACTCCTAATTCTTTGCATGATTATCGCAAAGAATTTAATTTTGATGGATTTGTGTTTCACAATCGTTTCGATCAGATACATTCAGCAGATCGCTATTTCCAAATTTTCAGAAATGGAATTATCGAATTAGTCAATGCTAATTTCACAGATATAGAGGATAATTGCAAACTTATCTCTGGTAAAAAATTTGAACGTTTTTATATAGAAGAAATGTCTACCTGGATTGATTTATTAAAGTTTTTCGGATTCACTCCCCCTTTTGTCCTTTTGTTCAGTGTACTTGGAATAAGAGGTTATAAATTTAGACTAAATGACAATCGATTCTACCAAATAGCTAATAAACCAATAACAACAGATAATCTATTGGTTCACGATATTTTGGCTGAATCAAATTTCATGGATGAACATGATAAATCCCTAAAAATAATTTTTGATCCGATCTGGAATGCTTGCGGATTTCCTGGCTCCCTAAATTATGATGCTGCTGTAAGATGGGTAGATAATTAGTGAAAATTTGTGTAATTCGTGTCGGAGTTATTATAAGAGGACTTTGGATAAAAAAATATTTTCAATCACCAAACATGAATTGTACCGCCTAATCCGCTTAGCAGAAAATTAGCACGAACATTCCATTACTGGGAATGGATAAAGGTTTCTAAAAAGTCTTAATGTCCTCCGACTTCTCTTCCCCCAATTTTCCGTATATTTACACCATGAATTTGGACAGAAAAAATAACAACACCCCAATTTGATTTTGAAAAGGCATCTCCACGCCTCTTTTCTTAAACAATTCCATTTAACCACAGAAGAAAACAAATTAGCAGTATATGAGTCTAGCAAAAGAAATAAAAAGAAGAAAAACATTCGCGATTATTAGTCACCCGGATGCGGGCAAAACCACGCTTACGGAAAAACTTTTGCTTTTCAGTGGAGCGATACAAATTGCCGGAGCGGTTAAATCCAATAAAATTAGAAAGACGGCAACATCGGATTTTTTAGAGATTGAAAAGCAGCGCGGAATTTCCGTTGCTTCTTCCGTTCTCTCTTTCAATTATCACGATTATAAAATTAATCTTTTAGATACACCCGGACATAAAGATTTTGCCGAAGATACTTACCGCACGCTAACCGCTGTTGACAGTGTTATCCTCGTTATCGATTGCGTTAAAGGAGTTGAGGAACAAACGGAAAAACTGATGCAAGTCTGCCGCTTACGAAATACCCCCGTTATTATTTTTATAAACAAACTCGACCGCGAAGGAAGAAATCCGATTGAACTGTTGGATGAGATCGAAGAAAAATTATCGATCAAAGTGAGACCGTTATCGTATCCGTTCGGAATGGGAATGAGCTTTAGAGGTGTTTATAACATTTATGATAACACGTTCGCTTTCTTCCGCGCCAACAAACAACAGATTGAAGATGAAGTAAAATATTTTAAAGGAATTGATGACGAGGAACTTGTCAAAACTTTCGGTGAAGCCGCCGAAACCTTAAAGAATGATATTGATCTGATAAACGGAGTGTATGGAAAATTTGAAATAGAAAAATATTTGTCGGGTGAATTAGCGCCGGTCTTTTTCGGCAGCGCGATAAACAACTTTGGAATTAGAGAACTCTTGGATACTTTCGTTGCCATCGCACCGCCGCCTGTTGCACGGGAAACTACAATCGGAATGATCCCGCCGAAGGAAGAAAAATTCAGCGGATTTGTTTTTAAGATCCATGCAAACTTAGACCCGAAACACCGCGACAGAATGGCGTTCGTACGCATTTGTTCCGGCACTTTTGAAAGAAATAAAAATTATTTTCACGTGCGATTGAAACGCCAGGTAAAGTTTCCAAATCCGGCATCGTTCCTTGCGCAAACAAAATCGCTTGTTGAAACCGCATATCCCGGTGATGTTATTGGTTTGTATGATTCAGGTTTATTTAAAATCGGTGATACGTTAACCGAAGGGGATGCTTTTATGTTTAAGGGAATTCCCGTCTTCTCACCGGAAATATTTAGAGTTGTGCAGAACAAAGATCCGTTCAAATCTAAACAACTCGAGACCGGAATTAGACATTTAACCGATGAAGGACTTGCGCAGCTTTTCGTTCAATGCGACGGGACAAAAAAAGTTATCGGCGTAGTCGGCGAACTTCAATTCGATGTAATTAAATATCGTTTGCTAAATGAGTTTGGCGCGAGCTGCGACTTTATGCACCTCAACGCGTACAAAGCTTTTTGGGTAGAGTACGATAAGAAGGAAGATATTGAAGAGCTTCAGCGATTGCGCGGAAATTATTTGTATTTCGATAAAGCAAAAAATCTTGTCTTTATTGCTGAAACAGAATTCTCATTGAGGATGACGAGAGAGAAAAATCCGAAAGCAACATTCCTTTCGAGTGTTGAACACAACAACCAGACGGTTGAGATGGAAAAAGTTGGATAGAGAATAAATCTGCTTTACGCAACATCAGTTATTAAATTCTTCATCGCTTCAATTAATACATTAAGAAATTTATCCGGCTCTTCGTAATGGGGCATGTGCGCTGAATTGTTAAAAGTGATGAATTGTTTCCCTTTCCGGGCATCAAGTTTTTCGTAAAAGCTATAAACTGTTTGATATGGTGAAGCAACATCGTGAGTACCTTGAAGAAAGTAAACCGGAACAAACATTTGAGAAATCTCTTTGAATAAATCTAATTGAGCTAAACGAGGGAGTAGATGCATTTGGGAGAAAGTCATTCCTTGAATTGTTCGAAGAACATCGCGCAAATTATATTCCGGCGAGAAGAGCATATTTTTAATGGTACTCATCATAATTGAATTGTAAGATTCACTCCTATTTATACCGCCAAAGTTTGTTATCCATTTAACGCGGTTTAAAAATTGCTTTTCCTCTGTGTGTGGCGGAGAACCGATTTGCATGAGTTCTTTTATTGCTTTCCGATTATTCCTTTTATAAGCTTCTTGCATGGCAAAATCGTACGCGTAATGTTCTGCTTCATCCATCTTAACATCTATGCCAACGACAAAAACAGATTGGTAGTTTTCCGGTATTTGAAAAGCAGAAAGAACTGCAATAGTTCCACCTAAAGAAAAGCCAACAATAAATATTTTGCCAACGTTAAATTGTTGTTTAAGATATGCGGCAAGTTCATTAGTATCAGCCACCATTTGTTTCAGAGTTAAAGAATCGGGAGGAATATTCTTTGAGTAAGATTTCCCGCATCCTCTTTGATCCCAATAAACACAGACGAAATGATTTTCCAGATGCAGCTTCTTTTCAAAGTAGTCTGCCTCATGAATAAGCGGAAATCCCGGTCCGGCTTGAACTAACAACAAGAGGGGTTTCGAACTATCGTTCCCGCGAATTAATATCCATTGATCTATGCCGCCGATTTTTATTTTTCTAAGCGAATTGATTTTATCGATCATTTATTTCTCGTTTTATTCTTGGCACATTAAAACTATTTTACCGCTAACAGCAGAAGTATTAAGAAGCTGGTGAGCATAAGCAGCTTTTGAAAGCGGAAGCCGGTGGCTAATAATGGGTTTAATTTTCTTGCTTAATAACAGTTCGAACAAAGCTGCAACATCTTCTCTAAACCATTGCGGATGTAATTTTTTATCTCCGGTTATTTGATACAACAAAATTTTTTTCTTATCGGGGATAAGATTGTACAGAAAAATAGAAAAGCGAAAATATGTTGCCAACACTTTTGTAATGCTTCTTCTTCCGTTGTTTAGCATTGAAGAAATACCAAAAAGGATTAGTCTGCCCCCCGCGTTTAATACTTTATAAGAGCGTTGCGCTAATTCCCCGGTGCTTTCAAAAACAACATCAATACCGGTGTGATGTTTTTGTGCTAAACTGTTTTCAAAATTTTCTTTTTTATAATCAATTGGAATTCCGCCTAATTCTTTTACAAGTTGAAGTTTACCCGAAGATGCCGTGCCATACATCTTCAAATTTTTTAATTTACCAAGTTGAAGAAGAGCTGTTCCAACACCACCGGCAGCACCGTGAATAAGAATTTTTTCTCCTTCTTTTATGTTGGCAGTTCTAAACAACATTTGATAAGCTGTTATGTAATTTAAAATAAGACTTACACCTTCAGCCGGATCAATTCCATCCGGAACAGTAACGAGTTCGTCTTCTGTTAATAAAATATATTGAGCATAACCACCGGTTTTTGTTAATGCGGCAACAGTATTGCCGGGTTTAATATTTGTTACATCAGCGCCAACCATATCAATAACGCCGATGATATCATAGCCCGGTGTAAAAGGAAATGCAGGCATTCCCATATATACTCCTTCACGCATCAGAACATCCGCAAAAGAAACTCCCGCGGCAGCTATTTTAACTCTAACTTGTTTTGGATTCGGTTGTGGTAATTCTTCTTTAATAAGTTGTAAAACTTCCGGTCCACCACGACGTGTAGCAATAATTCGTTTGTAATTCAATTCAACTCCGTTGATATATTTTTAATTATAAAAGCGGATGCAATTTATTATTGGTTGCAAACGAAAGCTTGTATATTCTGGCTATTCTTTAAGATGGTTGAAGGGGAAATGCCGAACACTTTCGAAAATGTTCTGCTGAAATGTGCCGCATCTGAAAAACCGGCAGAGTAAGCGGCTTCAGTAAGATTCTCTTTATCTATTATTTTTTTGACAGCAATGTTTATCCTATTCCATAAAATGTATTTACGGATCGAAATACCGATCTGTTCTTTAAATAAATGAACCAAGCGGCTTTCTGAAAGGAAAACACTTTGGGCAATAAATTCTAAAGTGATTTTTTTATCGTGGGAATTTTTAATGATATGGATAACTTTTTCTATTCTACTATCAATAACTGGATGTAATGAAGTCGAAACTGCGCCGGAAAGTTGAGCAATGAATTGTAAAATCAACTCAAGAATAGCGTTGCAGTTATTTGAATTATTGAGAAGAAGCATTAAATCATTAATAAAAATTTTGGTGGAACTATCCGGCAGAATATAAAATAGAGAGGATTTCAAAAAATCTTCTTTTAATTTCTTTGCCGTTAAGGATGATGGGTCTATACTGATAAATATTATTATACTTTGTGCAGCATTGCATTGATGCGGACAATCGGAAGCAAGCATAAGTGATGTGTAATTTCCCCACTCTCCGTCTTTAACTTTCATATAGAATGGTTCATCGGTAGTAATTGCTAACTGAAGAGCGTGATGATTGTGGGAATGTGTTTCGAGTCCGGAGCCTATAAATAGATACATGCCTTCCCAAAGGAAGAGATAATTCTTTGTCTTTTGATGCAATATTTTTACTCCGCTCTAAGCGCCTGCAAAATATTCATTCTTGCTGCGCGGACGGAAGGCAAAAATCCACCAAGAAATCCCATTGCAACAGCGAAAAGTAAAGACGAAATTATTATGTCCGGCGATAATGCAAAATTGAATGCAAGCTCAGTGAATGAACCAAAATTCAATGTTGAGATCGAGACGAACTGAAGAAGCGATGCGAGCGCTAATCCAATCACTCCGCCAATAAGCGCGATAAGCAACGATTCACCTAAGAACGCCGCTAAGATACTTCTTCTTCTAAAACCCAACGCACGCAGCGTTCCTATTTCAACGGTTCTGTTTGCCACCGAAGCATACATCGTTATCATTGCGCCGATAGTTGAACCGAGACTAAAAATTACCGTTACAAAAATTCCAAGTATTCTGATAAATCCCGCCATTAATTCCGATTGTTTTGCGAAAAATTTTGTTTCGATTTCAGGTTCATATTGCTGAAGCCGTTTGTCGGTATCAAATGCAAGTTTGAATGAAGCGTACTCTGAAGGGTTCGCCAATTTTAAAGTCATTGTTGAGACAGCATTGCCGCGTGCGAAAGCATCTAACAATTGTAAAGCGTCGCCCCAGAGTTCAGAATCAAAACCGCTTCCATCGGTTGTAAATTTTCCAACGACAGTCCAATAATCTCCGGCAAATTTTATTTTGCCGCCGATCTGGCATCCCAGAAATTTATTTGCGATAGATTCTCCAACAATTAATTCGCGTCTTCCCCGTACAAAATTTCTTCCTTCAATTAGTTTTATGTTCGGGCGTAGTTGCAATACATGTTCGGATACACCGCGCACGCTGATATTGCTTAACCCGCCGCTTTGTTTTTCCAGGTTAATAATTACCACCGGCTCGCAAGAAATTATTTGTTTCCCGTCGGAAGTTTTTGCGATGTTCGGTAACGAAGAAACGATACTTTGAATATCTCCCGGAATAATACTTGAGATTTCTCCGTTTGCTGATTTGCGTGCAACAAGCACATTCTCATCGGAACCGGTTGTCGTCAAAGTTTTTTGAATACCGTACGCCATCATCAATACTGCTGCAAATACGAAAACAACTAACGCGATGCCGGTAACGGTAATTCCGGTGGTAAGTTTTCTTGCAGTAAAATTTCTTAAACTGTATTTCAGTGGTATTTTCATTTGCGAAACCTTTATTAGTTAGTTGTAAGTGGTCTCAGCCAGAGGCTGATCCGCCTTTGGCGGAAGTAATCAGTCATCAGAATTTATAAGTAACTCAAGTTGACCTCTTAAAAATTATAAAGAATTAAAACCGTTGAAACGGTTAACAATTTGAGCTTTTGTTTCATTAACACCTCGATTAATCGAGGTGTTAATGAAATAATATGATACGTATTTCAACCGTTTTAACGGTTTATCAAAGAGTGTGGTCAACTGGAGTAAGTAAAATTATTTTCTTGCTCGTGATCGTAATCGTAATCTTGTTCTTAATCATAATCATGTTCTTAATCTTTTTCCATCAACCATCATCCGTTATCCATTAACCATCTTTCATCCTACAAACCGGAATCCTTCAACAATTTTCATTTTCAATGCGCGTTGAATTGGAGAAAGTGAAGATAAAATTCCGATTGATAAAGCCGCGATCGATGCGAGGACAATAGTTATCGGTTCAATTTCAAAGACCGGGAAAAATCCTTTTGGAATTACTTTCTCCAATCCTTGGATAAGCGGAAATGTTAGCGCTAATCCTAACGCGCCGCCGATGATTGAGATTACAAGTGATTCACCCATAATTAAACCAATTAAGTGTGAACCGGAAAATCCGATAGTCTTCATCACCGCATATTCGCGCGTCCGTTCGCGTGCAGACATGATCATCGTATTGCCGAGTACAAGTAAAATTATTCCGATGATTACAAACGATAAAATATTCATCGCGGTAATGATTGCGCTTGTGGAAGCCAAAAAGCTTTGTGCGAACGCGCGTTCCGATTCGGTTTTCGTTTCCGCATTTGAATTCTTAAAGAGATCATCGATCTGTTTGGAAATTATTCCCGACTTTGATGGATCTTTTATTTTAACAATATACCAACCAACATCACCGGCGCGTTCGGGCGTTTCTTTTTTCATTCTTTCATTTACATAATTCCAGTGAAAAAGCATTTGAGTTGCGTCGGTAGTTTTATCGCGGGGTTTATAAATTCCACGGATAACAAATTCCCATCTGCCGGGATAAATGTCTCCTTCGATCGGCATAACATCACCGATTTTTAATTTATACTGCTTTGCAATATCTTCACCAACAACGCACGAGTTCTGTTCTCGTTTAAAAGTTTCCAATTCTTTTTTTGATAAAAGGAATTCGGGATAGACTTCAAACATTGTTTCCGCATCGCAAGCAAAGCGGGCGAAGAATTGATTCTTATCGATGTAAACACCCTGGAACCATGATGCAAACGTAACTTGCGAAACGCCCGGCACCTGTTGAATTTTATCGCGGTAAGTATATGGCAAAGGGAAAATAAATGAAACAGCCTGGCGCGTGACTAATCTATTCGCCGCCGTAGCTTCAACACCTACATACCACGCGGTAACAACGGTGCGCAGTACGCCGAAAGCAATTACTGCAATGGCAATTCCGAGTATCGTTAAAAAGGAACGGAGTTTATGTCTGAAAGCATTTTTGAAGATGAGTTTAAAAATTTTCATAACGGTTCCTAAATTAAATCGCCTTTATCGAGGTGACGAATTTTACTTGCTTTTTCCGCAGCGTGTGGATCGTGAGTTACCATTAATATTGTTTTTTTGAATTCTTTGTTTAATCTGTCAAGCAGAATAAGAATTTCGGCAGCGGAATTTTTGTCGAGATCACCCGTTGGTTCATCGGCAACAAGAATAAGCGGATCGGTTACGATGGCTCTTGCAATGGCTACGCGCTGTTCTTGTCCGCCGGAAAGTTGTTTTGGATAATGAAACATTCTATCACTTAAACCGACAACGTTTAAAGCGGCTTCTACGTGCTGCTTTTTCTCAGCTTTTGAGAGATGCGTTAACATCAACGGGAGTTCAACATTTTCGTAAGCGGTTAAAACGGGAATGAGATTATAAAACTGAAAAACAAATCCAATGTTACTTGCACGCCATTTTGCAAGCGAAGACTCATTCAACAAAGTAATATCCGTATCTTTTATAAAAATATTTCCGTTGGTCGGTTTATCGATCCCCGCAATTAAATTTAAGAGCGTTGTTTTACCGGAACCGGATGGTCCCATTAAACAAAAAAATTCTCCTTCTTCGATATCGAGAGTAATATCATTTAAAACAGGAATGGCAAAACTATCTCTTGTGTAAGATTTTGAAATATTTTTTACTTGAATAATCGCCGGCATACTATCTCCGTTTTATTTTTACAAATATTGAATCCCCAAGGGATTCCTTTTAGGGTGTTTTTATTTTTTCTACAAATATAAAATCCCTACGGGATTTTTTTTACAACCCGCCTTGGCGGGTTGAATCTTTGTAACAGAAAATATCGGAAAGAATTCCATTCCCATCTACCTGGCGTTAGACAGGTCGGGAATGAATCTTTCTAATCAATTATTATCCTTTTCCATCAACCATCAAACGTTATCCCTCATCCATCATTTTTTAACGTTTACTCTCGTTCCGTCATTAATTTCCTTACTTGGATTGTCAATAACTTTTTCGCCATCAGCTAAACCGGAAAGGATTTCTACATAAACTCCAAGTTTTTCGCCGATCGATACTATAAACTGCTCCGCTTTATCATTCGTCACTTTATAAACAAGATATTCATTCCCTTTCTGAACCAATGCTGAAGCGGGAATAACCAACTTCGGTTTTTTGTTCAACATTTCTTCGCTTACCGGTTCATTTAAAAAGAGAACTTTGGCGCGCATTTCGGGTAATACTTTTTTATCGTAATTCTTAAATCCTACTTTAACCATTACGGTAGCTTTTGCTCTATCCGCCGTGGGAACAATCTTGGCAACAAAACCGGGATAACGGAAATCGGGATAAGCTTCGAGAGAAATTTCACAATCTTGATTCGGTTTTATTCTTTCAATATTCGATTCGGAAACATCAGCTTCAACTTGAAGAGACGCCATATCAGCCATTGTTACCACCGCTGCTTTTGAAGAAGCGCTTGCCGCAAAGGGAGCGACAATTTCTCCAACATCAGCATTTTTTGTTAACACAGTTCCATCAAATGGAGCGCGGATAAGCATGTTCTCCATCGCAACTTCCGCTCCCAAAACTTGTGCTTTAGCCAATTCAATTGATGCGATTGTCCGGTTTAATCTTGCTTCTGCGGCGTCAAGTTCTGATTGTGCAGCCGAACCGGAAGCAACTAGTTTTTTTGCTCGTTTAAAACTATTTTCAGCATCCTTCAAATCTGCTTCACTTAATTTCAGATTTGCTTTTGTTTGTTCAAGCTGCGCTCTAATGTCGTTGTCGTCAAGCCGTGCAAGAATTTGATCTTTCTTAACAGCATCGCCTTCAACAACTCCAAGATATTGAAGTCTTCCAGTTCCCTTTGAGGCAACAGCGGCTTTTCTTTGTGCAACAATGTATCCGCTTGCAGTTAGTACTGCATTTGATTGAGAAGATGATACTTTGGTCGCGGTAACTAAAGAAACTTCAATAGTTGAGGTAAAAACGTAATCCCACAAAAAATATAAAAAAAGGAAAGCGGATAAAATCCCTACTCCCCAAATAACCATACTTCTTCTTCCAGCAGTTCCACCCGCAGAACTATAAGATCGGTCTATTTTTAATGAAGAAAGATCAGCATTCTTGTTTTCCATTACTCACCAATAATTTTGTCGTTAAGTTCCGGTTACTAAAATAATAACCGCAACTGATTTTAGAAAGATTTTTTTTATTAAAGTGATGAATGGAGGTAAAACAAACTTTGCCCCACTTTTATAGTTAAACGGGTTAATTTATGTTTTCTGATGTTTAAGGCTCCGTTGTAAATGAAATTCTTTTTCTTTAAGTTTCTCAAAACATTATTACATCTGTTATTAATTCACTTTTCACAATTCGTGTACGCTATTAAATAAAAGAGGTTTTCGTGAAAAAGAAATCTACGGAAAAGTTCACCTCATCAAAGAAAACAGAAAAAAAGATTACAGCAACAAAGCAGACTTCTAAAATGGAAAATCATTCAATCGAAAAGAACGATTTATCAACTAAAACTATTGAAGCTAAAGACACGTTTATCATGTTGGAGGATTCTCTTGCTGCCAATTTTATAACAATTCCATCGGGGAAACTGGTCTATTGTAATAAGGCATTTTTAGATTTATTCGGTTTCAAAACAAGCGAGGAAGCTTTAAATTATCCCGTTCAGAAATTATATCCTTCCACTGCTGCTCGCGAAAACTTTCTTAATGAACTTAAAAAGAATAAGAAATTACATGGTTTTGAAGCTGTTCACGTTGCGATTGACGGACGGATTATTCATACGTTAGAAAATATGATCGGTGTTTTTGACGATAAGGGAGAATTGGTAAAAATTATGGGAAATATCATAGATATTTCCGAACGCAAGAATACAGAAAAAGCTTTACTGGAAAGTGAAAACAAATACCGTGATTTAATTGAACTAGCCGTAGATGGAATTCTTCTCGGTTCACATGAAGGAATTATTATCGGGGCAAATTCTCAAATGCAGAAATTATCCGGCAGAACATCAGATGAATTGATCGGGCAACATGTGCGTGTACTTTTTGATCCCGACGAACTTAAAACTGTTCCGTTAAGATTTGATCTGCTAAATAAAGGGGAAATTGTTTTTAGCGAAAGAAGTATTATTCGTCCTGATGGAAAAGCTGTTCCAATTGAAATGCATACTAAAATGATGCCGAACGGGACTTATCAATCAATTTACCGTGATGTTACGGAACGTAAAACAGCTGATAAAGCATTAAAAGAAAGTGAAGAAATATACCGGAAGACCTTTTATCTAAGCCCTGTTGCTATTAACATCATTCGACTAAAAGACGGAATGCGTGTTTCCATCAATGACCATTTTACAAAAGTTATGGGATATACCGAGAGCGAAATAATAGGTAAAACTACCGGTGAGTTTGACTTTTTAGTAAATCCAGAAGATCGGGAAAAACTTGTTGAAGGTCTTAAAAAAGATGGAATTATCGAAAACTTAGAAGCGCAGTTCCGGAAAAAAAATGGTGAGATAGTTTATGGATTAATGGCTGCATCCATTTTGGAACTTGACGGTGTTCCGCATATAATAAGTATTACCAAAGATATTACCGAACGCAAACATGCTGAAGAAGCATTACAACAGTCTGAATCTAAACTACAAGCTATCTTTTCTGCGATGACTGATGTAATCTTAGTTGTTGATTCGGACGGGCGATACCTGGAAATTGCTCCATCCAACTCTTCATTACTTTATAAACCTCCACAAGAACTTTTAGGGAAAACAATGCACGAAGTTTTTCCAAAAGAACAAGCCGACTTTTTTCTTTCTCGAGTAAAAGCATGTTTAAGTTCCCGGCAAGTTGTGAGGATGGAATATACTCTGGAAATTGACCGGAAGAACTTTTGGTTTGCTGCAATTCTTTCCCCGTTAAATTCTAATTCTGTTCTTCTCGTTGCCCGTGATGTTACGGAAACAAAATTAGCCGAAGAAAATTTGAAAATTAGCGATGCAACCTATCGCGGTATTCTAAACACAATTAATGATGCGATTTATATTCAAGATAGAGACGGGACTTTTCTCGACGTTAACGAAGGAGCAGTGCGGATGTATGGTTACACCCGCGAAGAACTCATCGGAAAAAATCCTCTTTTTGTCTCCGCTGAAGGGAAAAATGATATACAAAAAGTTGTTGAACAGGTTCAGTTAGCCTTTGAAGGTATTCCCCAAGAATTTGAGTTTTGGGGAAAAAGAAAAAATGGTCAAATTTTCCCAAAGATCGTTAGAATTTACAAAGGGCTCTATTTTGGGAAAGTCGTATGTATTGCGGTTGCACAGGATGTTACCGAGAAGAAACAAGTTGTACAAACTTTGAAAGCAAGTGAAGAACGCTATAAGTCTCTCTTTTCTATGTTTCGTCTTGTTGCGGATAATTCAGAAGATTTACTTTGGGCAAAAGACCTTGACAACAAATATATTTTTGCAAATAAGACGATGTGCGAAAAACTACTTTGTGCAAAAGATACCGACGAACCAATTGGAAAAGATGATCTCTTCTTTGCTACCCGCCAAAGGGAAGCGCATCCCGAAAATCCCGAATGGCATACCTTTGGAGAGATTTGTGCAAATACCGATGAAGTTATTCTTAAAGAAAAAACCGCAAAACAATTTGATGAATATGGAAATGTAAAAGGAAAATTCATCTTCCTTGATGTTCGTAAAGCTCCAATTTGGGATTTTGACGGAAAAATGATCGGTGTTGTAGGTACTGCCCGCGATGTAACAAAAGAAAAAGCATTAGAAAAAGAAAGCGCAATTGCCTCCGAAAAACTGAAAGAAAACGAAGAACTTTTCCGTAATCTTATAGAAAACATAACCGATGTTTTCTATATCGCAGATGAACAAGGGAAAATGAAATATTGCAGCCCGAACTTCTTTACGTTTACCGGGTATGCACCGGAAGAAATCATAGGATTTGTTTACACTCGCGTGGTACATCCGGCTGACCGGAAAAAAGTAGTTGAACATTATACTAATGCTACTAACAGTGGAGTTCTTGATACAAACATAGAATTACGGGTACAAAGAAAAGACGGATCTGTTTTTTGGGCAGGCCAGAATACACGTATCGTGCGTGATGAAAAAGGAAATGTCCTGGAATATAGAACCGTTGCACGGGATATTAATCAGCAAAAAAATGCTGAAGAAGAATTGCGGATTAGTGAAGAACGCTTCCGTTTGATCTCCAACTTAACTTCGGACTACGTCTTCTCTACAAAAATTAAAGAAGATGGAAAAGTTGAACTTGATTGGGTTATGGGAGCTTTTGAAAAAATTTCCGGGTACACCGTTGAAGAATATAAAGCAATTGGCGGGTGGTATGGCGTAGTGCATCCTGATGACCGTGAAAAAGATCTCACTGATTTTAAAAAGTTACTTAATAATGAAAAAGTTGTGAGTGTGGTTAGAACCATACACAAAAACGGAACGATTGTCTGGACTCGAAGTTACGCAAGTCCGATTTGGGATGAAGAGAGAAATAAATTAATTGGTATCTACGGAGGAGCACAAGACATTACCGAACAAAAACTTGCAGAAGAAGAATTGCGAAAATCAGAATTACATTTTCGTTCTGTTTGGGAAAACGCCGCCAGCGGTATGAGGCTTACCGATGAAAACGGAATAATTATTTCTGTAAACAATGCTTTTTGTGAATTGGTAGGAAAACCGAAGGAGGAATTAGTTGATTTTAATCTATCGGTAATGTATTCTGTGCAGCATAGTAACAAAGTTGAAAATGAATATCTCGAACGATTTAATGCACGGGGGGTTAAACAACTTATTGAAAATGAATTTATTTTGTGGAATGAAAAAACCTACTGGTTCAGGGTTATAAGTTCATTTATTGAAAGTGAAAGAGAAAAACCATTATTGCTCAGTGTTTTTACAGATATTACAGAACAGAAACTTTCTGAAGTAGAAATTAAAAAACTTTCGCAAGCAGTTGAACAATCTGCAGGCTCTATTACAATAACTGATATAAATGGAAACATTGAATATGTAAATAAAAAATTCGAAGAGGTCACCGGTTATTCTTATGAAGAAGTTAAAGGGAAAAGTACACGCATTTTAAAATCCGGTTTAACAAGCACTGAAGATTATAAAAAAATGTGGGACACTATAAAAGCAGGAAATGAGTGGAGAGGAACATTTCATAATAAAAAGAAAGACGGCTCACTTTATTGGGAAGCGACTACTATTTCTCCGATGAAAAATAGTACCGGAAAGATTACCAACTTCCTTGCAATTAAAGACGATATCACTCAAGATAAAATCAAAGAAGATCAGTTGATGATGTCGGAACTTCACTTCAGATCAATTTGGGAAAATTCTTTGGATGGAATGCGTCTTGCCGATGAAAACGGAATAATTGTTTCTGTAAATGATGCCTTCGCGAGACTTTTTGAAAAAGATAAGAATGAAATTAATGGAAAAGATATAGCTGTGGTTTATGGTGAAGATTCAGGTTTTAATGATGTAACTACTTTTGTGAATCGTTTCAAAGATAGAACCATTCAACCTTTTATGGAAAGAGATATAACGCTGTGGAACGGTAAACCGATGTCGGTTGAACTTACGAATTCATTCATTGAAATTGAAGGGCAGCCTCCGTTATTACTAAGTATTTTTAACAATGTAACAGAACGAGTGCAGAATGAACGTTTACTAAAAGAAAGTAACGAGTTCAATACTTCCCTACTAAAGAATGCACCGTTCGGAATGGACATTGTTAATGAAGATGGAACGATTTTATTCCAAAGCGATAACTTAAAAACATTATTCAGTGGTGATGCGGTGGGGAAAAAATGTTGGGAAAGCTATAGTGAGGATAAAATTCAGTGCAACGATTGTCCGTTAAAATCGGAAATCGTTGTTGGAAAGACTTCACGGATACAAAAAGGAAATCTTATAGCCGGAAGAACTTTTGAGATATTCCATACTGGCATAAATTTTCAAGGGAAGAAAGCATTGTTGGAAACATTCATGGATGTATCGTCACAAAAAGAAGCTGAACTTGAAATTACCGCGGCGAAGGAAAAAGCAGAAGAAGCAAATAAAGTTAAAACTAACTTTTTAGAAAACATGAGTCACGAACTTCGTACTCCCATGATCCCGATTCTAGGATTTACCGAATTAATGTCTGCAATGGAACTCCCTGATGAAGTTAAAAGCATGGCTACGATGATGAACAAAAGCGCTAACCGACTGATGGACACATTGAATATCATCCTTGATCTTGCGCAAATTGAAAAAGAACGCGTTCTTTTAAAACCTGCTTCAACAAATCTAAATAAGACGGTTGAAGAAGTCTGCGGATTGTTCCAGCCGATCGCAAAAGAAAGAAATCTTTATCTCCGTTCAGAATTTTCGACAGATGCAATAACGGTTACCACAGACGAACGCATCTTGCGTCATGCAATAAATAATTTGATCAATAACGGATTAAAGTTTACGCAAAAAGGCGGGGTTACAATTAAACTCTCGACTCAAAAATCTGGAGATCAGAATTTTGCGTTGATCCAAGTTTGTGATACAGGTATTGGAATTCCCAAGGATAAACAAAATATTATTTGGGAAGAATTCCGGCAGGCAAGTGAAGGTATCGGAAGAAGTTTTGAAGGGAATGGTCTCGGATTAACTATCACGAAAAACTTTATTGAGCAGTTGAAAGGAGAAGTTTGGGTAGAAAGTGAAATCGGTAAAGGTTCAATCTTTAACATAAAACTTCCAGATGTTGAAAGTGTGGAAGAAAAGAAAGTTACCCCTCGAGAACCGGAGACTCCGGTTGTTCCGATATTGATGCAAGAACCTCCTGTCGAAATGAGTTCATTGAAAAAAGTATTGTATGTGGAAGATGAAGAAATTTCATTCTCGGTGGTTAAACACTTCCTCAAAAATAAAGTTTCACTTGACTGGGCAAGAAGCGGGCAAGATGGTGTTGTAATGGCTAAAGGGAACAAATACAACGCAATTTTAATGGATATAAATCTTGCAAAAGGCATTGACGGAATGCAAACTACAAAACTTATCCGTGAACTACCGCAATATCAAAACATTCCGATTATTGCGATAACGGCATTTGCAATGCGTGGAGACAAAGAAGAATTCCTTGGCGCCGGATGTTCACATTATATTTCGAAACCGTTTACGAAAGCTGCTCTGCTCACTTTAATGGGTGAAGCGCTTGGTGAAAAGGTGGAATGAGTTGGTCGGTGATCAATAGCTATTAAGCGATTGTCCGACTTCTGAATTCAACCTTTCTTTTTGATTACTAATTCTCTAATTTTGAAATGGTAATTAACAAAATAAGTATACGGAGGTCGTATGTCTGAGAATAGCGCTTTCGTTAAAGCAAAACATTATGTTGAAACTCACGGTCATGAGAGTGAAACCGGAAGAAAAGGAACTGTAGGTCCGTGTATTACAATTTCGCGTGAAGCAGGTGCCGGTTCGGGACTTATCGCAGAAAAACTTATCCAACGATTATCTTCTCTGAGCAAAGATCAAAACGCACCATGGGCGGTTTTTGATAAGAACCTGATTGAAAAAGTTCTTGAAGATCATCATCTTCCAAAACAAATTGCCAAGTTTTTAGGTGAAGAAAAGAGGTCGTTGTTAACTCAAACGATGAACGAGATGCTTGGCATTCATCCTCCTTTGCTAAAACTCTACCACAAGGAAACCGAAACAATTCTCCATCTTGCGCATATTGGAAATTGCATTATTATTGGAAGAGGAGCCAACATTATAACCGCATCAGTAAAGAATGCTTTTCATATCCGCTTAATTGCACCACTCGAATTACGAATTAAAAATGTGCAAGAGTTCTACGGCAATACAAAGAATGAAGCCGTTGATTTTGTTAAAAAAGAGGATGCAAAACGGAACGCATTTATAAAAGATCATTTTAACAAAAATACGGCTGATCCTTTATTGTACCATGAGATTATCAATACCGGTTACTTCTCGCTTGATGAAGTTGCAAAAGTTGTTGCCGATAGTGTGGTGACTAAATTTCCTAAATTTTTTGTTGAGTAATTTTTTAAGAAAAATTAACAAGTTCACCAACTAATCAACGGTAGTAAAATTAGAATTGTTTGTTTACTTCTTTAGCCGATAATTATATCCGCATTCGTCTGCTGTTCTACCTTTCAGTGCACAATCTTTTTTCATTATATTTGTAAAAAGATTTATCAATCTTCTCAACTTCAGCTGATTGATAATGAACGAAAAACTAATCGAAACAAGTATCATGAAAAAAATATTATTTACTATCATCGCCTTATTTACCACACTAATTCAAGCGCAAAATTATCAACTCGTTTGGTTTGATGAATTTTCCAACGCAACAATTGATGCCGCAAATTGGACGCATGAAACGGGTGGAAATGGTTGGGGAAATAACGAATTGGAATATTACACCAATCGCAGCGTTAACTCTTATATTGAAAATGGTAGTTTAGTTATAGAAGCAAAAAAAGAAAGTTACAGCGGGAAAAATTATACTTCAGCCAGGATGATAACGAAAGGGAAAAAATATTTTACATATGGAAAAATCGAAGCAAGAATTAAACTTCCTTACGGAAAAGGAATTTGGCCTGCATTCTGGATGCTCGGTGAAAATATTTCAACAATCGGTTGGCCTAAATGTGGTGAAATAGATATTATGGAACTGATCGGCGGCGGAGCAAATGATAAAAAAGTTTATGGAACTGTGCACTGGGAAAGTAACGGCCATGCTTCCTACGGTGGAAATTATTCGCTCGGCACTGGAATTTTTGCAGACAATTATCACGTCTTCACTATCGTATGGAATACAAAGAGCATTCAATGGTTTGTAGATGGAAGTAAATATGTTACTATTGATATTACTCCGGCGGGATTAGCGGCTTTCCATAAAAACCAGTTTATTATTCTTAATCTTGCTGTTGGGGGTAACTGGCCTGGTAATCCAGATGCAACAACGATCTTTCCGCAAAAAATGTATGTAGACTATGTCCGCGTCTATCAAGAAGTTCCTGCATCCGCAAATGAAGATGAGGGGAATCTTTTTCCAGATCAATTCAAATTAGAAAACAACTTCCCGAATCCATTCAATCCGGAAACGGAAATAGGGTATCAAGTTAAATCCAATAGTTTCGTGAGACTTAAAATTTACAATGTGTTGGGGAATGAAGTTGCAACTTTAGTAAACGAAGAAAAATCCGCCGGGAAATATTCTATTAAGTTTGATACAACAAATTATAACAGTCCGTTACCAAGCGGTATTTATTATTGTACAATGACTGCAGGATCGTTCAGCGAAACAAAGAAGATGGTACTCTTAAAATAATTTCGGTTTACACTCAATCACTTTTTTTGAATGTCTTTTAACCCGGCTTCGATTTTTTTAGCCAGTTCAGTTTCCGTAAGTCCAACGATTTTTAATTTAGCTCGTTTAACGGAGATAAGCGGTTCGTCTCCTTCACCGGTCATATATTTATATAAAGAATAACCAAGGCGGTTCCGGTCGTTCATGATGGGTAAAAATTCTTGCAAACTTTCAGTTAAAGTATAAACTTGTTTTTCAATGGTTGAAGCATCAAATTCTTTTGTTGCGGGAGAAGGTAAAGTTGACATTGGATAATTTCCTATTTCTTTTTTCTAAAAATAATCACAAAGCGGTTAATCTACAATTGCAATTCTTTTTCTAAATTTGTAAAAAACTTTACACATATTTTGAATATCGACAACTGCAAACATATTTTGATAGTAAGATTAAGCTCTTTGGGCGATATTTTGCTTACGACCCCGCTTATTCGCTCGTTGAAGAAGCAAAATCCAACTTTACAAATTGATTTTCTGGTTCGCTCTGAATATTCCGATCTTTTAGCGGTCAATCCTTACGTTTCTTCTCTTCACCTTTTTAGCCGGACTGATCAAGAGAATAAAAAACTGAAGATCAAGTTGATGGAAATGAAATATGATTGCATTGTAGACCTTCAAAACAATCTTCGTTCAAAACTATTTCTGAACAACCTCTCCGGTGAAGTTCTTTCTTTTAATAAAAAGAGATTTGAAAAAGTGCTGTTGGTGCACACAAAGATCAATTTACTGAAAGAGGCTCCGGCGATACCTGTCCGGTATGCCGAAACGATTCCGGATTTCCAACTTGATGGCGAAGGACTTGATCTGTTTATTCCCGAAAATATTTCTGCAAGAATTACACAAGATAAAAATGTAATAGGACTTTGCCCCGGTGCGCGTCATTTTACAAAACGATGGCAAAAAGAAAATTTCATTCAACTCGGGAACATGTTAATCGAAAAAGGTTTTTCAGTTGCTCTCTTCGGTGGGAAAAGTGATAGGGAACTGTGTGAAGAAATCACCAAAGAAATTCCCGGGAGTATAAATCTTTCAACCGAGGATGATATTCTTCAACTTGCAAAAGACATGCAGCAATGCAAAGCAATTGTTTGTAATGATTCAGGTTTGATGCATACGGCATGTGCTGTTAAAACTCCGGTTGTAGCAATTTTCGGATCGACGGTTGGTGAATTTGGCTTTACTCCCTATGGGTGTAAAAATATAATATTAGAAAATAATTCTTTAACTTGCAGACCCTGTTCACACATCGGCAAGAAAAAATGTCCTCAAAAACATTTTCGCTGCATGATTGAGTTGACTCCAGCACAGGCATTTGAATCAATAAATAAAGTACTGAAGACCTGATGGATCTTTTCTGGAAATTCGCATATAATATTCTTATCGTTCCTTTATTGCTTTTTGCGATGAAGATAGCTCCCTGGTTTAATCAAAAAGTGAAAATTGGTGTTGCCGGAAGAAAGCGGTTGTTTGAGGAGTTGATCGTGAACATGTCATCTCTTAACAGAAAGAAAAAACTTATCTGGTTTCACTCATCGTCTCTTGGAGAATTTGAACAAGCCAAACCGATCATTGAAAAACTAAAGCAGAGCAAAGACGTAAATATTTTGGTAACGTTTTTTTCTCCTTCCGGATTAGAAAATTCAAAAAAATATCCTTTTGCCGATTTGGTCTCATATCTTCCTCTTGATACAACACAGAATGCCGCAAGGTTTATCTCGTTAGTAAATCCATCTTTGCTCGTACTCATGCGGTATGATTTATGGCCTAATCATATTTATGAACTTGCTAAACGGAACATCCCGATCTTTTTAGTTGATGCGACGATGCGAAGTGATTCAGCACGAAAAAATTTCTTCGCTAAAAATTTTCACAAACATCTGTACGGCAAGTTATCCAAAATTTTAACTGTGTCGGAAACAGATGCAGTTAATTTTGAAGCATTTGAATTCCCTTTGCGCGAGATCAATCCGGTTGGCGATACACGTTTTGACCGCGTATATCAGCGCAGTTTAGTAGCGAAAGAAAGAAATCTTATTCGAAGTGAAATTCTGAATGACAAAAAAGTAATTGTTGCCGGAAGCACCTGGTATGAAGATGAAGAAACGCTGCTCCCTGCATTTATGAAGTTGACCGAATATGATGAAAATGTCCTGATGATCATTGCTCCGCACGAGCCGACTGTTGTTCATCTTGAAAAATTGGAAAATGATTTTGCCGGGAAGATCAAAACGATCCGTTTTTCTTCGTTAAATAATTACAAAGATGAAAAAATTATTTTGGTTGATTCAATCGGAATTCTGTTGACGCTCTATTACTATGCGAATATTGCTTTTGTCGGTGGGAGTTTTAAAAGCAACATTCACAACGTGCTTGAAGCGGCTGTTTACGGTGTTCCGGTAATCTTCGGTCCGAAGATCACCAATTCGCAAGAAGCGATTAAACTTGCTGAACTTGGCGGTGGAATTATCATTAAAAACAAAAAGGAAGCTTACCGTTCGTTGAGATTATTAACGAAGGATGAAAACATACGTCTGGCTAAAGGAAGAATCTCCAAAGAATATGTGCAAAGTAATCTTGGAGCGACAGACAAAATTCTGAAAGAAATGTACACTGTTATTTGAACTAATCTCTGAGAACAAAACTACATTTTTGACAGATACCGAGATTTAATAATTTCTAAATGATGTTTCTCGTGTCCGATTGTGACGAATAATATCGCTCTTGCCGTGACTTCTTTTCCGCTGGCAGTTCCTTTTTGTGAAAGCATTTCTTCATCCAAAGATTTGAACAATTCTAAATTTGCCGAGCTCAAGTGAGAAAATTCTGCAAGCAAACTTTTCAAACTTCTGTTTTCATATTTCCCATTTCTAACGTATTCGTTTTCAGCAAATCCGGGTAAAGGATTTTTCTCTCCGCGCGAAATCGCTAACACTCTGTAACCAAAAATTCTTTCGCTGTCAACAATATGAGCCAGCACTTCTTTAATTGTCCATTTCCCTTCAGCATAACGAAAAGAAGCTTGCTCTTCGCTTAGAGTTGTGAACAAAGTAACGATCTCTTCAGCCTGTTGTTTGAAGACTGAAAAAATGTCGTCGGTTGTTATTAGATCAATATAACGCTGATAGTAGAGGGCATATTCGTTTATTTCCGGTTTTTTCATTTTCGATATTCCTTTAAATTAAAATTAAATTACTTTCCCCAAATCTTTACTTCTTTTTTACCGTCGGAAGTTAAAAATCCTCGCAACATACTTTTTGTGTTAAACTGAAGAGTAAAATTGCCGTCTTTGTCAATAGCTATTAAGCCGCCATCGTTTTGGTTTAACCGTTTGTGAATCATCTCGTTTACTGCATCACTCAAACACATGTTTTTATATTCCATCATTGCGGAGACATTAAAGGCAACGGTGTTTTTAATAAATTTTTCTCCCCATCCTGTGCAAGAAACCGCACATGTTTTATTGTTTGCATAAGTGCCTGCTCCAATAATTGGTGCATCACCCACTCGTCCTGGTTTTTTCATCGACATTCCGCCGGTAGAAGTAGCCGCTGCAAGATTTCTATTTTTATCCAATGCAACAGCGCCAACAGTTCCTTTTTTCTTTTTCTTAATTTCTTTCAACCATATCTCGTAACGATTTTCTACACTAAAATATTTTGGATTAACCGATTTGAATCCGACTTCTTTCGCGAATTTTTCTGCACCTTCTCCCGAAAAGAAAACATGAGACGATTTTTCCATTACAGCTCGTGCAAGTGAAACTGGATTTTTAATTTTTTTAATTCCGGTAACGGAACCGCATGACAAATCTTTTCCGCTCATAATTGCGGCATCCATTTCGGCTTTTCCTTCGGAAGTCAACACCGCCCCCTTTCCGGCGTTGAACAACGGATTATCTTCAAGATAGTTGATCACCTTTTCAACCGCGTCAATACTGGTTCCACCGCTTGCAAGAATTTGCTCTCCAATTTCCAAAGCTTTATTTAGTGAAGAAAGATATTCTTGTTTTAAAGAGTCGGGCATGTTTTCATCCATTCCACCGGCGCCACCGTGAATTACCAAAACATATTTTCCGGTGGTTTGTGCATTGGTCAGCAAACAAAAAAGAAATAAGAAAAACGGAAAGAGTAGTTTTGTTTTCATGGAATCCTCAAATCACTTTTTATTTTGAAAAAGTTGAATAAAATAATTTATTGTTTCTTTCAATCCTTCCATTAAATCATGTTTGGGTTGAAAGCCGAGTTGAAGCTTCGTTTCTTCAATTGAAGCTAAACTATGTTTAATGTCTCCCGCACGTTCTTTTTCGTATCGAATTTTACTTTTGCTGTTCGTCAGTTGCAAAACAAGATCAACTAATTGATTGATTGAAATTGCGGAGCCGCACGCTACGTTAAAAGTTCCATTCACGTTTTCGGTGGTGGCGGCTAGTACGTTCGCCGCTACAACATCTTTTACAAAAATAAAATCACGCGTTTGTTCTCCATCGCCGTAAATAATAATTTCTTTGTCATGCAAAGCATTGTTCACAAAGATAGGGATTGCCGCGGCGTATTGACTTTTGGGATCCTGCCGCGGACCAAACACATTAAAGTAGCGTAGCGAAATAGTCTGCAATCCAAAATTTTCTAAATACGATTGCAGATAATATTCGCCGTCAAGTTTCGTAATTCCGTAGGGAGATTTTGGTTCCGGCTTCATCAAAATCGTTTTTGGAGAAGCCGGATTATCGCCGTAAACAGCCGCTGAACTGCTGTGCACAATTTTTTTTATTTTATGTTTTGCAGAAGCTTCGAGAACGTTTAGTAGTCCGTTTACATTTATGGAAACACACTCGAAAGGATTTTCAACTGATTCCGGAACGGAGATCATCGCGGCAAGATGATGAATGTAATCAGCATTTTCTAAAACCGAAAAGACCACATCCTTGTCGGTAATGTTTCCTTCAACAAAAGTAACGTTTTCAAACCCGTTCAAATTTTTTTCGAACCCGCTTCTCAAATTATCGAGTACAAAAACATCCGCATTTTGCTTCGACCAATATTCAACGATATGACTTCCAATAAATCCTGCACCGCCGGTAACAACAACTTTTTTCCGCATTAACCTTCCTAAATTAATTTTATATCATAGAGAAACGGGAAGTGAGTTCTCACTTTTTCAACATTGCCGGGCTCAATTTCCGCCGAATAAAATCCTTCTGCATTTTCAACCGCGAGTAACTCTACTCCCATTGGATCGAACAAGCTGCTGAAGCCGTTGTAATTTGCTTTCGGATCGGAACCAACGCGGTTAACTCCGACAACATAACATTGATTCTCAATCGCACGCGCTTTTAATAACGTACGCCAATGTTCAGCGCGAGTATCGGGCCAGTTGGCAATGTTTACGATGAGATTCACTTTTTCTTTTGCGTACATTCTGAATAATTCCGGGAAACGCAGATCGTAACAAATAGATAACCCGATTTTCCAATCATGTAGTTTTGTCGTTTCGGGTGAATCGCCCGGAGAATAGAATTTGTTTTCACCAGCCAAAGAAAACGGATGAATTTTGTTGTACTCTTTTATGAGTTCGCCGAAATAATCTATATGCACGAGTGAATTATAAAATTTCTTGTTTTCTTCTTGAATAAATCCGCCGATAATATCTGTTTGATAAACCAACGCGAATTTTTTAAAGAAGGAAACGGTGTCACCGTCAATAGCTTCGCATAGTTTCGCGGCATCCATAGAGAAGCCGGTTAGCGTCATCTCCGGAAAAATCAAAAGATCGGAATCGGTGTATTGTTCTTTTAATATTCTGAACAATTTTTTTTGATTCTCCTCTTTATTTTCCCATACTGGATTGTATTGCACAAAAGATATTTTCATTATTTTATCTCCCGGAATTTTATTAGCTAAATTAACAAATATATTGTGATGAATAAACTCAATTAGGAATAAACAAAAAACGAAATCCAAAAAGCAAATTTCAAACGACAAAATAGAATATTATTGAATCTCAAAATAGCGATGAAGAAGATGTCGAAAATTAACTTTCTTTGTAATTTGCATTTTGAGCTTTGGAATTTATCATTTATGAACAAAACAAATGCAGTTCGAATTTTAGAAGGTTCCGGAATTGTTTTCTCAACGCACGAATATGAAGTTGATGAAAACGATCTTACCGGTTTAACGGTCGCGAAGAAAATTAATGCAGAAGCTGATTCAGTTTTTAAAACTTTGGTGGCAAGAAATGAAGCAAATGAATTTTTCGTTTTTTGCATTCCCGTTACCACAGAACTTAATTTGAAAAAGGCGGCGAAAGCTTCCGGCAGTAAATCAATCGCGCTTATTCATGTAAAGGAATTGCTTCCGCTGACCGGATATATTCGCGGAGGTTGTTCTCCTATCGGAATGAAGAAAAAATTCCCGACCTTTTTAGATGAAACCGCCCAACTCTTCGAAACAATTTTTGTAAGCGCCGGAGTTCGCGGAATGCAAATCTCTCTTTCTCCATTCGATCTACAAAAAATAACAGAATCGATGTTTTCAGACCTAATTTGATTAAAAATCAGAATAAACTGACCGAAGACAATCGACCAATGACCTGAAATCCAGGCTTAAACTCCACAATTTATTTAGAAATTTGCTTTTATTTTGGTGGGAAAATTGATATTTTTGCACTAAACATTAGGAGAAGTAAAAATGGCAAAAGTACAAAGCTTTGGCGATAAAGCTAAAGGCAAGAAAAAAGACCCAACGGTGAATGTTAAAGTTATTAAATCTGTTAAGACTGATAAGGGAACGTTCAAATTCAATGAAAAATTTGTAAGACTTGACGACATTAGCAAGATAAATACGATTAAGTAATTCTACCGCCCAGACTTTTTAAAAATGAGGCTGTTTCCAGCCTCGTTTTGTTTTAAACTATTTATTCTGTGATCGACTCTACCGGGCAAACATCATTGCAGTTTTTGCAATTATCACACAATTCTTGCACGATATAAGGATGATCTTCGGATAAAGCCGGATTTGACTTTCCGTCTAATTCATATTCGGTTCCCGGATAATATATTGCATTGTTCGGACATTCGTCAATACAAGCGTTACAGCTAATACAATCGTCGGTAATTACCATTTTCTTTTTTCTCCATTTTTTTAAGAATCTGCTATGATTAACAAAAATAGTGCCGCAAGGAATTTCCAGATGGAGTTCATTTTTTTTATAAAATTGGAAAAAGACAACCTATCGTTATCTATTTAGAGAAACTTCCCGCAACATTGAGAAAAACGGCAATTATTTCTCAAAGGCATAGAAAATCTTTTCTCTTTTTCAAGTTGATAAATAACTATTTTTCTCCTTTCTTTCATCTCCGGAAAATTTTCTCTTTCATTTATTGTACAAGGATCATTCATGCACATTCCTGAAGTTATCGCTAAAGAATTAAATATTTCCTCCCGCCAGGTTGAAACCGTTATTGAAATGTTAAAAGAAGGAGCGACAATTCCTTTTATCGCCCGGTATAGAAAAGAAAAAACCGGCGGACTTGATGAAGATTTTCTCCGCCAAATTGAAGACAGATTAAATTATTTAACACTTCTGGAAGAACGGAAAGAAGCAATTCTAAAAAGCATTGAGGAACAAGGTAAACTAACCGATGAACTAAAAGCTAAAATTATTGCATGTACAAAACTTCAGGAGTTGGAAGATTTATATTTACCTTATAAGCCAAAACGGAAAACGCGCGGAACTATTGCAAAAGCAAAAGGACTCGAACCACTTGCGCTTTTCATTCTGGACAATCCACTTTTTAGCGGTGACTTTGATGCGAAGCTTGATGAGTTTATAAATGAAGAGCTCGGTGTTAAAACCATTTACGAGGCGTTGCAAGGAGCAAAAGACATAATTGCCGAAATGATTTCCGAACATGCCGAAGTTAGAAAAGTTGTCCGCGAAATTCTTTTGGAAAGCGTTGTTATCAAATCGGAAAAAACAAAAGAGAACGCAACCGCCGATATCGCAAACGAAAAACTGAAAGAAAAAGAACGGAAAGAAGTTTATCAAGTTTATTTTGATTTTCAAATTGATGTTAAAAAAATTAAACCTTACCAAATTCTTGCGCTTAATCGGGGTGAACGGGAAAAACTTTTAAAAATTACACTGGTTCACGATGAAATTGAAATTCACAACCAGATCAAACGAACATTTTTAGCTTACCACGAATCTTTCTTCATGGAAATTTTGGAAGAAACAATTGCCGATTCATTCAAACGGTTGATCTTTCCTTCGCTTGAGCGTGAAGTGCGAAACCATTTAACCGAAGTTGCCGATTTGCATGCGATAGAAATTTTCGCTTCAAACTTGCGGCAGTTGTTATTGCAACCACCGATTGCAGGCAAAATAATTTTGGGAATTGATCCCGGTTTTTATTCCGGCAGTAAAATCGCAGTAATTGATGCAACCGGAAAATATCTTGAAGGAGCGACGATGTATCCGCACCCGCCGCAAAATAAAATTGAAGAGGCGAAAAAAATTCTTCTCAATTTCATTAAAAAATATTCTGTCGAGGTTATTGCTATCGGAAACGGAACGGCAAGCCGAGAAACGGAATTTGTAATTGCCGAATTGATCAAATCCAATAAACTTAACTGCCATTATATTATTGTAAACGAAGCCGGCGCTTCGGTTTATTCCGCTTCCTCAATCGCAAAAAAAGAATTTCCCGAATTGGAAGCAAGTCAGCGCGGAAACATTTCCATCGCGCGCCGCTTGCTCGATCCTCTTGCGGAGCTTGTAAAGATTGATCCAAAATCGATTGGCGTTGGTCTGTACCAGCACGATGTCGATCAAAAATTTCTTGCAAAAAAACTTGACGATGTTGTTGAAAGCAGTGTGAACTACGTTGGTGTTGATGTGAATACAGCTTCAACCTCGTTGTTAAATTATGTTTCCGGTTTGAATAAACGGCTTGCTGAAAACATTGTAAAATTCCGTGAGAAAAAAGGGCGATTCAACAAACGCGAAGAACTGTTGGAAGTTAGCGGAATGGGAGAAAAAGTTTTTGAACAGGCTGCGGGATTTTTGAAAATTGCGGATGGAGAAAATCAGTTTGATAATACTTTTATTCATCCCGAATCATATCAAGCGGCTGAAAGTCTTCTCGGGATGTTTAATATTTCTAAAGATAAAATAAAAGAGTCGGGTTCGCTGTTAGATTTTTTCATCGAGAAAAAAGGGATGAAGAAAACTGCCGCAGAATTAAACATCGGAGAGCCAACGCTAAAAGATATTATCGATAACTTGAAAAAACCGGGACGCGATCCGCGCGAAGAATTACCGAAGCCTTTGTTGCGAAGCGATGTTCTTAAGATTGAAGATTTACAGCCGGGAATGAAATTAAAAGGAACCGTCCGCAATGTTGTTGATTTCGGCGCCTTCGTAGATATTGGTGTAAAGCAAGACGGATTGCTTCACGTTTCACAAATCGCGAATAAGTTTATCCAAAATCCGATTGAGCATGTACACGTCGGCGATATTATTGATGTTAGTATTCTCAGCATTGATAAAGAGCGTGGAAGAATTTCGTTGAGCATGAGAGAATAAAAACAGAACGGGATTTTGGATGGTGAGAAGTTTGTTTTTAGAATAATTTAAATTACTGAAGCTGCCCGAATAATATCTCAGACATAAAAAACCGTTGAAACGGTTACAACTTTAGATTTTTTTCATTAACACCTCGATTAATCGAGGTGTTAATGGAAAAAGATGATAAGTATCTCAACCGTTTTAACGGTTTACAAAAATAACAGGTCAACTTGAATTAAATTAAAAAACCATCTTTTTTTAAGAGCGTTTTTATCGTTAAAAAACTGTATCGGCAGCTTCAACCTATTTCTTAACTTGCTTTTGTAATTCTTTCCTTTCCTTACCCATAAAGAACAATTCCCTCCTGAGATGCGTATCTAGCAACAGTTCCTGGATATTTTTTATCTCTGTTAAATTCATCAAGAGAAAGAATTATTACATCAAAGGCATAATTGAGAGTTAGTAAATCGCTGGTAATCTGATCCATTAATTTAAATTTATTCTTGGGACTATTCCTTACGAGGAGTAAATCGATATCGCTTTTCGTATCGGCTTTCCCTGTTGCTTGTGAACCAAAGAGAATGATCTTCTCAGATGGATATTTGGAAAGTATCCTCTTTTTTATTCCACTGATTATTTCACTTGATAGCATATGATTGTAGTGTTTGTTCGTTTCTCGGATTTTCTTTGACTAAATATAAAAAGAATCTGAATTAGTTGTACAACTCCACTTTAGGTTAGGTTATAGTAATGAAGTTCTTATGTTTTATGAGAATCTTAAGCAATCATAAATGACCATAAAAAATCCGCGTCCTATTTTTTTATTTCGCATAAAATCTTAAACCAACAATTCCTGCGATGATAAGGAAGATAAAAAATATTCTCATAAATTCTCGCGACTCGTTAAAAAGAAAAATGCCAAGGATAGCTGTTCCAACCGCGCCAATTCCCGTCCAAACGGCGTAAGCTGTGCCCACCGGCAAGGTTTTTACTGAATATGAAAGCAATGCCATGCTTATGATCATGGTAACGATTGTAAAAACGGACGCAATCGGTTTTGAAAATCCTTCTGAATATTTTAATCCGATTGCCCAAGCAATCTCAAAAAGTCCAGCGATAAAAAGTATAAACCAGTTCATTAGTGATATGTCCATTATGAAAAATGTTTTGAAAAACCCGGAGAAAATTTATTATTACCGGAAGAATGGTTGCATGATTTAAGCTAAATTTAAATTCAATCATAGTGCGGTGGCGTCGCTAACCATCCCGAAAGCTTTATGGATTTGATCTCAGAACAAGGATTAACGAATAGCGATTTTTGATTTTTTTTAACCTCTAAAATCAAAAATCGTTAATCCTTGTTCGTAAATCGTATCGCCAAAAACAAGAATTTAGCCGAGGATATTATTCAGCCATTCATTTTGTTTCAGATTCTTCTTCGAAATCCTTCCCCCAAAACCTCATGAATATTGGTGAGAATAACAAAGGCGTCGGGATCGATTTCTTTTATCTGCTCAACGAGTTCAGTAATTTTTTTTAAAGGAAGAATGGTGAAGAGAACATTTTTATTTTGCTTGGTGTAAAGTCCGGTTGCGTGCAGTGAAGTAGCGCCTCTTCCAAATTGGGTAAGAACCACTTCAGCAATTTCATCCTGCTTGTCGGAGATGATATACGCAGCTCTCGCGTAATCAAATCCTTCGATGATTACATCAACAATTTTACTTGAGACGAAGAGTAGAAACACCGCGTAAAATGTAAGCGAAAGCGCAGGACGAACAGGAGAAAGATGTTTGATCTCAATTATAAATCCGGCGATAAGAATAACGAAAATATCGATTATAAAAATTGCCTGCCCCGGACGAATACCATAACGCTTCTGCATAATCGATGCAACGATGTCGGAACCACCTGTTGTTCCTCTAAATTTAAAAACTATTCCCAAACCTAACCCGAGCAGTACCGCGCCAATCAAAATCAAAAAGAAAAAATCATTTTTATAGAGATCAAGAACTGTTTGAGATTTTTGCAATTTTAAAAAAGTAAATCCGGGAATGTCTCCACGGAAGAGATCAATAAAAATTGAGTTTAAAGTGAAAGCGTAAAACGTTCGAATGCCGAAAGTTTTTCCTAATTCCTTTACGCCCCACAGATATAAAGGAACGTTCAAAACCCAGATCATCAATCCGACGGGAATGGTATAGTTAGACATGTAATGGATAGCCATTGAAAGCCCAGTAACACCACCGGGAACAACCTGCGCATCAACTAAAAATACGCCGATGCCGATAGCCATTATTGCTGCACCAACCGCCATAAAAAAATAATCGAGTAAAGGATGCTTACTAAGTTTTTTGATCATTCGCTTCTCTAATAAAAATACAACTCAAAATTACCTAATAAATATTTGGTACTGAAATCCCTTGAAGAATTAACTGATGTGATAAACAAAAAGTTTCCTTATTTTTCAAAGCAAAATTGGATAAAGAATGAAAACAAAATTAGAAATAGCAAAGAATTGGCTGCCGCGTTACACCGGAACAGAGATAGATGATTTAGGAGAATATCTTCTGCTTACCAACTTTCATAACTACGTTACAAAATTTGCGGATAAATTTAATTGCGAAATAAAAGGTGTCGGCAGACCGATGCAGACGGCAACCAACAGCAGCGGTTTAACAATTATCAATTTTGGAATTGGTTCCGCTAACGCCGCTACAATTATGGATTTGCTTGTTGCCCGTAAACCGAAAGGTGTTTTGTTTCTCGGTAAATGCGGCGGATTAAAACGTTCTACGGAAATCGGTCATTTTATTCTTCCCACAGCGGCAATCCGCGGCGAGGGAACAAGCAATGATTATCTTCCGCCTGAAGTTCCGGCGCTTCCTTCCTTTAAATTACACAAATTTGTTTCGGATAGGATTGTTCAAAGAAAGTTAGAATACCGCACCGGTGTAATTTATACAACCAACCGGCGCTTGTGGGAATGGGACGAAAAGTTTAAAAGATATTTAAAGAAACTTTCCACCATCGGGATTGATATGGAAACAGCAACCATCTTTGTAGTTGGTTTTGCTAATGAAATTCCGCGCGGTGCGTTACTGCTCGTCTCTGATGTTCCTATGATTCCTGAAGGCGTAAAAACCGAAGTTTCAGATAAAATGGTAACGGACAAGTTTTCTACTCTTCACCTTGAAATAGGGATTGACGCAATGACGGAAATTGGAAAGAAAGGTGAAAAAATAAAACACTTTAAATATTAAAACTTTGCGCCTCTGCGTCTTTGCGGTGAAAAGATTTACCGCTAAGTCACAAAGACGCAAAGAAAACAATTTTACTTTTCGGGTAACAGAACAACTTTTACAAACTTATTCATATCTAAATATTTGTTTGCGTAAGCTTTGATATCATCATTCGTCAGTTTTTCAATCCACGAGTCATACTTCAACATTTCCATCGGGTCTTCATCATTCATTATATAGTTTGAAAGAACTCCAACCCAGAATCTATTTTGTTTTAATTTCACTTCGCGTTGACGTTTTTGTGTCTCTTTAACTTTTACAAGTGTTTCCGGCGTAGTTCCGAAATTCTTAAGACTATCAATCACGTTAAAAACCGCTGTTGTCAATTCATCAACTCTTTTCGGATCGCAGCCAAAATTAATACTGATAGTAACTTTTGTCGTAGGTATTCTGTAGAACTGATGATAAATTCCAATTCCGTATGTTCCTCCTTTATCTTCGCGAACTACTTCCCGCAGACGGATATTAAGAACATCAATTAGAGATTCCATCAAATATTCATTCGATCTGTTCCACTCGAAAGGTGCAGGGAACGAAATACCGACGGTACTTTTTTGTTCAATCCCTTTTTTAACAACTTTTTCAATTTTTGTTTCAATTGCTTTTACATGGATGTCTTTCCATGTTTCATTTCTTTTAAGAGAAGGGAGTGAGCCCAAATATTTTTCAACAAAAGGTTTAAATGAAAGTAAGTCAATATTTCCGGCAAAGACAAAAGTGAAATCACTTGCATCTGCAAAACGGTCTCTATAGAAATTAAATGATTTTATCAAATCCATTTCATCTAACCGCTTTAAACTCCACGGCTGAACACGCGGATGATAACTTGCCATTGTAACCATCATTGTATCGTTGAACGCAACACGCGGTTCGTTACTGTAATTTTGAAGGTACGCTTTCATTTTTGCTTTGTAAGATTGAAATGAAGTTGTATCAAGTCTCGGCGAAGTGAATTTTAGATAGATCAATTGAAACATTGTTTCGGCATCTTTCGGACTGCAAGCACCGTTCAATCCTTCGGAATAGTTGTCGATATAAGGATTTGCCGAAGCGACTTTTCCCGCTAAAGCTTTTTGCAATTCGTTTATAGAAAAATCTCCAAGTCCGGCTTCGCCTAAAATATCCACTGCGCTGTTTGCCGCTTTAAAAGTTTGATCATCAACCAAAGAAGAACCACCGGGACTGAAAGCCGAAAAAGTGATTTCATCATTTTTGAAATCTGTTGGTTTTACTATTACTTTTATTCCGTTTGCAAGTTTCCATTCAATGGTTCCAAGCTTTTCGGATTTTGTTTCGCTAATAACCGGAGAAGCAGCAGCTAAATTTTTCACTAACGGTTGTTCGAGTGTTTTATCTTTATAAGCGTCAACGATTTCTTTTCCTACTTTTTCCAGCACTGCGGTTAAGTCGGCTTCGGTCGGAATTTTTATTCCTTCCTTCTCCGGACAATTCACCAGAACGACACGGTTGTCTGCCTTGATCAACTCGCTAGAAAGTTTGTTCACATCCTCCAGAGTAATACCGGGAACAAGTTTATTCGTTAGTGCAAACGTATTTTCAATCCCAGGAATAGGATCTCCTTTTAAATAATTGCTAACAAACTGCCAGATTAAAGAGGATGATTCGGTTTTATCTTTTTCATCTTTCTGTTTTTCAATTTGGCGGAGAAGATTTTTTTTGTGTCTGTCCAATTCGCTTTGTGTAAAGCCGTGTTTACGTACGCGTTCGGCTTCGCGAAGCAGAACCTCAAGCCCACGTTCTATACCGTTATCTTTCACCATTGCCTGCAAAAAATTAACATCGGCAGTACGAACCATTCTTCCTCTTCCGGCAAAAGCAAAAGCAAAAGGAGGGTCGGCCAGTTGCGTCAATTCCCTTAAACGTTCGTTAAACATGCTTCCAAACAATTGATACGTAATTGTTTTTCGATAATCATCAACGGTTGTTACGGCATCAGGCTCCTGTTTGTAATAAAGAGCAACCGATGAATACATTGCTTCTTTATCGGAAGCAATTGCAAACCGGGTTCCTTGCTGTGACGGAACAGGATAGAGTTCTCGTGCTCTTTCATTTTCCGGCACTTCAATATTTTCAAAATGATTTTTGATTAGTGTTTCTATTTCAGCTTTATCAAAATCGCCGACGGCGACAACAGCCATAAGATCGGGGCGGTACCAATCTTTGTAATAACTTATAAGCGTTGGATGCGTAAAAGATTTTATAATGTTAATGTCACCGATAGTTAAGCGGTCTGCATATTTTGAATCCTTAAAAAGGATCGGAAGTTGTTTGTCGAGCATACGCATTTGGGCGCCACGTCCAAGCCGCCATTCTTCAGTAATTACTCCGCGTTCTTTTTCAATTTCGGTTGAATCGAACGCCAAGCCGTGTGCCCAATCTTCTAAAACTAAAAATGCTTTCTGCATGATAGCTTGGCTATCTGTTGGAACTTGAAGCATGTAAACTGTTTCATCAAAACTTGTAAAAGCATTTAACTCCGGACCAAACTTCACACCGATTGATTCTAAATAATTGATCAGTTCATTTTTCTTAAAATGATTTGTTCCATTAAAAGCCATGTGCTCAACAAAATGAGCGAGTCCTTTTTGATCATCATTTTCCAAAACGCTGCCGGCATTAACAACCAAACGGAGTTCAGCACGCTTTTCAGGTTTTTTGTTCTGTAAAATGTAATAGTGGATTCCGTTCTTCAAAGTTCCGATAGTTACATCCGGGTTTACGGGTAACTTTTCAGTTTGAGCAATTATGATTTGTGAGAAAAGTAATGCGCCGAGGATAAGAAAAGATCTAAATGTTGCCATGGTTCCTGTCCTATTTTTGTAAAGAAATGTTTTAAGAATTAAATGAAATTTAAATAATTTTATTGAAAAAGTTTAGCGGCATGTAATTAGCTGTTGGTTTTTTGTCTGCAATTCTTGGAAATAACACATCTTCCGCATTTGTTGTTTCTCTATCAATTCGGATGCCGATAACGAATTGCCTCATCATCCTTTTACTTTGCTTTTGGGTTCAAAAGTATCCATAAAACAACGTAATTTTTTGTAAGGTAACGATTTGCTGTTGTGAATTGATGTCTTAAAGATCAAACTACTATTTTTATGCGGAGATTTAGTTTCTCTCAAAATCATTTGCGATTTGTGTTGGCAATTGTGAAACAGTTTTTTCGGAATTGTCTTTGGTGATCTGGTTCCGTAACGGATGATTACAAAATGTTGCAGCTCCAAAGTGAATAAAATGATTGCAAGCCGGATTTTCTACAAGACATTGCTCTATTTTACCGCCAATTACTTCTTTTGTGCGGCAATCTTGCAAATAGTCTTCGAATTCTTCTTTACTCTGTGACATTGATTTTTTCATAAGGCTCCTAAACCATGTTAACCTACGATATTAAAAAAACGCGTAACGGCGTGATATTTAAACAAAATCAAAATAATTTTCCAAATAAACAGTAAAAAGTTAACAATGGATTCATCTGAAAAATGAAGTGAGTTTTCATAATTCTTTCCGTTGTAATTATTTTCACACAATTAACATAAAAAACAGACATTAGAAAAAACAGTAGGGAACCCCCTACAAATTAGTAGGGAACCCCCCACAAATTAGTAGGGAACCCCCCACAAATTAGTAGGGAATCGCCCACAAATTAGTAGGAAACTCCCTAAACTTTAGTAGGGATTTCCCTACTAATGGATTTTTTGCGATTTTTTGAAGAAAAAATCAATTCTCCTTCTTTTATTTGCAAAAAGAAATCCTAGAGCGGTAAAACAGCATGGTTGATGTTTAATGTTTGATGGAAGATGTAATGAAACCAAAGCGCTATAATTAACTCTACGGTAAGAAGATTATTATTTCTATAAAACCCTTTTATCAATTTTGATTTTTTACGGCTTTCTTTTTTCGGATAAATGTGTTTTTCTTCTAATTTTACGACTATCTTTGTGGTATAGTTTATGTTGAGAAAAACGTGGTTCCTGAATAATCATTTTATTCCCCAAATTATTTAGTCTCTTTGAAGAAAAGCAAGTTTTCGCGTTATCAAAATGAAAAAATATTATTTTTTCTTTTTTTTCTTTCCACTCGCAGCATTTTATGCACAATCTATTGTGATTAACGAAGCGATGTCTTCCAATGTTTCAACTCTTGCCGATGAGGATGGTGAATTCCCGGATTGGGTTGAACTTTATAACACAACCGCACTGCCGGTTTCTTTGGCAAACTTCGGTTTATCGGATGACCCGAAAAACTTAACTAAGTGGAAATTCCCAAACATAACAATACCACCAAAGAATTTTTTAATTGTCTATGCTTCAGGTAAAGATAAAAAAAGCGGTTCGATGTTTTGGGAAACGATTATTACAAAAGGCGATTTGTGGAAATATCTCCTCCCGGTTTCCGAACCATCAAGTGCATGGCGCTATCCCGGATTTGATGATACGCAGTGGAGAAATGGTCCAAGCGGATTTGGTTTTGGCGACAGCGATGATGCAACAATCATTGCTCAAACAAATGCAGTTTATATAAGAAAAACTTTTACGATAACCGATCCAGGCAATATTGATACCGCTTTTCTTCATGTTGATTATGACGACTCTTTTGTTGCTTACTTAAACGGAGTAGAAATTGCACGGGCAAATATCGGCACTAAAGGAATTCCTCCGGTTTATACGCAAACCGCGTCCTCAAATCACGAAGCTGTTATGTATCAAGGCGGCTCCCCGGATCCATTTCCGCTTACCAACGTTCGTTCTTTATTAAAAGTCGGCGAAAATGTTTTAGCAATGCAGGTACATAACATTAATGCAGCCTCAAGTGATTTAACGCTGATTCCTTTTTTCACTTTGGGATTAAAAACTCCACCGCTTAATCCCCGTGGACTTTCACCGCTGCTCAATCTTCCATCTTCTTATCTCCACACAAATTTTAAACTTGATGCCGATGGAGAAACAATCATTTTAACTGATTCTGCCGGCAACAAAATAGATGAACTTACTTTCGGATATATTCCAACCGAATTTTCTTTTGGTAGAAAACCTGACGGAGGGAATAATTGGTTTTATTTTGAAAAAGCGACTCCTAAATTTTCTAATACTTCTACCGGAATTTCTCAAGTTGCAGAGCCTCCTCAATTTTCAAAACAGGCAGGATTTTACTACTATGCGTTATCTGTTGCACTAACATCAACCTTGCCAGGGGGAACAATTTATTATACAACGGATGGTTCCGATCCTTTAATAACAAGCGCCAAATATATCGGTGCAATAACAATTTCAAAAACCACAACGCTTCGCGCTAAAGTTTTTGCCGATAGCGTGGTTTCAAGTCAAACAACAACGGCAACTTATTTTATTAATCATATTTCTACGCTTCCGGTTGTTTCGCTTTCAACTGATCCCAAACATTTTTGGGATAGAGATTCCGGCATTTATGTGATGGGTCCAAATCCCGGAACAAACTATCCATACTTCGGCGCTAATTTTTGGCAGGATTGGGAACGTCCCATTCATTTTGAATTTTTTGAACCTGGTGATTCACAAAAGGTTAGTGTTGATGCCGGAATAAAGATTTACGGAAACTGGAGCCGTGCGTTTGATCAGAAATCATTAGCAATCTATTTACGCGGAAGCTACGGATTTAATAAAATGAAGTATCAATTCTACCCTGGGAAAAAGACTGAAAATTTTGAAAATGTTGTTTTGCGTAACGGAGGAAATGATTTTACTTATACCCTGCTTCGCGATCGATATATGAGTAGAATGTTTGAAAATTTAGACATTGGTGTTCAGGCTACCCGCTTCTGTGTCGTTTATTTGAATA
>JBAZBI010000008.1:0-193141 GCA_041671545.1 Ignavibacteriaceae bacterium
AAATGGGTTAACCCAATCCCTAATTGGGCTTTTGTTATCTCTCAATTCTCCATTATTTTTGATGACAGAATTGGGGCGTTCTTATGATTTCCTTTTTCCATTTACACATTTATTTTTACACACTCATTAAAAATGAATGCAATGACGGAAAGTGGGGAATAGAAAGAAAAAACCGGACACGAATTGCACGAATTTACACGAACTAAAAAAATGATTTATGTAAATTCCACAGAACAGAGAACAGGGAGTGCGGTTCGTGGACGGGGTTTAAGGAGTGAGTAATTAAAAATTATAACAGAGAGGTAACTAAAGCGCTGATTATTACACTATACTTACAACTATTATTACTCAAGTTACTCTTACTGACAAAACAACTTTATAAATTTGTCAGAGCCAAACACATTATACATACGATTCGATGGGATGTTATATCTTTTTTTGAAAATCAATCGATGCTGAGTAAGTATTAACAAATTCTTTATTAAATATATTATGCATTTTATATTTTTCTAATCTCGTAAGTCTTGATCGAGGAAACCATATCTTTGAAATGATTTTATCTTCATCATCTTTTTCTATAAAAAATATAAGATCGAAGTCCCTACCAAGAAAACCGTATTTTAATTTATAGTGGTTATCACAATCTCCGATTATCATATTTATTTTTGGAAGAATTTTGCTTAATTCGATCTGAAAATAAAACCTTATACTTTGGTGTAGCATGGAAAGAGCATGTAAGAATTCATTTATAATTGGCTTTATACTTATTTCCTCAGTAAGATTATTTATCTCCTCCGTCATTGTTGACCATTTGTCATAGTTTTGTAGTTCTGTTTTTAATATGATTGGATCAACAACAGTAAGTATTTTATCATCCACAACTTTAGAATTATAATTAATCAAATGAACTGGTAAACTAACGTGCTGAACATAGTTTCTTAGTTTATATAAAAAACGATAGCCAAAGTAATTATCGTAGATTCTATTACACTCTTTTTTATAGAATGCTAAAGCTTCTCCATTGTCAACATACTTTGACGATAGATTTTTTCTTATATGATCATCATAGGTTCGAAAGGATGTAAGAATATTTGCAACCTTTTGATTAAGAATGATTGCTGGATCATGAATCTCGTCTGTAGTTAATATCATTCTTAAACGATACTTTTCAGTGATATCAACAAGAGTCTTCCAGAATTCATAAATATTGAGTTTTACTAACTCAAAAAGTTCTTCAAGACTGAGAAATAATAAAATATCTTCTCGTATACTTTTGTATGATAAATATTCAGAATCGTTTAGTTCTCTGACAATAACAAAATCGTCTAAAGAGTAATATGCCAGATATTTTTTCATATTATAATTGTATAATGACTTATGTTGAGTACGCCATCATAAAAACAATGATGGAAGTATCAACGCAACTTTATTTAAAATAAATCAGTTTAGTATTACAAACACATTTTTAAGAACAATCGGCATTGAAAAGCTAAATCCAAATAACTCACTACGACCGATTCGAAGAAGCGGTCGGGTAGAATTGCAGATTAGGGTTACTTTTTAGTATTATCCTCATTACTCTTAGGTTTTGGAGGCGGTGGTGGATTTATGGGTTTTAAATTTGGTTTATTAGGAGTTGCAGTATTACCTTTAACTGCACCTCTTATCGTTCCCTCAGTTAGCGGTTTCTTTTCCATTGTATATTCCTAAGTTTTCTGATGGTATAGCTTCAATAATAAATTCACCAAGTTTTTTTGTCAAATAGATTGTTGGTAATGAATATAGTTCTGCAGAATCTTCATAACGATAAACTGTCACTTCAGAAAGAACTATTTCTTGAATGTCAGTATTTTCTGAATAAGTCATAATCCTACCTTGATAAGTAAGATTATTTGATGGGTCTCTAACATATAGCCAGTCTATTTCTTTTGCATTTAAATAATAAGAAAATAAATTTTCATCACCATATTTATTAGTAATTCTTAAATATTTTGCGACCTTGTTAAAAAGCTTAAAATTTATTAGCCAAGAAAAAAGAAATGCAATTGGCACGGATAATATAGTTGCAAATATTACCTCTGATGCAGGGACATCATAAGCTTCCGAGGTGATAACATTCCACATTTGTAAATTATTCCAAATCATATTATTTGAAAAACAAGCTGAAATAATGTTACTTGAATATAGAATGATCTGAAGAAATGAATATATAGTAATTCCAAAGACCACAGAATATAGCCCATATTTAAATGAATCCCATTTTGAGTGAACAGTAATTTTATCACTTATAACAGCAGATACAATACCAGGAATAAGAATTACTATTAAAATAACTACTAGCTTATTCATAATTGAAAATTTCCTTATTTTGATTGAACCCTATAAGTATTGTTTTAAAGCCGAGATCCATTACTACAATATCGGTTTTGTAAGCAAATTTTTTATTAATAAAACAGTGTTGTTTTACAAATCAACTTTAAACAACAAATCAACACTGAAAGCTAAACCTAATAACTTAATCAAAAGACAAAGTCGAAGACGTGGTCACTTGAATTACGTGTTAGGTGGTGATTAATATCAACCCTTAGGTTCACTATTTTTTCCGAATTCAAACATGGTTTTTCCTTTCCATGTAAGGAAAAAAGTAATTAAAACAGTTAGAATCATAACTAAATTGTAACTGATACGAAAAAAGTTGTCATCTTTAATAATAATAGGAACAAAGTAAAATGATGAAAACCAGTAAATTACCAAACAAATTATCATAAAAGTTATTCGAATACCTTTCGAATTCGTAACAACTACTATTAAACCACACATAGTGATGAGCATTGATCCAAAACATGAAATTTGAGCACCTCCGAGAAATAAAATCGGAATAGCAGCTAATAATACAAATAAGATTGTCGAAATTATTAATAAAACAAGGGATTTAAATTCAGAGGGATTGTAAAGAACATTTCCTGCGATTTCGACTGGTTCTTTATTGCCACCAAAAAAATTAAACAAAAAAATTAAAAATAAAAAACTTAGCATAATGCCCCACCAAAAATTTATTAATGGGTTAAATATGGAGGGGGCATCTTTTGTATTTATTTCAATAATCCCATTCATCGTTAGAATTAAGAAATATGCAAAGACTACAAGACTGATTAAGGCACTTCCGATTATTATTACGTTATAACGAGGCCTATAATATTCAATGGGTTTAAGTTTTATCTCTTTACCAAATATTTTCATCTCAGAATACCTCAGTTAATTCTTTAATATCCTTTGTTTTATACTTTAGGGTAATTGAATTGTATCTTATTTGATAATCTCGAAAAGCTAAGATACTAAATAATACCATTGAAGCGGCTACTATAGTGGCAACATCTAAATAGGAATTAATGTAAAACAAACAGATCAAACCAATAAAAGCACTTGATAGTTTTGCAAAGAAATGAGGATATAATAGGATATTTTTTCGAAATTGTATCGAGCAATAACCACTTATTATTATCTCACGGACAAGAATTATTAGATAAAAGATTAAGAAATTGCTATCAATAATAAGTAACGAAATACAACCTATTTGAACAATAATTCTATCGGTAATTGAATCTAGTAATCGTCTACCTATTCTCCAATATGCAAACGAGTTTAAGGCTGATTTCTTAAAAAACACACCGTCATAATGATCTAAAGCTATTGTCAATAAAATAGAAATTGTAATTACAATCTTACTTTCAAATTTAGAAGTGATAATGAGTACACTAGTTAAAATGATTAATATTAATCTCATTGATACAATTCCAAAACTAATAAAAGCATATATAAAATTGGTTGGGTTATAAGAATAATCATTACTTTTTATCATTTTTTTCTCCTATTAAATTATTGAAATGAATTAATTAGCACCTAACTATTAATTATACTGCCTTAATTCCATACAGTACACATGGCAGCCTGGGCACTATATTCTCACTATAACATTATTATTTGTTTTATTTCTTATACTTTCAATAAAATATTCTACATCGTCAACACTCCATTACAAAATACTATCCAACGTATTTTTAAACTTAGGCAGGTGCTATTTAATTGTGTAGACCTTTTGGAAATAGCTAAAGTGATTTTATGAGTATATAAAAGGGGAGATGGCAAAACCTCGCTTGCAAATGTTTTTCTATGTAACACTAACTCAGAAATAAAAGACTCCAATTTTCTTAATTATTACTACAACCAAACGTAAAAAAGTTTAGGGAAATTACCAAACGGGGAAAAACGAGAATAAAATTATTATATCGTTTTCTCAACATTTTCATAATACTTATCTATTTCATTTTGCAATTCAATTGTTTTAGAAAGGGCAGTTACAATTTTACAATAGGTTTGTATTTCTTCTAAGATTAAAGTTCTTCCTTGACGATCTTTTAGCCATTTTTCACAAACTTGATAACCGCCGATTTGATACTTCCAAACATTTTCTTCTACTCCATCAAAATATTGCTCATCGTTTATCCAAACTTTTTCATCTTCATACTTGAGCTTTTCCACTTTATTAATTTTCGTAAACGGAAATTTGGAAAAAGTTTTTGCTAAATCGTCTGAATGCAGCAAGTGTAAATCCGCAAGTTGTTTGCCAAGCTTACCAAGTTGCATAAATAATTTATAATCTTTAGTAAACGGAATACGTGGATAATCTCTTTTTAAAAATTCTGCATATTTTGTACGATAAGTAGTACAGTAAAGAATCGCGTAGATGTAATAGAAAATATCCTTGGAACCGAACCCTTCAATCTTCTTCTCTCCATCCAATGGATTTAAAAATGGTAAATCAAAATTATCCTGCAATAGTTTCCTTACTTCTTGGGAAATATTCGGCAATATTGCTTCATATTCTACATCAGGTTCAAAAATAAGTAATTGTGTAAGAGCTGCTGTTTTTTTCTTTTGCGCTGCTTTCGGCTTACGATAAATATAGAGAGGGAAAACCAATTCGCCACCGCGACGAAATAAATTAAAATCAACGATTTGTTCTGAGATAAAAACGATGTCATAATTATCCGAACCTATTACACTGCTTTGTCTTCCAATACATAAAGCTATATTTTCTTCTAACATATGCTGCATAACATCTTCACGCGGCATACAAAGAAAGCCACGTGAATTACCGGTGTAATAAGTAAAACGGCAATCGAAGGGGCGGTATAAAACCGGAACTATTTTATTTTTATTTAATCCGCTGTCTATTAAATCTTTTTGTGCAAACTCAACTTTCCAATCTCTAGCATCTTTTCCAAGTTGATATGTCTCTCTAGCCAACTCAGTTTTAAGTCGGGAAAAATTTTGAATACGTTTCCATATTTCATCTTTATTCCAACCTATTGTTAAAGAATCTCTTGCAGTAACTATTCCGACGCTATTAACGGGAAATATTTCAGTGATCTTAAAAAAAGAGTAATAGTGATTTGCCAGTTTATTATCAGTTGGAATAAAAAGACGAAACTCGGGACGAGGAAATATCTTATTCCATTTTACGTTTTTAATATCGTGTTTTTCGAGCCAATCGTATTTAGTTTCTCTCAATCCAAAAATTTCACGATGATATATCTGTTTCTTCTTTACATCTTTATGCTTAATAAAAAATGCAATAGCAACACCTTGTTGAATATCAAAAACATTTTCATCTTTGCTTCCGTCTGGCGCTTTTTCTTTCTTCAAACTGTTTCCGTGAAGATCGAGAATATAAATTTCATCAAAGCTGTTCATCAGAGATTGGCGCATACCTCTAAAAGTCGGATTATCGAGATAACTATGGTTAGTAATAAAACCAAGAACGCCTTCACCGGCTTCGTCAATTTTCCATTGCGAGAAGCGGATAAATTTTACATAATCATCTTGTAACCATTTAGGATTTTTTTCACCAAGAGGTTTACCGTCAACTTGATAATACTCTTTTATCACATTAGAAATCCATTCACCGGTATTTGATGAATGCCCCGAATAAGGGGGATTGCCAAGAATAACAAGAATAGGAACTTGCTTTTTCACTTTTCCAGCTTCGTGACTTTCGGCGGAGAGTGACGACATCCCCGGAAATTTAGTTTCATCAAGTTCTTTCATTTCAAGCGTATTTGTTAAATAATATTTTATACGCTCATCGTCTTCCATCCGGTAACCGAGTTCTTCCAAAAGAAAGGACATCTTCATGTGTCCGATTGCATAAGGAGCCATCATTAGTTCAAATGCATAAAAATTTTCGATAACCCTTTCTTTTATAAATGCAGGTACAATGCCTGCTCCATAATTATTTTTTAGTTCCTCCACAGTTATTTCAATTGCTTTAGCCAGAAAACTAAGTGTTCCACCTGCGGGATCGAGAAGCGTTACATCTTTTGAAGCAAGTCCATCGGACATATTAAATTTATCTTTAAGTAATAGATGAAGAGAGCGGACAATAAAAGAAACAACCGGCTCAGGTGTATAATAAACTCCTCGTTTTTCTCGTGTTGCCGGATCGTAAACCGAAAGAAATGTTTCGTAAAAATGTAATACCGGGTCGCTTCCTTTTCCTTCGTGATAATATTGATCGAGAATCTTTTTTGCATCAGCAGCGGAAAGTACATCAGCAATATCATCAATAATAATTTCCATCTGCTGTGGCAGGTCATCTAAAGAGATGAATTTGAAAATGTCTCTTAATATTCCAATAGATTTAGGAATAAATGAATAAGCAAGTTTTCTATTAAAATGTTTTTCAGCCCGAAGACGCGCTGCAAACAAGCCATAAGTAATAGTCTGGGAATAAAGGTCCGCAAATTCTTCTTCACTTATTCCGGCTATTAAAAACTCCTTAAACGCTTCATAAAAACCCTGGATTGATTTTGTACCGAGTTTTAATTCTTCACTTACAATCTCATCTTTCAAGAATCTTGTTCTTTTTGCAAGTTCAACAGCTAAAGTTTTTGCGGTGTAAGTTTTTGGAAGTGAGAAATCTAAGAATCGTGATAGCAATTCGAATAATTTATCTTCGTTTTCAAGCGGGGGAACAGTGGAAAGTTTCTTTATAATAAAAGGACGAGTAATTGATATTTTATCAACGGGTTCACCATTTCTATATAAACGGAATTCAGTGTAGTTGGTTAAAATAACATTCGGGAAAGTTGACAAATATCTTTTAAGTTGTTCGGAATCTTCAATTTTATCAAGATCAACGCCTAAGTCTTTTGCCTCAATGTAACCGACGATCTTTTGCTTTCCATCCCAAATTCTAAAATCGGGATTACCGGCTTCTGTTTGCTTAGGGAGAATGGTCACATCAATTTTCTTTTTCCTTTGGGCTTCAGAAAATTCCGTAATAAAATCTGCAAGATGTTTGTAATAAGATTCTTCTCTTGCATCGCCTTTTTGATAGGTCTTAAAGAGATTTGATAAGTATTTCTTAGTCATAATTTATCATTTTCAATTCAATTTATTACAGAATATAAAAGGGGAGAGGATACCGCTCCGTTTGGTAAAGATTTTCTATGTAACACTAACTGAGAAATAAAGACTCCGGCTTTCTTAATTATTACTACAACCAAACGTAAAGAGGTTTAGGGAAATTAACAAACGGGGAAGAAAAATATCTGCTCCGAAAAAACAACGATACACAACTGCAGTTGGTAAATTACTTTTAATCAGGATAAAGTTCTTTTAACAATTTTTTAAATTTATCATCATTAATAAACTTTTGGAAAGAAGAATCATCTTTAGGGTTAGGCATATCTTCACCTTCTAAAGTATTATATTTCCGGTCAAAAGCCAATTTCAAGTATACAATTGAACTATCTAAATCTCCCTTTTCACCATAAATGCAGCCTATATTATAATAGAACAATGGATATGACGCATCCTTTGATAAACCGTATTCGAATATTGATCTTGCCTTATTTAAATCACCATTTACTCCATAAGCCATACCGAGATTATCAACCAATACATACCACATTTTCTTTTCTAAAAGATTATTAGCCATTTCAATATCTAAAACCTTTTGATAATACTTAATGGCATTATCAAGATCATGATACAAATAGTAAGCGCTAGCTTTTTCCATAAAACTTAACTGTGCTTCTTTTAATGAGTCGGGAGATGAAACGATTGCTCCCTCCATTTTAGCGGGACTAAAACTAACTGATTTCAAAAAGTTGTAAAAAGTTTCTCTTTCGCTTTCATGGAAATTAACTTTTGAGATATGGAGATCAAACCAGAGCCCATCTTTAACAAAGTGGGCATTCATATTCTGCTGGTTTATTTTTTCGCTGTAGAGTTCAGGTATATAGTACTCAACCACAGAACAGTCCCTAAGATTAGTTTTAATAACGTGTTCTACCTTCGGATATAAATATTTTAATGTTGAAAAAGTTTGATCCCTATAACTTGTTGCATCCTCGGATTTTTTTGCAGGCTCAAGGTAGAAGGAAACAATTAAATTATTTTCATTATTTGTAAACAGATAGTAACATGACGCATCATCCGAAGTGTTTTTATCATACTTAAACTGATAATTGCCTATCGGAAAACTTATAGTCCATGGTGAATATTTGTATGAAATGTTATACTTGTTATTTTCTTTTACCAGGTATTCTCGACCGGCACAAGACTGAAGAAATATACTCAATGTCACTATTAGAAATAAAAAGCCAATAGATTTTTTCATATTCACGTCCCGCTTAAGTTTTAGTTATAAAAGATAATTTAGATTGGGAAGTTATTTTGATTGAAGGTGAGTTTAATTTACTATACACACCCTTACAAAAAAGAGATGCAACAGAATTAAAAAAGCTCAGTTCAATATTTTTAGCATCCTCAAGAGGAAAGGAGAACACCCCGTTCGTTAAAGATTTATTATGTAACACTAACTCAGAAATAAGAGACTCCGGCTTTCTTAATTATTACTACAAGTAAACGTAAAAAGGTTTTAGCAGATAACCAAGTACACGGTAAAAATTTTTGTTCAATTTACTCTCAGCATAAATTTGTAAGAGATTGAAAAAACCATTTAAGTCCAGTCCCGTTAGGGACATAATATTGGTAGAAAATGAATTCGAAAAACGAAATTAAGTCCCATCGGGACGCGATATTTTCGGTTAGAATGGGAAACGGATTGAGGATTTTTTAAATAGCGGGTTTAATATTTCGTCCCTGACGGGACTTGGGGATGTGTCTGTAATATTTTCTACCAATATTTAATCCCCAAGGGGATTGGCATTCATAACCAATTTTTCGTTTATGTAAAATGACCTACGCAATACTACATATGAATTAATATTGCAGCCGTTATAAAACATATTGTGGAAATTAGAATAGCGATAACGGGAATTTTAAACCAATATTTCTTAGCTAACGTGAGATATATTAATCCGATTAACACCGGTAAAAGCGAAAACCAAACTGATGTCTGAATTACATCAAAGTACCAGATAGCAAGAGGAATATAAAAACCGGCAACCAGCAGTGCACCTATACTATGGCTTGCATTAAAACCTATCCATGCATTCCAAACCGAAGTCTCGTTAGTAAGAATTGGTGACGTTCCTTTCATCGCATTAGTTACGGAAGAATCACGCGCTTCGAATTTGTTAGTGAAAAATGTAAAAAACAGATGAGCAATTCCGAGATACCCAAAGATTGCAGCGCCGATAATTATTAAAATTTTTTCCATACTTTTTTACCTTTGTATATTATTTATATTTCTGTACAAGATAACACTTTTAAACATGAATCTTTGTTTGAATAAACTCAATCGGGGCTCCGTTCTCTTCAATAAATGCTACAATATTGCCTTCAGACGGACTGTTCGGCGCGATGATAACCTTGCGACCTGCTATCGCTTCATAAATGTTTTCTACTTCAAATGCCACGTGAGGTATTGTTTTTACAATTTCGGGAAGATCGCACTCTTTTTCGTACCGCATCCATTCGATACCAAATTCACTTTCTTCATATCCGCCATGATATAACTTGTAATCCTTGAGATACTTTTCCCCAACGAAGGATTTTGTAGTTGGAATTCCAATGTGATGAAACTTGTATTTCATGGAATCATTTCTCCTAATTTAATTCATCCGGGGTGTAATATACTTCTCTAAGCAAAAAAGTCCGTTATCCCGATTAATTCTGTATCAATTGTCTTTTTTATCTTAACCCATATTTTTTAATATGCTTGTATGCAAGATATGCCACACCACCGAGTTGCACAGAACCAAGAATTGATCTAAGAGTCTTAAGTTCGTCATCCTTTAACTTTCCGATTTTCCATATTTCCGATACATCAAGATTTTGTTCTATTATTGTGTTAAGATTTGATGATGAACCGAATTTTAAATGAAGAGACTCCGGATAATTGTTATGAACCGTACTAAATGCGAAGGGCAGCGAGAGAATAGGAGATGAGAAAAATAATTGCGCGCTATAGATTTGAGGTGTAACCGGTGTGGAGTCTTCTTCAGAGATATGCTGTAGTCCTTGCCCGTAGATGCTGAACGTAACTACGAAAGAGAAAAATAATATTAGAATAAATTTCATCATCATAATGTTAGTAATGATTATTTAGCCAACCAAACGTAAAGAGGTTTTGGTGAATTAGCAAACGGTAAAGAAAAATATTGTCTATGGTAATTTTCTACACAAACTCATTTAGGGAGAATATTAAACTATTTTACAACAGCATCATGAGAGCAGATTATTTTTTTGGTCTAACCATCCACCGGGTTGGCTCTGCAAGTGTTTGAAATCCACCATAACGCTCATATAGTCCGTGAGCGTCGCGGGTAGCGAGGATAAACGACCGGAGGTTTTTCAATACCGGTTGAGTTGTAATAGTTTCTACCAACCATTTGCCCAATCCTTTGCCTTTATAATCATTGAGAATGAAAACATCACATAACCAGGCAAAAGTAGCATAATCCGTAACGATACGTGCAAACCCTATCTGCCGTTGTTCCTCATAAACACCAAAACAAAGTGAGTTCTCAATAGATAGTTTTATAGTTTCAAGAGAACGATTCGTTGCCCAATAAGATTCTTTAGTGAGCCAGTTACTAATAACCGTGAGGTCTAATTGTGATTTGTCTGTGCTTATTCTAAATTGTTCGCGGGTTTCTTCGAGATTAATCATTTACTTTTTTGTCCTTGTTGTATAAATTATAATTATCTGATTCAGGATTTCCGCCACCAATTCTCCTCAGCCAAGTTCAAATGTTGTTACTCCGAACAGCCGGTTGATCGGCAGATCAGGACATCTTCCTGCATACATGCGAGCTGTTTCAAATGCTGCGGTCATGTTATAACGCTTTGCTAAATCAACAGCCGCTGCATTCACTTCGGGTGTATCCAAAAAAAATGGCGCAGTTTCAGGCGCATGTGCTTTTAATGATAGGAATAAACGCTCTGCTAATTCCGGATCATCCGCAAACAAAGGACCTATCTTGTATCCGGATCTACAAAGACGCATTACGCCGTAACCAACCAGTTTATTATTCTTTACAATGCCAAGCGCTTCTGTTTGGGGTTGATTAATCCAACAGTTTAGAAATTGTTTTCGATCACCGAGAAAGAAAGGTTTATCATATGCACAAATTTCATCAAAAGAAATTGAAGACAATTGGACGATCTCCGGATCAGTTTGAAAATTTCCTCCGCCGATTCCCTGATACCGGATATTTCTATAAGCTAATTTAAACCGGACTTACTGTAATTGCTTTGTTGGGCAAGCACTCCATCAAGGCCGATAGTGCGACCTTTGAGGTATTCAAGGCCGGCATTCCAAATCTGAATTCCGTAGCCCATACCGCGATACTCTGGTTTAACAATATAAAAACCAAGGAAGCCGAAGGAATCGCCATATTTAACAACTGAAATGGTTGCAATGGGCTCATCCCCAAGCAATCCTATAAGGAAACCGTTTGGATCGGCAGCGTAAAAACAATCCGCATCGTACGATCCAGGATTCCAACCTTCTATAGCAGCCCAGTCAATAGCGAGATTTAATTCATGCCGGGTCATCACTCTGATTTTATAGCTACTCTTCTGCACAATTTATCTCTTTTATTTAATCTCAATGCTATTGATATTCATATGTTTCAGTGATGGTTGTTTTTATTTTGTTACTTGTAAACTCTATTATTCTGGATATGGGATAACCATCTGAATCATATGTATAAGTATATGTCGTTACTGTATTTTCTTGACTATTATTGCTAAAAGTTGTGTTGCTGCTTAATAAATTATTCTTGCTTTTTGATATATCATAATTTAGCCATTCTTTTAAGTTATACCATGGATTTGTTTTATTATCATACGTCTTTGTACTAATTTCCCTCAATCCATTTGAATCATAAAATTTACTTTCAACTATATTTCCATTTCCATTATAATTATTTTCGGTTGTAAATAATAATTTATATTCGACATCGTATTGTTCCATTTTGATTAACTGATTTAAACTATTATAATAATACTTTAAATGTCCTTCCGGTATATAATTATTTGAAGTATCCTTCAACAGAAAGTCCATACTATCTAATTTAGAAGTAGAGTCATAGTAATATTTTTTCAATAAATCTCCAAATGCAGATTTATAGTTTTCAGTTTGAGGCCTATTATTACCCTCATAGTTCAAAGTTATTGATCTAAATAATTTTGAATCGAATATGTTTTCATACTTTGACAATTTGTTATTGGAGTATGAGAAGGTTGAATAATTATTAGCGTCTTGCACAATTTTAGATAATTGTTTTTGGGGGGATAGATCGTCAGGGGAAACAACATTACTTTTATTACAACTAGAAATAAGAAAACACAAAAGTAACGTAAAAACTATTGCTAAAGATTTTGAATGTAACATGAAACTACTCCTTTTTTATTTGTGTGAAAAAGAAAGTAGAGATTTTCGATAAAGCTCCTTTTTTATTGAGGTTAAATTTTTATTATTTGTACAAACGAACTTAAAAATGTTTTTTTAGATAACCAAACCTATGAGAAGAATATTTTGGTTCAATAATTTAACCATAATCAACACAATGACTTTTACAAAATATGATACACTAAATCAAAACCGTAACGCAGAATAATATTCTGCGTTACAAATTATTTAGAAGATTCAGTTTGCCAGGTTCTTAAGAATTCTTCAGCGGTTAAAATTGTGATCTGCTTTTTTTATAATCTATTTTATTTCTTGTTAATATCAAAGTAATACCATTATTGACAGCCGTGAAGTATTGAATTGCATCTTCAAAATCATTGAACTCAGAGTTTAAAGATTGATCGATTATTTTCTCATCAATTGGTAAAATATTTATTAAAGTTTTCAATTTTCTCAAACTTTTAAGCGCGTATGTATTTGAGGTTGACTTTTTAAGAAGATAATGGAGATTTGCAAATATGAGTGGGGAGGTATATGCTGTTATTGCTTTTCGATCAATTAATGTAAAGAGTTCCGCAGCATGAATGTAGTGCGGTTCTCTTTTTGCAAGCAAATCTAAGATGATATCGGAATCGACAAATAATTTTATCATTTCGAATACTTCTCCGTAAGATGTTTTCCATACTCATCTTTTAAATTTACTTCTTCGGATAGATTTATGATACCGGATAATTCGATCACATTGGGCGAAATGTCCATTCTTTCCCGGTTTTCATTTGCCGAGATCATATTGAAATAGTTCTCGACAAGAAAAGAAAGGCTTTGTTTGTTTTTTTGAGCATATTTTTTTGCGCGGTCGATCGATCTTTTATTCAGCTTCAAAGTTAATTTTGTATTCATAACATACTCCATATTTACGTATAATGAACCGCACAATAATACGTATGGTGCTTTAAATATTCAAGGTATTTATTAAAATAACAGGTTTAATATTTCGTCCCTAACGGGACTTGGGAATTGTGTGTGTAAATATCTACCAATATTTAATCCCCAAGGGGATTTGGGTAGTAAGGATTCCCGATGATATTCAAGGTATTTATGATGGAAATGTGTAAAATTCACAAACTGAGAAATAAAGGACTCCGGTTTTCAACAAGAGTTTAACTCTTTTTGCCTTACCATTAAAACAACCGTAACGCAGAATTATATTCTGCGTTACAAATAATGCTATAGGTAAGCGGTCATTTTACAGTTGATAACCGACATTCAAACCAAACTGAAATAGATTATTTCCTTCAAGTCGTTTACTGTTGGGAAGTTCATCCAAAAATAATGTTATAAGGCCCAGCTTTGGGATAACTACCAGCTTTGTATCCATTACGGGAAGTACAACACCAACTGCAAGTTCATCAAATGCTTGATAATGATATCTTGGAGATGTTTCTTCAAGTACATAATTCAAACGAATAAGTCCCACTGATGCCTGAACAAAAAAAGGATGGAACATTTCGAGTGGATGATACCGGTAACCTGATTCAAGTGAAAAAGTTTCCACACCCATTTTTAACTCCCATGTTGGGTAAGGGTATTGATAAATATCAATATTCAGTTGCATTCTAGAATATTTGAACGCTGAAAGGATTGCTGAATTCTCATCCATATAAAAGTCAGCCTCAATCGACCAAATGTTTTTCATCGTTCGAGATACTTTCGCTTCAGTGCTATAAAGATGTTCTTTCATCTTTCCAACCGGGGAACCGAAAGAACCTCCTAATGAAACGATAATGTTTTTCGGTTTTACATCAGATTGTGTTTCTTCGCTGTTATTATAAAATAAATTCATATCCGAGCTAAAACTAAACTGAAAAGTTTCCCAAGGAAATTCCCACTGCATATCGGAATCTCCTCTGTAATTATGCCAGCGTCCAGCATATCCAAGCGAAGCTTTTAATCCTTTTCCTTTTAACCCGATGTTGAATCCATGCGTCAAACAACTGTTCATTGGATCTTTTGGACCAACGGAAAAATATCCTAAATATATTTCCTGGAAAAACGAAATGCCTGTGCCTATTGAAAGTGGACGCCAGTTATAACTTAATCCCAATTGTCCGGTAACATCATTTGGAAAATCACTCCAATCATTAAGAAGCGATTCAAAAGAGGATTGGGCTTCCCCAAATGTAGGCGGATTACCGATTTTATCTAACGGTTTTTTAGCTCCTATAATAATATTAAGATCAAAAAAAGAATTTGTTACAACAAGCGCATTGCATCCTAAATTCAATTGTGCGGGTGGGGGTGAACTTACTGATTGTTCTTCGATAGTTATACCAAATTCGGACGGATACTCTATCCGTGTACCGAAATTCGTCAGGGAAATACCTATGTTCACACGTTTTGAAAAATTATCGGGTGTGTAAGTTGTCCCAAAACTAAATAATAAATGATCCAAATATTGGCTATTTGAAAGAGGCGACCAAATATATCTGATTGCTCCACCTATATTCCATCGATCATTTAAAGACATCGCATATCCGGCAGCTAATGATCGTTCATAAGCGTGATACTCTTCTTCCTCGAAATATCCAGTCGGAGTAGCCGTTGTTCTAATCACATTTCCCATATCCCAATACGTATACGCAAGCCCCAAACTTCCGCTGTTTTCAAATTTAGTAATAACATTTATAGACTGAAACTGATAATCAACCCAATTAGTTAAATTCCAGGGATTTCTATAATAGGATAAAGAGATTTTATCTGAATAAACAAGATTAGCCGGATTGTATTGCATCGCATCAAAAGCATTTTTTGTGGCAACGCCCTGTTCACCCAAACCGGAAGCTGAAAGGGAGTGGGGATAGAGCATTGAATTAAATGCTGTAGAATACTGACCGAATGAATAGTTGCAAAAAAATATAAAAAAGATGATACCGGGAACCAATTTGTTTCTGAACATAATACGCCCTTTATTTAATTAATGAACATTTTATTAGTCAAGAAATCATTCTGTTTTCTGGTGGTGACATTCCCCAGAACATCTTTACTAAGTAAATTAAAAAATTACTTTATACCAGGCGACTTCACCATCACCCTGGATTTGATAACCTACGCGTTTTTTTCTTTTAATTTTATTTAGGATTAAAGTTGCGTCATCGATATAATAGACAAATTCTTCTTTAGGAGAATTGTTATTCAATTTTATCCGAAGCGTATCTTTATCAACAGAAAACTTACCGGAGATGTATCTTGAATTAAGAAATTCCGCATCGGGATAATAGGTAACAGTCCCATCCTCAAAGAATTCGAGTTTTTTTATTTGTTCTATTCCATCCATTTGGGGAGTTTTATAAATCCAAAAACCAATGATCTCATGATTATTATAAAGGTAAGTATAATCCTTCGACAGGAGATTTCTCTCAACAATCGTGTAACAATTCAATGAAGTAAACATTATAAAAACGAATAGATGGAAACTATATTTTTTCATATCGGATTAAATAGATTGATAAAATATGAAATGGAAAAGAGTAACGGATCATTTACCCCGTTTGATAAAGATTTTCTATGTAACACTAACTGAGAAATAATAACTCCGGCTTTCTTAATTATTACTACAACCAAACGTAAAAAGGTTTTTGCAGATAACCAAGTACCCGCTAAAATATTTTATCAAAAATAAACAACAAGATTTAACCTTTGTTCATCTCAGTATTTTCAACAACCGTAACGCAGAATAATATTCTGCGTTACAAATGGATTGAATCTACAAGGTAAATGAGTTGAATGCCGGAGAAAGAGCCAATGCAAAAAAGGTAAATCCCTAATTAGAAGGGACATTTACTACAAATAAATTAATATTGCCGCCATGATAAAACATATTGTTGCAATCAGAATAGCGAAAAAAGGTATTTTAAACCAATATTTCTTAGCTAACGTGAGATATGATAATCCGATTAATACCGGCAAAAGCGAAAACCAAATAGATGACTGAATTACATCAAAGTCCCAGATAGCAAGAGGAATATAAAAACCGGCAACCAACATAGCACCTAAACTATGGCTTGCATTAAAACCGATCCAGGCATTCCAAACCGAAGTTTCGTTAGTTAGAATTGGTGACGTTCCCTTCATCGCGTTAGTGACGGAAGAATCACGCGCTTCAAATTTGTTAGTGAAAAATGTAAAGAACAAATGAGCAATTCCGAGATACCCGAAGATTGCAGCGCCGATAATTATTAAAACTTTTTCCATATTTTTTTACCTTTATAAAATAAATTTGTTTTGTTCACTAAACCCAGAAAGAAACCTATTTATAAATTGAATTCCCAAAAATCCCTAATCCTACAGTAAAATTATAAGACCAACCGTTAATTCCATTAGAAAAATTATAAGGCGCTGCTGTAATTCTTGTTCTTACTAACCAATGACTTTTTCCCATTGAAAAGACGTCATTTAAGAAATCAATTTTCTGATTAAAAATATAATCGCAATTTACCCCCAAAGTCATTGCAACATTACCAAATATATAATCTTTATAGGGTGCCGATTGATCCATTGAAGAATATTCTATATATCCCAGACCAATAAATGGAGTAAAAACAATTCTTTTACCAAATAATAAAGGATATCCTACCGATAAATCAGCAACAGCTAATCCTGTTTTTAATCCAATCGGCCATAGATCTTTCCCATCTAGAAAAGGTTGCTTAACCTTATTAAAACCAACAATCGCTCTTAGAAAAAATAACGCAGATTTATATTGAATATCAAAACCAAATGCCATATTTACGGGATTGCTAAAATAATCTTTACTTGAGCTTGTGAGGATGCCATAACCAAAGTCAAAAGTAATACCGTAACCCCAATCACTTATTGAAAATGGAGGATATTCATTCCGTTCGTCAGCTTTTAGTTCAGATTCAATTTTACCAAACCAATAATCAACAATTCTTGATTTTGTTCCATATTCTGATGAAACAGCAAAATTTGCAACACGATTATTACATTGTTCTTGAGTTCTTTTTAGGATTTCGTCAAGATTAATTCTTACTTCATTAATAGTACCGGAAACCGAGTTGATTTCGTGCTGCATTTTCCTCGAATATAATTCAGCAATGTTAAAAATGACTTGATTATACAATAAATATTCTGGTTTCTTATATTTTTCTATTACCCATGATGAAGTTTTATCCATGTAACTATATGTTTCAAGCCACTTAAATTGAACGTCATTTACCTCTTTATCGTATGTTCTATAACCAATTCCATACTTAATTTCAGACGAGTAATTATTAACATAGATTGGCGCTATTCCTTGAAAATCTTTCCACTCAATCTTTCTATCATTCCAATATAAAAACGAATCACTTTTTGATTGAGCAGCGATTGGTAAAATCAAGACAAAATAAATCAAAACAATAAATAGTTTTCTCATAACGCCCTTTTTTTATTAACAAGTAGATAATTTATTTACGATCCGCAGACAGGGGAATTAAGAAATTAGGGAGCTTTCTAATTAAAGTGAATTGTCTTTCGTAGGAGACAAAGGGGAGAAAGCAAACAATTGTTTTTTTTATTCTATATAACACTAACTCAGAAATAAAGCCACCTACATTCGTAATTACTACAAACAAACGTAAAAAGGTTTGGGGAAATTTACAACTATAAAATCAATAATTTGTCAGACTCTATTTCCTTGCAATAATCTCAACCATTCCTTTATTCACATTTGATACCTCAATATAAAAATCTAAACTTACTAACTTGGCAATTATCCAATCTCTTGAAATTCTTAGTTTGCGATAAAAGCTTTTCTTTAACTGCCACCCCTCTCCTGTGTGTTCATATAAAATATCATGGACTTTTACTTTATCTTGTTCATATTCTAAAAAACAGGTAAATATTTTTGTCTCATCACTCCGCATGGGAATTATGCGGTCTAATTCGGTTAACTCGAATGAGAGATCGCGAAACGAAAGAATAAGTTTCCCTTTATCTTCCAGAACAGCATTGATGTCTTTGAATAATTTTTCCAAGTCCTCCAGAGAATTAAGATGTGTAAGCGTGTCACCCATACAGACGCATAATTCAACTTTAGCAGGTACGTGCTTTTTGAAATTGAGGAGATCGTCATTAACAGTCTTAATTTTTTGTCCTTTGCTGTTTGTCCGGATTTCTGACAAAAGGATTTCACTAAAATCTATTGCAATTACTGAAAATCCTATCTGACTTAACGGCATCGATTGGAAGCCTGATCCGGCGCCTAAATCAACTGCAATACCGGATCGTTCAGGTTTAATTCCATGCGATTCAAAGTAAATTTTATTTTCAGTGATCTTATTTTCTGATCCGCCAAACATCCATGAATAATTGCCGGCTAATAGTTTATCGTAATGTTCTTTTGCACTTGCCATAATTTTAATATACCTGACTTATTGTTTAGTCTATTCCTCAATTTACCGAGGTGTTAGTTTTGTGCCGTCGAACTTAAAAATATTTTTACTGATGGCCAAGTTCCTTTTGATATTTTGCAAAAATAAAACATCTAAACGGTTAGAGAATGGTTCATAATTGTAAAGAAGCAGTAAACTGTTTTATTTACGAATACAATTTGTAACCCACTGCAAATATTTCGCATTCGTTAACCAACTATCTTTTTTGGTAAAAATGTTTTCAAAATAAAGAACCTACACTTTTAATGTTCACCAATCACATTAAAAAATAACTTTAACACAATTTCTTTCACGCAAAATCTGGCACTTAATATGAAGCCTAACACTACTCAATTATTGCGAGGAAAAAAGTGCATACAGAAATATTTAATCATTACGAAGCGAAAGATAGAAGTGCGTTAATCCCACTCTTACAGGATATTCAAAGTATTTACAACTATTTACCGGAAACGGCACTCAAAGATATTTCCGAATTTGTCGATATTCCGCTCAGTCGTGTTTACGGTGTTGCTACTTTCTATAATCAATTTAGATTAAAACCTCTTGGTGAAAATGTTATTAAAGTTTGCCGGGGAACCGCGTGTCACGTTAAAAGTTCGGCAAACATCCTTTTTGCCATTGAACACGAACTGAATATAAAAGCCGGAGAGACAACGAGAGATAAAAAATTCACACTCGAAATTGTAAACTGCATCGGTGCTTGCAGTATTGCACCGGTTATTACGATAAATGAAGATTATTACGGACGCATTGCAGCGAAAGATATTCCAAAGATCATAAAGAACTATTCCAAGAAAAGTGTTAAGCAGGAAACCTGCCCGGTAAAGGAGGAAAGTGTAAAATGAAATCGTTTTTAGATCATTGTTGTGAAGAATGCTGGCATAGCGCAAAAAGTCCCTGCGATCAATTTATAAAATGTTGTACGGATGGTCCTCTTTGCCACCATAATGAAAAATGTAAAGAGAAATTCAAACATCTCGGCGAACAACTAAGATATAGCGAACACGAGATTCCTATTATTTTTATAGGAATGGGAACTTGCGGACTTGCCGCCGGAGCGTTGAAAGTTGAAGAAGCGATAAAAGCAGAATTATCAAAGCTCAACATTTCCGCTAAAATAGAAGCTACCGGCTGTATCGGCTTTTGCGCGAAAGAAGTAATTGTTGATATTAAACTTCCGGGACAAGTTAGAATTTCCTATTGTGAAATAACTCCCAAGTTTGTTCCAAAACTGATCCAAAAAGCGATAGTTGAAAAAGCGATCTTTGCCGAAAAAGTGCTTGGCGCTCATGAACCAAATCAATTTGGGGTACCTTTACTAAAAGATAACCCGTTCTTTAAACATCAATTAAAGATTGTGTTGGAACATTGCGGGATAATTAATCCTAATTCGATCGATACGTACATCGCGCACGGGGGATTCAATGCATTTGATAAAGTTTTATCCCTAATGTCCCCAATCGAAGTTGTAAAAGAAATCAGCGCCAGTGGATTGAGAGGTAGAGGTGGTGCCGGATTTCCAACAGGTAAAAAATGGGAACTCGCGAATAAACAAAAAAGCGATCATAAATATCTTATCTGTAATGCTGATGAAGGAGACCCCGGAGCTTTTATGGATCGCTCGGTTCTTGAAAGCGATCCCTTCCGTGTTGTTGAAGGAATGATGATTGGCGGATACGCTATAGGCGCTACATCAGGATATATTTATTGCCGTGCAGAATATCCGTTAGCGATTGAACGTTTACAAAATACAATTGAATTATGCAGAAAGTATGGACTTCTCGGAGAGAATATTCTAAACAGCAATTTTAGTTTTGATCTGAAAATTAAAAAAGGCGCCGGAGCGTTTGTCTGCGGAGAAGAAACAGCGCTTATCGGTTCAATTGAAGGGAAAAGAGGAATGCCGCGTCCGCGTCCGCCTTTCCCGACTGATGCAGGACTTTTTGGTAAACCTACGGTTATTAATAATGTTGAGACTTTCTCGAATATCGCGGTGATAATCAGAAAGGGAGCTCAATGGTTTTCGTCTATCGGCACTGAAAAAAGTAAAGGGACAAAAGTATTTGCTCTCTCAGGCAAAATTGCAAACTCCGGTTTAGTGGAAGTCCCAATGGGAACAAAACTAAGCGAAATTGTTTTCGAAATTGCCGGTGGTATTCCGAATAATAAAAAATTCAAAGCGGTGCAAATCGGCGGTCCTTCCGGTGGTTGTTTACCTGAACGGGTAATGCAAACGCAAGTTGATTATGAATCGTTAAAAGAAGTCGGCGCGATGATGGGCTCCGGCGGATTTGTAGTAATGGATGAAGACACCTGTATGGTAGACGTTGCAAGATATTTTCTAACATTTATTCAGAGCGAATCGTGCGGAAAATGCGTTCCATGTCGTGAAGGAACGAAAAGAATGTTGGAAATTATCGAGAGAATACCGAAAAGTTATAAAAGCACAAAAAACAAAACCGATCAACTGCAAAGGTTTAAGGGAATAATTCACCTCAAGCGATTGTCTTCGGTTATTAAAGATACTTCATTGTGCGGATTGGGTCAGTCGGCTCCAAATCCGGTGCTTTCCGGTTTGCAATACTTCCGTGAAGAATATGAAGAGCATCTTTATGACAGAAAATGTACGGCAGGTGTTTGTAAGGATTTATTGACTTACAGTATTGATAACACTCTTTGCGAAGGTTGCGGTGTTTGTTTGCGTAAATGCGGCGTTGAGGCAATTATCGGAGAAAAAAGTCATGCACATTACATCCTCGACGATAAATGCATCCGCTGCGGAATGTGTATAGATGCATGCCGATTTGACGCAATAATGGTAAACTAAGAAATTGATGGAGAAACCGATGGTTCAGTTAACAATAAATAATATAAAAGTAAATGCCGAAGAGGGAATGACCATTCTTGAAGCGGCTAAATCAGTAGGAATAAACATCCCGACGCTCTGCCATTTGAAAGATTTGATCCCATCCGGAGCGTGCAGAATATGCAGTGTAGAAGTTGAAGGGTATCGCGGATTAACTCCTTCATGCGCTTTCCCGGTTAACGAAGGAATGGTAGTTGAGACAAATTCAGCAAGAGTTAGAAGAGCGCGAAAAACTATTGTAGAACTTCTTGTAGAAAATCATCCGCAAGACTGCCTTGTTTGTGTTAGAAATAAAAATTGTGAACTACAAGATCTTTCTGAAACATACAGCGTTAGAGAACATCGTTACGTCGGGGAGAAAAAAGCTCACGCGATTGATATTTCAAGTTCATCAATGGAAAGAGATCCGGCGAAATGTATTCTTTGCGGAAGATGTGTTCGTGTTTGTCATGAAGTTCAAAAAATCGGTGCGATCGATTTTACCAACCGGGGATTTTATAGTACCGTAACAACTCCATTTAATAAAGGATTGAATGTTAGCGATTGTATTCTTTGCGGACAGTGCATTCTCGTTTGTCCCACCGCAGCGCTTAGAGAAAAAAGTTCGTTAAAAGAAGTTGTAAGCGCGTTGAATGATAAAAATAAATTTACTGTTGTACAAGTTGCGCCCGCTGTAAGAGCTACTTTGGGAGAAGAATATAACATGCCTTTGGGAACAGATGTTACAGGACAAATTGTCACAGGATTACGTCGTTTAGGATTCAAAAAAGTATTTGATACAAATTTTTCAGCAGATTTAACCATCGTTGAAGAAGCAGCAGAGCTAATTAACAGAGTAAGTAATGGCGGTAAACTTCCCATGTTCACAAGTTGCTGCCCGGGCTGGGTAAAATATATTGAACAAAACAGACCGCAATTACTTGAGCATGTTTCTTCTTGTAAATCTCCCCACGAGATGGAAGGAGCTGTCTTAAAAACCTACTACGCAAAAAAAATGGGTTTGCAGCCGAAAGATATCTTTGTGGTTTCCATAATGCCTTGCACGGTGAAAAAGTTCGAGTCGAATAGATCTGAACTTGCGGAAGAAAGTCTACACGATGTGGATGCGGTATTAACAACCCGCGAACTTGTAAGATTTTTCAAAATTGCCGGAATTGAATTTGGAGAACTGCCGGAAGAGAAGTTTGATAATCCACTTGGAGAATCGACCGGCGCAGCGGCAATATTCGGCACAAGCGGCGGAGTAATGGAAGCTACCCTGCGAACCGCTTACTTCAAACTTACCGGTTCTGAATTGGACAATGTTGATTTTGAAACCGTCAGAGGTTTAAAAGGATTAAAAGAGGCAACTATAACTGTCGGTGGTAAAAAGATCAACATAGCTGTTGTCAACGGTATCGGAAATGTGAAAGCAATTCTCGATGAAATTGAAGACGGAACATCCAAGTATCATTTTATAGAAGTTATGACGTGTCCAGGCGGTTGTATAAATGGTGGCGGACAGCCAATCCACCAAAAACCGGAAAAGATACAGAAGAGAATGCGCGCCCTCTATCAGATAGATGCAAACATGAAAACGCGCCGTTCGCATGAGAATGAATCGGTTAAAGTTTTATACAAAGAATTTTTTGTTGAGCCGAATTCTCCAACCGCTCACAAAATTCTGCATACACACTATTTTGATAGAAAGAAGATATTGAATAATTAGAACGGTAAATAAGCAAGTGATTAAGATTAAGATTATGATTATGAATAAGAAGAATACAGTGTAAAATGATTTTTTGGATAAAGATGTGATGAGCACTGGTATAGTTAGTACAATTGAAGATCGATGCCGAAGATGTTACTCGTGTATTAGAGAATGTCCGGCAAAAGCTATCCGCGTTGAGAATGGTCAGGCAAGGGTTATTTCGGAGCGTTGCATTGCATGCGGACATTGCGTCAAAGTATGCTCGCAGAATGCAAAACAAGTTGATAGCGAAACGGAGGTTGTACTAAACCAATTTCTTGGAAAATATAAAACCTTCGCGATTGTTGCTCCGTCATTTCCCGCTTCCTTTCCCGATCACTATTTGAAATTCCCGGCGGCACTCAGAAAATTGGGATTCAATGAAATAGTCGAAACCGCTTTCGGCGCTGATTTAATAAGCGCAAAATACACCAAGTTATATCAGAGTGAAGATTCAACTACGATTATCACTTCCTCATGCCCGGCTATTGTAAACTACATTGAAATGTATCATAAGGAACTTGTCCCGAATCTTGCAAGGGTTGTTTCTCCTATGATCGCGCTTGGTCGATACATCAAAACTAATTTTGGAAACGAAACCAAAGTTGTATTTATCGGACCTTGTATAGCTAAAAAAAGCGAAGCAATTAATCCGGAAGTGTCCGAAACCATTGATGCTGTGCTTACTTTTACGGAAATTAAAAATATATTTGTCGCCAGGGGAATTGTGGTGAATGAACTGGAAGATAGTTTCTTTGATCCTCCGTTTTCGTATCTCGGAAAAAGTTATCCTTTATCAGGCGGATTGTTAAAAACTTCTCATATAAGCGGTGATGTTCTTGAAAAAGAAACCATTGTAGTGGAAGGGAAGAAAAAAATAATTGAAATAATTGAGGAGTTAGCCGGGAATAAAATAAACGCAAAATTTGTTGATTTATTATTTTGCGAGGGGTGTATCGATGGTCCCGCCATTTGTTCTGATTTGAACTATTATTCAAAACGCGAAAACGTTATCAAGTATGTAGAAGAAAATCTTCATAAAGTTGATAAGAGTGTATGGAAAAGCAATATTTACAATAGCAGAAAAATAGACTTCACAAGAAACTTTTCTGCAAAGGATCAGCGGCGACCTTACCCGGCAGAAGAAACTATAAGACAGATATTAAATGAACTTCAAAAAAATAAACTTTCCGATGAATTAAATTGCGGTGCGTGCGGCTATAATACATGCAGAGAGTTTGCGGTTGCAATTGCAAAGGGATTAGCAGAAAAAGAGATGTGTCTGCCAAGATTGATCGAGCAGCTTGCAAAAGCATACGATGATTTGAATAACGCGGAAGATCAACTCAGAACCGCTGAGAAATTAGCATCGATTGGACAATTAGCCGCAGGAGTTGCGCATGAAATTAATAATCCGCTCGGAACAATAATGCTTTATTCATCAATGTTAAAAAAAGAATTCGCACAAAAACTCGATTGTACGCAGCCGATAGAGGACTTATCACTCATCATTGAAGAAGCTTCTCGATGCAAAAACATTGTAGCAAATTTGTTGAATTTCGCCCGTCAGGGAAAACTTAATATTGAAAAAATAAATCTTAAAGAGCTAATTGCTGAGCAAATAAGAAATATTAAACTTCTACCATCGGCAAAAGAAGTAACAATTTCATTGGAGAGTTGTAATGAATTAATCATTGAAGGAGACAGGGATCAATTAAAACAGGTATTCTTAAATATTTTGAATAACGCATGCGAGTCGATTGAAGAAATCCCGGATAAAAGAGTTGCCGTATCGATAGCTGAAGAAGGGGGAAATGTTGTTACAAAAATAAAAGATTCCGGATGCGGAATTCAAAAGGAGAACATCGGAAAAATATTTACACCGTTTTTTACAACGAAGAAAATAGGAAAAGGAACCGGACTTGGATTAGCAATCAGTTACGGAATTGTTAAAATGCACTCCGGCAATATCACTTTTGAAAGTATTCCCGGAGGGGGAACAACGTTCATAATTAAATTACCAAATCACCTTACACTTCACGGACAATATTTAAATTAGAGAGACACAGTTAGCTATATGGAAAAGAAAAAAATACTTTATATCGATGATGACCCCGATTTAGTAGCTCAAAATAAATTACTGCTTGAATCGATGAACTACCACGTTTACACTGCTTACAGCGGAAAGGAAGGCTGGGATGTTTATCAACAAACCAAACCTGATGCTGTTATCATCGACTTAATCATGGAAGAACACGACAGTGGTTTTATCTTAAGTTATAAAATAAAGAAAGATACTTACGGAAAAACAATTCCAGTATTTATAGTTACTTCAGCCGCTTATTTGACAGGTTTTAAATTCGGAACTTCGACTGAAGAAGAAAAAGAATGGATTAAATGCGATGCCATTTTAAATAAACCCGTAGTCTTAAGTGAACTTGTACAAAAACTTGATGAATTCTGGACGTTGCATAAGAAGTAATGATTACAATATATTATGGAAAATGAATATAAGCCTAAAGTACTTGTTGTTGATGACGAAAAAGGTCTTAGACTTGGAACCAAAAGACTTTTAGAACTGGAGGGCTACTCAGTTGATACTGCTGAAAACGGTACCGAAGGAATCGCGCTTGGAACAAAGACTGCATACGACCTTGCATTAATTGATTTAAAAATGCCTGACAAAGACGGCATTGAAGTTCTTTCTGAAATTAGTAAAGTTCACCCGACAACAATTTGTTTTATCACCACCGCTTACGCAAGTTACGACACCGCTATTGAATCAACTAAGATCGGGGCATTCAGTTACATCCCAAAACCATTTCTGCCCGAAGAACTTCTTCTTCAATTAAAAAAAGGATACGACAGACATTTACTTTTGGTTGAATCTGAAAAATGGAAATGTGAAAGGGAAGCGAGACTTCTTGAAGTTACATTTGAAAAAACGCGGCTCAATACAATTATAAACTCAATTACAGACGGTTTACTCGTTGTAAATTCAGTAGGCGAAGCCGTTCTATATAATCCGAGTGCACTTAAATATCTCCAACTCGATACAATTCAACTCGAACAATATATCATTGATAAACTTCATCCCGAGATCGCTCAACTCATTCAAGGAATATTAGACACAGAAGAATATCTACACACATCTTTTAGCGCGCAGATTGAATTGATAGGAAGGGAGAGTTTATTTGTTGAAGCAACTTCCTCACCGGTGCCTCACCCTGATGGGACTCTTGCCGGAGTTGTGATTGTAATAAAAAATATTACTGAGATGAAGAAGATAGAATTATTAAAATCACAATTCGTCTCGATGGTATCACATGAATTGAAGGCTCCGATTGCAGCTGTTTACGGTTATCTTAAATTATTGAATGACAATACGATTCAGATACCTGAAGAGAAAAAAAATATTTTTATTCATCGGTCACAGATTCGTCTTGATTCGTTGTTAAAGTTAGTAAACGATCTGCTTGATATTTCGAAAATGGAGATGAAAACCATCCGACGTGAAATAAAAAGCGTTGATCTGCGTCCGATACTGGAATCCCTAATTGATTTCTTCCAACTCGAAATTAAAGAAAAGAACATTACGGTTACCACACACTATTCTTCGTCTCCTTCCGTTATTGCTGATTCTGACGAAATAACAAGATTGTTCATAAACCTGATGAGTAATGCAATAAAGTACAATAATAAAGATGGGCAAATTACTATTGAGTTAACACATTCCGGCAATTACAATCTAATTGAGTTCAGAGATACGGGGATTGGGATGAAGCCGAAAGAAAAGGAGAGACTCTTCCACGAATTCTTCCGCGCAAAAAATGAGTTTACAAAAAATATTAGCGGTACGGGACTTGGTTTATCAATTGTAAAAAGGATTGTTGATTCATATGGGGGAAAGATCGAAGTGGAAAGTGAATATAAAAAGGGGACAATTTTTAGAGTTTATCTTCCTTGTTAAGGTAGAGACGTTCTTCCGAACGCCCCTACTAAAAAAGAGCCCAGATTATGAGTAAGAGTAAGATCAAGAAAAAGATAAACAATTTTTCAGTTTTGAAACTTTGCTTCATAATAATTCCATAAATGAATGCAACTTTTCAGTAGAAATTTGATTCTACCAATTCGATCAAACAAACTTTATTTGAGGATAATCATCTTCTTCGTTTGAACAAAATCTCCTGATTGCAACCGATAAAAATACGTTCCACTTGCTAATTTAGCGGATGAAAACTCTATGATATATGTTCCCGGCGCTTTTGTTTCATTGACCAAAACCGCAATTTCGTTTCCTATAAGATCATAGACTTTTAATTGTACATGCTGAGTAAAAGCAACCGAGTATTTAATTGATGTAACCGGATTAAACGGATTTGGATAATTCTGGTTTAATCCAAATTCTTTCGGTTGTGTATTTTCATCATTCACATCCGTAATAGAAGCATTAATGTTAAACTTGTATGTTTTATCTTTTTCAACTTGAAGTGAAAGTGAAAATTGTTTTAACATATCAACCGACTGAAAATCGGGAATATCATTTGTTGACAAACTAATTATTGCAAACTGTTTTTGCACTTCAGCCGGAATTTGAGTTAAAATGCTTTTCCAATCTAATGTCATTGTTCCATTCTGCAAAGCCGCAACATTAAATGACCATTGAGCATCTTTATTGGAAGATGATTTTTTAACATCACTTGCATATTTGTTAAAGTAAGAACTCCAGTTTGCATATTCAAAATAAGTCTCAACTGAGGCAGCGGGAGATTTTGGTGGTTTTACATAATCATATTTTGCGTCAAATGCATCTGTAGCAAAATCACTTTGTCCGAATGATAGGAGATTATCATTCATTCCATTAATTGATGCAGAAATTGAAACTGCCCAGTAGTTTGAATTAGCATCAGTTGTATTTGTTTTTTTCGGTAACGAACCTGTTTGACTATTTTTCAAATAAATCGATTTTACACCATCGGTTAAAGCCGCTAACCAGTAACCACTCCAAAGAGATAAGGTATCGGTGGATTCGTATGAAGAAGTTGAAGTATTATACTTGTAAAATGAATTTTGTATCCAGCCTAATTGAACAGCAGAATCTGCTGAAACAGTAACACCATTTTTAGAATATTGCACAGATGATTTTAGATATTTCTTCAAAAATGGAGAGCCGATTAAATTCCATCCTGCAGAAAGCGATAGTGTATCATCGGTAATTTTCGGTTTCCCAGTAACGTCAACGGTCGTGTTGGATTCAATTCCGAACCAGTAACCTTTATTTCTTTCAACAGTTATTGCCGGGAAATAATCAGCATTTATATATTCATAAAAGAAAAAGTTTGAGGCGTCATCGCCAATAACTGCGCTGGTATTTTGATCGTTGGGTACTACCGGTACGGAAATGAGATTCCAGCCAGCAGTAAAATCTTTTTGAAGAATTGATTCAATTCCGTTTCCAGTTAAATAAACTTTAAACGGATTATTTGTCGCGTCAGTATTGGTGATTGATAGTGAATCACTATATGCTTTTACTTCATCCGGCGTAAAAGTTACCGAGACGGATGCAGAATCGTTTTTATAAATTGAAAAAGGAACTGAAGTATTTACAGTAAAATTTCCACTTGAAGAAGTTAATGCTGATACCGTGAGTGTTGTATCACCGGTATTGTAAATTTTAAAAGTAAGTGTAGAATCGTAAGCAACTTTTATCGATCCAAAATTGAGAGTAGAAGTACTGACAGAAATTATTGGAAGAAGAGTTACACCGGTTCCGCTTAAAGCAACTTCAAGAGTATCGGTATTCGGGTCGTTGCACAGCACTAAGAGTTTTCCTTCAAATAAACCGGCAGCTCTCGGACTGAATTTTACCGGGATTGTTACAGAATTATTTTTGGTGATGGTGTAGGTTGTTCCGCCGGTGAAGGTATAAAAACTATGAGTGGAAATAACATTTGAGATAACGAGTGATGAATCTCCAATGTTTGTAATAACAACATTCTGAATTGAATCCTTATCAGTTTTCAAACTTCCAAAATTAAGTGATGTTACATTAGGACTAATGTTTGGTGCAGAAAAGGAAGTCCCAACTATCAAACGGAAATAATGTGTTGCCGAAGACGAACCTGAATTGAATTGATAATTGGAGGTTCTAAGATCGTGAGTTGAATCATTCGTAATATCGTAAAGTGAAATTGCATAATTGGAAGGGACAAAATCAAAAGATGAAGCGGATACAGTTATCGTTTGACTTATGAGATCCGAAGCAATGGAAACATCCCACGAAGATGTTGTGCTGTCAAGAGATTTATAAAGTTTTATATCACGCGCATATTTTGGTCCGAGCGAAGACCAAGCATCGTGCGGGAAATAGATTGAAAGATAATTACTCGGTGCTGAAGGAGGTTTCGGAAGATCAATGCCTGAATCATAATTGTCTGTAGCATTTAAAGCCATTCCCGCAATTGCGGAAGAATCTGTCAAACCTGAAGAAGTTACTTTCAACCGAATCTGCCAAGAATAATTATCTAAATTATAACTCGCATTTGGATTGACTTGATCATTCAAATAATAATTTAGAAAATGATTATTAAATGTTATTGAACCTTGCGTGGTTGTATTTGTAAAAAGATTTGAAGGAATGCCGCCATTGATGCTTCCACCTGATTTATCCTCCTCAACATAAGTTAGAAGATTGATTTGCTTTGGAGAATCGAGATCACTCAATTTAATTTTGAGTTCCCAAAAACCCACCTCTTTAATGTTTAGTGTTGCAAATGGAGAATCCGTCCAAATAGTTCCATTATAAATTTTTCTATACTCACTATTATCATTGGTTTTAAAAGCGTAATGATAATTCGCTGAAAAAGGAAGAGTCGGATTCCATGCCCAAGCATCTGAAACAGTTGTCCCAGTACCGCTGGTGGGATTTTTTTTCGGATCAATATCAATATAGATGTGGTAAACTCGATCATTATCAGTTACAGTTCCCCATGGGGAGTTTCCAGAATACGCAATATAGAGATAATCTTTATCCCAAGTTACATAACCGTAAAGTGAAGAACCGTTGGTAGTTGTTAGTCTTTCGTTGGTAGTATTGAAACTATTGACACCGTCAATTGATTCCGTCCTAAAACTTTGAGCGTTTAAGGAAAAAGATAAAATAACGACTGCAAGTGAGAGTAACTTTTTAAACATGATTTCCTTCTCCATAATTGATGCTCAAATTTACTCTGTTTTGAGGATAATTAAAAGCGAAAAGAAGTGATTGTGTTTATTAGGGAATGGTTGGGACAATTCCGTTTTTTAAATTTGTCAAGCATGTATAATAATAAAGCCCTGAAAGGGCGATATCCACCAACATAGGGCGATATCCACCAACATAGGGCGAAGCCCTATGAAAATAAATCCATTATCAAATCAAGCCCTGAAAGGGCACAATAATTATCTTCATTAGAAAAATCCGGAGGTTATCCCGCCCTTTCAGGGCTTTCTCATTTCCCGTTCACTTTATCAGGGCTTCGCCCTGAGTTGGTGTATTTTGCCCTTTCAGGGCAAAGGCAAAGATGAGCTGTTTAGATATTTAACATCGCAAAAACAGGATAAAACATACCGCACAACCCTTTTATTAGCAAAAACTTTTCCTTTTAATTATATTTGCAAGAAAAGTAAGATATATTAATAACCCGAAATTCCGGGAGGAAGTCTTCGAGCCCTCAAAACGTACGAACGGAAAATTAAATGCAAAAGTGCTGGTGCTTAATCAAAGTTATGAGCCGTTAACCATTTGCAATATCAAAAAGGCGTTAATTCTGCTTTTACTTGGAAAAGCCGAAATAGTTTCCAGAGATCAAAAAAAATCTGTGAGAACAATCCAGCGGACTTTTCCCTGGCCAAGTGTTATACGCCTTGCAAGTTATATCTCTGTGCCATACAAAAAAGTTGTACTTACGCGCAAAAATATTTTACGAAGAGATGAGTTTAAGTGCGCTTACTGCGGAAGAAGCGATATCCCGTTGACAATCGATCATATTGTACCAAGAGCAAAAGGGGGAGGCGATAGTTGGGAGAATCTGGTTGCAGCTTGTACTCTTTGTAATAATAAGAAAGGTGACCGTTCACCTCACGATGCTCACATGAAATTATTGATTAAACCGTTCACACCGAGTCATATTCTTTTCATTAAGAATTCGGTGAGAAAGCTCGACGATTCATGGAAACAGTATATGTACATGGATTAGAAGTTAAAAGTAGAAAGTGGAAAGTGGAAAGTAAAAAGAAAAGAATTTTAAGCGGGATGCGTCCAACCGGTAAATTACACATCGGACATTACGTAGGCGCTTTAGAGAATTGGATAAATCTTCAAGATGAATATGATAATTACCATCTTATTGCTGATTATCATGTTCTAACTACAAATCTAAATTCTGATTCAATCTATCAAGATTCAATTGATATGTTGATCGATTGGTTAGCTTCGGGACTCGATCCGGTGATAAGTCCGATGTTCCGTCAATCTCAAATAAAGGAACACACAGAACTTCATTTGATTTTTTCGATGCTTGTAACGGTTAACCGTTTGGAAAGAAATCCAACTGTAAAAGATCAAGTTAGAGATTTGAATATTGAAAATGTTATCTATGGACATTTAGGTTATCCCGTTTTACAAGCGGCTGATATTCTTTTATATAAAGGTGATCTTGTGCCAGTAGGAGAAGATCAAGTTCCTCATATCGAAATTACACGAGAGATTGCACGAAAGTTTAATAATCAATACAGTGATGTTTTCCCGGAACCGGAACCAAAACTTACTGCGTTCGCTCGACTTTCCGGTTTGGATGGTGATGCTAAAATGAGTAAATCGCTAGGGAACACCATTCTACTTTCAGATGATGAAGAGACGATCAAAGCAAAATTAAAAAAAGCAAAAACCGATCCGCAGAAAATGCGAAAAAATGATCCCGGAAGACCGGAAGTCTGTTTGGTATTTTCTTATCATAAAAAATTTACACCAAATGAAATTCCGGAAATTGAAGCCGGATGCAGAAGCGGCGCTTTGGGTTGTGTTGATTGTAAAATGAAATGTTCAGCTAACATCTCCAATTTTATCGCACCGATTTTAGAGAAAAGAAAATATTACGAAGTTCATTTAGATGAAGTTAAAAATATTTTATCTGATGGAGAAGCCCGCGCTAAAAAAGTTGCACATGCAACAATGCAAGAAGTTCGTGAAAAAATGAAACTAGGATAACCTTGTTCAAGATTAAATTAAGTCATTTTGAAGGTCCGCTTGATTTACTTCTCTTCTTTATTAAAAGAGATGAGTTGAATATCTACGACATTCCTATTTCTTATATCACAAAAGAATTTTTAGACTATGTCAATCTTATAAAAATGCTTGACCTCGAAGTTGCCGGGGATTTCATTTTAATGGCTTCAACATTAATGCACATAAAAGTGAGAATGCTTCTTCCAAAAGAGGTTGACGAAAAGGGAGAAGAGATCGATCCTCGTGCTGACCTGGTAAAAGCTTTGTTAGAATACAAACGATACAAAGAAATGTCGGATGAGTTGGGATTCTTTGAAACTGCCCAACGAAAAATAAGTTACCGTGGCTATTACGATCTCGATCCGAAAGAAGCGCCACCTGAACTTGACGTGCTTCTCAAGAATATCACGGTTTATGATCTTGCCAAAGCTTTCCGCAAAGCATTGGATAATGTAAAAAAAGAATTTGTTCACGAGATTAAAAAAGTATCGGTTTCAATCGATGAGCAGATAGTTTTTATTTTGGGAATGCTGAGCGAAGGAAAAGAAATATCCTTTCTTCAAATTATTAGTGAAATGCATGAACGAATAAGGATTGTGGTTACATTTATCGCGTTATTGGAGTTGACAAAAATGGGACAGATCGGAATTAAAGAATCTTTTTCATCCAACGATTTTACAGTTTACGGAATTATTATAAATGGATAATATTTACAACTCGATTATTGAAGCATTGATTTTTTCTTCTGATGAACCGTTAAAAATAGAAGAGATCATTCGCGCTATTAAAGGAATCGACGGAGAAGAAATTGCGATAACCGCCGACGAGATTGAAGAGACCGTCTCAAATATCAATATCCAGTTGGAAGAAGCGCAAAGACCTTTTAAAATTATGAAAATCGCGGGAGGTTTTTCTTTTTCCACTAAACAAGCATTCTCAAAATACATTGGATATTTGTCAAATGAAAAAAGTAAAAGAAGATTAAGCCAATCAGCTCTTGAAACCCTTGCCATTATTGCGTATAAGCAGCCAATTACAAAACCGGAAATTGAAATGATCCGCGGGGTGAATGCTGATTATATTATGAATACCTTGCTTGAGAAAAGCCTCATTTCTATCAGCGGAAGAGCGGAGACTGTCGGTCGCCCTTTGTTATACGGAACAACAGATGAATTCCTAAAATATTTCGGTTTAAATAAGTTGACCGATCTGCCGAAGCCGAGAGAAATTGAAGAAATAATGCAAGATGAAGATTTCCTTGATCAAAAAAGAAAAATTATGATGAACGCAATTGAAGAAAATTTAGAACAAGAATTAGAGGATGAGAATGACGCAACAGATCAGACTGAATAAATTTCTTAGCGATTGTGGAATTGCCTCTCGCAGAAAAACAGAAGGATTTATTCTTCAGGGAAGAGTTTCCGTTAACGGCAAAACAATTACTACACTTTCATGCGTTATTGATCCTACAAAAGATAAAGTTGCTCTTGACGGAGAAACGATAAAAGCCAAAAGGCTCCTTTATTTTCTTTTAAATAAACCTAAAGGATTTATCACCTCAACCAATGACGAGAAGGGTAGAAAAACCGTAGTTGAATTGATCGACACAAAAGAAAACATTTTTCCAATCGGTCGTTTAGATTACAACACTACAGGAGTTCTGCTTCTTACAAACGACGGAGATTTTACTAATTTTTTAGCGCATCCAAAAAGTAAAATTCCGCGTGAATATGAAGTGAGAATAAACAAACCATTGAAACTTGAAGATGAACCAAAGTTTATAAAAGGTTTTTATATCGATGGGAAAAAAGGAAAATTTGTTTCAATTGAAATCCAGAAAAAAGATCCAACTTTAGTTAGAATAGTAACTGTTGAAGGAAGAAATCATTTTGTTAAAAAAATGTTCGCAGCTGCCGGATATTTTGTGAATGCTTTAGATAGAACAGGGTATGGACCATTTACCCACAAAAAAATTCCAGTTGGTGCCTACAGAATAGTAAGCGAAAGTGAAATTAAGGAGGTATATCAAGAGTATGGCAAGCAACATTAAAATATTTTTTCTACTCGTTGTAGTTTTAACATCACTAATTTTTGCTCAAGAAGCAAAAATTGATACTGTCCCGAAGTATTCAATTAATACTGTTCCGGAGTTTGCGGCACAAATTGATGATATTTTTAACGATCCGAATTTTACAAATGCAGTTTGGGGAGTTTCAATCCAGTCATTAGTTACCGGAGAATATTTTTATAAAAAGAATGAAAACAAACTGGTAATGCCCGCGTCAAATCAAAAATTGATTACGAGTGCAGCGGGACTGCTCTTACTCGGTCCAATGTATCGCTTCAAAACGGAAATATATTCAACCGGTAAACTTGACGGCTCAATTTTAAATGGTGATTTGATTATCAGAGGTTTTGGAGATCCGACAATTTCCGGCAGGTTCAATAACGATGATATGACAAAAATATTCCGCGATTGGGCAGATACCTTATTGACACTTGGCATCGATGAAATAAGAGGAAATATTTTAGGCGATGACAACGCTTTTGATGATGTTAGTCTTGGTGAAGGCTGGGCTTGGGATTATGAATCTGATTGGTTTGCTGCACCATCCGGCGCACTTTCATTCAACGATAATTGCATCGATATTTTGGTTAAACCGGCGCTTGCAGGTGAGCAGGCTATTCTAACATTCGCGCCGGAATCAAAGTACGCGATAATTATTAACAAAGTAAACACCGTTGGAAGAGATTCAGCCACAAATATCAAAATCTTTAGAGAGCGGGGAACAAATATAATTTCAGTTTATGGTTCGATTAGAGAAAAAGATGATTCGATAAAAGTTTTTGCAACAATAAATAATCCAACGCAATATTTTGTTGTAACACTCAAAACGATTTTGGAACAAAAGGGAATTACGGTTTCGGGCTTTGCCTCTGACTTGGACGAAATCGCAAATGTTGCAGATTATTCAAATGCAAAACTCCTCTTCACACATCATTCGGTTTTCTTGAAAGATATTATAAAGGTATTGAATAAGAACAGTCAAAATTTTTATGCTGAACAACTTCTCAAGACAATCGGATATGAAAAGAGAGGTTTCGGAAGCGCCGGTCGTGGAATTGAAACAATCAAAATCATGTTAAATGATATTGGTATAAACACAGATAATATGGAAATTGTTGATGGCTCCGGATTATCGAGATTAAATTTAATTTCGCCCACACAGATTTCTGTGTTACTGAATTACATGTACAAGAGTGAAGTTTTCACCTACTACTACAACTCACTGCCTGTTGGAGGAGTTGACGGAACTCTCGCCAATAGAATGAGAAAAACCAGAGCTCAAAATAATGTGAGAGCAAAAACCGGATATATAAACGGAGTAAGAAGCATTTCCGGTTATATTTTTACAGGTGATAAAGAACCGGTTGCGTTTACAATTATTGCAAATAATTTTACGGTTCCGGTGGTTCTTGCAGATAATTTGCAAGACCTCGTTTGTATTCGCATCGCTAATTTTAAAAGGAAATAATGGAGAAAAAATGGATCAACCAATTATTGAAGATATAAATGAACTTATTAAGAGAAGATTTGAAGAATTAACTGAACTAAAAGCTAAAGGTGTTAATCCCTTTGCATATAGTTTTGAAAGGACCGATTATTCGACTGAAATAAAAAATTCATTCGAAGAAGGTGTTGAAAAAAATGTAGCTGTATCGGGAAGGATCATGGCGATCCGTAGAATGGGAAAAGCTTCTTTCGCAACCATTCAAGATGTTAAAGGAAGAATTCAAATCTATCTCAAACGGGATGAAATAACCGAAGCTTACGATAATTTCAAACTTTTTGATATCGGAGATATTATTGGTGTAAAAGGATTTGTTTTTAAAACCAGGACCGGAGAAATTTCCGTTCACTGTAAGGAACTTGTACTTCTAACAAAATCGTTACGCCCGATTCCAATTGCAAAAGAAGTTGTAGACGAAAATGGAAATAAAACCGTTCATGATCAATTTTCAGATAAAGAGATGCGTTACAGACAACGTTATGTTGATCTTATCGTTAATCCCGAAGTGAAGGATGTTTTTATCCAAAGAAGCAAAATTATTTCATTCATTCGAGCTTTTCTCGATAAACAAAATATTCTTGAAGTTGAAACACCTGTGCTGCAAGGGCTTTACGGCGGCGCTTCCGCTCGTCCATTCGTTACACATCATAACGCTTTGGATATTCCACTTTTCCTTCGCATTGCTGACGAACTTTATCTCAAGCGATTGATCGTTGGCGGTTTTGACGGTGTTTACGAAATATCAAAAGATTTCCGTAACGAGGGAATGGATAAAACCCACAATCCTGAATTCACCATGATGGAAGTCTATGTAGCTTATAAAGATTACGAATGGATGATGCAGTTTGTTGAAACCATGATCTCTGATTTGTGTCTGAATGTTTTCGGAAAAACAGAATTTCAGTTTGAAGATAAAGTTATTGACTTTAAACCACCCTGGAACCGGGTTTCAATGGTGAATTCAATTAAGGAAAAAACGGGAATTGACGTTCTCTCAATTGATGATGCTTCATTAACTGCTGCCGCAAAAAAATATGGCGTTGAAATCACCGGAAAAGAAAGCAGAGGGAAAATTATTGATGGGGTTTTTGAAGTGCTGATACAGGACTCACTTATTCAACCAACATTTTTAATTGATTATCCCGTTGAAACTTCTCCACTTGCAAAGAAACATCGTTCAATACCCGGACTTGTTGAAAGATTTGAAGGATTTGTTGCCGGGAAAGAAATCTGCAACGCATTCAGCGAGCTTAATGATCCAATCGATCAGAAAGAAAGATTTGAGGATCAAGTAAAAGCACGCGAAGCAGGTGATGATGAAGCTCAATCTTATGATGAAGATTTTGTCCGCGCACTTGAATACGGAATGCCGCCAACCGCCGGATTAGGCGTTGGAATCGATCGATTAGTTATGTTACTTACAAACCAAGTTTCAATCCGGGATGTTTTATTTTTCCCGCAGATGAAACCTGAGAAATAATAATTAAATGCTGAATTCTGTAAGAATGTTTTGCTTAATGGTCCTTTTGCCGTTGAGTGTTAATATTGCTCAGGTGTATGATTCAATTCCAAATGCTTTTCAATTGGAAACAAGATCATTCCAACTTGAAAAAAGAAATATTGCGCTTAGTCCATTAACCGAAATTCCTCCGATGGTCGATCCGCTTGCAACTGAGATCAACTACACTTTGCTCGGCGGAATTGGAGTCGGTGTGTTTGGTTCCGCATACGGAATTATGGTTTATCAGCAAAATGCCTGGTGGAAAGATCAACGAGTGAAATTCCGAATTCTTAATGATTGGGAGTATGCTCTTTGGATTGACAAAATCGGACATTTCTACGGAACAGCTATAATAGCTCATGGTTTTTCTGCCGCTTTGGAAGGAGCTAATGTTCAAGCGGAAGCAAATACCTGGTATTCATCAGCGCTAGCTTTATCATTCCAATTGTTCGTTGAAGTTCAAGACGGATTTGGACCGCAATGGGGTTTTAGTCCGGGGGATGCAACATGCGATTTGTTGGGGGCTTCATTCCCGATATTTCAGTATTATTATCCTTACTTAAATAACTTCAAATTTAAGTTTAGTTATTATCCGGCGGATCTTAACAAAGTAAATGAAGTAAGTGGACAGACTCATATAATTATTGATGATTACGCCGGGCAAAAGTTTTGGTTGTCCATGCAGTTGAAAAATATGTTGCCCAAAAAAGTTGCCGAATATTGGCCGGAATTTCTTTGTGTTGCGGTAGGGATGGGAGTAAATAATCTTGACGGAAGCGGTGGCGGACAACGTGATTTTTACTTAGCTTTAGACTATGATGCTGAAACAATTCCACTTTATGGAAAATATTGGCAGTTTGTTAAAAACACGTTGAACTATTTCCATTTTCCAATGCCGGGAATTCGTTTAACTCATAATGTCGTTTTCTTCGGTCTTACTTATTAGGTGAATGTTGAAGTATAGCATAATTATCCCGACTCTGAACGAAGAAAAACTGTTACCACAACTCTTGGAGCAGCTTACTTTAGAAATTCCTTTGAAGCAAGATCAGTATGAAATTATTATTTCCGATGGTGGGAGTAAAGATGCAACACAAGAAATTGCAAAGCGTTTTGGATGTAGTTTTATAAAACATGATTCACCTATTAAAGAAAACATTTCTGCCGGTAGAAATAAAGGAGGTAATAGAGCGCAAGGGGAGTGGCTTATTTTTCTGAATGCAGACGTACGGCTTGCTAATGTTAAAAAGTTTTTTAATTTTTTAGAAGCAAATGTTTACACATCTTCTTATCTCGCTGTTGGAGGACACGTAAAAGTGTTTCCTGAAGAAGAGATATTTTCAGATAAACTCTACCATGGTTTTTATTATTACTATTTTCACCTGTTGAATTTCATAGGGATGGGAAACGGTCGGGGAGAATGCCAAATAATAAGAAAAGATATCTTTACGAAACTCGGCGGATATGATGAAAAGTTAGCAGCCGGAGAGGATTTTGATCTTTTTAAAAGAATAAAAAAGATTGGCAGCATTCTTCTTACCGACGAATTATTAGTTTATGAATCTCCGCGAAGGTTTCGTCGATTTGGATATTTTACAGTTTCGATGATGTGGCTCAAAAATTCAAGTTCTATTGTGCTTAGAAAAAAATCAATTTCAAGAGAATGGGAAGAAGTCCGTTGAAAAAAATATTTCTTATGCTTTTCTTGTCGATGCCGGTTTTTATTTTCTCGCAAGCTGAGTATGTCCCGGGAGCAAATCCCGTTTATTCTTTTCTTGAAAGAATGGATGCACTTCACTTTATAAAAGATTACGACTCATTTCAAAAACCAAAAACACGCAAAAAAATCGCAGAATATTTGAAACAAGTTGAGGTAAAGAAAACGGAGCTTGATTTAATCGATAGAAATAGCTTACTTGATCTCAGATCGGAATTTAGCTTTGAGATGTTTGAAACCACTTATACCTATCAATCGCTACTTGATGGAGAGAAATACGATCCATTCTCGCAAAAAGAAAAATTCCTCTATTTCAATTCCGGTAAAAAAGGAAATCTATTCATCAACTTAATGGCGGATGGAGATTTTATTTATAATAACCAAGCTTATTTAAGTAATCTAACTGGTGAATTACTTAGCGCCGGTGGAATTATCCGCGGTACTTTAATGAACACTTTCGGCTTTTATATTCAAGGTTCAAACGGTTTTTCGATGGGAAGTAAAGCAGCTGCTTTACAGAAAAAGGAATTACAGTACAATTATAAATTTAACGAAACCTCCGAACAAACTTTTTTTGATGACAATGAAGGACATCTTTCACTTGATTTTGATTGGATCAATCTGAAATTTGGTAGAGACAGGTTAATGCTTGGATATGGTGAGAATAAAACAATTCTTTCTGATAACAGTCCGAAGTTTGATTATTTACAACTCCAATTTAATTACGGAATATTTTCATTCTTCTCATTCCACGGAAAAATGTTGGGTCAAAGTTCCTATGCCGCAGACACAGTAACCGGTGGAGTAAATGTTCTAAAAGAAAAATACATGGCTTACCACCGGTTGGGTTTTAATCTTTCAGATAACTTTACTTTAGGAGCGGGCGAAATAATTATCTATGGGGATCGCCCGATGGAATTTTCGTACCTCAATCCGTTTAATTTTTATAAATCGGTAGAGCACAATAACCGGGATCGAGATAATGCAATGATCTTTTTTGATCTTGAAAATCGATCTGTAAAAGGACTAAAGCTATTTGCAATGTTATTACTTGACGATATTAATTATGGAAAGGTTGGGACCGGATGGTTTGGTAATCAAACTTTATGGGATTTCGGATTTTCTTCCTACAATCTTTATGATCTTATCCCAATCGATTTCCATTTTGAATACACACGAGTTGAACCGTATGTCTTCACGCATCGCTTACCGAATAACAATTTTACAAATTTCGGTTACGGGCTTTCTTCCGTTCTTGCACCAAATAGTGAATTGTTCTTTTCAAAAATAAATTATAGATTATCACACCGTTTTGAAGCGTCTTTTTCTTTTAGTTACACAGTGCATGGAGCAAACTATTTGGATGCACAAGGAAACATCATTAAAAATGTCGGTGGAGATTACTCGGTTGGGCATAGAAATGGCGATGCCGACAAAGTAAAGTTTTTAGATGGCGTAAAACAAATATTCCGTAAAACGGTTTTTGATGTCAGTTATGAACCATATAACGAAATTAAATTAAAGATGCAGGCGATTTACGCAAATTATCCACAACGATATGATTTGCTCAAATTTGGTGATTTTTATGTGACTTCAGTCTTTTCATTACAAGTAAAAATTTAAATAAGGTTAAAGATGAATTATAAAAAATATAGAATCCCGTTAATGGTTATCATTTTAACATCGGGTATACTGCTCGGTACACAGATTCAAAAAGCGCTTGCCGGAGACAATCTCTTTGAGAATATCCGGAAGTTTAACGACGTTTTAACATTGACACAGAAATATTATGTGGAAGATGTTGACACTCAAAAACTTGTAGAATCTGCAATTAACGGGATGTTGAATGAACTTGATCCCCACTCAGTTTATATTCCGGCAAAACAGATGACGGCGGTAGAAGAAGAATTCCGCGGTGATTTTGAAGGTGTTGGAATTGAATTTCAAGTTGTGAACGATACCCTAACGGTTGTTTCACCAATTACCGGCGGTCCAAGTGAGCAATTGGGAATTTTAGCCGGAGACAGAATTGTAAAAATTGATGATAAAGATTGTATCGGAATCACTAACGATGATGTAAGAAAAAAATTACGCGGAAAAGCCGGTTCAAAAGTTAGAGTTTTAGTTTTACGTGTTGGAGTAAAAGAGCCGATGGAATATGAAATCACTCGTGATAAAATTCCGCTATTCTCAGTTGATACTCACATCATGCTTGATAAACAAACCGGATATGTTAGTGTAAGTCGATTTGCTGAAAAAACCACCGATGAATTGCAATCTGCTTTAGATGATTTGAATAATAAAGGGATGAAACAATTGGTGCTTGATCTTAGGAATAATCCTGGCGGTTATTTGAACCAAGCATTCCAAATTGCCGATCTTTTTATTGACGGTGAGAAGAAAATTGTTTATACACGAGGAAGAAGAAAAGAATTTGATGAAGATTTTTATGCTTCGGTAACATCAAAGTATGAAAAGATACCTATTATCATTTTGGTGAATAGAGGAAGTGCATCGGCAAGTGAAATTGTTTCCGGTGCAGTACAGGATTGGGATCGTGGTTTAGTTGTTGGAGAAACTACATTCGGAAAAGGTTTAGTCCAACGTCAATTTCCATTAAGTGATGGCAGTTCTCTTCGATTGACAATATCTGATTACTTTACTCCTTCAGGAAGATTAATCCAACGGAAGTACAAAGACAAAGACAAAAAAGATTATTACATGGAGACGATGGACAGACAAGATGAAAATGACGGCGAAAATCTTGATCACAAAACAGAAAATGATTCTTTGCGCCCAACATTTAAAACGGGCAAAGGAAGAATTGTTTATGGCGGCGGCGGAATAACTCCCGATTATTTTGTAAAATCAGAAAAGTTAACGGATTATTCAGCTAATCTCATCAGAAAAAATACGTTCTATCTTTTTGCATTAAACTATATTGATCTGCACGGCGCATCAATTAAAAAAACTACGAATGATAATCTTGCAAATTATATTGCTTCGTTTGATCTTTCAGAATCAGATATGCAGGCTTTTATAGAATTTGCAAAAGGCAAAGATGTAAAATTTGTTGAGAAAGATTATGATGCAGAGAAAGATTACATCAAAGCAAGATTGAAAGCAACTATTGCAAGAAATTATTGGAAAAATGAAGGCTGGTATTCAACATTAATTCCGATGGATAAACAAGTAAAGAAAGCGTTATCCCTTTTCGGTAAAGCAAAAGAATTAGCAAATATAAAATAGAGATGAAAAATCCTATTTGGCTTTTTGTACTTATGTGTGTGATCATGTTGCAATCAGGTTTTACTTATAAACCTGAGCGACTAACATTTTCAGTCCCTATAGTTTCTGAGAAGGAATTAATGGTAGGTGAAGACATTACTTATGTGGTTAGTTATTCTTTCCTTAAACTTGGCGAAGTTCGCTTGAGGATTATCAATAAAAAAGAATATCAAGGAAAAGTTGTCTACAACACTGTTGCACACATTGATTCCTATTCGGGTATTCCATTTGTGAATCTCCATCAAATTTATGAAAGCAAAGTAAACACTGATTATTATTCGGAGTTTTTTAAAGGATTGATCAGAAAAGAGGAATACACGACTTATACTGAATATTATTTTGATTACAAAAATCATAAACTCCGTGTTAAGAAGGGGAGTGTTTCGCCTTCGGAATTGTGGACTGATTCCACAACCACAGCAGAAAAAATGTATCACGATGGACTTTCTATTTTCTATTATGCTCGCATGAATAACGGACAAAACAAATCGGTCAAAGTACCATGTTTTGTAACCGAAGAAAAAGTTTACACCAAGATCAACTTTTACGATAGAGTTGATAAAATATCAATCGATGCAGTTGATCACGACATCGCATGTACTTATTTGGATGGTGACACCGATTTCACAAGTGTGTATGGATTAACCGGACGCTTTGAAGGATGGTTCTCGAACGATAAAGCAGCAGTGCCCATTCTTGCTAAAATGAAAGTGATCATTGGAAATGTTAATTTAGAATTAAAATCATGGAATAGACCTGGATGGACTCCACCAAAGTACAACAATTAATTAAAGATCAAATATTTTTCCCTTATCTTGGAATGTTCCCGGATGTTGATGATTCTGTATTCATTGCATCGGGCGCTAAAATTATCGGCGATGTTAAAATTGGGGAAGGCTCGAGCGTTTGGTACAACACGGTTATTCGCGGTGATGTTAATTATATCAGAATCGGTAAAATGACGAACGTTCAAGATTGCTCTATGCTGCATGTAACAAATGAAACGAATCCATTAATAATTGGTGATTATGTTACCATCGGACACAGTGTTACGCTTCATGGATGCACCGTAAAGAATCTCTGTTTAATTGGTATGGGCTCTGTTGTTTTAGACTATGCAGTAATTGAAGAAGAAAGTGTGGTTGCCGCCGGCGCAGTTGTTCCGCCAAAATATGTTGTCCCTAAAGGAACGCTTGTTGCAGGAGTTCCGTGTAAAGTTATTAGACAGTTAACTTCATCTGAAATTGAAGAGCTAAAAAAATCAGCATTGCGTTATAAAGAATATTCTAAAATCTCAAGTGACTCATTGAGTGAAATGAAATAATCATTCATGAATATTTCAAATACAAAAATTGCTATCTTAATTCCGAAAAAATTAGATTTTAAAAAATCGATCGTTAGAGAAGTTGTTCTTAAGTTGTCCAAAGAGTTAGGTTTTTCAATTATTAGTGTTAATGTTTCGTTTGTTGATAATAAAGAAATATTGGAACTCAACGGTAAATACCTGGATCATCATTTTACAACCGATATACTTACTTTTAATTACAATGGAAGTAATACCGAATTGGACGGTGAGATAATTATTTCATACGACGACGCAATTGAAAACGCAAAACGTTTTAATATAACGGGGAAAGAAGAATATCTCCGGCTGATTATTCATGGAATACTCCACCTTGTCGGCTATGATGATCAGCAAAAAAATGATAAATTAAAAATGAAAAGAAAAGAAACTTCCTTAGTGAAGAAATTAAACTATTTGATATTGAATACTAAATGAGAAATAGATTAGCAGAAGTTCTTTCAAAATTACTCGATGGACTTGCAAAAGATAAATCTTTAGAACAAGTTGAATCTAAGTTATTGAAAAAGAAAAAGTACGATAAAACGATTGTAGCAACTGCTTACAGTTGGATCATTGACAAAATAAGTGCAAACCAGATCGGAATCATTTCCCATCCCACTATTTCAAAAGGGATGAGATTTTTTTCTGAAGATGAAATGCATATCATTGGAATACAAAATTACAATCGGATCCTAAAGTTATTTAATATCGGATTGCTTACTAATTCAGATCTCGATGGAATAATGGAGCAAATATTTTTCTTCCCGGAATTTCCACTAACGGAAAACGAAATGAATTTTCTTATTTTAAATTCCATCATTGACGTAGACAAATTATCAATCCCGGGAAGCCGTAAGCTTCTGTATCTGTCAGATAAAATAAATTAAGCTATTATGAGTAAAAATCTTGTTCTTGTTGAATCACCAGCTAAAGCAAAAACCATTAATAAATATTTAGGAAGAAACTACCACGTTGAAGCAACAGTGGGACATATAAAGAATCTTCCGAAATCAAAATTGGGAATTGATGTAGATAATCAATTCCAGCCGCAATTCGTAACCATTCGCGGCAAAGGGGATCTACTAAAAAAAATTAAAAGTCTTTCATCAAAAAGTGATAACATTTATATCGCAACCGATCCTGACCGTGAGGGTGAAGCAATTGCCCAGGATATTGCAGATTATTTAAATGTTAAGGATGATACAAAAGTTTTTCGCGTGTTATTTAATGAAATAACAAAAAACGGTGTGCTTAAAGGAATGCAAGCGCCGCGTCCCATCGATACTACTTTAGTAGCTTCGCAACGTGCAAGAAGAATAATGGATAGGTTGATCGGGTATAAAGTAAGTCCGTTTTTATGGAAAGCTGTAATTCAAGAAGCCGGGGTAACGTTATCAGCAGGAAGAGTCCAGTCAGTAGCTCTTCGTTTGATTTGTGAGCGGGAAATTGAAATTGAAAATTTTAGAGCAATCGAATATTGGTCAATCTGGGGATTTTTTGAGACTGCCTCAAAAGAAATTTTCAAAGCAAAACTTTTCAGTATTGAAGGAAAAGAAATTAAGGTTGCCCCTCATGCTTCGATGAGTGAGAAGGAATTATCAGAATTTCTTGAACATCACATTCTTCTTAATAACGAAGCAGACACACTGAAATTGTTCAATGAGGTAAAGCCAAAAAACAATTTTGAGATATCCCGTATAGTTAAAAAGCATACAAAAAGAAATCCATCGCCACCTTTTATAACAAGTACTTTACAAGCCGAAGCGTCAAAAGCTTTGCGGTTCCGTGCAAAACAAACGATGGGAATTGCTCAAAAACTGTATGAAGGTATTGATTTAGGAAAAGATGGAACTGTCGGTTTAATTACTTACATGAGAACTGATTCAACTCGTATTTCAGAAGATATTTTAGTTGAGACACGTGAATTTATTAAAAATTACTTTGGTGAAAACTATCTTCCCGCATCGGCAAATCTTTATGACAAAAAGAAAAGTGCGAATGTCCAGGATGCTCACGAAGCGATCAGACCAACTTCGATGCAGTACACACCTGAAAAAGTAAAAGAATTTTTAGACGACAAATCATTCAAACTTTACCAGTTGATATGGAAAAGATTTATCGCTTCTCAAATGAAACAAGCGGAGTTGGAAACAACAGTAATTGAAATTTCAGCAGATGAATTTCTCTTTAAAGCATACGGACAAGCTTTACTCTTTAGCGGTTTTATGCAAATGTATGTTGAAGTAAAAGAACAAACGTATGATCCGGAAGCGGACGATAAAGCTGAAGCAAAGAATGAAACTATTCCCGCCGGAATGGAAAAAGGGGACAAACTCATTTTAGATGATCTGAAAGAGACACAGCATTTTACAAAACCACCTCCACGTTACACTGAAAGCAGTTTGATCAAAGAATTAGAAAGTAAAGGGATCGGAAGACCGAGTACGTATTCTTCGATAGTTAGCACCGTGGTTGATAGAAATTATGTTTCTGCTGCCGAAAGAAAATTGTCACCAACACATCTAGGAATTAAAATTAACGGAATTCTTGTGCAAAACTTTCCGAATATTTTTGATGTAAGCTTTACTGCAAAGATGGAAGCGGAATTAGATCAAATTGCTCAAGGTGAAAACGAATATGTTACTGTTTTAAATGATTTTTACAAACCTTTTTCTGAAACGCTTTCAACTGTGGAAGATAAAATAGAAAAAATCTTATGCGATAAGTGCAGAAACGAAATGGCAATTCGTTTCAGTCGATTTGGGAAATATTTGGCGTGTACAAATTATCCCGATTGTAAAAACATAAAATCGTTCAAGGAATTTTCGCAAGATTCAAAAGAGCCGGAATACACCGGCGAAACATGCCCCAAATGCGGCAACCGTACAATTTACAGAAACGGAAAATTCGGCCGCTTTATAGGATGCGAAAAATATCCTGATTGCGATTATCTCCAAAATATTACTCTTGGAATTTCTTGTCCAAAGTGTAAAGAAGGAGAAATTGTTGAGCGAAGATCAAAAAGAAATAAAGCATTTTTTGGCTGCTCAAAATATCCAGATTGTGATTTTGTTTCATGGAATAAACCGATCGCTAAAGAGTGTCCTAACGGTGATTCGACTTACTTAGAGCACAAGTATTCCGCAAAGAAAGGGAATTATTTAAAATGTCCTGTTTGCGGAGAAGAGACAACTGAAGAAAGTGAAAACGAAGTAGAAGAAGCCGAATAGATTTTATATGAAGGAAATTATCCAATCATACTTGAAGGAATTAGAATCAACCAAAGGGTATTCTCCTTTAACAGTTAAAGCTTATTCAGAAGATTTGGAGCAGTTCTATTCTTTCTGTTGCTCGATTAGTAAAATTGATATTAACTTGATTAACGAAAGAACTGTAAAGAATTATTTAGTATTTCTAAATGATAAAGAATTGGAGAAATCTTCAATTTCCCGAAAATTGTCTGCAGTAAGAAGATTTTTTTCTTATGCATTTAAGAAAGAATTGATCGAGAAGAATTTAATTGCTTACACAAAAAATCCGAAGATAAAAAGAAAATTGCCGGAAGTAGTTCCGGAAAATCTTTATTCCGTTCTCCTTGAAAATATTTCAACCGGAGAACACAAAGAAAAGAAGTTACATGCTGCGGTAATCGAAGTTTTATATGGTTGTTCGTTACGTGTCTCCGAAGCATGTAATTTATTATTGAAAGATGTTGATTTTCCGTCATCCATAATCCGGGTACTCGGAAAAGGAAATAAAACACGAATAGTTCCTTTTGGAGAAGAGTCAAAAATAATCCTAAATGAATATTTACAAGTTAGATCAACTGAAAAGAATCAGGAATACTTCTTTCTTAAATCGGATGGCGAACGTGTTTTATCGAATTATGTTTACCGATTCGTCAACAGATATTTAAGTAATGTTACTGATTTGAAAAAGAAAAGTCCGCACATTTTTAGACATAGTTCAGCAACGCATATGCTGAATCACGGAGCAGATTTGAATGCTGTGAAGGAAATCCTTGGGCATTCAAATCTTTCAACCACACAAATTTATACACAAGTTAGTATAGAACGCTTAAAGAGCGTTTATAAACAAGCACATCCAAAATCATAAAAAAAGGAGTTCGCCATGAATATCTCTATAACGGCCCGCAAATTCAAAGCTCATGAAACTCTTAAAGAATTCATCACCGATGAAGTTTCAAAAATCGACAAATATTACGATAACATTTTAGATATCGATGTTATTTTAAGTTATCAGGCAAACAAAGACACAACCAAAACGGCAGAGATTATTGTTAAAGTGCCCGGACAAGTTCTCACAGCAAGTGATATCTCAGATGATTATAAAAAATCAACAGTACTTGCCGTTGAAAAAATACATCGCCAATTAGACAAACTTAAAACAAAAAATAAAACGTACTAGTTATGATCAATATTGACAAAAACGCTATTTCAAGAAAACCATCAATCGATGTTAATTTCTTTTACACGAACGCAAAGTCGAAATTCAAATTAACTTTACATTCTGATGAGAGTGGTTTTAACCGCGAAATTAAAGATCAAAACGTACACAGACCCGGTTTAGCGTTAGCCGGGTTTGTTGAATTATTTTCTTACGAACGGGTACAAATATTTGGGAATACAGAAGTTACTTATCTTAAAAATCTTTCTGATGAAACAAGATTAAAATCTTTAAAGAAAATATTCGCATTCCCGATACCGTGTATTATTCTTACCGATGGAAATCAACCCTTCCCCGAAATGGTTGAGTTAGCCAAGAAAAATCATGTCCCCCTTTTTTCATCAACACTTTTAACAACAAAATTAACTTATTTGATAAGTGACTTTTTAGATGATCAATTTGCGCCTCGCGCTTCAATACATGGTTCTTTTGTTGATGTTTACGGTGTAGGAATTCTCTTCATCGGAAAATCGGGAGTAGGGAAGAGTGAAGTAGCTTTAGATTTGATTGAAAGAGGTCACCGGTTGGTGGGTGATGATGTAATTATTCTTACCAAAAAAGGGGAGGGAATTCTCATTGGCGCCGGAACTTCATTAGTAAAGCATTTTATGGAAATTCGGGGATTAGGAATTTTAGATATTCAACAAATGTTTGGAGTCAGGGCTATTCGTCATCAGAAAAGATTGGAAGTTATCTGCGAGTTGGAAGTTTGGAGTGAAAATTCAACTTACACCCGAACCGGACTTGATGAAACTTTAGAGAAAATCTTGGATGTAGAAATTCCCTACGTAAAACTTCCCATCATTCCGGGGAAAAATATTACAGTGATTTCGGAAGTGATAGCACTTCATTATCTTTTGAAACATAATGGATACGATGCTGCCGAAGTCTTCAAGACACGATTGGAGAGGGCAATAATGGATAAAAGTAAAGAAAATTCAGAACGAGGAGTGAATTATTTTGAACATGATTTTGAGTAAAATATTTTTTCTACTTTACTGAGAATTTGTTTGACAAATAGGATTCGTTTGGTTATTTTCGCATACAAATTATGAAGAAATTATACTATTTTAATTACAAACATCTAAGCTTTAGAGAAATCAAAGGACTAAAATCAAAATTAGTACTTTTGGTTTCCGTATCTATGATTATAATTTCTTCTCTCGGATTTTTTATTTTAAGCGAATTTTCCAAGAAAAAAGATCTACCGACCGACCAAGCTTTCCAACAAAAAATTGAATCTCTTATTTCTAACTATCAAAAAGTAAATACACAACTTGATAGTCTGTTAAAGGTTAACAATGAGCTAAGAATTGCTGCAAATCTACCTGCTATCTCTAAAGAAGAGAATGAGTTAGGTGTAGGTGGCGGTGATTTTGATTTAAGTTATGATTTTGAAAATAGTACCCGTGATAATGGATTAAAAGCCATTGATTCTTTTGTAGATAAACTCTTGACAAAAGTTAAATTTGAAAAGCAGAATATTGAAGATATTTCTTCTGCTTTACTGAAAAATGAAGAACTTTACAAAGATATTCCTGCAATAAAACCATGTGCAGGTTCACTTGCAGTGCATGGCTTTGGGATGAGATTTCATCCGATTTTGCATATAAACAGAATGCATAATGGCTTAGACATAATTACAAATGTAGGTACACCGGTTTATGCTTCCGGTGGTGGTATAGTTGATTTTGTCGGAAATAAAAATGGTTTTGGTCTCTGCGTAGAGATCGATCATGGTTTTGGGTACAGAACTATTTATGGACATCTTTCAGGGACAAAAGCAAAACAAGGACAAAAAATCAGTAGAAATACCTTGATCGCTTTCACCGGCAATACTGGCCTTTCAGCCGGTCCACATCTTCATTATGAAGTATTGCATGATGGAGTGAACCTTGATCCTGAACTTTTCTTTTTTAACGATTCACAATTATTTGCTAATAATTAATACTGAGGATTTTGTTTTATGATTTGGACTATTGAATTAGCCTCATTTTTAGATGATGCGCCGTGGCCTGCCACAAAAGATGAGCTAATTGATTATTGTGAAAGAATTGGAGCACCTTTAGAAGTAATTGAAAACCTCAAAGAGTTAGAGGATTCCGAAGAACCGTATGAATCAATTGAAGATATTTGGCCGGATTATCCAACCGATGAAGATTTCTTTTACAACGAAGATGAAATTTAATTTTTTGAAATACTAAACATTTAAGGCACTTTTTCGAGTGCCTTTTTTTATTTATTGATATTATGTGGTTAGATACCGTAGGACAAGAAAATATTAGACGTGCTTTAACTCATTTGGCGCAAAGTAATGCTTTGCACCATGCTTTGATCTTTCATGGTGTGGAGGGGTTCGGGATGGATACTATTGCAATCAGGTTTGCACAAATGGTGGTAAAAAACTCATCCTCGAAAAATTTTTTAGATAATCCCAATATTAAATTCATTATCGCCTTGCCGAGAGGGAAAAATGAGACTGATACTGATGGACCGATGGACAAAATTCCGGCAGCAGAATTTGAGAAAATAAAAAGCGAGTTGGGGAAAAAAGAACTCAATCCCTACTATCAACTTGACATTCCCAATGCAAATGATATAAAAATTAACAGTATCCGTGATATTCAAAAGTATTTAACCCTCAAGCCGGAATGTGATCAAAAACGAGTAATTATTATCTCTGAGGCTGATTTAATGAATGAAGCAGCTCAAAACGCATTATTAAAAAATTTAGAAGAGCCTCCGGAAAATACTTATTTCATTTTAACAACTACTAAATTGAATCAGTTACGGGAAACGATACGTTCGAGATGTCAGGAGTTTCAGTTTTCTCCTTTATCCGAATCCGAAATGGAAGAAATATTAACTAAATTCTTTGAAATTGGATCGGATTCGGCACATATGGTTAGCCGAATTGCTGAAGGATCGTACACAAAAGCACTTGAGATGTTAGAATCTGATGTCAACTTTTTTCTCGAAAAGACAATTTCAATCTTAAGATATGGTTTAGTTGGGAAATATTATTCTTGCTTGCAGGAAATAAACGAAATCGGGAAAAAAGATGAAAAAGATTTTAAGCAAATTATCCGGTTTATTATTTATTGGTTGTATGAATTGCGTGCCTCAAGAGATGGGAAAATCCCATATTATTTCGTAAATCAGCAAGAGACAATCGATAAATTTAATTTGAAATATGGTCAAATCAATCTAACTGAGATTATAAAAGACTGCGAATATTTATTATATCAGATTACAAACACCAATGTAAATATCAATGTTTTAAAATTTCGGCTCGTAATGTTACTCTCATCAATCATGAAAATAAAAAAATAGAAAGGGAAGTTATGGTTAAGCAAGTATCAGTTATTGGTGGTGGAACAATGGGAAATGGAATTGTAACTGTTTTCGCTCTCAATAGCTACGCTGTAAATCTCGTTGAACTGGATCAACAAAAGATTGATTCAGCATTATCAGCTATTTCGAGCAATCTTAATAGAATGACGAAAAAAGGAACCATTACGGAAATTCAAAGTAAAGAAGCCTTAAGTAATATTGCACCTATAATCGGGATTAAAAATACACCTGCGACTACTGATTTAGTGATTGAAGCAATTTACGAAAACAGATCAGCGAAAATTGAAATATTTAAGCAATTGCAACAAATCATTAATCATGATTGCATCTTTGCCTCCAATACTTCATCGATTTCTATTACTGAACTGGCGAACGTCTGCAGACCTGAAAAATTTATCGGAATGCATTTTATGAATCCTGTGCCAATTATGAAGTTGGTTGAAATTATACGCGGTTATTCAACCACAGATGAGACATTCAAAACCGTTTATGATTTATCGGTGGCGATAGGAAAAACACCATGCGAAGTAAATGATTACCCGGGATTTATTTCAAACAGAATTTTAATGCCGATGATTAATGAGTCGATTTTTGCTTTGATGGAAGGAGTTGCAAAGGTTGAGGAAATAGACACAATTATGAAATTGGGAATGAATCATCCAATGGGACCTCTGACATTAGCAGATTTTATTGGTTTGGATGTATGTTTGGCAATAATGGAAGTACTGTACACCGGTTATAACGATTCAAAATATCGTCCATGTCCGTTATTAAAGAAAATGGTTGCTGCCGGCAAATTAGGAAGAAAAAGTGGTGAAGGTTTCTATAAGTATAATTAGGTTTAAAAGTCAGAATACTTGAAATTGGGTGAAGTGATAATACTTTGTGCATGATAATGTATATTATGTAAACTATTATTTCTGTACTTAAAACACTACAACTTTTTGTTTCTTCTTTGCAAGTTGTATTCGTATGGTCTTTTTTCCTTCTGCAAGTTCAATTGCTTCCCCATCCACATGTAGGAAAACTTTTTCTGCGGTTGAATAAGTCAAATCATTAAATCTATATGTAAAAACGTTTTTATCTTTTATATGAGTTCCGGTGATTGCTCTTGGCAAAACTCTCAACAAGGTCATTTTTGTTATATCTTTTGCCAGACAAAGATTAAGATATCCATCATCTATTCTAGCGCCAGGATTAAGTATAAATCCTCCACCAGCCGTTTCAGTATTTCCTACAGCAAAGAAGAAAAATCTATCCTTAATGTTTAATTCATTTTGGGGAATTTCAAGTCTACTGATTGGAGCTTTATAGGTCATAAGACTTGCAAAAACTGAAGCTAAATAAAGTAGTAATCCTTTCAAATATTTAATTGATCTAATTTTGTAGGCTACTAGAGCATCAAATCCAATTCCTAAACTCGAAATAAATTTCCTATCTAAAATAACTTGATTTTTACAAATAACAGTTAAGTGACCAATGTCACACATGGTCATTTTATCACTTAATAGGTATTTCTCAACTAAAAAATCCTTTTTTAGATTTCCAATAGCACGGGCAAAATCATTCCCGGAACCTATTGGTATTACACCCAATTCCATATGATGGTTGTTGTTGATACCATTAATAATTTCGTTCAATGATCCGTCCCCACCAATTGAAAAGATTTTTAAAGCCGAATTCGAAATCGTATTTACAATTTCTGTAGCGTGCCCCGGATATTCGCTAATTTTTAAATTTTCTTTGGGAATATCAAACTGATTGAGTAGTCTTTCCATTTGAGGAATTACCTTAGCTCCTCTTCCCTTTCCGGCAGCTGGATTTAAAATAAAATAAATATTGTTTCTATTTGACATTTAGTTATTTATATAATAATTGATAGGATAATAATTAATCAGTTTGAATTAATGTCTTTACGAATAATGTTTTGTCAAAATTTTGTAAGTCATCAATCCCTTCACCAACCCCGATGTAAGGTATTTTCAGTTTTAATTCTTTTGCAATCCTGAATAAAATTCCCCCTTTTGCTGTTCCATCTAACTTTGTAATAATAAGTCCTGTTAGTTTAACTGAGTTTGAAAAAGCTTTTGCTTGTTGAATGGCATTTTGTCCGGTGCTCCCATCGACGACTAAAAAGACATCATTTGGTGAGTAATCAAGCAACTTTGCCATAACTCGCTTTATTTTAGATAATTCTTCCATCAAATTGCTCTTTGTATGAAGTCTTCCTGCAGTATCAATTAATACAACATCCGCTTTTTCATCAATCGCTTTTTTAATTGTTTCATAAACTACCGAAGAAGGATCGGAGCCACCGATTTTTTGTACAATACTAACATTTGCTCTTTTTGCCCATACTTCCAGTTGCTCATTAGCTGCAGCTCTAAAAGTATCTGCTGCTCCAATAATGACTTTTTTCCCTGCTTGTCGAAAATTGTGAGCCATTTTACCGACTGTTGTTGTTTTACCGGCGCCATTCACACCTACAACAAGAATAACAAATGGTTTAAATTTATCGTAGTCCGGCTCATAATCCTCGTTTTCGATTGAATTTTTTAAAACTGTAATTAATGAGTTTTGCAAAACTTTATAAATTGTTTCTTCGCTACGAACTGACTCATCAACTAAATTTTTCTTTACATCCTCAATAATTTCAGAGGATAGTTCGACACCCATATCGGAAGTGATTAAAATTTCTTCTAATTCATGGAAAATGTCTTCATCCAATTTCACTTTTCCGGTTACTGCTTCTGTGATACGGTTGAAAATTGCTGATCTTGTTTTTGCTAATCCCGAAGTTAGTTTTGCAATATTAATATTTTTAAATAAGCCCATTTTTTCTCTTTTTGATGAATTCTACTGCTCTAATTGCATAAGCTATTAATGAAAGAAATGAAAGAATGATGATGACATAATAAACGAGCAAATAAGGATAACTTGATTTATCAATCGAGAAGCATATCATAAAAACAAAAAAAGCGAAAATCGTTACCGTAATTTTCCCTAAAAAATTGGAGGGCAGAATCTTGCCGAGATATTTTGATAAAAATATTCCACCTAAAAAGATTATGACGTCCCTACCTATTAAGACGAAGAAAAGCAATGGACTAATTTCTCCGATCAAATACAACTTGTAAATTAACACTGCCGCACAAACTTTATCCGCTAGCGGATCAATAATCTTTCCTAATTCAGTTACCTGGTTAAATTTTCTAGCAAAAAAACCATCGGCCCAATCGGTGAATACAACAAGCACTCCAACAAAAATAATCATTACTCTCGTGTTATAATCTTGAAAATCATTCAGCAAAAACCAGAATGGAATTGCCATTAGAAGTCTTAATAGACTTAGTCCATTAGAAATTGTAATATCACTTCTGTTTATTTTCATTTAATTATCGCTAACTTACCAACTTTTTGGTTGACTTCGTTTTTGTTATTATCTAATTGTTTAATCATATATAAATAAACACCGGTATTGACAAGATCGCCATTTATATCTCTAAAATCCCATGATAATCCTCCATTACCGTCTGTTTCAAATATATGATTAATTTTATTTCCCGACAATGAATAGATCAATATTTCTGCATATTGCGGGAGATTTGCAAAAGTAACCACGCCATTTGAGATTTTAGCAGGATTGGGATACACAAAAACATTTTCAAGATTTTCTGTCTTTGCTAACAAGATCACTTCACTTCCTGCCCCTGTTTCAATCGCTAAAGAACCTGTTGATTTATCAGAGAGAACATTTTTACAAATTACTTTATATTCTTTTCCGATTGATCCTATACGATTTACAAAATCTATTCTAATACTTCTATCATCAATCAACGAGATGGAACTTATTGGATTTACCGGCTCGACAAAATAATTATTACGATTTAAAACTGAATTAGTATCTACCGGTAAATTGAACTGAAGATTTATTTTATACGGTGTTATGATCGAATGAGCTGTTATATAAAATTTATCTTTTGCTGGAACTTCAATAAAATTAAAACTTATTGTATCAGTTACAATGGGTGAATTATAAAAATCATTTAAATCTTTAACGACCAATTTATTTTCACCATTCGCCAATTCTTTTGAAAACGTTACCAGATAAGCATAACTTGAAGACGGCGATACTGAATGAGGAGAAACACTTCCGGTTGTAGTTAATAAACTAAATGCTTGTAAATTCTCAACAACTGTTTTAACTTTTTCGGAGAATTTGATCTCAATGGACAGTGAAGATACTGCTTTAACTTCAATTACTATTGCAGCTTTATGATGATAAACTTCGACTACTGCCGAATAATTTTGTGGAGACAAAGTATTGTTTTTTACCGCATAATAATATTTCGTATTAAGATTTACCGTTGTATCAACAAAATGATTCGAGTTAGTGGAACCGATTTTGACGAATGAGTAAATATCAGGCGTATTTCCTCTGTAGATGTTACAATTGTTATTCCCATTCCATTTTAAATAGATTGAAGAAGAATCTAAGCTGTAACCAGTGATATCCGTAGGAATATTTTGGTTTGAAAAAGAAGATGTAAGAAATTTTATTTTGTCCGACTTAGGAAAGGCGATATCTACATTTGATGTGTTTGACAGATATCCGGTAAAAATTGAATTACTATTTGTTGTTTCATCAAAATAAATAAAATCAGTTGATAAGTTCACACCATTATTTGAAAGGATATAACTATAAGGGAAAGTGAAAAGGACTAATTTGTCTTTGCCTTCAATATTGACAAATTTTAACGAACTTTGTTTTTTCTGAAATGATGAACCGAACTCTTCCGCCGGATCAACAAAAGCATTTGAGAATATTAAATTTAGCTTGGGAGAACTAGCTACTGAATTATCTAATTTGAAAATCTCCAAAATGTTAAAACTAGCAATATCGATTTCAGAAATTGAATGAACCAGAATTGCTATTTCTTTGGCTCCATCGTTATCAAAATCTCCCACAGCTATTTGATTAGATGAACTTTCAAATCCTGTAGAAACTGAAAGATATGGGACAAATTTATTGTTCGAGTTCAACTCATAACTAAAGACATCCCCTTCCCTATCAAGGAACCAGAGTTCAGTTTTCCCATTTTTGTTCAAATCGGTAATAACACAATGAGGGAAATTAATTTCGTTTGCATACATGAGTGAAGGTGAAATATTATTTAATGTTTGCAACAAAGTTAAACTCAAATCGCTATTTACTTTATAAATCGAAATAGTGGAATCGGTTGTTAACGCTCCAATTTCATACACGGAATCACCATCGACATCCTGCGCAAATATTGGCCAGAACATAGATTTATCAAATAATTGTTTACCATCAAACTTAGTTGAATTCCTTTCTCTCTGTTCCATTATAAATCCATTGCGGGACCATAATGCCAACACATCTAATTTCCCATTCTGATTAAAATCTCCAACCACCTTCGGAATTCTTTCGCTTAAAGTATCATTAAGAATTTTAGTAAACCCATCATTTTCAAATTTATAGAGAAATGTATGCATCGGGTCTTCATTTTCTCTTAAAAAAAGATAATTCGCATTTGTTGTATCGAGTTTAAACGAAGATTCAAAAAGCGAACCCGATGGAAGCGAATACGATCTTTCTTCAAATCCTTGGATGTGAAAATAATCATTGGATTTTATCACATAGGGATTTCCATTGTCCATTAGTTTTACTGAATTTCCAAGTTGGTTTTCAATTTCAAAATAAATTTGATAATCAGTATTCGGTTCAACAATTCCTTTGGGAATAAATCCATAGTGGAGCTGCTTAACGAAAAGATTATTTGTAGCAAATCCATCTAAAGAGACATATCTATAACTATCATTTGAATTTGACTCTCGATAATACATTTTTGCAATGGCAGGAGCGCTTGAATAGAGAGCCGCTACAAATGTTGGTTTATCTCCGTAGTACGCGGGAAAAATTGATATCAACTCTCCTTGAGGAAGTTTAGTGACTCTACGAAAATTAATTCTTTCTTCTTTCGTCAATCCGTTAGTTTGATGCAACACGATGCGTAAAGTAAATACGGTATCTTTTTCGAAATGTAGATCAATACTTCCAACTCTTTGGTTATATATCTGATTTTTTTGAGTGGATAAGAGTGTTTTCCATGAATCGGGATTTAACCCAACACCAAAAAATATTTCGAAGTTATCAAAGAAAGGTGAAAGAACTGTAGCTGAAATATTTATTGAATCGTTGGCAGTTGAAAAGTCCTGTTGCGGATAATCAAATTTTACGATTGAGGGAGCTAAAGTTTTTACGGCTTTAAAAACATTTAATCTTCCGGCGCCGCTCTTAATATCCCATCCGGCGGAATTGATATCAGCACAAGTTGATTTGAGAATTTGTTTTATTTCTTCATTTGAAAAAGTTTTTTGCGAAAGGATCAATCCCGCCGCTGCGGAAACAAATGGCGCAGCGGCTGATGTTCCATTAAAAGAAGCATAACTACCTTTTCGCGCTGTAGTTAAAATATCCGTTCCGGGCGCAACCAAATCTAATGTAGAACCGTAATTTGAAGATGAAGAAACGTAATCTTCATTGGTCGAATTCCCCACTGAAATAACTTCATCATAACTTGAAGGATAATGAAGAGCAGTTGAATTATCGTTTCCTGAACTTGCGATCATTACAACATTTTGGGAATAAGCATAACGAATTACATCTTGCAAAACATAAGAATATGAAACATCTCCAAAACTCATGTTAATAACTTTAACACCATTTGCGATAGCATATAAAATTGCAGCCGCAACATCATCTTCTTCCCCAAATCCATCCGGATCGAACGCTCGTAAATTCATTACATTTACTTTCGGCGCAACTCCGGCAATTCCTTTTTCATTATTTGTTGAAGCCGCAATTATACCGCATACAGCAGTTCCGTGAGAAAAAGTATTTTCATCCATCGGATAATTATCCCAATTTAGATAATCTCCACCGGTGGAATCAAAGGGAAAACCTGTTCGGTCTGTAAAATCCCATCCCTGATAATCATCAATGAAACCATTTCCATCATCATCAATTCCGTTTGATTTTTTATCATTTCCAAATGCGTCAAAGCCTGTTTCCACTTTGTTGATATAAATATTATCGATTAGATCAGGATGGTAAAAATCAATTCCGGTATCAATTACACCGATTACAATTGAATCTGATCCTTCAGTGATATTCCATGCATTGAAAGCATCTATTTTTGACAACGCCCATTGTTGGCTAATCAAACTATCGTTTGGAACGGAGTCAATTTTGTAGATAACTTGTTTTTGAATGTATTCAACGTTTGGATATTTTTTTTTGAATGATGTCCAAAAATCACTATTTGTATTTGATGGGAATGAGAACTTGATTATGTTTTTCAGCGATGAGATTTTGCTTCCCTTCCCCTTGGCAAACTCACCGACCGAAACTTCTTTTACTGGAAGACTTTTATTGGACTGAGTGGTTATATATGTTTGTTGAACAGAAAGTTTAAGTGAAAGTAGATCAGGAGTTTCAGAAAATTTCACAAAGTAAACTTCCTGTGCAAAGATTTTTAATGTTGATAGAACAATGATGAAAAATAATAAGTTAATTATTCTCATAAATTTCTTTTTTGAATGAAGTATCAACTACCGTTGGATAACTGCCGGAGAAGCAAGCCGTACAAAAATTACTTTTATCATCTTCATAAACAGCTTCTAAAAGTTCTTCGATCGACATATACTCCACACTATCGACTCCTAAATATTCTCTGATCTTCTCAATATCTTTTTTCATTCTAAAAGCGATAAGCTCCTCAGAGGAAGGAAAATCCATTCCATAAAAACATGGGAAAAGAATTTGTGGTGAGGAAATCCGTAAATGAATTTCTTTCGGTTTGGCTTCTCTAATTAAGTTAACAAGTTGTTTTGATGTTGTTCCGCGCACGATTGAATCATCAACCAATACAACAGTTTTTCCTTCAAGGACACCTTTAACCACATTGAATTTTATTCGAACTCCAATTTCTCGCTTTTGTTGATGAGGTTGAATAAATGTTCTTCCGATGTAGTGACTCCGGATGAGTCCAATTTCTAACTTTGACTTAATCCCCATTTTTTCTAATTCATTTTGATAGCCGATCGCAGCAGTATTGGAGCTATCGGGAACACTTATCACAATTACTTTTTCACCATCTTTATCTACTACCGGATGGTTCTTCGCAAGAATCTTACTTAATCTTCTGCGTACTTTGTCAACACTGTGTCCAAATATTTTTGAATCCGGTCTTGAAAAATAAATGTATTCAAAAATGCAATGTTTTTTTTGTTCGACTTTTAAATCCAAGAAATAAGATTTAATCACTCCGGTTTTGTTTGCTTCATCATCTATAACAATAACTTCACCTGGTTGAATATCTCTAATATATTCAGCCGAATTTATATCGAATGCACAAGTTTCTGAAGCAACAATAAAACAACCATCTTTTTTCCCTAATGCTAAAGGCCTAAATCCATACGGGTCGCGTGCAGCTATCAATGCATTATCAGTAAGAATTGTTAAGCAAAAAGCTCCTTCAATTTTATTTAGCGAATCAACGATTTGATCTACTTGCTTTGTCAACCTACTTCGAGCAATGAGGTGAAGAATAACTTCCGTATCGCTCGTAGTTTGAAAAATAGCTCCTTCATGAATCAAACTATTTCGAATTTGTTGTGCATTTGTGAGATTTCCATTATGCGCTACCGCGAGGTTTCCATCTCTATAGTTTACCACAAAAGGTTGAATATTTTTTCTGGAACCGGAAGCTCCTGTTGTGGAATAACGATTATGACCAATTGCAGCCGTTCCGGCAAGTATGTTTGTCCAAAGATTGTCATCAGAATAAACTTCTGAAACCAAACCTTCACCTTTCACTATATCAAATACAATTTTATTCTTTTCGTTCACTTTTCTAACAAGAATTCCTGTTGCCTCTTGCCCACGATGTTGAAGAGAATGTAATCCATAATAGGTAATTAAAGAAGCGTTTTCATTTCCCCAAACACCAAATATTCCGCAAAAACTTTTAGGTTTATCCATTTAGTTCCAATAACAAATAGAAGTTTAACAAATAATTAAAATTATGAAATGTAAAATAATAGGTTCTAAAAATAAAAAGGTACAAAAAACTTTGTACCTTTAAAGTCGGAACGACAGGATTTGAACCTGCGACCCCTACCACCCCAAGGTAGTGCGCTACCGGGCTGCGCTACGTTCCGTTATAAAAGTTGAATAATTCTTTCTAATGAATTTTTAATTTCTATCAATTCCGCAACCGGAATTTCTCTCAATTCATTAGGATTGACTTTAACCGGAGTTGATTCTGTAACTTTCTTAGATTCTTGAATCACTTTTACTGAATGAACTTCTTTTTCATTTCCCGCAGAAGTAAGAATGTTTTTAGCTCCCTCAATTGTATAGCGCTTTTCTCTCAGTAAAGATTTAATCTGAAGAATTAACTGAATATCTTTATTCGTGAAAACACGGTTTCCGGCACGATTCTTTTGAGGTTTTAGCTGTTCAAACTCAGTTTCCCAATAACGAAGCACATATTGTTCTACCTCAGTAATTTTACTCACTTCACTTATTGAATAATAAAGCTTCTTTAGGTTAAAATCTTTCATAAGCATCACTTAAAGTTTGTACTAAAAATAAATAATAAGCACTTAAATACCAATACATTATTCATAAATTATTAAAATACTTTAAGCTACCCTTTTTTTTTGACTGAATCAATAAATTAAGAACTTATCCGAATAAATTAAATCAAACGGATCTTTCCAATATTTGCTGAATTGTAAAAACCGCAGATAAATAACCAATCTCTTTGAAACCGGAGATGTAACCATTTACAGCCTTTGCTGTTATCATAGTTTGTCTAAAATCTTCTCTCTGCGCTAAATGCGATAAATGGACTTCAACTTTTGGTAATTTGCATTCAGCCAAAGCATCATGAATTGCAACTGAAGTATGAGAATATCCTCCCGGGTTGATGATTAGACCATCAAATCCCGGTTCAGTATTTTGAATTTTTGAAACTAATTCGCCCTCATGGTTGGATTGAAAAAATTCAAATGTGACTTCTGGAAAACTCGTAGTTAGTATGTTTTCAATATTTTCTAAGTTCAAGTTCCCATATTTCTGTGGATCACGTTTACCCAAAAGATTGAGATTAGGTCCATTAATTACAATTATTTTCATTTTTCCTCGTTCATCTGGTCAATGATTTCTCTAATTCTGGGAGTTAGATAAATTTGCTCAACTCCTAAATCTTTTAATGCTTCTGATAAAATAATCGCTTTCCGTTGTGTATTCGCCAATTTATTAATGACGATAACTTTACTGTCTTTTAACAGACAATATCCACCCTTAAAATCTCCCTTTTCAAATCTGATAGTTGCTCCAAGTTGAGCTGCCAAAGCTTTTAATTCTTCAATCACATCTTCAAATTCTTTTTCTTTAATTTTCATTTTTCGTAAGAGGTTGAAAGATAGAAAGAAAAATAACCGCTAAAAATGAGAATAGATGAATCAGTGGGAAACTCCCCAAAACTTTATATCTCGCTACAGTTGCATCTAAAATTGTTTTAGGATCAAATGTTGAATAAAAGACCGACATCATAATTTTATAATCTAAATTGATCAAATACAGTTCAAATGGTGCAAGGGTAACTACTAAAACAAGGATGATAAAGAGCCATCCGTTTTGTTTCAGTTTCAATTTTGAAGTTGCTATATAACCAAGTAATGATATGAAAAAGACAATATATGTTACTACTGAAAGTGAAATCAATGGATTAAGAACATAAAACACGGCTTGAAGAAAAGATGAATTAATAAATGGTTTGAGTTGGAATTGATTTCCTTCGAAGAGGTAAAATGTTAACATGGTTCGTGATAGGTTAGCACCAAACCAGATTGCGCCGAAAACCACACTCAGATATTGAAATATTTTTGATACTTTTTGCATAACGATTTTTTTTTATTTTGATGACTAAAATATGGAAAAAAAATGAATATTGCTTCAATTGACATTGGAACAAATACAATTTTACTACTTATTGCGAATGTAAATTTGCGAGCTCAAAAAATTGATGCGATTCGAGAAGAAATTAGAATTCCTAGAATTGGTGTTGAATTGAATCGAAGTGGTAAAATTCCAGATGAAAAGATAGCTGAACTTGAAAATATTTTGCTTGAGTATAAAAATTTAGCGAAGCTAAATAATTGTGAGGAAATTTTCGTTATTGGGACACACGCGCTTCGCACGGCTTCAAATAATAAAGAAATTCAATCGAGAATTTTAGACAAAACCTCCCTTTTCATCGAGATAATTCCATCGGAGCTTGAAGCAGAATATGCATTTTATGGGATAAAAGCTTCATGTAAAATGGATGGAATTTTTGCCATTGTTGATATTGGTGGAGGTAGTACCGAAGTAATATTTGGTGATAAAGATTCAATTCTTGATAAAATCAGTTTTCCAATTGGCGTAGTTACTCTGAAAGATGAGTTCATTCAAGATTATCCGATTTCCGAATCGGATGATGCCAATTTAAAAAAGAAGATTAAAACTACTTTCAAAGAACTGACTCTAAAGCATTATGCTCCGAAAACTTTAATCGGGATTTCCGGAACCCCAACTACACTTTCGGTAATCCAGAATAATCTTAAAACATTTGATTCAAAAAAACTTGATAACACGCAGCTTTCAAAAACAGAGATTACTAATATTTTAGAAATTCTTAGGAATTCTTCAATCGAGAGTATAAAAAATACTTATGGAGAGATAATTTCTAAAAGAGAAGATATACTTTATATCGGAGGTGTAATCTTATTAAATGTCATGGATTATCTAAATGTAACTGACACCAAGGTTAGTACCTATGGAATTAGACATGGTGTAATTTATAAGAAGATGATCGTTAACAAATGAATGAGCACGATTAAAACAAAACTTGCTAAATATGGTGGTAGTTTTTTATCAGTATAGATAGAAAAAAAGATTTTTGTTAGGTAAATATTCCAAACTGTGATCCCTAATTCAAGAGATAAAAAAAGATAAGCGAAATTCTTTTTTATTAAAAATGGTGAAGGATTAAAAGTGAACATCTGCTCCCCGAATACAATAAACTCAAGTACAAATAAAATGAACAAACCGAATAATTGAGGAGTAAACGAGTAGGAGAAAGCTGCAAAGAAATCCTTAATTCGAAAATTACCACGATCCTTTACCCCAGTTGTCATTCTCTTGACTAAATGTCCGATAATAAAAATGAGGATAACAACACTTGCGGAAAAGAATATAAATGAAGGAATTGAAAAATTCTTCCCAATTACGACACCAGAGACTAATGATCCAAGCAAAAATATTTTAAACAATGAAGCACAAAGTACAAAAAGAGTAAAGTTTTTTTGTTCAGCCTGAATAATTTCAATAAGTGCACTTTTGGGATTTTCTATCAAACGTCCAAGTATTTTCCAAAAATCAATACTGGGAATTCTATTTCTTGTAATGGAACCACAATTTTTGCAAACACTTTGAAAAAGTGGATTTTTACTTTCACATCGGGAACAAATGACAAAATAGTCAGACATATAAATTAAAAATGCATCCTAATGTTTAACATCGGTTGTTGGCGGTAAAAATCTTCAGTTACTGAGAAATCGAACAGATGAGCGTCTACATAAGCATCTATCAAATTTGCGAGATAAGTAAACACAAAATACATGGCAAATAGATCGCGTTGATCTCGATAAAATTCTCTATCACTTTTATCGTCTTTATCTTGAGTTCTAAGGTAAATTTGCTGAGAATTTTTGTAATCTTTATTGTTTTTGATATAGTTGTAAATAAACCATCCGCCAACACCCCAAACAATCGGGACTTTCCAGTATGATTCATTGTAAATCTGTCCCCAACCAGGAACAACAGCACTACGCAAAACCGCACACCAAGCGGATTTTTCCATCACAAATGTCGTATCAACTTGATTTGTATCTGCAACAGAAATGCTGTCTTGAGCAAACAAGATAATCGGGCACAAAAAAATAATAAAGAATATTTTAATTATAATTTTTTTCAATGAGATCGAAGAGGTCAATTAATCTTTCTAATTCATCGGACGAATAAAATTCAATTACAACTTCGCCGGTTCCATCTTGTTTTACTTTGCAAAGAACTTTTGTTCCGAATATTTTTCTTAATTTATCTTCAAGCGCTAACACTGAAGTTGAAGTATTCAAACTTCCCTGAGTTTTGATCGAGAATGATTTTTTATCGGTTGAAGTTGTAGTTAACATCTTTTTAACTAAGGATTCTACTTTGCGAACAGATAAACTGCCTTCTTTTATTTTCCCTAAAACATCTAGTTGCATTGCATGTGATGGCAAATTAATCAACGCACGGGCATGTCCCATAGTTATTTCATCTTTAATAAGGGCTTGCTGAATTTCTTGTGGCAGCTTTAATAATCGAACTGAATTTGCGACTGTAGTTCTATCTTTTCCTACTCTCTCCGCAATTTGCTCTTGAGTTAAACTACATTCTTCCATTAATCGCTTAAATGCTAATCCAACTTCAATCGGATTTAATTTTTCCCTTTGAATATTCTCAATTATTGCCATTGAAAGCATTATATCGTCAGAAAGGACTTCAATTATATAAGCGGGAATATCAATAAATCCAATTTCTTTACAAGCTCTTAAACGTCGCTCACCGGACACAACTTGATATTTCCCATTATCAATTTTGCGAACAGTGATCGGTTGTATCAATCCATTAGTAAAAATGGAAGCTTTAAGTTCGTCCAACGCCCCCTGATCGAAATGCATTCTCGGTTGAAATGGATTTGGTGAAATCTTCTCAATCTTTATTCTTAAAAGTGATTCACTTTTTATTTCATCATTCCGAGCAACACTCTCTTGTTCAACCATATTAATTGACGGTTTCAAAAGAGCGTCTAATCCCCTGCCTAATCCTTGTCTCATTTTATTCATTCGTTACTACTTTTTTAAGTTTTCCATTTCGCTCCAATATTTCGGAAGCCAAGGCGATATAATTTTTTGCTCCGCTTGAAACGGCATCATACAGCAGAATCGGTTTGCCATAACTCGGAGCTTCCGAAAGTCTAACGTTTCTGTGAATAATTGTATTAAAAACTTTGTCACCGAAATATTTTTTTACTTCTTCTGAAACTTGTTGTGATAATCTCAAACGGATGTCAAACATTGTAAGTAATACACCCTCAATCGTTAATTTTGGATTAAAGTTCTGCTTAACTATGTTGATAGTGTTTAACAGTTGTCCCAAGCCTTCCAATGCAAAATATTCACATTGCACCGGGATTAAAACAGAATTTGATGCCGATAAGGCGTTTAAGGTTAGTAAACCAAGCGATGGGGGGCAATCTATAATAATATAATCGTATTCATTTGAAATTTCAGCTAATCTTTGCTTTAACAACATTTCCCTATTTTCCATGTCAACCATTTCAATTTCAGCACCAACAAGATTGATGTTGGAAGCAAGAACATTTAAAAATGGCATAAAACTCGGAATTATAACTTCTTTTATCGGTTGTGTTCCTATCAAAACTTCATAGATAGATGGTGATTGATTAAAAATACTCAATCCTGAAGAGGAGTTTGCTTGCGGGTCGATATCAATTAAAAGAACTTGCTTTTCCGCCGCCGCCAAAGACGCAGAGATATTTATCGCTGTAGTTGTTTTTCCTACACCACCTTTTTGGTTTGCAACTGTTATTATTTTGCCCATTATATCCTGAAATTATCCTTCTGAAAAATCTTCTTTTACTTTCAAAGTTACATAAAAAGAGAGGAACTAAGAAATATTTTCAAATCAATTAATGGTGATTTCTTCACCGAAATCCAAAACTCTACACTGTTTCCCGATTTCTTCAACCTTATTTTTAAATTCGTAAGGATCAACAGAAATAATATGAAAAGTATTGTAGTGCATTGGAATAGCCACCTCCGGATTTACGAATTGGACTGCGCGAACCGCGTCTTCAATGCCCATCGTAAAATTATCACCAATGGGTAAAAGCATGTAATTGATTTTGTTTATTTCCCCGATCAATTTCATATCGAGGAAAAGTCCGGTATCTCCCGTGTGATAAATAATTTTATCTTCAATAAAAATCAGCACACCGGCCGGTGAACCGGCATATTGCATTTCGTCAGTCATTGAGCCATGATGAGCTATTGTGAATTTTACTTTCCCAAACGGAAAATCATGACTTCCACCGATATGCATCTTGTGTGTGTTAAACCCTTGTTTATCTAAAATTATTCCCAATTCATTAACCGAAATGATCTGCGAGTTGTAAGCTCGTGCAATTTTCTTTGCATCACCAAGATGGTCGCCATGTGCGTGAGTTAAAATTATAAAATCCGCAAAAACATCATCAGATTTTACCGGAGAATTTGGATTACCATCTAAGAACGGATCAATTAAAATGCGCAATCCCTCCTCTGTAGTAATTTGAAAAGCTGAATGAGACAAATATTTCAGTTTCATAGTTTTCTCCTTTTAATATTTCAAAATAACCTTGATAAATTTAGGTATTACATCTAAAGCTTTAATCGAACTTTTCTGATTGTCATATTTTGTAGAAATATCAATAAATGAAATCTGAATTCCTTTTTTAGCAACCCTAAGAATCATTTCACTTTCAGCTTCGAAACCAGTAGTATCGGGAAGAATATCTTGTATAATTGAAGCGTCAAATCCGCGAAAGCCTGATTGGCTATCTAAAATATTTTGTTTTGTCTTAATCGAAAGAACTTTTGAAGTAATCGTATTGCTTAAAACTCTCATAAACGGCATCTCTCTTAAAGAAATATTTCGTTTGCCTATTACAAATTGCGAGCGTTCAAGCGCTTGAACAAATAACGGAATATATTTTGGCTCGTGTTGATAGTCTGAATCAAGTGTAATAATATAATTAGTGCCAAGAGAAAGCGCTTTACTTATTCCGGCTCTTAAAGCAGTTCCCTTTCCTTTATTCGTCTCAAAGTGGATGAGATGAATTTTAGAGTCTGCAAATAACGAATAATCAAAACTTTGTGTTGAGCCATCATTTACAAGAACGAGTTCATCGACAAACGGAAGTGTATCTTGAACGACTTTACAAAAAATATTTTCCGGATTGAAGAACGGGATGACTGCAGCAACTAATTTTTTATCGATTGCTAAACTTTCCGAATAAATTTTTAAAATTAATTTTATTTTTAGCCGGAGCCATGTACATCAATTTTTGACGAAGCACTTCTTTAGCAAGTCCTCTTGTTAACACACCATTCTCTGCAATTGAAATGCTGCCGGTTTCTTCTGAAACTATAACACAAAGAACATCTGCTACTTCAGAAATGCCGAGTCCTGCACGATGACGCATTCCAAGAGATTCGCCTTTATATGATGTGATTGAGGTTAAAGGCAATGTACAGCGTGCAGCTTCAATCGTATTTCCTTTAATAATTACAGCTCCATCGTGGAGCGGTGTTCTTGGGAAAAATATTGAACGAAGAAGATCTTTTGATAAAATTGCGTTCAATAGATCGCCTGTCTCTGAAATACCTCGAATCCCTTTTGATCGTACTATTACCATCAACGCACCATGTTGGAATTGCGAGAGTTCGAATGCAGCTTCGGCAATTATTGTAGCAACTTCCTGTGTTTCTCCTTTTTGTCCAAAGCGAAGGATTGGACTTCTTGCAAGCAGCATTAATATTCTTCTAATTTCCGGTTGGAATAAAATGATGAATGCTATGATCCAAATTTCAGTTATGAATTTCAACAGCCAGTTTACCGCACGTAAATTGAGAATTTGTGAAATGAAGGAAAGCAAAAAGACAAGCATCAAACCGAGAAATATCTGTGAAGCAACCGTGCCTCTTAGAACAGTATATAATTTATAAATGATAACACTTACAATCGAAATGTCAATTACATCAATAAATGAGACAGAGATAAATCCTATTTTGAATAGTTCAAACATTAGTTTAAAGCCGATATAAGTTTTTTTGTTACTGAACCAAGTTCCATATTATGGGTGCGTATTACATTAGCTCCGTATGCAAGTGAAACCGCTTCCATTATTGCAGTTGGAATATCTCTCTCATTAATCTCAAGTCCTAAAGATTTTCCAAGAAAAGATTTTCGCGAGAGACCAATTAACAATGGATAACCCAATTTATTAAAATCATTTAAATGGTTAATTATTTTAAAATTGTGTTCAACTGTTTTCCCAAATCCAATCCCCGGATCGATGAATATTTTTTTTACCCCGTACTTTTTTGCTATCAAGATTTGATTTTCTAAAAACTTACTGATTTCTTTTATAAGATTTTTATACGATGGGTTCTTTTGCATTGATTTTGGGTCACCCTTCATGTGCATGATAACAAATCCAGCTTTAAATGCAGCGGCAATCTTAAATATTTTTTCATCAAAGCATCCACCGCTAACATCATTCACGATTACAGCACCGGCTTTAAGAGCAGCTTCGGCAACTTCACTTTTAGTGGTATCGATTGAAATTAGCAGATTATTTTTCTTGTTCAACAACGCTTTGATTACCGGCATTGTTCGTGAGATTTCTTCATCAATAGAAATTGGATTTGCACCGGGACGAGTTGATTCCCCACCAATATCAATTATATCAGCTCCTTGCGAAGCTAAAAGCAAACCGTGTTCAACAGCTTTTTGTGGCTCAAAATTATTTCCTCCATCCGAAAAAGAATCAGGCGTAACATTCACAATCCCCATAAAGATGGGTTTTCTAAAATCTAAAATACCGTTTTCAAATTTGTACTTTTTCAATAATGCTTTTGACTAAAAAGTTTAATTGTTTATTCTCCAATGTTTTTTTGATAGACAATCTTTCCTCGCATGATGGTCATAACAACTTCGTAGTCGTCATTTAAGACAACCATATCAGCATCCTTCCCAACAGCTAAGATACCTCTCCTATTTTCGATATTTAGAACTTTAGCACCATTTAACGAAGCCATTCTAACTGCATCGGTTATTTTTGTGTTTGCGGTTTCCACAAGATTCTTAATAGCTTTATTTAGAGTTAAGGTGCTTCCGGCGAGAGTTCCATCCGGAAGAAAAGCTTTTTCATCTTTCATATAGATCTTTTGGTCAGCGAATTCATATTCGCCTTCATGCATTCCACCTGCACGGATTGAATCGGTAATAAGAATTATTCCGCTGGCTCCTTTTAACTTTAATAATAATTCCATAACCGCAGGATGCACGTGAAGTTTGTCTGCGATCAATTCAATTTTCAATTCGTTTCTTAAAAGTGCCCCAAGAATTACACCACCATCTCTATGGTGAAATGGTTTCATTGCATTAAAGATATGAGTAACATGAGCTGCACCGTTGTCAATCGCAATTTCAATCTCATCATAAGTTGCCATGGAATGTCCGATTGAAAGCACTACTCCGCTCTTTGCAGCTGCTCGCATTACTTGAATTGCACCAGGTAATTCCGGTGCGATCGTCATGATTTTAATTAATCCTTTAGAGGCTTCCCACATTGCTTCCCATGATTCAATCGTCGGCTCCCATAAATAATTTTCATTCATGGCACCTTTCAATCCCTTATTTAAATATGGTCCTTCCATATGGATGCCGTAAATATTTGAATCAGGATGTTCTTCGATATATGCAGCAACTCTGCTTAAGTCATCCAACAATTGTTGATATGGTTTTGCAAAAAGTGAAGCTAAAATTGTAGTCGAACCATTTCTAATGAAATAATCACTAACTTTATTGATACTTTCATCATTCGGATCAGCAAATCCATTTCCTCCACCGCCATGAACAAGTAGATCGACAAATCCGGGAACAATGGTGTGTCCGCTAATATCAATCACATTGCAATTATCCGGAATTTTTACATCGTTAGATTTTCCTATCTCATGAATAACTTCATCTTCAAAAACTATGGCTCCGTTTTTTACTATTCTGAATGGCGTAACAATTTTTCCGCCAACTAACGCATAACTCATTTTATCCTCAATAAATTTTATCGAATTGCATTTTTCAATTCCGTTGTTGCTGCTGTAATATTTTCAGCATGAAAGATAGAAGAACCGGCAACAAATATATCGCATCCGGCTTTTTTAATTTTTTGAACCGTATCTTTATTGACACCGCCGTCAATCTCTATCTTGTAATTATAATTAAACTTTTCTCGAAGACTTTTTAGTTCTTCGATTTTACTTAACGACGAATTAATAAATTTCTGCCCGCCAAATCCGGGATTTACCGACATAACCAAAACAAGATCAACATCTTCTAAAATATTAACCAAAGTAGAGACAGGCGTAGCAGGATTTATCGCCACTCCAGCTTTGCATCCAAAGGATTTTATCAGTTGAATAGTTCTGTGTAAATGCGGAACAGCTTCTTGATGAATAGTGATATATGTCGAACCCGCTTTTGCAAATTCGGGAATTAGAGAATCGGGTGAAGTTATCATCAAATGAACATCCAACGAAAGTTTTGTACATCTTTTTGATGCTTCAACAATTAACGGTCCGATTGTAAGATTTGGAACGAAATGTCCATCCATTACATCGCAATGAATAAGGTCGGCTCCTCCGAGTTCCACTGCACGTATTTGTAGCGCAAGATTTGAAAAATCCGCTGATAAAATTGATGGAGCTAATAAGTTCATTCTTCTCTCGTGTTTACTTCGTCTTTTGTTTCTACATTTTTTGTGATAAAGAGATCCACTGCATCGCCCTGGTTTAGACGACTTCCGGGGCTTGGATATTGATCTTTCACCGTGTTAGGCAGCAAATCAAATGATGGCTGATAATTTATCTTTCCAACTTTCAGAAAGTTTTCATTTAATATTCTTTCCGCCTCATTTAAAGATTTACCGATAAGATTTGGAATTTCTATTTGTCCTTCTGTTTGTCCGGAACTGACACTCACATCAATCACACTTCCCTTTTTAATTTTTACACCGGCAACTAACTGTTGGGCGATTACTATATCTTTGGGATTATCGGAGGATACTTCAGAGATTACGCCAATTTTCAAACCGACTCTTTCTAAAGCAAATCTGGCATTGGTTATCGACTTTCCTCTCAATGAAGGAACAACTGTTGTCGGTTCTCCACCGCTTAAAACCAAAAAGATTCTTCTACCTTTTTTGACTGTTTCTCCGGCTTGAGGTTTTTGAAGAATGATAGCATTTTTTGTAAATCCATTTTCAATGTAAGAAGTATCGCCAATGACTGGATTCAAACCGGCATCTTCCATAACCTTTATTGCTTCTTCTTGCTGGAGATTAACAACACTTGGAACTTGAACTTCAGCAGAATAAACAAACCAAGGCATAAGGATGTAATTAAAAATGAGAAAGAAAATGAAAAATCCGCCTAAAAAATAAAGCAGTTTTTTTACTTTGGGATTTTGTAATAAATTATTCATCACTCAAATATATCAATTCATAAAAAGTCTTACAAAAGAAGAACATTCGTTTCAAGATTTTCTGAAAATAAAATTATAAATAACCATCAGAATTGTTGCCACAACACCAATTCCAAAAATTGATAGAAAAACTAATCCAGGTTTATTAGCTACTGTTGCAAAATTATGATAAAGTGTTCCGCCGAGCCAACCACCGAATCCCCATGCAATTGCAATCGGCAAAAAAGCATAACCCTGGAAAAGAGCAGCTTGCCCTTTAGGTGCTAAATCGGCAATGTATTCGTAAAATCTTGGTGCTTGAGTCTGTTCTCCAATTGAAAAAATAAAAATACCGGCTGCCAGAACGGGGATTGAAAGGTCGTGTGTCCCTAAAAATCCCAGTGAGATTTTGTGCCCTATTGCCATTGGAAGGACTAAGTACAAAAACAACCAGCTGAGAGCCGCTAAAACAAAGCCAAAGACAATTGCTGTCCGGGTTGGGATGTTTTTTGTAAACCGGTTAACAGGAATTTGAAAAAGAATTATCGTCCATGCGCCGATTGAGATGATGATTTCTATCGGTGCATCTTTTGAAATATAATCAGCAACATAGAAAGGAAGAACAATAAACTCTTGCCAAAAGACCAACCAGTACAAAGAAAAGATAAGAAGGAAAAGCATGAACTTAAAATTCTTTAAAACAACAAATAAATTTCTAAAAACTACAAGTAATCCGTCACTTTTTTTAACAAGATTTACTTCCGGCTCTTCATAAAAAATTAAGGTAGCAATAAACATGAGTGTACAACTGATAGCAGAAACTATATAAACAAATTGAATCCCGATCAAATCTCTAACAAAGAATGCCAACAAAGGACCTATCGCAGCGCCAATATTAACAAGCCAATAATAAATTGCATAACCGAGAGATTTAGTCTCTGAACTTGACGTCAGAGCTACAGTTCCAAGTACGCTTGGTTTTATAAATGAACCACCTATTGCTGTGAATATTAAAATCACAGTTAATAACCAGTAAAGATTTTCTTTTGGATAAAATGATGCGAAGAATGTCATTCCTGTTGATCCGATTAAGAAATAACCAATTGCTAAAACAAAAAATGCAAAGGAGAACGCTTTCTTAAATCCGAATTTATCCGCCAAAGCTCCGGCAAAAACAGGCAGAAGATAGATCAACCCGCCGAAGATGGAAGAGAGCTGCCCGGCTTCTACTTCACTAAATTTTAAATGATCGCGAAGGAATAAACTTAAAATTGTCGCTTGTCCGTAGTAAGCTAAGCGTTCAAACAGTTCCATAACATTGGCAACCCAAAATGATGGTTGGAAGCCGGTCTTTACTTTTTGTAAACTGGCGGAAATATTCACTGGAAAATACTCCTTCTTCTTATAATTTATTTTAAGTAAAAGTTTTTAATTAATTTTGTGAAAGATAAAGAAATTTCCCATTACGATAGCAATCGGGATGGGGATAAATGAAATTTTAAAGATTGATTGAAATGAATGATAAATAATTATTTTTTCCTAACTCGATTTGTGAGAGAATTGCAAAGTGACCTAACCGGAAGTTTATTCCAATCAGCTTTTTCTCAGGAAAAGAATAAATTGATTCTTTCATTTTTAGCCCATGGAAGAGAAAAATTTCTTGAATTCCACACCGGCGCTCAACTTCCCTATCTTTACATCCGTGACTCATTCCACCGTGCCAAAAAAAATACGAGTTCTTTCTTCGAGGAAAGCTCGGGAAAAATTCTAAGAAATATTCAAATAGCTCGATTTGAAAGAGTTATAAAATTTACTTTCGATCAGTTCTTCCTTTTTATATTTTTTCGCGGAAAAGATTCTAATGCTTTTGTTGTGGATGTAAACGGCAAAATCAAGCCGTTTAAGACGTGTGATAGTAATTCACTAGAACAAATCAGTAACGAATTTACAACAATCGAGTTTGGAGATACATTTTCTTTTTCCAATGAACTGCCAATTGATGCAAGCATAAAAGATTTCAAGACAAATTATCCATTTTTCGGAAAGAAAATAATTCCGGAAATCTTATTAAGATCGGAGGGAAATAAAAAATCAATTAACGAATCCATAAAAGAAATTTTAGAAGAAATTGATAGCAAGGATTTTGGATTATTTTTTAATGAACAATCAAACGAATATTCAATTTTACCCGAATCATTTTTAACAAGTTTGAAATTTAAAGAGGAACAGACATTTTATTTTTGTAGCGAAGCGGTCAGAGAATATCTTCTGGTACAATTTCAATATCAACTTTTTCAATCGTTATTCAAGCAAACTTCAAAATATTTTGAAAAAGAAATATCTTATTCAACCTCTAAAATTGAAGCACTTAGGAAAAGATCGAATGAGGGTTCAAGGGAAAACCTTTATACAGAATATGCCAATCTTTTGCTCATTAATCTTCAATCCGTTACCAAAGGATTGACCAAATTAGAAATTGAGGATATTTACCATGACGGGAAAGCAGAAATAATTCCATTAAAAGAAAATCTCTCACCAAATGAAAATGTAAATCATTATTTTAGTAAAGCGAAATCTGAAAAGATATTTTTCGCCCGTGCGGAAAAAGAGATTTTGCAGTTATCAACTCGGTTGGAAATTGCTATAGAAAAACAAAAACAGTTATCAACCATTTCTACGCTACATGAATTAAAACAGTTTGCGAAGGTTCTTCCATTGAAAAGTGAAACAAAACAAAGCGATGTTCCAAAAATAAATTTCAAACAATTTCTTATCGATGGAACGTGGAAAGTTTTTGTTGGTAAGGACAGCAAAAACAACGATCTGCTTACCACCAAGTTTGCTAAACAAAATGATTTTTGGTTTCATGCAAGAAGTGTCTCCGGTTCACATGTGGTACTTCGAGTTGAAAACACAAAAGAAGCAGTCCCGAAACCGGTGTTAAAAAAAGTTGCACAGTTAGCCGCATTTTATAGTAAAGCAAAAACTGCCGGAACAGCCCCCGTTTCCTATGCTTTGAAAAAATTCGTGGTGAAAAGAAAAGGAATGGAAGTGGGAATGGTTTCCATGCTGCGTGAAGATACACTTCTGGTGAAACCGGAAATCCCTCAAGGCTGCGAAATGCTCCATGATGAAAATTAATTTAATAATAAAGGAGATTTGTTATGAGACTTATCATTCAACCATCATATGATTCTGCATCAAAGTGGGCTGCAAACTATGTTGCTGCAAAAATAATCGAGTTTCAACCATCGGCAAAAAAACGATTCGTTCTTGGTTTACCAACCGGTTCTTCCCCGCTCGGGCTTTATAAAGAACTAATAAAGCTGAACAAAAAAGGAGTTGTTTCATTTCAACATGTTACAACTTTTAACATGGATGAGTACGTTGGATTAGCAGAAAATCACCCGCAAAGTTATCATTACTTTATGTATCATAATTTTTTCAATCATATTGATGTTGATAAAAAGTATATCAACATATTGAACGGAAATGCAAAAGATCTGGAGAAAGAATGTCTTGCTTACGAAAAGAAAATTGATAAAAGCGGTGGGATAAATTTATTCATCGGAGGAATAGGACCCGACGGGCATATCGCTTTCAATGAGCCAGGTTCTTCGCTTGGTTCACTAACAAGAGTAAAAACTCTTACAATGGATACCATTATTGCAAACTCAAGATTCTTTGATAACGACGTTAATAAAGTTCCGAAGACCGCTTTAACGGTTGGAGTAAAAACTGTTCTCGATGCAAAAGAAATATTATTGGTTATAAGCGGACATGCGAAAGCCCGCGCTCTTGCAAAAGTTGTTGAAGAAGGTGTAAATCATATGTGGACGGTTAGTGCTATGCAACTTCATCCGAAAAGTTTAATAGTTTGTGATGATGCTTCAACTGTTGAGCTGAAGGTTGGTACAGTAAATTATTTTAAAGATATTGAGGCGCCACATTTGAATCCGGATTCACAGCTACACTTTCGTAGATAGAGAGTTTAGAATTAAAATTTTTATTTCTTTGTCGCTCTCACTTCTTTAAAGAATTTTTGCAGCAGCGTTTGCGATTCTTTTTCCATTAACCCGGAATAAATTTTAATGGAATGATTGTACTTCCCTTCTGCCGGGAAATTGTAAATTGATCCGCAAGCGCCAAACTTCGAGTCAAAAGCAGCGAAGTAGATGTTAGTAACTCTTGCGAGGAGCGCCGCGCCTGTGCACATTACGCAAGGTTCTAATGTAACATATAAGTCGCATTCGGTTAGTCGTTCTTGCTGCAAGGTATTTGTTGCAGCCGTTATCGCTAACATTTCTGCGTGTGCGGTTGGGTCTTTTAATCTTTCTGTTTGATTATGTCCCCTACCAATAATTCTTCCTTCTTTAACAACAACAGCGCCAACGGGAATTTCTTTTTCATCGAAAGCAATCTCAGCTTCTTGAAAAGCTGCGTACATAAACCGATAATTTTCTTCACTAAAAAGCATTGGGTTAATTAGGAATTAAGAATTTGGAATTATTTGAATTTTCGGTTCAATTTAATAAATCCTCTTAACATTTACGTAAACATTTTCGTTTAATCATTTTACATTCTTGTTTGTACATTCTATATTTCGAGTAACAATTCAAAATATTTCTCAGCAAATTGGTAAACACGACCAATGTCTCTATTATTAGTTATTCCATCGATCGATATTAAAAACGGACGTACAGTTCGTGTAGTTCAGGGAATTCCGGAATTAAATTGCAACGAATACGACAACGATCCCGTTGAAATGGCGAAAATTTGGCGCGCTGAAAATGCCAAGATGCTGCATGTTGTTGACTTTGATGCTCTCCACGGCGATAAATGTAAAAACTATTCTTTACTTGAAGAAATTTGCAATTCCGTAGTTATTCCCGTTGAGTTTGCCGGCGGGATCAGATGCTTTGAAGATGCACAAAAATATTTAGAACTTGGGTTCAGTCGAATTGTTGTTTCAACTATGACAATGGAAAATCTTCCGGAATTTAAAAGAATTTTGGAAAAATTCGGGCCTAAAAAAATTGTCGTTTCTCTTGATGTCATCGATAACGAAATTGTTATACATGGAAGAAAGATTAAAACGGGAATTTTACCTGTTGCTTTTGCCCTAAAATTAAAAGAAATTGGGGTAGAAAGATTTTTAGTTACTGATGTCAAACGAAATGGTATGATGCTTGGTCCCAATGTTGAACTTTCCAGATCAATAGCGGAAGCTACTCAGGTAAAAGTTACCCTGTCTGGCGGAATTAGAAATAAAGATGAACTGATGGATGTTCAATCGTTAATTGACGTAGGTATCGATTCGGTGATCGTTGGTCGAGCTTTGTATGAGAATCGTTTTCCGTGTCAAAAATTATGGCGCGTTGCTGAATCCGGAATTTTTAATTAAAGGAAGTTTATGAAAGAAAATGTAGAGTCCCCCTCTATTCACAGCAGTTTTTGGTCTAATTTTTTTAAGAAGAAAACCGAACTTCCGCTCCTCTTCTCCGTTTTGAAAGAAATGCCCCCTTTTAACGAATTAAAAAAATCAGATCTTGACGAAATCTTATCCATCGTTCATGAACGGAATTATGTGCAAGGTGAATATATTTTTCTCCAAAACGATCCCGGGATCGGTTTATACTTTTTGCTCGAAGGTGAAGTGAGCATTTACCGCGAATCACTTTCAAAAACAAAAGTAAAACTTGCTAACTTTTCAACCGGCGATTTCTTCGGTGAATTAGCTCTTATTGATCGCGGTGATCGTTCTGCTTCTGCGGTTGCTGATACAAATTGTAAAGTCGGAATTATATTTAAACCCGACTTAGAAGAAGTGATAAAGAAAAAACCAAAAATTGGTGTAGCTGTTATGTCGGGTTTGGCAAGAATCATTGTTACCCGGCTCAGAAATTTGAATGAAGAATATATCTTATTACAAGAAGAAAAATCATCAAAAAAGATGGAGGAATACCATGGAACTTCAGTATAAAACCATTTTAGTGCCGATTGACTTCTCCGATTTTTCAAAATCAGCACTAAAATACGCCGTTACGTTTGCGCAGCATTATCACTCAAAATTAATTCTGATCTATGTTATGGAGCCGGTAATTTATCCGCCGGATTTTAGCATGGGACAGATAACTCTTCCAACCGTTAATTTTGAAGTTGATAAAAGAGCAAAAGAAGAATTGGATAAACTTGCCGAAGCCGAAATCGGTTCTTTAGTTCAAGTAGAAACTGTTTTAAAAACCGGTAAACCTTTTGTGGAAATTATTGATACAGCTAAAGAAGTTGATGCAGATTTGATCATTATTTCAACGCACGGACATTCGGGTGTTGAACACATTTTATTCGGTAGTACGGCAGATAAAGTAGTTCAAAAAGCTCCTTGTCCGGTTCTTACTTTACGTGAACCGATCAAAGGATTTGATTACAAAGATTTCTTTAAGAAATAGTTCGTATTCACTGGTTCTGATCATTTAAGCAAAATAGTTTTACAGATTCAATTTTAGTAAAAGTATTTTCGATCACGTGGATGAACTTTTATTTGAAAAAAGAATTTCTTACTCATATATTAGGCACAGTAAAAAAGCGAATAGTTCTCAATTTCTGTTAGAGGATTCAACATGGATAACGGATCTGGTTCAATTAAGAAAATCGCTATAAATACCGGAGGAGGAGACGCTCCCGGATTAAATGCAGTTATCAGAGCTATAACAATTACCGCTTTAAATAAAGGCTGGGAGGTTGTTGGAATACGGGATGGCTACAATGGAATTTTTCTTCCCGAAAGTTATCCAAACGGTGACGGTCTTGTTAAACTAACTTATGATAAAGTTGCCGGAATAACCGGGCAAGGTGGAACAATTCTGGGGACAACCAACCGCGGCAATCCTCTTAAATATCCCATGAAAGATTCAAAAGGAAATTTGGTTGAAATAGACCGGTCCGATGAAATTCTTAATGCATTCCGCAGACACAAAATAGACGCGCTGGTTGCGATCGGTGGTGATGGCTCCCTTTCAATTGCAAATGTTTTTGCTAAAAAAGGTTTAAAAGTAATTGGTGTTCCTAAAACAATTGATAATGATCTTGACAGAACTGTAATTACATTCGGATTTGATACTGCACTTGGTTTTGCAACGGAAAGTATCGACCGGCTTCACACAACAGCGCAATCACACGGAAGAATTATGGTTGTTGAAGTAATGGGAAGATACGCCGGTTGGATAGCATTAAACTCCGGTATTTCAGGTTCCGCCGATGTTGTGATCATTCCGGAAATTCCTTATGATATAAATAAAATTGCCGATTACTTAAATAATGTAGCGGCAACTAGAAAAAATTATGCGATCATTGTCATCGCTGAAGGAGCAAAACCTATTGATGGCACAACTTCAGTTATTGAAAAAGAAGTTGGCAAAGCAGAACGTTTAGGAGGTGCTGCTGAACGCTTGGAAAGAAATCTTACTCCGCTTGTATCAAAAGAAATTCGCACAGTGATTCTTGGGCATTTGTTACGTGGCGGAAGTCCAACAACTTTTGATAGACTTCTTTCACTGCGATTCGGCGCTTCGGCAGTTCGAGCCCTTGCTGAAGGAAAATCGGGTGTTATGGTTGCATTAGATCCCCCGACTGTTCGGTATGTTCCTTTAGAACAAGCAACAAGCAGAATGAAAACAGTTCCGCTTGATTGCGACACAATATTAACTGGCAGAGAATTAGGAATTTGCTTCGGAGATTAGAAGAAATTTATGAAAAAAGAGGAAAAAAATTCAAAATTGTATGAAGGCTTAACTGCCTCTCAAGTTATTATCCAGAGAGAAATCTTTGGTGATAATTTGATTTCTCCCCCAGTAAAAACTCCCTGGTGGAAATTATTTCTTGAAAAATTTGAAGACCCGATAATCCGTATCCTGATAATCGCTGCATTAGTTGCTACAGGAATAGGTCTTGTTGACGGTAATTATATCGAAGGGATTGGAATCATTGTTGCCATTCTTCTTGCAACAACTCTCTCTTTTCTAAATGAGTTCAAAGCGAACAAGGAATTTGATCTTTTAAATAAGGTAACGGATGACGAACCGGTAAAAGTTATTCGCGATGAAAATTATACAACTATTCCTAAAAAAGATTTGGTTGTTGGAGATATCGTTCTTATTGAAACAGGCGAAGAACTTCCTGCCGATGGAACAGTAGTAGAAGCTATCTCGTTACAGGTAAATGAATCAAGTTTAACCGGTGAATCTGTAGCGGTTACTAAACTTTCTACCGATCAATTGGCGACCGCATCACTTAAAGAAAAAGCTTATCCCGCCGATAAAGTTCTTAGAGGAACATTTGTTGTTGATGGTCATGCGGTTATTGAAATTACCGCAGTTGGCGATTCAACTGAAATTGGAAAAACAGCGAAAGCTTCTACAGAAGAAACCGGTCAAAAAACACCACTGAACCTTCAACTTGAAAAGCTGAGCAAAATAATCGGTGTCTTCGGATTCTCAACTGCCGGAGTAACGTTTGTTGCTTTAACCATCCGCGATGTTTTGATCGGCGAGCTAAACTTAACAGGTCAGCAATGGTACGTAATTGGAATATTGGGAGTTGCCGTTCTTGCTGCATTAAATCGCGTTTGGATGCCGATCTTCTTTGACGCTCTTGACTTGATGGGAAAACAAAAACGGAGGCCTGACTCACTTTCAAAAAACAGTTTGTTTAGTTGGTTCAAAGGTTCGTTATATGGTTTGATTTTTAGTGTGGTTTTTATAATTCCGGCGATCTTCTTAAAATTTATTTCACCATATCCATGGGATTGGTTAAATGCTCATATAACTGAAGAGTTCTTGAAATTCTTTATGATAGCAATAACAATGATTGTTGTGGCTGTGCCTGAAGGTTTGGCAATGAGCGTTACTCTGAGTCTTGCTTACAGCGTTAGAAAGATGACTGCTACAAACAATCTTGTTAGAAAAATGCATGCAGTGGAAACAATAAGCGCTGCAACAGTAATTTGTTCCGATAAAACCGGAACGCTTACTATGAATGAAATGCGAGCCTATAATGTTCACTTCCCTACTCTAAAAACCAATAAACTTAATTCTGAACAACTTACCGACATTGAAAAAATAATTGTTGAATCTTTTTGTGGAAATTCAACTGCGAACCTTGAAATTAAAGAAAGTGTTGCGAGAGTTTTAGGCAATCCAACTGAAGGTGCGATGCTTCTATGGCTCCACGAAAATAAAATAGATTATAAAAAGTGGCGTAGTAATTTTGAAATAATTAAGCAATGGACTTTTACTACTGAACGTAAGTTCATGGCTACTTATGGTCAATCAGATTTACGTCCTAAACCCGTACTGCTTGTTAAAGGCGCGCCGGAAATTGTTCTTAATCTATGTACAAAATATATAGGGGAAGAAAAAGTTGAAGATTTTACAAATCAAAAGGAAGGAATTCTTTCTGAGTTGCGTGAATATCAAAACCGGGCGATGCGTACTTTAGCTTTTGCTACATTGGAAGATTGTGAATATTCTGAAGGGATGGAGCTTGAGAAAATTGCGAATAATATGACGTGGTTAGGATTTATCGCAATTAACGATCCGGTTCGTGAGGAAGTCCCGGATGCTGTTAAGGCATGTCTTGATGCCGGAATAAATTTAAAAATTGTTACAGGCGATACACCGGGCACTGCAAAAGAAATTGCCCGTAAAATAGGACTATGGGACAACAATGTTGATACGGATGAAAAAAATCTGATGCTTGGTCCTGATTTTGGAAATCTTTCTGATGAAGAAGCAGCCGAAAGAATTCTTGACGTTAAAATACTTTCACGCGCCCGCCCGTTAGATAAACTTCGTTTGGTAAAACTTTTGCAGAAAAAAGATCAAATAGTTGCCGTGACCGGTGACGGGACAAATGATGCACCAGCGCTAAATTACGCCAATGTCGGATTATCAATGGGAAAAACCGGCACCGCCGTAGCAAAACAAGCAAGCGATATTATTCTGCTTGATGATTCTTTTACGAGCATCGTTAATGCGGTTATGTGGGGAAGATCGTTGTACCAAAATATTCAGAGGTTTTTGCTCTTCCAACTGACAATTAACTTGTTGGCATTAGCGATAGTTTTACTTGGACCATTTATCGGAGTTCAATTAACACTCACTGTTCCTCAGATGATCTGGGTGAATCTAATCATGGATACTTTTGCTGCGCTTGCGTTAGCAACACAACCGCCGAGCAAAACGGTGATGAAACATAAACCGCGGAAACCAAGTGATTTTATTATTACCAAACCAATGTTCAAATCGATCCTTCTTTCTGCCTCGGCGTTTATCGTGTTACTGCTTACAACAATCTTTTGGATGCAGAGCGATGGAAAAATAACTGATTACGAACTCTCAATGTTCTTTACCTTATTTGTGCTTCTCCAATTTTGGAATTTATTTAACGCTAAAACTTTAGGGACAAATAACTCAACTTTTCACAAGTTTATGTCCAACAAAACATTTTTAGTGATAAACGGATTTATTCTTGTTATGCAAATTATCATTGTTGAATTCGGAGGAAAACTTTTTAGAGTAGTTCCCCTTAGTTTTACAGATTGGGTTTTAATCATCGCCGGTTCATCAATAGTTTTATGGGTAGGTGAATTTTCTCGATTGTTAAAAAGAATGCGTGCATCAAAACAAGTTGAAACAGTTTAAAACTGAAATGGCGCAATATGATCTTGCGCCATTTCTGTAAACACTAAAAGTAGGATTTATCTTACAGAAGAAATCTTCAAACGATTTATACCCCTTGTTAAAGCGGCTTCCGCTCTTGCCACATCAATTTGATTTTTTTGTTCCAATCTCTGTTTAGCTCTTTCAACAGCCTGGCGCGCTCTATCAGAATCAATTTCATCTGAACGCTCAAGTGATTGGGCGAGAACTACTACTTTGTTTTTAAGAACTTCTATCACTCCACCGCTTACTGCATAATGAAGAGTCTCACCATTTTGAGTTTGAATTTTTATTTTTCCGATTTCGAGATTACTTACAATCGGTGCGTGGTTGTATAGTACTTGAAATTCCCCAAGTGTACCGGGAACCGTAATGGAAACAACCTCAGCATTAAAAGCAAGTTTTGAAGGAGTAACAATTTCTAAAGCAAATACTTTCATGTTACTTCATCGCTTTAGCTTTTGCATAGACTTCTTCAATATTTCCTACATACATAAAAGCTTGTTCAGGAATATCGTCGCACTCACCGTTGATAATAGCAGAGAAACCTTTGATCGTGTCGGCAAGTTTAACATACTTTCCTTTCATTCCCGTAAATGCTTCGGCAACGGAGAAAGGTTGACTGAAAAATCTTTGAATTCTTCTTGCTCTCTTAACTGTAATTTTATCCTCATCGGAAAGTTCATCCATACCAAGAATGTTAATAATATCTTGTAAGTCTTTGTATCCTTGAAGAATTTCTTTTGCTTGTTTTGCAACGTTGTAATGTTCTTCACCGATAATTCCCGGTTGAAGAATTCTTGATGTCGAATCAAGCGGATCAACTGCAGGATAAATTCCAAGTTCTGCAATTTGACGGCTTAATACGGTTGTAGCATCAAGGTGAGAGAACGCTGTTGCTGGCGCCGGATCGGTTAAGTCATCTGCAGGAACGTAAATCGCTTGTACAGAAGTAATGGAGCCTTTATCCGTTGAAGTAATTCTTTCTTGTAGTGCGCCCATTTCAGTTGCCAAGTTTGGCTGATAACCTACCGCAGAAGGCATTCTACCTAACAAAGCGCTCACTTCGGAACCGGCTTGTGTAAAACGGAAAATGTTATCGATAAAGAGAAGCACATCCTTCCCTTCTTCATCACGGAAATATTCAGCAATGGTTAAACCGGTTAAACCTACTCGAAGTCTCGCTCCGGGTGGTTCGTTCATTTGTCCAAATACCAATGCAGTTTTATTAATAACACCCGATTCTTTCATTTCCAACCAGAGATCATTTCCTTCGCGGGTTCTTTCGCCAACACCTGCAAATACAGAAAATCCGCCATGTTGCTGAGCAATATTGTTGATGAGCTCCATGATAATAACGGTTTTACCAACACCTGCGCCGCCGAATAATCCGGTTTTACCTCCTTTGGCGTATGGTTCAAGAAGATCGATAACTTTAATACCGGTCTCAAACATTTCTGTAGAAGTAGCGAGATTTTTAAATTCAGGTGCAGGGCGATGGATCGGATATCTTTTTGCAGTCTTAATTTCGCCAAGACCGTCAATTCCTTTTCCGATAACGTTTATTAGCCTTCCGAGTGTTTCAGGTCCAACGGGAACGGAAATAGGTTCCAAGGTATCAAAAGCATCCATTCCGCGAACTAAACCGTCTGTTGTGTCCATTGCAATTGTTCTTACACGGTCTTCGCCTAAATGCTGCTGAACTTCTACCACTAACTCTTCAGCAACACCGTCAGTATTGGTTCTTGGAATTATTACAGCGTTTAGAATTTTGGGAAGGTGGTTATTCTCGAAATGAATATCGACAACCGGTCCGATTACTTGAATGATTTTTCCTTTTGGGCGATTCATGGTTCTCCTGAAAATTTAAAATTAGTGGTCAAAAATTAACCATTAAATAATTCTTTTCAAATAATTTGGTGAAGAAAATCAATTTTCTTCTTAAAAGACTTTTTATCCTCCACAAATAAAAGCTTAGTTTAATTCGTAGGTTCCCCAATAAATATCAACTAACATCTACGCGTTTTTTAGTAATTCTATAAAACAACACCGGGGCTATGGCAACCCAAAACAGAACCAATACCCAAACTCTCCCCTCACAAAAATTATAATCATTTAAAAGTACCGCCCACTCGCGACCGAGGACTAAACGACCGAGTGCAAATTCAAATGCGATAGTCAGCACCATCCAGAACAATCCGATTTTCACAGCTTCACTTTGAGATTCCAATTTCCAACGACGGATCAGCCAATAAATATAAATCCCAAAAACAGTTATCCCTATCGCAGTTGAGAGCTGATGCGCGTGCAAGTCTCCTAAAGCTTTTTGAAATCCAATTTGCCGGATGGTTCCATTAACAAATGCAATAACAACCAGCGGAAGCCACCCCGTGACATATTTCCATTTCATGATCTTCTATTTCTCATCTCTTATTTCAACAACAGCAACTTTTTAGACGCAATAAAATTGTTCGCTTTAATCCGGTAAATATAAATCCCTGAAGCCAGATGAGATGCATCAAACTTAACTGAATGACTTCCTACATTTTGATGTTCATTAACTAGCAAGAGAACTTTTTGTCCCAAAGCATTGTAAACTGAAAGGTCTACATTTCCACTCTCTTTCAATGAATACTGGATCGTTGTTGATGGATTAAATGGATTCGGATAATTTTGTCCAAGTACGTATTCAGTAACAACACCATTTTCTGGTGCGATTCCGGAAGGCGTAACTGAAACAGGTTCGTATGTTTGTGTATAAAATCTATTGCTAATAAGTTTTCCCGCTGGAATTCCTAATTCAGCGTTTTCACTAATTTCATTTCCCAAAGAAACGATGTAGTAGAAATATTTTTTTTCACCGGATATTAAAGAATCATTGTAATTTCTAGCAAAGGCTGGTAATTCTGCAATTACTGAATATGTAGTATCATATCTTCCTTCGGTCCGGTAAACTTGGAATCCTGTTATATTGGCATCGTTCTCATTAAACAATGTCCAATCCATTTCAATTTTACCAGTCGATCCTCTAACACTAAAAGTTTCCGGTGGTTTTGGCGATGCAGCTTTCGTCCAATTATTTTCAAAATTATATTTGGCGCGGTTAAATGTTTGAAACAATGAATCTTTGCCTTTGAAAAACTCCGTATTTTTTTTCAACGCGTCTCTATCTGCTTTGTACTGTCTTCCAACTTCAATAGCTTTTTCTCTGCTTATGCCGGCAACCGCTTCTACTAAAACAAGGTGAATACTGTCTCCAAACTTAATGGTGTAAGGACCAAATCCATTTCCAACGCAATATCCCCCCATCGCACCTGTAGAAGGATCCTTGGTTGGTTGAATTGGATTTGTTTCGCCAATTAGATCTAAATGTCGTTTCTCATGACCGGAGGACATAAAAACATATTCTTGAATCATTTTAGAAATATTATAAGAATCATTCTGACTTTGCAGCGGTCCGTCTGCTTCAAATACTTTTGTTGTTGCAGGCTGACTAATATCGTCAGTTTTATCTGTTGAAGATTTATCTACGTGAAGTGTAAGAATTCCGGCAAATTGTGGTGCGCCGAGTCTTCCTATAGTATCACTCTCTGAAATATAAAGTGCTTTTTTCCAGAGTGGAGCACCCAAATTGTCATAATCAATAAATGGTGGATACTTCCCATGCCAAGCAAATTGTGCTCTAAATTCTTCTCCTGGCGGTTCAAGTTTTAGTCCATCACCACGAGTATCAAAAGTACTATTCATGCCCCATCCGGTTGGATTTCCTATTTCATATCTTGTTTCTTTTATAAAGCCAAGTCTATAGGATAAGAAAATATAAACATCTTTTAGTGTACTATCTTTCCTTTCGATAGTTTTCGGATTGGCATCGGTATCACCGGTATTTTTAAATACATAATCGGAAACAATGTAGTTATCGTTAAACTGATTTGCGAATTGAAATATATTTCGTTTGACTGTTAAACCGATTTGTGTACTCGCAATATTTTCTACAGTTCTATCAGGAATCATGGTTTCATCAATTTCATCGATAGAAGAAACATTTTTCCTAACTGATAGAATATCATTCACCTTCACAACAGGTTCAGAAAATCTACTTTTTAATTTTAATTCTTGCGGGAAAAATTCTCCTTCACCAACTACCCTTGGCCCTACGTGAACCACCTTAGAATGATAGTAAACATTTTCATTATCGATAAACTCTTTCGTGCCTATCCACAATGATCTCCATGCTTGAACATCCTGATTTTCATAAATAACTGGCCATTGCATCCCATCCTGCTGCCCTTGAGTCGGACCGGTAACTTCAATTTCACTTCCTCTCCATCCATACCAATTTTGTAAACTACCAACGTTTAACCATTTGTATTTATCTCCATAATTTACAGGTCCGGGAATATTACTAATATGTGAAAGAGAATTAATAACATTCTTTTCAGTTACGGATGATAAATAGTATTCTATCTTATCGTAACTGTTTAGGTGATCAAGTTTACATCCATAAATATTATCATTTGCCAGACGATCTCCATGCAGTCCGTCATCAAACATTTGAATTGATTGTTCAACCCCCGAATTTATTGAGTAAATTAGTGTTACAGAAGTAATTGGTGAATTACTTGCAATTTTACCATTTACTTGTAAAGTTGTTAAATCAGAACTATCATTTATTTCAAGAAATGCCTGAGGTGCTCTATCATCTTTTGAAACGCCGGCTTTGCCAACCCATAAGCTATTGATTGAAGTAAATCTGTTGGAAAGGAATGATACAAATATCTGGTTGTTGGTATGTAGAGTTAAAGAAGATTCGAGATCGTTTAACACATAATTTGTAAATTGAATGGATTGTGTCCAACTCAATCCTTTATCCGCACTTTGCTGATAATAAATATCTGTAAACGTTCCATCTTTGGTTACTTTTTCTTTTTGATAGAAAAGCCAAAGTATACCGTTATTATCAAAAATAGTCCGAGGTACTCTACTGTTCTCTAGACTGTTTGTAATGTTAGTTTCCGTTGTCCAGGTAATTCCTTTATCCGTGGTTTGCTTACAAAACAAATTAGCGTTGGTTGTATAAAAAACTGAAAATGAGGTTGAATCATAAAAGATTATATCCTGGATTCCAGCTCCGGCTCCGATTGTTTTACTACTCCAAGTATCACCATTATTCGCGCTTGAAAATAAATATGATCCTTTACCTACAAGATAAATATTCCCATCCGGAGAAGTTTTCAATCCTGGTCGCTCGAGAGTCATACTACTAATCAGATTTTTAGGTTGTGTCCACGAATCGCCCATATCATCAGAAGTGATCACTTTTAGAGCATCATACGAGGTATTTAAGGAGCGAGCATAAGTAAGAATAATTCTTCCGGTTTTAGTAATTACGGCGCTTACATTAAATGAATTATTAAATGTATTGTAAGGAGAATTCGGATTTGTGATTATCGGTTTCGCTTCACCCCAATGCTCACCATTATCAATACTTTTTGTCTGGTAAAGTGTATCTCTATAAGTATAGAATTGTATCAAGGATGTGTTGCCAAGTGATAGAATTTGCCCTTGGCCTGCTAGATTAGCATTTGTGGATACAGAATTGATACGAACAAAATCAGTAAATGGATTTTGTTGACTGATTATAACTTGTACCGTTAAAAACGAAAAGAAAAACAGCAACCCAAACATTTTTTTCATCGTAGGAACTCCCAATTACTTAAATGAACTATTTGTAGACGTAAACTTAAATAAGTTTTTCATTCTAACAAATAAAAAGAAATCAACCAAAACCTTTAATAGACAAAATGTTCAAGTTGATTTCTAAGATAAACTTTACCTGAGTACAAAACTATTTCAACAGTAGTAACTTCTTCGAAGCAGAAAAGTCGTTAGCTTTTATACGATAAATGTAAACACCCGTCGCTAACTGAGACGCATCAAACTTAACTTGATGATTTCCTGTACTCTGGAATTCATTTACAAGTGTAAGTACTTTTTGTCCGAGCATGTTGTACAAATCTAAATCAACTTTTCCACTTTCCTTTAATGAATATTGGATAGTTGTTGAAGGATTAAATGGGTTTGGGTAGTTTTGAGCTAATTGGTACTCAGATGGAACTGAATTATCACTGTCAATACCAACAAAAACAGAATCCTTTCCACCTGCTTCATAATATCTTGCGGTAAATTCTTGCAGATATAAATTTGCGATAAGCTCGTCTTGAATGATTACCGTGTTCTCATCATTACTATTTTCTGCCGCGCTAGACCAGTTATGTGAACCGGTGATCAAATAGGGAGTTTCACCTGACTCACCATCTACAATAGCATATTTATGGTGCAATAAACCGGTGCCGACTTTTAACATAATATCAACACCATTTGATTGAAGATACGAAAATTGATTTCCCGTGTCGGTGTTATTATCCGTTACAATACGAGTCTTCAATCCTCTTTTATGTAATGAAATAACTGAGTCTGCTAATTCTCTTCGTGTAAACGTTAATAACGATGCGTTAATCGATTTTTTTGCTCTGCCGAGAGTTTTACCGATAAATGCAGTTGTCCTATCACTTGGACTAAAATAACTCTCTACATGTTTTCCGCCGATAATAAAAGTGTGTGGAGTATTGTTCAATTTGCGAGCTCCGAAACGGGAATTTTGCGCATTTGGTTGTTCTGTACTGCTTCCCCACATTTCTTCAAATTCTATTTGATAAGCACCCGCAAGTGCAACGTCTTGAAATTCAATTACATTTTGTCTATCATCATTTGTTCCCGGATCAGTAGCATTCCATGAACCTGTAATTACCCAAACACTATCCGCGGCTCCTCCTCTATAATCGATGATGTAGAATTTGTCATGCATTAATCCGGTTCCATCATTACTTCCGTAACGATCTTTTATTACGGGGATTCCGTTATTCTGTAGAGTTGTCCACGGGGCTGTGGTGTTATCATATTCACCAATAACTCTTATCTTCACTCCTCTGTTTTTTGCGTTGATCAATGCTGTAGCGATGTCGGCTCCAACCGTTCCGCTTAAACTGTAAGTTGCAATGTCTATTGATCGTTTTGCATTATTAATTCTTTTAATTAAATGTGCTTTGAAATCAACATTACCGGAAGCATTTACTCCGGAGGAAACCGAGGTGTTCACACTTTTATTAAAATAAACATTTATCTCGCCTGTAGTTTGAGCGCCGGAAGAAGTGCTCGAAATGATGTTGCCGGAGAAACTTGTATCACTATTTGCAACAGAGAAAGCCTGTAAATTATAAATGGTTGCAGCATCTAAACCGGTAACTGTTGCAAAGTGGTTGTTCACTAATGCATCATCAGGTGAAATTACACCCATTTCATAATTTGTACTTTTTCCGTAACGGACTCTTGATGTTCCGGGATTCAAAGTTCCCCAATTTAAACCGATCGAACTCGATGTTATTTCAACTTCTTCAGGATATTTATCAATGATTGGTCCGTTTGAAATAATATCAGCAGGAATTCTAGGCATGAATTGATAACCACCGATAAACGGAGCATTTGATTTATACTGACTGAGAATTCCAAGAATATCAAATTTTCCTGCTGGCGCAACCGAGCCGATAATTGTAGTGTTATTATCAATTCTTATTTGAACGGTATCAGATGGAGATGAACCGGTTAACATATAATTTTTGTAAGCCCAGTTCGTTACAGGACTCCCGTTCATTTCAGCAACCGAAACACCATTTAATCGAACCAGAAGTCCTTCATAATTTTCTACGCCGTTTTGCCCGTCATGACTCAACTGCGTGGGAGTAACTACAAGAGGATCTAATTGATTATTACTGGTTAATATGGAATGAACGATGGGAAGTTCAATTTGATTTAATCCGCTGAATTGTGTGAGTCTTCCGGTAACTAAAACTTCATCGCCAACTTTTACATTATCTGAAAATGCGGAACCGTAAACTGAAATTCCTCCACTATTATCCTGCATGGCGCTGGGACTTCCAAATTCAACTCCTACGGTCACAATTCCACGCAACGTAATAAATTCACCATTCCGAAGACCAACGCCTGTAGCATTATTAACTTTAGCTTCTAAAATAGGAATTGGGGCTCCATATATTAATGTTTTTGGTTGCAATTTGATGGGTGCAAATGTAATTCCATCTGAACTCGTTGATATAGAAAAAGTAAATTCAGCGGTGGTATCCGAAGAAGTAACGTTTGAGATTGTTAAAATTATACTATCTGTTCCTGATAAAGAAAAACCACTAAACACTGTTGAATCTGCTGAATAAGCCATAGTTATAGTATTCGGTAAAACAGAAAAATCTGATGATAACCATGTAAGTGCTTTTGGTTTAACAATTTTCAATCCTTGAATTACCTCTCCCGTGGATGGTTTGATGTTAAACGTTAAGGTAGTTGGATCATTGAATTTCCAGATTCCCGGTAAAACAGAAACAGAACCGGGACCATTTATTGAAGAAATATTGTATGGATTTACTTCTATCGGACTGGAAGTATTTTGCGGATTCGCGGTTGCAGAATTACACTCAAAGAAATCAGAGGAATTATTATTTGAATCCCAAGCATTGCCAAGATTATCATTTGCAGTTGCAGCCGAACCGCTTTTCCGTGCAAACGATTTTTTATCAGAGGTAGTTGAAGATGGAGTAAATTTTGTTCCTTCTGTCGGAATTGTAGTACTTCCATCCCACGCAAAAGCATCAATCATTGCTGCACCGTCTAAAAGTGCAACACCCGAACGTATCCCCGAGTTGGCTAAATTTTTATTTCCCGGAAAAACAACATCTGGTGTTACCACTGCATCAGCCTGCCCGATTAAGAGAAACCCATAACCTTTAATTGTTTTTCCAGCAAGAGAAAGCTGCCATTCAGCAGCATTTGCTGTTGCGGTAGTAGAGCCGGAGACTATCTTCACACCTGGCCCAAACGTTATATCCGATGAGAATGGATTGTACAATTCAATAAACTCCCCACCTGTAAATACGGAGGACGAACCACCCATCGGGGCAACTTCGCTAATTACAACATGGTTAGCGGCTTGACCGTACACAAGAGTACTCAAAAACAATATCAAAAAGAATATTGCTAGTGAGAATGCTTTATTATAAACATTGGTTGAGTTGTTTTTGAATAAGTTCATGATTTTCCTTTGGTTAAACTTTTTAAACCGTGATATGAGAAGAAAAGATTTTCTTCATACTTAACTTTCATTTTGATAACCTGGAATTGGTTACAACAATGTGAGTAAGATAGGTGACAGACCCTGTCATTAATGTGATGTGGGGACGATTCTTTTAACGTATATCCGTCGAAAGAATAAATCTTACAATTTTATTGCTTCCGGCATCAAGAACATATAAGGTTTTATCTAAAAACGCAACGGCTGCTGGTCTTGTAAAAACACCCGGTCCGCCAAAAGAATGCATTTCTTCACCATATTGATTGAACTTGTAAACGCTGTCTCGTGCCGCACTTCCATCAGCCACATAAATATTTCCAAATTGATCTAAACAGCATCCGGTTGGCTGCCCGAATTTATTTGGTTGAGCGAATTGTGTCCCATCGTATGGAGAAAATTGACTTACATATTTTTCTTCGACAGAAGATACAAAGAAGTGGAACCACTGCGATTTAAAACTTGTCTCGCCCGAAAAAGTTGCAATGAAATCAACATTATTTTTAGCGAACGGAGTCATACAATTTATCCCGTTTGCAGAAATTAAACCTGAGCTAAGCGGATCTAAGTTCGGAACTCTGCCGATAAGTGAATCACCTTCTCCCGCATTAAAATATTTTTTCGGTTGGAATTTTAATATTGAATTATCTGGGTCATACACACTTGTATTGTTTGGTCCACTTCGCGCAACGTAATATGAGTTATCATAGAATGCTGCAACAGCAGTGTATTTATATCGTTCTTGGAAATCTGCTCCACGATTAGGCAAGATTCTAGTTACTGTTGCGTTTGCCAGATCATGCTGGGCAGAAAAGAGGTCAATCTTATAAACAGCACTGTAGATAGTATTTTTACCAGTAGTGTCCGTATGAGTATATTCAGCACAAACAATTAAATTTAATCTATAGTCTTGTGCTATTGCAATAGGATGTTGAATTGTTTTTGTTCCTAAAACTTTCCCCGCGGTGTTGAGCATAACAATTCTATTGTTGTCGGTGTCGCAAACATAGATGAATGGTTCTTTGCCAATCAGGATTGCTTGTGGATTATTGAATCCTTCCCACGAAGGAGATAACTGAATATAAACTGTATCTCCGGTTGCATTCACATCTTGAGTATTGGTGTTAAACTGATTGAGATTTAATTTATCTCCACAACCAAAGAAAAAAGGAATAATGAGAACCAGATATTTAAAATATTTTTTCATCTTCTTTTACAGACCTAAAATAATTGAGAATCGATGAGCCGTTCCTAATCTAACAAAATTAGAATAAGCATAATCGAGAGTAATTTTTGCGAAACTTACCGGAACAAAAACTCCGGCTCCAAAGGTGTAATTCTGTTCTTCAACATTAAACTTATATCCGCCTCGTAAGAAAAATGATGAGTTTAAAGTTGGTTCACGGAAAGTGTACTCGGCTCCAACTGCAAAATTTTCACTATTATCATTCGGGTGATTTAACTGAATTGAAGTTGTCACTTTGTTCATTTCAGTTTCATATGGTTCAAAAGCAAATCCGATCCTGAACATTGTTGGTGGAGAAAAAGCCTGCCATTCGGATTTTGTTCTCTTTCCAATCAAAATAACTTTCCCGTCCGGTGCAAGATTATTTCCAAAATTAGTCATGGCAACTGCAAATCTCGAACTTCCAAGTCCCGTCCAATAATAGGTACCAAGATCTATCATCACACCGCGCATTTTCAGCTTGTCTAATGTTTCTTCGATGTATTTAATTGTTCCGCCAAAACTGAATTGATTTGTCATTTTTCTAGAGTAAGTTAGACCAAGCGCAATATCACCAAAACCGAAATATTCACCGGTGCCAAAGGGTTGATATTCTGTAGTTACGGGCATGTCTTTCATGGATAAAGCGGTAAAAGATAATCCAAAAGCATTCGATTCATCCAAATGATAAACAGCTCCTATAAATTCATGGTTTATATCAACAACCCAAGTATTATGTGAAAATATTGTTTGATCATCTGAAAATTGTACCAGCCCGGCAGGATTCCAATATAATGCAGAAGCATCATTGGCAACAGCAACAAAAGCTTGTCCCATCGCTTCGGCTCTTCCGCCAACGCCAATTTTTAAGAACTGTGCAGTAGATATTCCCGCTCGCTGACCGCCAAGAACAGGAAAAAGCTGAGCGTTTGTTTCTGTATGAGTAGCTGAAAGTAATAATATAAATAGAAGAAATTTTTTCATTTGTAAGTTAATTATGTTAAAAGTAAAATTTTTGTATCCATTTTATTTTGAGTTCAATTCGATTTAAGAACAAGGATTAACTTCATTTTTACTTCAAAAATCAAAAATCGTTAATCATTGATCTTACTTCAATAGTTTCTAAAATCTTAAGCTCAATCCAACTTTTACATTTCTCCGGGTCAGGTATCTCGCCGGACTAAAAGGATATGCACTGATCGGAGTTTGCAGATCAGGATACAACGGGTCATTCCAAGTTGTCGGAGTTGGGTCGCCAAGCTCGTAAGCTTTACCTGTTGTAGGATTAATTATCGCCGAATTCTTTGCATCAAAAAGATTATTTACTTCCGCGAAGAAAGTAAAACTCAATGAACTTATTTTGAAATATTTTTCAAAGTTCAGATCAACCCAAAACCAATTTTCACCAATTTTATTATTTCTGTCGTTGTAGATTGTAACGTATTCCGGTCTGCCATCTGTTAAATATTTTCCTGTAAACACTGCCGGAGTAAAACGTTTACCGGACTCAAACTGCGCTCTGACATAAAAATTGTAATCATCCAATATCCCATTTCCAAATCCGAATAACGCATCGTTTTTTTCGATATAAAAGTTAGTCGAAACAGAAGCATTTAACGGGCGGTCCCAGGTCATATAAAATTCTTTGATCGATTCTGATAAAGAACCTCGTTGAACAAGAATTCCTTCATCAGGTGATGAACTTTTTCCCGTAACAATCGAGTAAGTAAAATTGAAAGAACTAGTAAATGTTTTTCCAATTCTTTTTTTGTACTCAACTTCAACACCACGAGAACGAGCATAATCAGAATTCACATAGGTTGTAAATGAACGGGATGAAAGTCTGGCCGATGTAATGATCGCTGATCTTGTGCTTACATAATCAAAGATGTCTTTATAATATGCTGTTAGTGTAAGAATGTCATCCGGGGAGAATTGGGTTTTAATTCCTAATTCATATGCAACAGTTGTTTCAGGATTCAAATCAGGATTACCGAATTTCTGGAAAGAAGATTGCGCGCTTACCGGATTCAATTTAGCATAAACAAATTGCGGATTCGGCCATTTGCTAAAATGTCCGTACGAGAAAAATAGTGTTTGATAATCTGAGACCGGATGAGAAATACCAAGTCTTGGACTCAACCTAGCCTTAAATCTTCTTCCGAAGAAATTTAAAGTATGATCGTTATAACTTTGTCTAACTTTTTCGGGGATTGTGATTACATCGGGATTATTAACCGCCTCATCAACAAATTTTCCAGGGAACCAGTAATCCATTCTTAAACCGAAGTTCAAGATCATTCCCGAAAAATTAATATTATCTTGCGCATAAAAAGCGCCTTTGGAAGGATGAACTTTATAAATATCATTGTTGAGTCCTAATTCACCAACCCATGGCTGGTAAATATCAACAACTTGCATTTCCTGAGTTTGGAAATCAAATCCCGCTTTAAATTTATTCTTTTCATCAAAGAAGCTGGTTAAATCGCCTTTAAGAGAAAATTCTTGTACATAATGATCGTGCCAGGTGTAAGGATTTCCGATATCCCAGAAACCGTCTCCAGGAATAACTCCAATTGTATCATTACCCGTATTGTAATATTGCACCGGAAAGTTGGTTATGTCCTGCGGTTCGAGATACTCAAACCACTTCTTTCCATTGGCATCTGCGCGTAAGTGAGTGAAAAAAGCATTCGCCTTCAGTTCATAAAATGTTTTTGGATTTAATGTATGCGTTAAACTTAACGTTTGATAAACGTTGCTATGCGTATAGGTGTTTGCGTTATCAAAGTTGTTCTGGAAATTATATTGATATCCGGGACTTGGTTCAACATATTCAAGATTTGACTGTAAAGATTGTGAGTTCTGATTGATATTTACAGATTGATTAAACGAATATTGCAGCTTGATAGTTGGAGTAATTTTATAAGTTAATTTACCTAACCAGAACCAACTGTTTTCTGCGCGCGGCGCGAATCGTGAACCGTTAAATATCGAAGAAACTACTTGACGCGCGGTAGCTTTATTGTAACCTTGCGTAATTCCATCCGTTACACCCATATAAAAATTTCCAAAGAAACTTATACTGCCAGGGATTTGAATTCCTAATTCCGGAAGCAGTGATGAAGTAATTGGTTCGGGTCCGCTGACGTTTGCTTCAACAATATCAGTATTAAAAACATGAAAGGATTTTTTGCCAAAGATATTGTCATTCTTATAAGATAAAAAACCGTGATACTTCTCCCCTCCTTCTTTTGTACGAACGTTTACAACACCGGATGTTGCTTGACCAAACTCAGCATTATATCCACCGGTGATAACTTCTACTTCTTCAATTGCATTAGCTGAAAGCTGTAAACCGAATCCGGTTCCCGCCAATGGATCTTGCACAGAAACACCGTCCAACAAAAATGCGTTTTCATTTGATCGACCACCACGAATGTGAATTTCATTATCCGACTTTACAACTCCCGCCTGTTGCACAACAATTTCAGAAATGTTTTCTAATCTTGCTGCTTGAATATCTTCTTTAGAGATCGTTCTTTTGCTTTGTGTTTCTTCCGCATCAAGCATAGGTCTGGCGCCAACAATTACAACTTCTTGCCCTAAAGTTAAAGCAGATTCTTCTAATTCGATATCTAACTGTTTTGTTTTCCCCTTTTCTACTTTTATAGCTCCGTACTTAACAGCTTTATATCCGATTAGAGAAACTTCAACATTGTAAGTACCGGGATTGATATTTTTAATAGTATATTTTCCGTCAAAGTCGGTTGCAGCTCCGTAATATGTTCCTTTAAGAACAATATTCACACCGAGCAGCGCTTCTTTTGACATTTTCTCGATTACTTTACCGGAGATAGTTCCTGTCTCTTGAGCAGAAAGAGAAATGAAAGAAAGGATGATTATTGAGAGTAGTAATTTCATGGCGTTAAATTGAAATCTTGGAATAAAACCTTAGTTAATAAATTTTTCACACTTCCCGGCACACCGTTTATACGATGGAGCGGCATTCCGATAAAGAAAATATTTTTTTCACTGTTCTCAAACCCGATGAATCCCTTTAATTCTTTTTTAGGAAAATAATAAATAGGAGTGACACCGATGTTGCTCAAATAAAATGAGCGCGCTCTTGCTAATGAAGAAGTCACTTGAAGTTTCGGATAATCAGTATGGGTGGTATCCCAGGCAGTAGAACCGGTTGGAAGGAATGTTGCGTAATCACTGCTGTCGGGTGCAATCGGTAGAAAACCCTGGATTTGTGTCAACTCAACTGATTGAGGGAATTGTAAAGAAAAAAATATTTTCCCGCCGAGAGTAGTATATTTTTGTACAGATGCACTTGCAAGATCAAGCGAAGGATCATTATCGCTATACCAGATCACACAATCAAAAAGTTTTATGGTTTCCAAGAAAGTAGAATTTAAGAATGGCGGCTTCTGGTTATAGATATCATAAAAATCATATTTATCTTTTATCTGAACGCTGTCATTAAGCATACTCGCGTAAAAATCGGGAGCGTTATCAACTTTCTTAGAATCATCAACTACAACAAATTTACCTTTTGGCTTTTTAACAAACCATTTAGGAGCAGTCAAACCTGTTGTACTATTTTTTTGCGTGATGGAACTCAGCCAAATAGATTTTGCACCGGAAATATCTTCCGCCTGAACATAAAAAATATTATTAGCGTTATAGACTAATCCAGGCAGTTTTATCTTTTGTCCCGTTGTCTGATCTGCTGCTTGGTTATTCGGATCACCATCAATCAAAATATCCATCAACGGATTTGGATTAGAAAAATCTTTTGTACGAATGGTTATTAATTTTACGCTACCGTTTATAGATACAAAATTATTAGTGTCATTCAACGCAATATTTATATGTTGAATTGTTTTCTCACCATCGATATCTGATGCATTCCAACCGAATGACATTACCGTAAAGGAAGTATCGGGATGAGTAGAGAGAATATTCCATTCAACTTTCGGCGCTGTATTTTTAATCGGTAATTTTAATGATGCCGGATTTGGATCAATCAAACCGATATCAGTAAACGGTTCACCGGAATCCCAGACATTATTTCCATTCAAATCTGTAAATGGTTCGGATCCGTAATTGAAATTATTTTGAAATGTTTGAGAATCGTACTTCCCGTTTCCCGAATTATCTACCGCAGAAACTTTAAAGGAAAAAATTGTATCAACTGCACCGATTTGAAGATTAAATAAGCTGTCATTCTTTGAAGTGAAAGACCAATTTGTTCCATCCCAGGAAATATAATAACCGACTACAAATCCATCCGGATCATCACCGCTCCAATGCAGCTTGATCGTACTTTGCTGCTGCGAGATAGTGCTATCCGGATTAAGAAATACTTTTGTAAGAGGAGCTTTGTTAGCTACCGGGTTATCAACTAATTTTTCATTACAGGCGTAAAAGAAAAACAAACCGACGAAAACTAAACTAACTGAAAAATATTTTATCATGAACTAAACTTTTTATTAAATGGAGAAACGACCTCTCCCCTAACCCCTCTCCATACAAAGGAGAGGGGAATGGGGTGAGGTTATTTAAGCAACATCATTTTCTTTACTTGCGTAAAGTTATCAACTGTAAGGCTATAGAAATAAACGCCTGAGTTCAATGAACTTGCATCGAATGAAACATTGTACGTTCCGGGGTTCATCATTCTGTTTGCAAGAACTCGAACTTCCTGTCCTAGAATATTGTAAATCTTAATTGTTACAAATCCGGATTTTGGAATTGAATAAACAATATTCGTAGTCGGATTAAACGGATTCGGATAATTCTGTTTAAGCGAATAATCTGCCGGTGATCCAATTGCTTCAACTTCAACTGAAGTAGGGACGTATCCGGTGATATCGTCATCTTTTCTTGGAGCTAATTTGTAATATGAATGTGTGAAGCCGAGAATTCCGGTAATTGATGCGAATGTATCACCTGCATTAACTTTTACTGCGCTGGCTCCGACATTAAAACTTGTATTTCCATCAGACCAGATAATTCGTGTGTGAGGAAGAACTCCGTCATTACCGTAAGATTCACCAAAATTACTCGTTCCGTCGGCATTCGCAACATCAATTGTTACGTTCTTATAAGTTACAATACATCCAGACCATTGTTCAGCAGCTACAGTACCAAGAACCGAAGTTCCAATAGTTTCAGTTAATAAAACTTCCGCTGTAGGAAGAGTATTGTTTTGTGAATTAACAATGATTGGCGCTAAACTATCAATTCTTACTCCTAAAGAGCCTAAAGCAATTACACCTTCAACCGTTACGTTATCACCTCTTTTAAGATTAGTAACTTGTGAACCGTTTGCTCCGGTAGTTCCAAGTAGAATTGCGCTCCAAGGTCCTTGTCCGTTTTGAATATAAACTCTCGGTGGATTACTTCCGTGATTTCCCGGAATATCCGAAGTATCAGCAGTGACAACTCCATTAATTGTAACTCGATATCCGTTATAGCCGCTGTATGCGCTTCCAAATGGACTGTAACGAACATCTTGAATCTTTAACGCACGATTCAGTACAAAATAAGAATAGCGGCTTGTGGTAAGGTTTTGGGGACTTGTAGAAGACAATCCGTTGTTGTCGGTAGCTTTAACATAAAAATCAACAAATGCTGAATCGGATGCAATTTTCGGAATTACAACAGTATAAACTAATGAATCAGCTCCGGTTCCTTTAACCATATCCAAAGACTCTAAATTCAGACCGTTTACTCTTTTGAAAAGTTTTGCACTTGTAACAGTTGCGCCCTGGAGTCCTTTGATCGATGCAGTTACTGTAACATCATCATTCGGTGAAACGACAGCGAGACTTCTTCTAACATTAGAAATACTTGGCGGTGAAACTAAAATCGGGCCTAAATCTTCCGGGTAAAGAGGAACAATTTCCCAAACATTAAGGTACATTTCAAGTAAGCCCCTAATGTATGTTAACTGTGAACCAACCGGAGGTGGTGTATAAGAGGGTCGTAATGTTCTTGCCGGGGCAGTTTTGAAATAATTTGATTGAGCATACATTTGAATTTTATGACCATTAAGATCATTGACATTAAATCCACCGGCAGAAGAACCTGTGCCGGTGACTAAATCAGAAGTAATAAGCGGGTGTTGCTCATCAGAAGTGAATATCACATACATTCCCAAGTATTTCCGAAGATTATAATTAAACGATCCATCAGGTAGGTAGCAACTATCAATAGTTAATGGAATTGGATCCGGTTTTTTTGCATGCTGTTCAATAAGACTTATTTCAATCGGTTGTGGGGCAGTTATTAAAACCAACTCAGTAGCCGGTGGATAAGGGGTAACAACTCCAGTGAATTCATAAGTCCCGGTAGTATCTGCTAGATCAAATAAAGTTCCTTGAGTAGTAGTATCATTTTGTAAAATCATTAATCCCGTCCATTCACTGGCATCATGGGCTTGGATATAACTTGCCCAGCGTGTTCCGGCAGATAATATTATTCTCCTATCTGTCTGTGCATTTACTAAAGGACTTACTAAAACTTGTCCTCTAACTCGCACGGTGTCACCTGATAAAGGCGAGTTTGGCCATGTTGAAGGATTTAAACTATCATGTATAAAATTAATATCCTGCAAAGTTACTAATGGATATTGTTGGGCAAAGTTTAATCCTGTAAAGAAAACTATTGCCAACATTAGAGATTTCATTTTCATTCTGTTACTCCTTATTTAACTACTAAGAATTTTCCTGTTTTAATAAACCCGTTTTTATTGTTTTTTACGGTGAAAAGATAAAGACCTGTTGCAATCGCTTGATCGTTACCGGTAATCAAATCCCATGCATGTTCACCTCCTGCAAATTGCTGTTTTCCATCAGTCGCATATTGCTCAAACCAGCGAAGGTCGGAGCCGTTACTGGTTTGATTGTGATCAATCCGTTTAACAACATCGCCTGCAAGAGTGTAGATCGTTATTTCACATTCCGCAGGAAGATTATAAAAATAAATTTTTCTCAAACGTTCTGAAGAACCATCCCATAAAGCGCTTCCGTAATAAGGATTTGGATAAACACCAATTTCAACACTTTCATCATCTGTTGCGGGTGTTCCTGGCAAAACCCTTTTCAAATTAGCAAGTAAACTTGATTCTAAAGGTCCAAGATTATTTTCCGGATCGCCTTTATCGAGTGAAGTGACGGAAAAAAGATATTGCCAACCGTTTAAAAGATTTGGGACTTCATATTTGTAATAATATTTTGTTGTATCATCTGCGAAAGTTACCGGTTCTGAAAGTTCGATCGATTGGAAGCCTGTATTATATCCGGTTGCTCCGGCGGAATCATATTGTGCAAGAACAATTAAAGAACCAACAGTATTTTGTACATCGGAAATATCAAATCCGGCTTGAGTGCGATAAATTTTGTAGCCGGCAAAATCTTTTTTCCCGGAGATCGGATCGATTGAACCTTCGGCTCTTTTGTCCCAGTAGATCGTAGCTTTTTGTTTTTCTGTTACAACTTTTACTACGGGCACATTAGGCGGCGAAGGTAAAATATAACGGTGAATCTGACCATCACCAAAAAGATCTTCACCGGAATCGACTACACCGTTTCGGTTTTTATCATTACCGAAATAAGCTCTCAATGCCCAATCTGAATTTGTCGCTAAATTTTTTCTTTGTTCCCACGAATCTAAAATTGCAGGATCGTTTCCGAATTTTTTAGCGCAGACAATTGCATAAACTACATTAATAGAATCACCCGGTGCAATATTTTTATAATATCCATGAGTGATCATAAGTGAACGGTTTGAAGGTGTTTTTAAAGCTGCCGGTTCAATTCCTTTCCCTTCTCCATAACGGTTTGTTCCTCCAAAATAGCCTTGCATTTTTTTATATCTGTCTAAATCATTTGTAGGCGCAAAAAAGTTTGGGTCTGTTGTATTATTGTGTGTCCAAGAATTGAAATTTGTTGAAGACAAAGTATCACCTTGCACAACAAATCGATCATCAATTGTGGGAGTAGAACCAAGATATAAATAACCAACATAACTGTCCGTCAACGGTCCATCGCCATCAGCATCATATTCATAAGCAATTTTTAAAGTGTCGTTGTAGGCATCCCCACCATGTGAATAAAATGCTGAGTTTGTTGTTGTATTAATTTTGGTGTTACGAACTACTGCGTCAGTCCAAAGTCCAACATAAACGCTGTCTAAGTATTTGGGACTGATTCCGACATTGTTTCTTGTCCATACGTTGGTAACGTTCTTAATAGTATAATTCATGATCACAAAAAAATCTGCGAAAGGAAAATTCCATGCGTATGTTTCTTCATGTACAGCAATCCCTAACGGAGTGTGCTCTGCGATCGGTTCACCATTTGCGTATGCAGTATTTGTATCGCAGAAATCCATAACAAAATCTTGATGTGAAATAGCATTGGGATTATAAAATCTTGAATCAAGCGAAGTTGATCGTTCGATCACTTTAGATTCGGCACTATTTGTATATTCAAATCCTGCATTTCTTCCCGAAGATAATGAACTGGCATCAACTGCCGCTGTACTCACTATAGGATTCACGTTCTTATCTGTTGGGTTGTCTTTCTGGAATCCTCCGATCCAAAGTCCGCCCACAAAGATATGTTCAATACCACTACCTAAAGGATATTCACATGAAGGTTGGCGATTAGCAGCAGTGAGGTTACTCAATCCGTTTCCATAAATTCCAAAATTGGAAACGGTTAGTCCAATGTTCCCGACATTAGTAGATTTGGAATTATCATCAACAGTTGTTTTTGAGAGGATGTTCTGCTGCGGTTTTAATTGTGCAGCAAAAAAGAGAAGCATGAGATTTAGAAGTATAATTTTTTTCATCAACAATAACTTTTTTAGCTAACGTAAATTACAAGAAAAATTTGGACTGTAAAGTTATGAAATTATTAAATGATTTTACAAAATATTTATAATAAAGTTTTCCTCGCCTGCTCATCAGCATGGTAAGAACTTCTAACGAGCGGTGAAGATTCAACTATTTTAAATCCGATTTTTAGTCCCTCTTCCTTAAACATTGAAAATTCCGGTAGCGTAACATAACGGTCAACCGGTAAATGATTTTTTGTTGGTTGTAAATACTGTCCAATCGTTAATATATCACATCTGTAAGAAACCAAATCTTTCATTGTGTCAATCACTTCATCATTTTTCTCTCCGATGCCAACCATAATTCCGCTTTTTGTTTTCAATCCTTTTTTCTTGAACCATGTAATTAATTCAAGACTACGATTATATTTCGCTTGAGGTCTTACGGCGTGATAAAGTCTTGGGACCGTTTCAAGATTATGATTCAAAATGTCCGGAGGATTTTGCATGATAATTTCAAAGGCGGAATCGTCTCCTTTAAAATCGGGGATGAGTGTTTCAATTGTGCAAGAAGGAATTTGTTCACGTATCAACCGAATTGTCTCAGAAAAGATCGAAGCTCCTCCGTCTTTTAATTCATCACGATCAACCGAAGTAATAACAACATGACGGAGTTGCAATTTTGCAACTGCTTCAGCAACTCGCTTTGGTTCATCAAGATCGGGAGTGTTTGGAATGCCAACTTTAATATTGCAAAATCCGCAACTGCGTGTGCAAGTGTCGCCAAGGATCATAAAGGTTGCTGTGCGATGATTCCAGCATTCACCAATATTGGGACACCGTGCTTCTTCACAAACAGTGTTAAGGTTTTTATCGCGCATCAGGTTCTTAAGATCGCTAAAATTTTCGCCAATCGGTAAACGGACTTTCAACCAATCAGGTCGTTTACCTAAGCTTTCTTTTTTACTTTCAGCTTCTTCTTTAAATATTCTTTGATGATAATTTATTGTACGCATTAAATTCTATTTCATTTTTTTGTAGGGAACGGTCGAGACCGTTCCATTTAATCATGTTTATGTTCTTCGGAACGCTCGCGAGCGTTCCCTATTTTTATAATAACAGACTGAAGTCTGTTTTACGGTTTTGTTATAACATTATTTTTTCGTCAAACTGTTCGAGCGTTCTTTTAATTGAGGAAAGGAACTTCCCTCCTACCATTCCATCAACTAAACGATGATCGTGCGAGAGAGCTAAATTCATTATCGGTCGAATCGCTATCGTATCCATCCCATCAATTTCAAGTACCACCGGCTTTTTAATCACCGCGCCAACTCCAAGTATCGCTACCTCCGGTTGATTTATGATGGGAGTTCCGAAAATTGTTCCGAATACTCCGTAATTAGTAATTGAAAATGTTCCATTCGTTACATCGTCTGGAGTAAGTTTTTTAGTTCGCGCTTTTTCTGCAACTTCAGCGATAGCTTGCGCAAGCGAAACAATATTTTTTTCATGTGCATTTTTAATATTCGGAACTATCAAACCATTTGGTTCAAGCGAAACGGCAATTCCTAAATTCACAAATCTTTTTTGAAGAATAGTTGTTCCATCGATGGAAGAATTTACAATCGGGAAAGCCTGAATAGCTTTAACTACCGCATGCGAAACAAATGCCATGTATGTGAGTTTTACTCCATTCTGGCTTTGATACCGATCTTTATTTTTGGCAATGAAGTTATAAATTTTTGTAATATCAACTTCAATAGTTGCGGAAACATGAACAGATGCATCGCGGCTTTTAAGCATATGATGCATTATTTTCTGACGGATATTGTCCATAGGAATTCGTTCTACCAAATCGTTTACAAAAGGTTGACCGATTATTTCAACCGATACTTTGCTTTGAGGAAGTTGATGAGTTCCTCTTTTATGAAGATAATTTAGAAGATCATTTTTTGTTACTCTTCCACCAATCCCTGAACCGTTAAGCTTTTCCAATTCATTGAAAGAAACTTTTTCCTTTTTAGAAATACTCATCACAAGCGGAGAGTAGAATCTATTACTTTCTTTTCTTTCTTCGCCAAGTTCCTTTTCAGCAAATGCATTATTTGCTATCACAGAATGCATTTGAAAATCTTCTAATAAATTTTCTTTCGGAACTTCCACTTGATGAGTTTGTTCGGAGGTAGAAACTTTCGCAACGATAGTTCCCACATCAACGGTCTCTTGTTCATTCACCAATATTTCTGTCAACGTCCCGTTTACCGGCGAAGGAACTTCAGTATCAACTTTGTCTGTACTAATTTCAAAAAGGATTTCATCATGCTTTACTGCTTCACCAATTTTCTTGTGCCACTTGATGATCGTACCTTCCATAACCGACTCCCCCATCTTGGGCATTGGAATATCTACGGTTTGAAGTGATTCAATTATTACGGATTTTTCCATTGGTTGAGGTTCTACATTTCTTACTGAAGTTTCGACAGATGAAATTTGAATATTTTTATCTGATTCGATAAACGCAACAATTTTTCCTACATCCAAAGTTGTTCCTTCTTCGGCAATAATTTCCGCAACAACTCCGTCAATTGGAGAAGGAATTTCTGAATCAACTTTGTCTGTACTTATTTCAAAAAGAATTTCATCTTTACGGATAGTTTCTCCAACTTTTTTATGCCACTTTAAGACGGTTCCTTCCATAATTGATTCACCCATCTTCGGCATCGGAATTTCAATTCTCATTTTTTTCTTTCTCTTTCAACATTCAACTTTATACTTTTATTAGTAACGAATCAATTCTTTTATAGCTTGATAAATTCCTTCACGTGAAGGGAGTACGGCGTTTTCTAAAACCGGACTAAAAGGAATGTGCACATCTTTTGCGCCCACTCGTTTCACAGGCGCATCTAAAAATTGAAAACATTGTTCTGAAATTCGCGCAGCAATCTCTGCGCCGAATCCGGCAGTTAACGTATCTTCGTGAATTACAATCGCTTTACTCGTTTTCTTCACAGAATTAAAAATTGTTTCTTCATCCAACGGAACGATGGTTCGAATATCAACAATCTCAACTGAATAACCTTCATCTTCAAGTTTGCGGACTGCAAAAACCGAATCCCACACAGAAGCGCCGTAAGTAATTACCGAAACATCTTTTCCTTCTTTTACAATTTTTGCTTTGCCGAATGGAAGAAGGTAATTTTTGTCTGGCTCCGGTGAAGTAGCAAAACTTTGGCGGTACAAACCTTTATGTTCGCAGAATAAAACCGGATCATTCAAACGGATCGCGGTTTTCAACAATCCCTTTGCATCAGCGGCGTTGGAAGGATACGCAATATAAATTCCCGGAATATGTGCAAAGATCGATTCAATATTTTGGCTGTGATATAATCCGCCGTGAATATATCCGCCAACAGCTACGCGCGTAACGAAAGAAGATGTCCACACATTATTTGAGCGGTACCGCATGGTTGCAACTTCATCTTTGAACTGCATAAATGCAGGCCAAATGTAATCTCCAAACTGAATTTCAACGATCGGTTTTAAACCGGTTAACGCCATACCGGTTGCGACTCCAATAATACTTGCTTCAGCCAATGGTGAATTGAAGACTCGTTTGTCACCAAACTTTTGCGTTAATCCTTTTGTTGCTGTGAACACTCCACCTTTTTTATCGGCAACGTCTTCTCCAAAAACGTAAGTCTTGTTATTCAATTCCATTTCTTCGTGCAGAGCGTGATTGATCGCATCAACCATTACAATTTTATTTCCGCTTGGTATTGAAGATTCATACTCAAAAGTATTTTTTAGACCGGATTCATCGAAGAGATATTTTTCAGAAGTCTCGGGCAGCGGATCGTGCGCTTGTGACGCTTCAGTAACAGCTTTTTCGATTTCTTCTATAACTTCATTCTTTATCAATTGAATTTCTTCATCCGTTGCTACATTATTTTCTTTTAAAAGAAGAATTATTTTATCGATCGGGTCGCGTTTTGCTTCATCTTCCAATTCATCATGTTCGCGGTATTTCTTCTGATCATCTGATGAAGAGTGAGAAAGCAAACGGACAACATCAGCTTCAATTAAGACAGGACCATCTCCACTTTTTACATATTCCACTGCTTCTTGAAAAGCTAAATACGATTCAACAAAATCAGTTCCGTCAATTAACATTCGTTTTAAGGTTGCGTAACCTTTCATCATTTCAGCAATTGAATTTCCTTCACCGCCGCTTTGTTTAGAAACATGAACCGAGATAGCGTACTTATTATTTTCAACAACAAAAATCACCGGAAGTTTTTCGCGGCTTGCCCAGTTTACCGCTTCGTGAAATTCACCTTGACTTGTCGTTCCTTCTCCTGAACTTACATACGTTACATTTTTAATTCCTTGATGCTGGGAAGCTAAAGCAGTTCCAACAGCTTGTAAATATTGGGTTCCCGTTGGACTCGATTGACTTGGAATGTTTAAACCTTTCGCACCAAAGTGTCCGGGAAGTTGTCTTCCTCCGCTCGAAGGATCGTCCGCTTTTGCAAAACTTTGAAGAAAAATATCATACGGTTTAACACCGCAGCCTAATGCAACGCAGAGGTCGCGGTAATAAGGGAATATCCAATCGTGATGCGGATTTAATTGCATTGCCGATGCAATTTGTACAGCTTCATGTCCGGAACCGGCAATATGAAAAAATGTTTTCCCCTGCTTTAGCAAGTTCATCGTTTTTTTATCGATCTGGCGCGAAAGAAACATTGTGCGGAAAGCAAAGAGCAAATCTTCTTTTGAAAGATTTAACGTCTTCCCATTAATTGTAATTTCTTTTTTCACTTTACTCTTCTTTTGATCTGTTGATCTCATATTTTTTTACGAACCTTTTTTTCATCCTTTTATTATTTGCATGCTTCATGCATGAAAAAGAACTTCTGTTTTCTTTGATAACAATATATTAGCTTCAACTTTTTCGATTATATCGTATTGAAATATTTCCTTGAAATTTTTCAATAACTTTTCCTTTACTTCTGAAAGTGAGATCTCTCTTCCCAACTCTTTTGCAAGCGAAGTAACTTCTTTGTCGCTTATTCCGCATGGAATAATCCCGTTAAACAAACTCAAATCAGTATTAATATTAAACGCAAAACCATGCATTGAGATCCAATTGCTGATCTTGATACCAATCGCGGCAATTTTTCTGTTTTCTATCCACACACCGGTGTACTTTTCTTTCCGTCCGGTTTCCAAGCCATATTCTTTACAAGTTAAAATGAGCACTTCTTCAAGCGCGCGCAAATATTTGTGCGTATCGTTCTGCCATTCACTCAAACTGATGATCGGGTAACCAACTACTTGTCCCGGACCATGATACGTAATATCGCCACCGCGGTCAATTTCAAAAACCGATATTTTATTTTCTTCTAAATATTCTTTACTCCCAACAAGATTTTTTTTATCGGCAGTTTTACCCAACGTATAAGTGTGAGGATGTTCGAGCATCAGAAAAACATCACCGATCTTTTTATCTTTTCTTTGTTGAAGCAATTCATGCTGAAGATCCCATGCTTCTTTATAACCGATGGTATCGAGATCACTATATATAAGTGTTCTATAACTCAAATTATTGTATTCTTTAAAGAAAATAAATTATTTTTCAAATTGAATATCGAACACTGAATACTGAACATTGAACTTCGAAGTATTAATTCATAATTCAACATTCCCTGTTCGATATTCATTATTTCTTTTTTTAATTCTGGCATTGCCGATTTAATTTTCTATATATGAATCGATTCGCCGTAGGCATTAGCTGCTGCTTCCATAATTGATTCTGATAACGTTGGATGCGCGTGGATTGTTTTGGCAATCGATTCATATGTTGCGCCGTGAGATTTCGCGATTCCAAGTTCTGCAATCATTTCTGTAGCTTCGGAACCTATGATGTGGGCGCCAAGAAGTTCACCGTATTTTGCATCGAAAATAAGTTTTACAAATCCTTCGCGCTCACCGGCTGCGAATGCTTTTCCACTTGCCATAAATGGAAATCTACCAACTTTAATTTCGTAACCTTTTTCTATCGCTCTCGCTTCAGTTAAACCAATACTTGCAACTTGCGGTTGACAGTAAGTACAGCCCGGAATATTTTCATAATTGATCGGTTCTGGATGCAAACCTTTTATCGATTCAACACAATGAATTCCTTCTGCTGATGCTACATGCGCCAGCCACGGCGCTCCGATAACATCACCGACCGCATAAATATTTTCAATATTCGTTCGGTAATTTGTTTTATTAACTCTGATATGATTTTTGAAAAGTTCTATCCCTAATTCCTCCAGACCAAAACTTTCAACATTTCCGGTAACGCCAACTGCAGAAAGAACAATATCTGATGTTAATTCTTTCTTCTCTCCTTTATGAGTCATGGTTACGTGTGCTTTTTTACCTTTAACCACAACATTCTCAACCGATGTAGAAGAAAAGATTTCAATTCCTCGTTTCTTAAAACTCTTTTCAAGCGTTTGGGATACTTCTTTATCTTCAATCGGAAGAATATTTTCCATCATTTCGATGAGAGTAACTTTTGTTCCGATAACCGAATAAAAATATGCGAACTCAACTCCGATAGCTCCCGCACCAATGATGATCATTTCTTTTGGTTGTTCAGAGAGATTCATTGCTTCGGTACTTGTTACAATAACTTTACGGTCAACCGGAATATTGGGAAACGTTTTTGCTCTCGCACCGGTAGCGATGATTATTTTATCGGCTGTAATTGAGTCGGACTTTTTACCATCATTGTCATAAATATCAATTTGATTTTTCGAAACTAATTTACCGTATCCGCGAATTCGTTCGATCTTATTTTTCTTTACAAGAAGTTCTACATTTTTTGTGATTCGGTCTGAAACTTCCCTGCTTCGTTTAATAATTTTGGCGAAATCGAATGAAAGTTCTTTAACAGAAATTCCGAATTCAGCGGAATGGTTTTTCATTTTATCGAATAGCTCGGCATTTTTTAACAGAGATTTTGTCGGAATACAACCCCAATTCAAACAAACACCTCCGAGATTTTCCTTATCAATTACAACCGTTTTAAATCCCAATTGCGCAGCACGGATTGCCGCAACATATCCCCCAGGACCTCCGCCTAAAACCGCGATTTCGAATGATTTTGCCATTAATTTATTTCTGCTTTCTTCTTTTTTCTTGCTTCAAATATAAAGAAGCGGGGAGTAAAATAAAACTTTATGTTTAACTACGATAAGCTCATGTTATTTTTTTATTGAGATACAATTGTTGCGTTCACTAATCAATCCATCTATTTTCATCTTTTGGATGATGTCTTCAAGATTCCGGTGTTGTATTGTTTCAGCAATGGTTACTCTCGATGCCTTTTTCAGATCTAACAAAAGTTTAAGAATTTTCCCTCTCACTTCCCTCTCGGAACCTTTAAATTTCGATTGTTTTGATTTCGACTTTATCATCGTTTGTTTTGCAGTTGCTGCCAGTGCACCATAATCCATTAACGCATTGTGCCAGATTCTGCTTTTCCCTTTCGGAATAACAGATAACGCAATTTCGGAAATCCGTTTGGGAGAAATCTTATGATTTAAATGCAATTCATGTATCAGTACTCTCCGAATATTCGTATCTACAACAGCGGCTTTCTTGTTGAAAGCAAACGCCATAATTGCCGCTGCAGTGTAATTTCCAACTCCTTTTAATTTGAGTAGGTCATCTTGCAGTTGCGGGAAATTTCCTTTGAGATCGTTCATAATAGTTTTGGCAATTTCTTTTAAACGAATTGCGCGATTGTTAAACCCTAGTCCCGACCAGATTTTGAGTACCTCCGGATTCTTAGCGATAGCCAAATCATTTAACGTCGGAAATCGTTTGATGAACTTTTCATAATACGCTACAACACGCGGCGCTTGTGTTTGTTGCAGCATAATTTCCGAAACCAAAATATGATAAGGATCGGTGGTCTTTCTCCACGGAAAATCCCGCTTATTAACTTTATACCAGTTCAATATTTTAGTTTGAAATTCTTTTATCTCTTTTTCGTTCAACGTTTTGTTCTTCATTTAACTAATTGTTTAAATTCCATTATGAAATTTCAGAAAATATTTTTCTTCTTCTTACTCTTGATAACAATCTTTTCTCAAGAAAAGTTTTATTACACGGGGAAAATACTGAAATGGAAATGTTTTTCTCGGTTTAAGAACAATTTACGTTCCGGGTTAGGAATAGCTTTCAATTAAAAAGGTAACACAGTTAGTTGTTAAAATTACCTCTGTTGTTTTTACGATAATTAGATAAATGTTCTTAAATCCACCCTTAATATGTTCTTTTTGAAGTTAAATCGCCATTTTGTCATACTTTCCTGCATTTCTAAAACAAATTGACCGATTTCTAAAAAAAACAATCGATTTCTAAATTGTAAGCATCTATTTCTTAAAAAAACGAGTCATTTCTAAATCGTACGGACTCATTTCTAACACTTAAAATCCATTGCTAAATGCCTGACACATTTCGAAAATTTTTATAAACAATATCCAAATTAATTTTAGCAATAATTTCTGCCGTTTAAGCAAAATCAATATTTACGTTGTAATATTATTTCACAAAAAAAATCCCCCGCACTGCGAGGGATTTTTTCTGAAAACTACGAACTAATAACTGAGTACTACTTGAGTAACAACATCTTCTTAGTAATAATAGTGTTATTTGCTGTTAATCTGTAGATGTAAGTACCGCTTGCAAATCTGGAAGCGTCAAAAGCTACAGAATAATTTCCGGCAGGTTGTAAATCGTTAACTAATGTAGTTACCAATTCGCCGAGCGAGGAATAGATTTCCAATTTTACTTTTGAATCAACCGGAACCGCGTATTTAATTGTGGTTGAAGGATTGAACGGATTTGGATAATTCTGACTTAACTCAAATTTAACCGGAAGATCAACATTGGCTTCAACTTCTTTTGAATAGCTATAACTACCGTCTAAATCAACCATTTTAAGTCTGTAATAAGCAACCGCGCCTTTTACATCCTTTTCAGTAAAGCTGTATTTTGCTTTTTCAGTAGTTGTTCCGGCGGCACTAACTTTACCAATAGTAGTCCAGTTAGCTTTGTCAGCTTTTCTTTGAACTTCAAAATAAGAACTGTTCTTTTCCGTAGCAGTCTGCCAGGTTAATTCAACAACATTACCTTTTGCTGAAGCGGTAAATGAAGTTAATTCAACCGGTAGAGGAGTATTTGACTCATCTGCGCCAATGTACGGGAAAGTTAAATGTCTTGTGTCACCGTCGATATCGGTCAAGACAGTTGCAAGTGGTGTTCCGATAAGATTAAGATCACCATCTGAAGCGAGGGCGAGATGTAAATCTGTTGCAGATTTAAAGTTTACAAATACAGATTTTGAATTTGCATCTTGTGTTGATGCTGTCTGCCAATCAACTAAAGTTGGAGCGGCAGTAGCATTCCAATAGCCAACTTTTCCGTTAACATTATCTTGAACAAACAAATCGTTATAATTTGATGTTAATGTTCCGGCTACACCTTCTCTTGAGAAACAATAATTTACAAAGTTTGGCTCGTTAGAGAAAATGATATTGTTTTTAACATCGCTTGTACCATTTGAGATCAAGAGACCTTTATAAGCAACGGTACCTGTTCCGATTTCCGCAATATCATTCATAAAGATTGTATTGTTATAGCAGTTCAATGTATCCGTTGCAGATGAATTTTTAATGCCGGTTAAAAATGCCGTAGGATTTGCGCCAGTCAATTCAAAACCGGTGATCATATTGTTATACACATTGTATGTACCATTAGATTCAATGCTTATACCGTTCACACCAAAACCAGCACCAGATGACATTGAAGAAAGTTTCGAGATTTTGTTATTATAAATATTAACTACAGAACCGGCCATAACAGAAACTGCATATACTGCTTCATTAGAAGTATTTGCTACAATATTCTGGTTCAGGATAATTTCGTTGTCGAAAATATCCATACTTCCGGCTTGATAAAGTACAAGAACTCTTCTCTTGCCTTCGAGTAAATTATTTTTGATAGTAATATTATTCGGGAAAGTTGCCGGAACAGGAGTTCCTGATTGATAAGTTCCTATCGCCTGTGCATTTTGAGGAACTCCGTCAAAATTTGAACTAATATAATTATTATCAAACGTTATGTGGTTTGGTACCCAATCTTTGCTTAGATAGTTTCTTGATCTAATCATAATGGCACTGATGAACAAGTTTGAAGTACTAACCGCTTGAGCTTTATGTAAAATATTACAATTTTTAACTGTCAAATTAGAAACATCACCTGCTATAACTATAGGCATACCATTTCTCTGAGCTGTTAAAGCTGACTGGAGAGTTAAATCTCTTGTTGTTCCACCGACAGTATTAGAACCATCAATTACAATGTTTTTTGTTGCGCGGAGCGAATCCCAAGTTACATTTCCCTTACCGGGGATACCGATTACAAAAGCTCCGGAAGGACCGGAATTGAGATCTGTCGGATAATTGAATGTAACAACCGGTTGAACACCTGTGTAAGGTTTTATGGTTAGTGTATAAGGATCAGGATTAACAGCTAAACCAATACCTACAGATCCGGTATATGGTTCAGTAATATCACTTGTAATATAAAGAGTAACATCTCCCGTAAACGTAGCGCTATTTAAATAATCAAACGCATCTTTAAGCAAAGCAAAATTAGGATTAGTCGCTCCTGGTGCTGTTCCGGCATTTCCTACATAAATATCGCCTATAACACCAACAACATGAACACCCTCATCAGCTCCTTTATACGGGGCAAGTGGATCGCGTGAGTTTCCATCTATATCAGTGGTTACTCCAACTGGAATACCAGCTAAATCAGCATCACTTAAAGACGGGTCAGCCAAATGAAGATCGGTTGCAGAAGTAAATGTTACAGCTTTTGAGACAGAATTGCCATCCTGCAAAGTAGAATCTTTCCAGGCAGCAAGTGTAGGAATAACAGATGTTCCCATATAACCAACATTAGCAGTAGCGCCGGAAACATACAAATCATTATAATTGGAATTTAGAGTTCCAGTCTTCTTCCACCATATACAATAAGCATTAGCTGCATCTGTATTATTTACTATAATGTTATTTTTCAGATTTGCAACAACGGAAGCGCCGCTAATATGAATACAGGATCTTTCAGTTGCCGCTGCGATGGAAGGATAATTAATTGTATTATGATAAACATTATAAGTACCGTTATCCTGAAGATACATCCAGGAAATTACGGTTGGAACACCGGTACCTGTAACTTGCAGATCTCCACCAATAAAATTATTAATAATATTGCATGTAGCGCCGGATTGTGCGGATAATCCGCTAATGCCAAATATTCCACTTGTCGCTGTGTTATTGGTTGTTAAAGTCGGGATAAAATTATTTTGAATATTTAATGTTCCACCCCAAGTATTAAACATAATTGAGTATGTGGTTGTTCCATTTAAACCACCAATAGTAGAAATAGTATTACCTGAGATTTCGCTAGTATTTCCAGTAGAACCAACATAAAAGAAATAAGCTGGACGAATTCTACCGAAAAGAGTATTGTTTTTAATAGCAATATTCGTACAATAAATCGAACTTCCTGACGATCCGGTAACGCTTGCAGAGTAATATGGAGTATTTGTTACATCTCCAATATTACAGTTTTGTAATGTAAAATTGTCGCAAGCTCCGGTCGATTGACCATTTAGATAAACACCTCTTGTAGAATTTGAAGTGCTCATTGGCGCTTGGAAATTAAGATTCACATTTTTAATTGTGACGGTATCGCAATTGCCATACAACTGAATTATATTTCTTCCGTTTGTAGCATCATTGATTGTAAAGGTTAAATCCTTAGTTGTTCCGCCAACGGTATTGGAGCCGTCAATGGTAATGTTTCCTGTTCCGTTAATAGCAAATCCGCTATATTGGGAAGCGCCTGAAGTAGAAACACAACCACTGATAGTAATAACAGAGGCGATACCGGCGGCAGGTTTAAATGTAACGGAAGCTGACGCCGAAGGAGGATTTAATGTAGGAGCAATAACAAGATTTGTAGCAGTCTCGGTATAAGCAGCATCAATTAGGGAGAAAGTTACCGGTCCACTTACACCAACCGTGTTGAGATCTGTAATGGCGGCACCAAGGGTAGCATAATTTCCCCCGGTTCCAACTGTTAAGGTTCCGCTAAGCTGACCCCAGAGTGTATTTGATACCAAGAAAACCAAAAACAAGAATGTAAGTATTTTTTTCATGTTTTCCTCTATGAAGTTATGATTGATAATTAGAACTATTTATTTTAAAAACAAAGAACAGTTTGTATCCAGATTTAATGCTTTTTATATTGAACTAAAAATCATCTTTTGATTTACATTTGGACAAAAAAATTACAATCCTCCAATTGAACAATTAGTAAAATCAAAATACAAAGGAAACTTAAGAAATTTCAGGTGAGTGTCAAATAGAATCTTTTAAATATTTGAGTTACTTTTTCGGAGGGTGTAATTGGATTTTTCTGTAAAAAAGTCTTGAGATCAGTTAAAATTTCAAGAATAAAACCTTCCCCCTAAAATGAAAAGTAGTGAGAGTTTAAATGACCCGCACTACTTTTTTATATTAATTTCAATGAGCTCTATAAATTTAACAATTAAAAACCAGCGTGGATACTCTCTTCATGCTGGCTTAAATCTAATCCGATTTTTTCTTCATCTTTTGTAACGCGAATCGGGATAAGAATATCCGTGATCTTATATAAAAGATACGAACCGCCAAATGTAAAAACCGAGACAATCACTAATCCGAGAAGATGCATATAGAATGTATGTGTTTGACCGTAAACTAATCCTAAATCTTTTGCAAAAACGGCGGTTAGAATCATTCCAACAATTCCGCCTAATCCGTGACAAGGGAATACATCAAGCGTATCATCCAAATTAGATTTTGATTTCCATGTTACTGCAAGGTTACTAATTATCGCAGCAACCACTCCAATAAAAAGGCTTGCGCCGATGGAAACAAATCCAGCAGCGGGTGTTATTGCAACTAATCCAACAACAGCTCCGATACTGGCGCCTGAAGCCGATGCTTTTCTTCCAAGTAAAATATCAAAAAAAATCCAGGACAATGCTGCCGCCGCTGATGCAGTATTTGTCGTAGCAAAAGCAAGAGTAGCAAGACTATTGGCTCCCAATGCTGAACCTGCATTAAAACCAAACCAACCAAACCATAACAATCCGGTTCCAAGAATTACATAAGGTATGTTCGCAGGAACATGTTTCTCCTTTTTTATATGAGAATGTCTTCTCCCAAGAAATATTGCCCCGGCTAATGCCGCAAATCCAGCAGACATGTGAACAACAGTTCCTCCTGCAAAATCAAGAATTCCCATCTGTCTAAGAAATCCTTGCGGATGCCATGTCCAGTGTGCGAGAGGGGTGTAGATGAATAACGTAAAAAGAATCATAAAAAGCAGATATGATGAAAAGTGCACCCTTTCAGCAAAAGAACCGGTGATAAGCGCCGGGGTAATTATTGCGAATTTTAGTTGGAACATTGCAAAAAGTAAAAGAGGAATAGTTGGGGATAATCCGGGATGAGTGCTTTCCCCTACCCCTCTAAACATAAAATAAGTTAAAGGATTACCAATAATTCCACCGATCGAATCTCCAAATGAAAGGCTGAAACCAACAACAACCCACACTACACTGATAACACTCATAGCGATAACACTCTGCAACATAGTTGAGATAATATTTTTAGAGCTCACCATTCCACCGTAAAAAAATGATAGACCTGGTGTCATGAGTAAAACAAGAGCAGTTGCTGTTAACATCCACGCAATATCTGCTGGATTTGAAGGTCCTCCCTTCACATGCGAATAATTGTAGTTTAAGAATGCCCCGGTTATCGCGATTCCAAGTAGTAAAAGAAATGGAAGAAAATTTAATTTACGCATCAGTGCACCTTATAATATGGTAGTAATTGCATTTTGTTCCCTATTTTAATTAGGTTATAGTGCAAATTTACCTAATCATTTTTATTATTTCAACATATTCGACTAATAATTGTCAAGTTTGATACAACTTTTTATGAAATAATTAAACAACTCTCTCCTTTTTTGCATAAATATGGAAGGAGACCTTTGGTTCAGTAATTTAAGATGAGATGAAATGTTAGTTGAAAAGTTTTTAACCCCATTACCAATCACTTCAAGATTTGATCGCTCTTTTCCCGATGTCAGTTCTGAAATAGATATTTTCGTAATGAATTTTTGAAACTCCTTGGTAAGCTATCCTAATCGCTTCTGCAAAATTCTTATCCTTTACTTTTGAAGTAACTCCCAACACTCTACCGCCAGAACTTCTGATAGTTCCCTCCCTAATTTCTGTTCCTGCATGATAGACTTTAATTGGCAGATCGTTCAGATGTTCTAATCCAAATATTTCAAATCCCGATTCATAAGAATCCGGATACCCTTTAGAAGCCGTTACTACGCATACAGAAGAGCCTCCATTATATTTTACCGATTCTTTATTAATTTTTCCTTTTGCAGCCGAGTAAAGCAATTCTAGGAAATCACCCTCAATTACATTCAGTACCGCCTGGGTTTCCGGATCGCCAAATCTTGCATTGAACTCAATAACTTTTGGACCATCTTTGGTTAATATTAATCCGCAAAACAAACACCCCGTAAATGGTTTTCCAATTTTCTTCATTCCGTAAAGAGTAGGTTTAACTATTGAATCTTCAATAACTTTTAAAAGCTCGTCCGTTACAATTTCTGCCGGAGCGTAGGCTCCCATTCCACCGGTATTTTTCCCCGAATCATTATCTCCAATTCTTTTATGATCTTGTGCAGCAGGAAGACAAACATAATCCTCATCGTCCGAAATAACAAAAAGTGAAGCCTCCTCCCCTTCAAGAAATTCCTCAACTAGAATTTTACTACCGGCATCACCAAAAGCTTTTTCTTCAAAATTTAAGAGGACAGCATCAAGTGCATCGTAAATGCTTTTACAAATGGTGACACCCTTCCCGGCAGCTAAACCATTTGCTTTAATTACAATTGGATATTTCTGTTTTTTCAAACAATTATAAATGTCTTCTTTTGAGGAAGTATTAGAAAATTCAAAATACTTTGCTGTCGGGACGTTGTTATCGAACATTATTTTTTTAGCGAAGAGCTTGTCACCTTCAATATTTGCTGCTTCTTGATTAGGTCCAAAGACAAGAATATCATTTTCCCTTAAATAATCTACGGTTCCGTCAACTAAATATTTTTCGGGTCCAACAACAACAAGTTTGATTTCTTCACTTTCAATAAACTTGAGTAGTTCTTGATTTCCTGAGAGACAGATATTCTTAGCTATTGCGTCAGTTCCACCATTTCCGGAGGCTACAAAAAGGTTGTCGCATTGTGGTGATTCTTTAATCTTTAATGCTAATGCATGTTCCCTTCCCCCATTACCTAAAATCAAGATATTCATAAATTATTTTTAACCATAAATTGTAGTTCTTTTGTCAATTGTTCAGTTAAAAAATCTCTCCTGAATTTTTCAATAAATTCTTCTTTGGGTGTAGGTAAATTCCCAAGTTGGTAGTCGCTATAAATCTTAATCAAACTCTCTTTAATATTTTGAATATTTTCTGGATCAGAGAGATAAGAAGCTCCATATTGCATCGCATATGATTTCAATGCACCTTCCGGGAGACAAGCAAGAATCGGTTTCCTAGCACCAAAATATTCAAATAATTTTCCACTTGAAATTGTATCACTATTTTTTCCATATCCAACCATCATCCATAGAACATCACTAGATTTTATTTTCGCAACCGATTCTATATGGGTTAGATAACCATATTCTTTCACATTGTCTTCCAATCCAAACTTAACGGACAATTTTCTCAGTTCTTTTGTTTGTGCGCCTACAAAATGTAGTTCAATATTGTCTGCAATATCTTTTCTTTCCTTTTTTAATAATGCAAAGGCTTTTAACAAATACTTTGGAGTAATAAATTCATAAAAAGAACCGGTATAAGTTAAAATCATCTTATTGTTTTTCTTTTTGATGATCGGAGCAGCTTCAAAATCTGGCGGATCGTAACCATGCGGAATAATAACTACATCATTGGAGTCAAGAAATTTATAAGTTTCAATTTGAGTTTCTTTTATTCTCCGGTTGGTTACAAATATTTTATCTGCCTCTTTGAGTACTCCATATTCGAGTTTCTTATGTTTATAAGAATGATAAGGTGTGAAATATTTAGAAAATTGATACCCATACCAGAGGTCTCTATAATCTATCGCCAACGGAATTTTAAATTCCTTTTTCAACTTTGCCCCAAGTTGAAAAGCTGAAAACGGAGGAGCAGTAACAAAAATTAAATCGAATTGTTCTTCTGATAATAATTTTCTCGCCTCAATGAGAGCCTTCTTTGTCCATGAAACTTTATTATCAGGAATATTAAAAAATTGATTTATTCTATTGATGATTTTACGAGTTGTTTCACCGGGAATTTTGATTGTTCCTAATGCACTTAATTTTGCATTTATCTCATTCCCTTTCACACGAATTATTTTAACTGAAGGATCAATCTCTTTTAATAGATCAGGATCATGAGCAAAGTAACCCGTTTCGGCAGAAGTTAATACTGTCGGATTCCAATTATTTTGCGGGAAATACTTTACAAATTTTAAAATTCTTTGAACTCCACTCAATCCCATCGGGGGGAAATAATATGCTATTACAAGTACTTTGAACATTACTAATTTGTCTAACCTAACTAATTAAAAAATAATTACCGATGATAATTTGGAGATTCTTTTGTAATGATAACATCATGCGCATGGCTTTCTCTGAAACCGGCAGAAGTCATCTTTATGAATCGCGTCTTTTCCTTTAGTTCTTTTATGTTTTTAACACCGCAATACCCCATCGCTGCACGCAAACCTCCAATAAACTGCAATATGGTATCAGCAAGTTGACCTTTATAAGGAACTCTTCCTTCAACACCTTCAGGGACTAATTTTTTAACATCTTCTTCCATATCCTGGAAATACCTATCTTTACTCCCGTACTGCATTGCGCCAAGTGAACCCATGCCTCTATAAGTTTTGAAACTTCTTCCTTCTAAAAGAATTTTTTCTCCGGGACTCTCTTCAACTCCGGCGAATAAACTACCTATCATAACTGAATCTGCTCCTGCAGCAATTGCTTTCACGGCATCGCCGGTGTATTTAATTCCGCCATCTGCAATGATCGGTAAATTCTTACCTTTTAACGCAGTTGCAACATCCATTATTGCGCTTATTTGTGGAACTCCAACCCCAGTAACAACACGTGTTGTGCAAATAGAACCTGGACCAATTCCAACTTTTACAGCATCAACGCCAAGTGAATATAATTCAAGTGCCGCTTCTGAAGTGGCTATATTACCGACTATTAACTGTGTGTCTTTGAATTTCTTTTTAAATTCTTTCACCATATTTAATACCCCTTTTGATTGACCATGTGCTGTATCAATTACAATTACATCAACTGAAGCAGCAATTAAAGCTGTAACACGGTCAAAAGTATCACTTGTTACACCGACTGCTCCCCCAACTTGTAAACGACCCAAACTATCTTTACTGGCGAAAGGGTGTTGTTTCTTTTTAAGAATGTCTTTATAAGTGATCAATCCCTTGAGTTTTCCATGTTTATCAATTACTGGCAATTTTTCTATTTTGTACTGTTGAAGTAACCTCTCAGCAGTGGTAAAATCAGTGCCAATCGGAGCAGTTATCAAATTGGTCTTAGTCATTAACTCGCTAATTTTACGCTTTGGATTTGGAGAAAACCTTAAATCTCTATTTGTCAGAATACCAACAAGTAAGCCGGAATTATCAATAACAGGAATGCCGCTAATTTTATATTTCCTCATCAATTCTATTGCATTGTAAATTGGCTGATCAGGACTTACGGTTACCGGATTTCTGATCATTCCACTTTCAGAACGCTTAACTTTATCAATCTCTTCGGCTTGAGCATCTATACTCATATTTTTGTGGATGATGCCCAAACCTCCCTCTCGCGCTAGGGCGATTGCCATATTAGATTCAGTCACCGTATCCATCGCCGCAGATATAAATGGAATACTTAACGAAATTTCTTTTGTGAGTTTTGTTTTTATACTAACTTCCCGCGGAAGTACATTTGACTTCCTCGGTTGTAATAAAACATCATCGAAAGTTAATCCTTCATATATAATTTTTTGAGATTTCATCTTCATCTTTCAATTAAAATTCAATAGTCGAAGTAATAATTAATTATCAAAAGCAGCGTAACCGGTTATATCTTCACCAATTATTAACGTGTGCATTTCATGAGTTCCTTCATAAGTCTTAACCGATTCTAGATTATTTGCATGACGCATTACCGGATATTCATCTAAAATTCCATTTGCTCCCAATATTTCTCTCGCACTTCTAGCAATGTTTAGAGCAATTTCGCAATTGTTTCTTTTTGCTAAAGAGACTTGTTGGAATCTGAGTTTGCCACTATCTTTTAATCTTCCAAGCTGAATATTCAATAACTGTGCTTTAGTAATCTCTGTAACCATTTCCACTAACTTCTTTTGTGTTAATTGATAAGCCGCGATTGGTTTGGAAAATTGTTTTCTGGTTTTTGAATATTCTAAGGCAGAACCATAGCAAGCCATCATCGAGCCAACAACTCCCCATGCAATTCCATATCTTGCCTGGTTTAAACACATTAAAGGAACTTTCAATCCAACTCCGTTTAGCAGAATATTTTTATCCGGAATAAACACATTATCAAATAATAGTTCAGAAGTAACGGAAGCGCGAAGTGAATGTTTCCCTTTCATTTCTGGAGCAGAAAATCCTTTTGTCCCTTTTTCAACTAAAAATCCATTCACTACACCATCAAACTTTGCCCAAACAACTGCAATATCTGCAATTGTTCCGTTAGTGATCCACATTTTAGCGCCATTAAGGAGAAATCCACCATCGACTTTTTCAGCTTTTGTAACCATTCCACCAGGATTTGAACCATAATCCGGCTCTGTTAGACCGAAGCATCCAATTTTTTCACCCTTAGCCAACAATGGGAGCCAATAATCTTTTTGTTCTTCACTCCCAAATGTGAAAATCGGGTACATAACCAGTGCACTCATAACAGAAGCAAAACTCCTAATAGCACTGTCTCCTCTTTCTAATTCTTGCATTATCAGTCCGTACGCGACATTATTTAATTCTGCACAACCAAACTTAGCAGGTAAGGTTGGACCTAAAAGTCCAAGTTCAGCAATTTTAGGAACTAAATATTGTGGGAAACTTCCTTCACGGTTATGTTTTACGATTACGGGAAGCACTTCGTTTTCAACAAAAGAACGGACGGTATTTCGCACTAAAATTTCATCTTCAGTTAGAAGGTCATCGGAGTTAAAATAATCAACACCAGAAAATATTGCCATTTCCGTTTCGTTTTTTGTTTCCAAAATTACTGAATAACTCTTACTCGACAAAATTAGCCCTCGGAAAAATTATTCACTTTGCAATCAAGCAAGGAAAAAGTATCTTGGAGCTACAAAAATGAAACTATTGAACAAAAATAAATCGAACATTTTATTAGCGGCATACCTATTTATAGTTGTCACCGGCTCATTTCATTTTCACTCATATTCTTATAATTTAAGTGGAGACTTCTCACTTGCTACCCCGGTTCAAAGCAATTCAGGAACTGATTTTAGTGATAACGCCTCAGGAGATTGTTCAGTTGAACATTTCTTTCAGTCACTAAACGTTGACACTAATTATTCGATTTCCTACTCAATAATACTTCCGGAATCAAATCCCTTTTGCATAAGTTCTTCATTTGGAAGTACGCACAAAACATTCTACTATTCTTTTCCTCTTCGAGCTCCTCCAGTTATTTAATTTCTCTAGTATTCAAATAACCGGTCATTAACAAAATTTAGGAGTTCTTAATGTTTAAGTACTTATTTGTATTATTTATTTTTTTAAAAGTCTCTGTGACTTTTCCGCAACAAGTTTTTACAATGGAAGGAAAAATTCTTGATGAGCATAATCACGAACCGTTAATCGGGGTTAATGTTTTTCTGAAGGAATTGAAAATATTTGTAGAAACCGATGAAAATGGAATTTTTCGATTTTCGAAACTCTCAGGTAGGAACTATACCTTGGTCTCTTCTCTCACCGGTCATAAAGAAAAGATCACCAAGATTTCCGTTCCGTTAAAAGAAACATTATTTATTGAGATGACAGAGCAAATCATTAATCTGAATGAAACTATAGTTACAGGCAATCCATTTGCTTTAGATTTAAAAGAACTTTCGCAAGCTGCAATCTCTCTCTCTCAATTAGATCTGCAAATTAAAAGAAGTTCGACGCTGGCACAATCGCTGGACTTCCAACCCGGTGTTTCTATGCGCTCAAATGGAACAGCTACATCAAGACCTGTAATTCGAGGATTTAGTAATAACATGATCTTGATTCTGGAGGACGGACTTCGAATGGGAGATTTGTCATCAGCATCTGACGACCACGGAATTTCTGATGATGGAAGTGAGCCGGAAAAAATTGAAATTATTAGAGGACCGGCAAGTTTACTATATGGAAATAATGCGATTGGAGGTGTCGTTAACGTAATCACAGATGCTATTCCATTGACCATTCCGCAACAGTTGAATGGACATTTTTTGGCTGAAGGTTCATCCGGGAATGACCAATATTTGTCTAATTTACATCTTAATTATGGTTACAGACTTTTGTCCTTTCATGGAAATATTTATAAAAGGAAAGCCGGAGATTATAATGTCCCATCAGGAGAAAAAACTTTTAACTCTTTTTTTGAAACTTTTGGAGGTCAAGCCGGAGTTTCGCTTCATCCAGATTGGGGTTTAACGGGTTTTAGCATTTCGTCATTTCACAACAAGTATGGGCTTCCGGCTCCAATCGGAAGCGTATCGGCAACATACATCGACATGAAGAAATCCGAATTGAAATTTTTAACTGACATCAATGTTGAAAACTACTTTCTTTCAAGTTTGAATTTCAAGGGGAGTTATCAAAATTATCGTCATAATGAAATTGATAAATTTACGGGAACTGTTGGGACTTCATTTAATCTTGAAAGTACAAATATAGATATTTCAGCAAAACACCTTCCCTTTTTTCAGAATATGAATGGCATATTTGGTTTTTCTGCCTCATTTCAAAAATATAAAATACTTGGAAGTGAAGCAATCACACCAAATACCAACTCATTAACCGCAGCAGTTTTTATTTTTGAACAAATAAAATGGGATAAACTAAATCTCTCATTCGGCGCTAGAACTGAAATAAACAAATTAAATATTAGCCAGGCAATCCTTACAGATTCTGTTTTTGAAGGGCAAAAGAAATATTTCTCTACCCTTTCAGGTTCGTTAGGAATGGTGTATTCGCTTACAAATGAAGCATTGATCTTCCTTAATGTTGCAAAAGCATTTAGATCACCAAGCACAGATGAACTTTCATCTTACGGGATCCACGAAGCAGCAAATAGTTTTGATGTGGGAAATAGAAATCTATCCCAAGAAAATAATACAGGAGTTGACATTGGTTTTCGTATGAATAATGACGAGTTTTCTTCAGAAGTTACGGGATATTTTAATTCCATCGATAATTATATATCCAGAATGCCCCAATCTTTTTTTTACAGTGAAGATATTAACGCGTCTTCAAATTCTCTCATAGGTTTTAATGATTCAACCGGTTATCGCGTAAAAAAATACTTAAACCAGAAGGCAATTTTCTACGGTTTTGAAAGTAAAATTACTTTTAAACTTGCTGATCGTATATCTACAACAATTATCACAGATTTTGTTCGCGCAAAGAATAACGAAACAAACGAAAATTTGCCTCAAATTCCTCCTTTCAGATTCTCTTACGAAACGAGATATACAGTCGATCAATATTGGATTGGATTGAATGCGAAAACTGCAGCAGCTCAAAAAAATATTGCCCTACATGAAACTCCGACTGCCGGATATTTTTTACTTGATCTTTATGGAGGAATTAAATTCTTCTCAGGAAGGTTTGCCCATATTATTTCGTGCAAGATTGAAAATGCTTTAAATCGTGAGTATAAGGATCATCTTTCCGCGATTAAAGAATTTACTTCCATGCCGGGAAGAAATATTTCGCTTAGTTACAAATTCCTATTTTAAGTTTGAAGAAAATTCGTTAATTTTTCCAACCAAAAATTTCAGTTTCCCACGGAGAGGTGGGTGAGTAGCTGAATCCCGATGTAATCGGGATTGCTAAACCTCCGTAAGGGTTTTATTTGATCATTTTCAAAGATTTGGAGAGGTGGGTGAGTGACTGAATCCCGATGTAATCGGGATTGCTAAACATGCGTAAGGGTCTTATTTGATCAATTTCAAAAATTGGAGAGGTGGGTGAGTGGCTGAAACCAGCGGTTTGCTAAACCGCCGTACGGGTAAAACTGTACCCCGGGTTCGAATCCCGGCCTCTCCGCAAAGGCTCATTTTCTTACGAAAGTGAGCCTTTTTTTAATTGTAAAATCCTTTCGATATTAAATATAATAGTACATCATCAGATAGTGGGAAAAACTTCCGGCCATAATAAAAAGATGAAATATTTCGTGAAATCCGAATTTACCAGGTAATATATCCGGTTTTTTCATGGCGTAAATAACGGCACCGATCGAATAAAATATTCCTCCAAGTGCAAGCAAAACAATTCCATTTGTCTGCATTACTTTGGTTAATGGATAAATCGCAACAACGATCATCCACCCCATTAATAAATAAATTGAAGTGTAGAGATAGCGCGGTGCATTCAGCCAAAATATTTTTAAGAAAAATCCACCAAGCGTGAAAAGCCAAACACCAGCAATAATTGACCATCCCCAAGTCCCTCGAATAGATACCAAACAGATCGGTGTATTTGAAGCTGCAATGAAAACAAATATCATAATGTGATCAATTTTTCTGAAAAGAATTAAATTTTTATCCGATAAAGGAAGCCAATGATAGAGCGTGCTGATAGAATAAAGTAAAACGAGTGCTACCGAGAAAATTAAAAATGAAATAGTATGATAGATTGTCTCTCCCCCATTCTCCCTTGTTAAAAGAAGAAATGAACCAACTATCGCGAGCAACACACCAATAAAATGTGTTAAGCCGCTTATAGGATCACGAAAACTTTTTACCATAATAATTTATTTGGATATGAGAATAATAGAAATACTGTAGAGACTTGCCATGGCAAGTCTCTACAAAATGAAGATTTAAAAGATAGATAACTAATTTTCTTGTAAGGCTTTTACCTCGATATTACTTTGTCTTAACCGGTAAGCAATTGTTCTAGCTAATCGTTCGAAGAAGAATCCACCAATTTCCGGATACTCTTCAGCTACCTCTGAAAACTTTTCTCTTGAAAGAACATAAAGTTCAACATTTTCGATCGCGACAGCATTCGCTGAACGCGTTCCTTTATCGAGAAAAGACATATCACCGAAAAATCCCCCGGTTGGGAAAGTTATTAAGTGGTGGCTCATTCCCTGCGACAAAGGAAGTACTATTTTCACCATTCCTTTTCTAATGAAATATATTTCATCACTTTCTTCACCAATTTCAAAAATCAATTCATTTGGTTGATATGATTTCTCCTCCATACATTCAAGCAATTTTTTTAAGGCTTCTGCTGAAAGATCCTCAAAGAAATCGAACTGTGTTACTGAGAGTAACTTAGATGTATCAAGTTTTGCGATCAATTCTTCTTTAAGAATATCATCTTCAATCCATTCGAGTGCAGAATCAAGATCGTTAAAGAATTTCAAAATATCAGTTTCGGTTAAGCCTAAATCTTCAAGATATGATTTTACATTCTGTCCGGTTGGTAAACTTAACGGAACCGAAGCAAAAACAAGATATCCGTGCTGCGCTTTAACACGGGCTTGAATTTGTTTAAGCATGTTCACGGCAGTATAATCAATTGATTGCACCCTCTTCATGTCAAGCAAAATGTATTTACACTTCTTTAAGAATGGTTCTAATTCCGTAAATAATTGATCTGTAGTGCCGAAGAACAATTGCCCTTGAAGTTCAACAACGATAGTTTCATTTCCTTTTTCTTGTAAAATCTCAATTTCATTTTTAAGTCTGATCTTTTTTGAAAATATCTGATTCCCGAAAATTTTCCTTCTAATTACTGATGATCTTATTTGTTCACGAAGGAAGAGAAGAATTGCAAAAGCGATACCGACACCGGAAGCCGCAATCAAGCTCATGCTTACCGCGGAGACGACTACAGCAACGATGCAGAAGAAATCAAATCTGGTTGATTTATGTCTTAATAAAGCAAAACTTTTTTTATCAACCATTCTTACGGCAACCACCATTAAAATTCCGGCTAATGCAGAAAAGGGAATCCATGCAACCAATTTACCTAAAAGTAAAAGTACAAGAAATGATGAAACTCCGACAACCACTCCCGACATTTGTGTTTTTGCTCCACTGTTTAGATTTACTAACGTCGCTCCCATTGTTCCTGCACCGGGAATTCCACCGGCTAATGCAGTTGCAATGTTGCCTATTCCCTGCCCCAATAATTCTTTATTGGAATTGTGGCGTGAGTAAGTTAATGCATCAAGCACAACACATGTTTTAAGTGTATCAATTGATAAAAGCACCGCAAGCGTTAGTGTTGGAACAACGATAAAGCCCATTGCAGAAAAATCTATCGTTGGAATTAATTTCGCATTGTTCACAAGAATATTAATGATATCGCTGAATGATGCTGAGATGGGACCAATAACAAATGAATTATTTTCAAGAACTCCCAACGCCGGATTTATTAACGACAATCCGAAATAAGTTAGAACTCCTCCTACCAACGCCAATATTGCCGCCGGAATTTTAGTTGTTAACTTTGGAATGAAAACCATTGTTAGGATTGTTATTCCTCCAACTACAACGCTTTCCCATCTAAAAAGATTGAGGGAGGAAAAGAAAGTTGAAACAGAAACCTTTACAGGAATTCCAAGAAATTTTGGCAACTGCCCAAAAAAGATTAAAACACCAACACCGCTTAAATAACCGGCAACTACAGGATAAGGAATATATTTAATAAATCTTCCGCCACCTGATTTACCAATTAAGACTTGCACAATTCCGGAAAACAGAGAAACCAATGTAACATAAATGGGGATCGAGTCTGGAGGAATACTTCCTTTAAGCAACATTTCACTTACGAAAACTGAGAGTACAGCGGCAGCCGGTGCGCATGGAGCTGAGATCAGTTTTTTTGTTCCGCCGAATAAGGCTGCAAACAATCCCATAGTAATTGTACCAAGAATACCACCAACCGCGGCTCTGCCGGAGAATTCTGCCCCCAGCGGAGCAAAAATTATTAATCCAAAAGCGATTGCCGAAGGAATTGCAACCAGCATTGAAGCTGTTCCTCCTAAAACATCACCAAGTAGATTATCGAAAGCGAATTTCTTTTCCGAATTACTCATAGTTACTCCTTGCTCATTATTTTACAATTTAATGATCAAACTAATTTCCCCGATTTCTTAAGTACACTTGTTACTAAGTCAATCATCTCCTTTTTCAGAAAGGGTTTTGGAAGATGATGCGTGCAGCCTCCTGCTAAAAATATTTCTCTCTCTTCTCTCCGTGCATAAGCAGTAACGGCAATAATAGGAGTGTTTTTGTATTTTGGTAACTCCAACAACCGCTTAACAATATCCATTCCTCCCAAACTACCTTCAAAATTGATATCCATTAAAATTGCATCATAGGTCTTTTCATGTAGTAATTGCAATGCTTTTTCACCATTTTCAGCAGTGTCCACCATACAAATATTTTTCAAAAATAATTTTACAATCTGCCGGTTTACTAAATCATCTTCTGCATAAATTACTAAAGGCATTTCCTTAGTTATGCCATCTTCTTTTTTTGAGGATATTTCCTTTACCTCTTTTTTTACAAAGCGTTTAACTTTTTCTTTTGTAGGAACTATCGATGGAAATCTAACAGTAAAAGTAGAACCAATACCTAATTCACTTTGAACAGAGATCGTTCCGTGCATCAACTTAACGGCTTTTTTTGAAATTGTTAGTCCGAGTCCGGCGCCTTCGTAGTTTCGGCTCAAACCTTCACTTACCTGGCGGAATTCTTCCCAGATCAGATCAATTTTATTTGGTGGAATACCTATGCCTGTGTCTTTTACTTTTATGTACAACCAGTTGGAATCATTTGTTTCAATTCCCACCTCAACAGAAACTTTACCCGCTTTTGTGAACTTGACCGCATTATCGAGTAAGTTATGAATTATTCTCTTTAAAAGATGTTCATCCAAATCAGCAAAAATATTTTCGTCATGAATATTTGATTCTAAAAGTAGATTTTTTTCTTTTGCTTCTGTAGTATATGATCCGATGCAACTTTTTATTATCGGGATAACTTCTACTCTATTCAAAGCCACATTAATTTTTTCTGATTCTGCATCAGATAAATCAAGAATAAATTTTAATGTCTCACTTAACCGTTTACCCGAATGGAAGATCCCATCAACCATGTCTAATTGTTCTTTATCTTTTAGTTGTGTGAGAAGGATTTCAGAGTAACCTAAGATGCCGTTTAGCGGAGTTCTTAATTCGTGACTCATATTTGCAAGGAAATTAGATTTTAAGCGGCTCATTTCTTCCGCTCTTTCTTTTGCTTTTATGATCTCTACTTCAGCAAGTAATTGCTCGTTATGGAGTTTTTCTTCAGCAAGAATTCGTTCAGTTATATCTTGTACTGTACCTAAAGAACGAAGTGGATTTCCCCTTTCATCATAATATGTATCGCATTGCTCGTGAACATGTTTTATTCTTCCTTCTTTCAATAACAATCGATGATCTATACTGTACTGGGTTTTATTTTTAACTGAATCAGTGTAATGTTTATTCACCATTTCACGATCATCGGGATGGATCATTTCCACAAATGCTTCGTATGATGAACCAAATTCTTTTGGATCAATCTCAAAGATTTCGTAAATCTCATCGGACCAAATAAGCACATTATTAATCAAGTTGAGTTCCCAGTGACCGAGACTAACTTGATGTTCGGCTTCTTTGAGTCTCTCAGTACTTTCACGAAGAGCATTTTCAGCTTCTAATCTTTTCTTCTCTGTTTCAATTGTTTCAAATGCAAAAGATATATCCCCTGCAACTTGATCGAGTAACTCAATTTCATCTTTGTTAAAGAAAAACGGAACCGATGCGTAGAGTGTATAAACCCCGACCACTTTTCCAAACAATTTTATTGGAAGGGCAATTGATGAAATATATCCACGTTTTATTTTTTCCTCTTTCCAAGGATTCATAACCGGGTCATTTGCTATATCGTTACAAACTACATGATTTTTTTCCCTTATTGCTCTTCCGGTTGGACCTCGCCCTTCGGGAACATCGCGAGTTGATATCTTAACAATCTTAGAAAGGTAGCCATCTTCAAAACCAGCATAGGCAATAGGATTAACAAGTTTAGATACGTCATCAACCAACCCGATCCAAGCCATTTTAAATTTTCCATAATCAATGGCAATTCTGCACACTTCAGTAAATAGTTTTTCTTTGTTGGTTGCTCTAACTATACATTGGTTAATTTGACTTATAAATGTATAAACACGATTTGCTTTTAATATTTTCTCTTCATCTATTTTTCTGCCGGTTATGTCATTTGCAATAACTTGAACACCAATGAGCAGACCGGAATCACTTACAACTCTTCTAAAATTATGAATGAACCATTTTTTACCTGTAGTCAATTTCAAACAATCTTCATATTCAAAGCCGCCTTCACTTTCCGAAGCAAGATGGATTCTTTTTATAAATTCCGTATAGGTTTCTTTATCCAAGAAATCAGAAAGCGGTTTTCCCACGTAGTCAATTTGTTTTTTACCAAAGTTCTCAATCGCTCGATCATTAATTAATAGAATTGTTCCATCCAGCGAGTATAATGCGATTCCAAGTCCTGAACTTGCGAGCAGCATCCGGTATTTTTCTTCGCTTTCCTTTAGATGCTTTGCAATCCTTTCTTTTTCTAACTGAACCTTTTTTCTCTCAAGTGTCTCCTTAACGGCAAATGGAAGTCTCGTTAAATGATCTTTAATAATGTAATCACTTGCCCCTGCTTTCATGCACTCAACTGCAACCTCTTCATTGATAGAACCTGTAAAAAGAATAAACGGAAGTGACGGATATTTTTCTAAAACAATTTGCAAGGCTTCTTTTCCATCGAATTGAGGCATCATATAATCAGAGATTACAATATCCGGATCGAATTTTTCCAAAAATTCTAAAAATTCTTCTCGAGTTTCCGCCCTCTTAAAGGTAAAATTCAAATTACTTTTACGGAGTTCTCTAATTGCCAATTCCATATCATATGGATTGTCTTCAATAAATAAAATCCTCAACGTGTTATCGTTATTCAATGAGTAGCCTTTATCACTAATTATTTTTTAGGGAGTTGATTTAACAACAACCAGTACAATCCTATTTCTCTTACCGCTTCAATAAATTTATCAAAATCAACCGGCTTTACGATGTAACTGTTAACTCCAAGAGCATAACTCTTAACAATATCTTTCTCTTCCTTGGAAGAGGTTAATACGACTACGGGAATTGATTTTGTTCTTTCATCACTTTTAACTGTCTTGAGAACTTCAAGTCCATCAATTTTCGGGAGTTTCAAATCTAATAAAATAACTTTCGGATTATTTTCAATATTTCTATCGCTAAATAAACCTTTGGCAAAAATAAAATCAAGAGCTTCCTCTCCATCCATCACATGAACTACTTTGTTTGCGATATTATTTTTTCTCATCGCTCTAATTGCTAACTCCGCATCGTTTGGATTGTCTTCAACCAATAAGATTTCAACTTCATTTTGATTAACCATTAAGTTGCTCCTTGCTAAGTTTGTTTATGTAAAACCGGTAGAGAAAAATAGAAGGTCGCTCCACCGTTAATACCCCCTTCTGCCCAAACTTCACCTTTGTGGCGATGGATAATGCGAAGAACAATCGCCAGCCCTACACCGGTTCCTTCAAATTCTTCTACTTTATGCAAACGCTGAAACACTCCGAATAATTTATGTACATAGGCTGGATTGAATCCAACCCCATAGTCCTTTACAAAATAGATGTTCTTCCCATTTTCTGTTCGACTTCCCACTTCAATTTTTTTCACCGAAGATTTTGAAGAGAATTTAATTGCGTTGGATAATAGATTACTCCAAACTTGTCGTATCAAAACAGAATCACCATATGCATCCGGAAGAGTTGAAACGTTGAAATCATAATTGAGTTTAGTATCTGTAATATTCAATTCATAATAAATCGAATTGACCAGATCAGTCATATTAATTCGAGTAAAATTAATATCTAATTTACTAACACGGGAAAGTGAAAGAAGATCAGTTATAAGTTGATCCATTTTCTTCGCATTGGTGCGGATCAAACGTAGGAACCTTTTCCCTTCATTATCAAGTTTATCTTCATAGTCTTCTATAAGAAGTTTTGAAAAACCGTCGATTGCTCTCAATGGAGCGCGTAAATCATGAGAGGTTGAGTAAGTAAAAGCCTCTAACTCTTTATTTGCAGCTTCCAGCTGAGAAGTTCGCTCTAAGACTCTTAATTCAAGGTCGGCATTAAGTTTCTGGATTTCTTCTTCAGCTTTTTTAAGTTCTGTAACATCATGCGCTGCGGCAAAAACACCCTGAACTTCTCCCCTCTCATTTTTAAATACAGTTGCGTTATAAAGAATATCGGTTGTTTTACCTGATGTGTGAGTGATAGTAAGCGGGTAATCTCGAACAGAACCTTCTTCGAGAACTGTTTGATATCCGATTCTTGCTTTATCGGGTTCAGTAAAATAATTAGCAAAATCATCACCGATCATTTGTTCTCTTGAAGCTCCCGTTATTTGTTCCGTTGCAGAATTTACATCGGCGATTTTTCCGTTATGTCCAATCGTTACAAGAGGATCAAGACTTGCTTCAATCAACCTTCGATTATAAGCACCGGCTAATTGCAAAGCTTCCTGGATTCGTTTTTGTTCTGTTATATCTCTTGCAATTGTTGATGACCCAGACACTTTTCCTTGAGAATCTCTAATGGGCGAGAATGTAACTGAAACATTTATCATCGCACCATCTTTCCGTTTTCTCACCGTTTCATGATGACGAATTTGTTCACCATTCCTGATCTTTTCCAATATTTCAGATATTTCTTCCCATCTGTCAGGGGTAGCCAAAAATGAAACATGTTTTCCTAATATTTCACTTGCGGTATAACCGTAAACTTTTTCAGCACCGCTATTCCAACTAACTATAATGCCCTCAACATCCTTGCCGATTATTGCATCATCAGACGATTGAACTATTGCTGCAAGTAGCAGGGATTCTTTCTCAGCGCGCTTCTGTTCCGTTATATCACGTGCAGCGGCAAATACTCCTTGAACTTCATTAAACTCATTTTTATAAACCGTAGCATTGTATAAAACATCGGTTGTACTTCCGGATTTGTGTTTTATTGTTAGTGGATAATCTCGAACAAATCCCTGAGCTAATACTTTTTGATTACCATTTCTGGCATCTTCAGGTTCTGTGAAGTAATTAGCAAAATCATCACCGATAAGTTGATCTCTTGAAGCGCCGGTAATTTTTTCAGTTGCTGAATTAACATCGGTAATTTTTCCGTCTCTCCCAATCGTTACCAAAGGATCGAGACTTGCTTCAATTAACCGGCGGTTGTATTCACTTGCTCTTTTCAACTCTTCAGCAAATAACTTTCTTTGAGTGATATCACGTGCCGTTGCATAAGTTAATCCCTCATCAGCATTATAACTTGCCCGCCATGACAACCAACGCAACGAACCATTTTTATTAATATACCGATTTTCAAAATTGAGTGTATAACCGCGATGTAACTGCTTTGCCATTTCATCAACTGTTGCCTGTTTATCCAGCGGATGCACAAAGTCAATGAAAGGCCTCCCGGTTAGTTCAGCTTCAGTATATCCCAACAGATCTGAAAAAGCTTGGTTTATTTTTTTAAAAGCTCCGTTCGGGTCAGCGATACACATAAGATCGGTAGAATTTTGGAAAAAATTAAAGTAATGTTCACTCCCCGTTTCCGTCATAATTGGTATGGTTTTCACAGACGGAATTGATTTATTTTTCTTTTTAAGTGATGCCGGACTTTTTGAATTTGATTTTAGGAGGGTCGATTTTTTTTTAGTTTTTGTTTTAGCGGTTTTTGAAGTTTGCTCCTTCTTGCCTTTAGATGTTTTGCCGGAAAGAATTGTTCCATCCTTTTTTACGATGCTCTTTTTCATACTGCACCAAATAGTAATTCAATTCTAGTTTTTTCGGAAGGAATTATTTTTGAGATCATAAGGGTGATTTTATTTCAATGTATTTATCTTGATCAATAAAATGTTGTAACAACTAAACCAAAGTAACCGATAAAATCTAACTAACTTGCAAATTAAAAACAACCAAATAATTTACAATGCTGCCTAAAATAAGGTTAGATACTGAGCTAATTTTTTACTGATCAGTAAACCATCCGAAGTTCTTGTTACTCATTAAGTAGCGCCCTCTTTACTAAATCGATCATCTCTTTTCTTCTAAACGGTTTGGCAAGATAGTGAGTGCATCCGGCTGCAAGTGATTCCGTTTTATCTTTGCCCAAAGCATATGCTGTAACGGCAGCAATTGGTGTATTTGCATATTGTGACAAATTTAAAATTTCTTTTACTAACTCAAGTCCGTTCATCCCCTCTCCAAGATTTATATCGATCATAAAGAAATCATATTTCTTTTCGTTCAGTAATTTGAGTGCTGAAATACCATCTTCTGCAGTATCAACCTCACAAGTATCTTTCAAAAATAATTTCACCATGTTTCTATTTATGAAATCATCTTCCACATAAAGTACGGACGCTGAAAAAGATTTGCCGATTGATGAATCAACAGGCATTTGAATTAGTTTTGACTCTTCATCATAATTTTCAATTCTTGAAGATGAAGCGACGATCGCGGGAAATTTTACAGTAAACGTTGACCCAACACCATATTCACTCTTAACCGTAATAGTGCCGTGCATTAGCTCAACCGCTTTTTTAGAGATTGTTAATCCTAATCCGGGACCTTCATAATTACGACTTATCCCCTCACTCACCTGGCGGAATTCTTCCCAAATGAGATCAATTTTATCTTCGGGAATTCCAATTCCCGTGTCTTTCACATTGATATAAAATATCGGAGGTTGTTTTGAACTTCCCTTTACGTTGAGTTCCTCTATACCGACTTCGACCTTTATATTTCCTTCTTTTGTGAACTTAATCGCATTATCAATTAAATTATGAAGAATGCGTTTTAAAAGAATTCCATCCAGATGCGCAATAATATTCTCATCTTGAATAATTGTTTCAAGCTGAATGTTTTTCTTTGAGGCATCAGCGGCAAATAAAAGAACACTTTCTTTTATTATAGGAACTACTGAAACATCCTTTGCAATAACCTCAATTTTTCCCGTCTCAGCTTCAGAAAGATCAAGAATAAATTTAAGTGTTTCACTTAATCTTTTACCTGATTGATAAATCCCTTGCACCATATCCACTTGTTCGGCATCTTCGAGAAGAGTTGTTAATATTTCAGCATAACCCAAAATCCCATTTAACGGTGTCCGAAGTTCGTGACTCATATTCGCTAGAAAATTCGACTTGAGTCTATTCATTTCTTCGGCTTTATCTTTAGAGATAACAAGTTCTTCTATCATTTTTTTCTTTTCGGTTATATCTTCTTTAACCGCAACGAAATGAGTTATTTCTCCATTTTTATTTAATAAAGGTGAGATGAGCGCTGATTCCCAGTACAATTCTCCATTTTTCTTTTTATCGAGAAATTCTCCTTTCCACTCTTTACCATTTAAAATTGTATTCCAAAGGTCTTCATAATATTTTTTATCCTGAATTCCTGATTTTAATATCCTCGGATTTTGACCAATTACTTCCTCTTTCGTAAATCCCGTTATTTCACAGAATTTATGGTTTACATATTCTATGTCTCCTTGGGGATTTGTAATAACAACAGAAGCCGGACTTTGTTCAACGGCGCGGGATAATTTTAGCAGTTCATCTTCAAATTGTTTTCGTTCCGTAAAGTCGTGGTTAACACCAACCAAACCGGTGATGTTTCCGTGCATGTCTCGCAATGGAACTTTAGCTCCAAGCAACCAATGTGGAGCTCCATCTTTATCTATTAATCGTCCCTCAATATTTAGCAGAGGTTTACCTGATTTAATAACAGATTGATCTTCTTCAAAATATCTTTTTGCTTCACTTTCCGGGTAGAGATCAAAATCAGTTTTTCCGATTACATCATTTTCAGAATTTTTTCCGGAAAATTCAATTTCCTTCTTGTTAGCTAGTATTTTCCTCCCTTCAATATCCTTAACGAATACCGCGTCCGGAATCAAATCAATAATTGTTCTAAGAAGGGTTCGTTCATTTGTAAGAATTTCTTCTGCTTGTTTACGTTCGGTAATATTCTTGAAAACGCTTAATGATAATGTTAGTTGATGTGGATTTTCTAAAAATGTATTCGATAACTCAAGCACTATTCTTTTCCCATTCCAAAGTACAAGTTCCCGTTCTAAATGAGCAGGGATGCTTCGGGAACGGAACCGCTCCTTATGTTTCCGTAAGATTTCCGCTCGCTTAGCCACTTCATAGACGATACTTATTGGTTTCCCTTCCATTTCTTCACAAGGTTTCTCCACCATTTTGCAATATGCATCATTAACCAACAGTATAATGCCTTCTTCATTTGTTATCCGCATTCCATCCGTACCTTTCTCCCAGACTGAACGGAATCTCAACTCACTTTCACGCAGTATGTCTTCCCCACGTTTGCGTTCGGTAATATCGATTACGGTTGAAACCATCGTATTTTGTTCGGATAAAGGAATGTTGACCGCATTTACTACATGCTCTGAACCATCTTTATGAGTTACTAAGCACTCCTCCCAGTGCATTCGTGAAGGGTCTCCTGATTGAATATCTGCAATAATTTTTGCCATTAATTCTTTACGGTACTTCTCATCGGGATAAACTTTTTTGAAGAAAACAGAAGTATCTTTCATCTCATCTTGAGGCCAGCCATAAATTTCTTCAAACTTTTTATTTATATAGAAAGAGTTCCCTTTATCAATTTCATTTAACGCAATACCTATCGGAAGATTATCTAGAACAGTTTGAATAAAAGAATTTTTTTTCTTCAATTCTTCTTCTGCATGCTTACGCTCTGTTATGTCCCTAAACAATCCCAGATTGTACAACCTGCCGTCAATCGTGATGCTTGTCGAGTTTATGTCCGTGTATAAGATTGTACCGTCCTTCCTAAGACATGGAACGTCGAGTACAAGAGATTTATCTCTCCGGGTAACGGCTTCGAACTCGGTAATTACCCACTGTAGGTCCTGGTTAGAATGAATGTCTGCTATACTCATCGTTGTCAATTCTTCTTCAGTGTATCCGAGCATTCGACACATAGCTGGATTTGCATACTTGAAAGTCCTTGTTTCAGCATCAGCAAACAGTATACCGTCGGCACTCAATTCAAACAGCATACGATATCGTTCTTCGCTTTCTTTAAGGTTTTGAAACATCAACAGATTTGTCAAGCTGTCTGCCACACGTCTGCTAATCTCCTTGAAAAGTTGCTGCTCATCATTTGTCCAGATCCGTGCATAAGAACATTGATGCATTCCGAAAACCCAGGGTTTACCTACCTTGGGATAAATGGGAACCATCATCTGAGACTGAACACCAAACTGCTCGGCTGTTACTTTGTTGATGGGTCTATCTGTTCCAATAAGGTAAGTGACTACATCACCTAGTTCTAAAGCTTCCCGCAAATTATCAGCTAGATCCGGAGACATCGGTACATCTATGTTCTTAGCATTGGCGCCAGGATATTCAGGTTTATTCACTTCAACCGGAACGCGAAAAGACTGAGCATCGGGATCGCATGGATAGAAAAGCCAGGCACGATCGCAATCGAAAATCGAAAACACCGTATTAACTACACTCCATAGCATCGGTTCAATATCAACTTCCCTTTTTATATCATGATCAATCCGCTCCAGGCTTTCCAGAAAATGAATATATGTTTTGGTTCTCTCCTCTGCTTGCTTGCGTTCAGTTATATCTTTTACCATTCCCCGCACTATTGGCTTATCAACGCCGTGAGTTCGGAGAGAATTGTTGTACTCCCAAATACGTCTTTCACCGGTTTTAGTTTGAATTATCATAATCCCATGTGCATGTCCAATCGTTAGTATCTTCTTCAAATAAGCATTAAATATTTTTCGATATTCCGGGACAATGATATTCTGCAAATTCATTGTTAATACTTCTTCTTGAGAATAGCCGGTAATTTTTAACGCAGCACTATTTACTGAAAGAACATTTCCATCCAGATCATGGGTGCAAAACAATTCACTACTATGTTCAACCAAATCACGGTAACGATCTTCGCTTTCCCGTAGTGCTTCTTCCGCCTTCTTTCTTGCTGTTATATCCTCAACCGTTCCATCATAATAGAGAATATTTCCATTAGCATCGTTAATGATCTTTGCACTTTCACGTATATATAGAACGGTTTCATCTTTCCTTATCCACGCAGATTCTAAACCTATAACTTCACCATTCTTCATTATTTGTTCATGAAAAAGTTTGCGTTCATGTGAAGGTTCGAAGCCATTTTTTTGAAGATTCCTTTTGGCAAGTTCTTCAAAAGACGAATAGCCAAGCATCTTTATTAAAGCAGGATTAGCCAAAATAATCTTTCCAGCCGGGGTAGTTCTATAGAGTCCAATAGTAGAATTCTCATAGATTGATCGAAAACGTTTTTCACTTTCGATAAGCTGAAGCTCCGCTTTCTCTTTTCCTAAAATGATTTTATTTTTTTCAAGTGCATCTTTTATTGCCATGGGTAAACGAGCAATGTGTTCTTTGATAATGTAATCAGTAGCGCCGGATTTCATACATTCAACTGCAATCTCTTCGTTTACAGAACCGGTTAAAAGGATAAAAGGAGTAGCCGGACATTTTTCTAAGGTAATATCTAATACACGCATCCCATTAAATTGCGGCATTTGGTAGTCGGAGATGATTATATCAGGAACAAATTTTTCCAGTTCATGGAGGAAATCAGTTTCGGTTTGAACAACACGGGACTGAAACTGAATACCTGCTCTTTCAAGAATTCTCATTGCAAGTTCGGCGTCGGTATGAACATCTTCAACAAAGAGAATTTTCAATTCTGTGCTCATAGTATCCTTCTTATTTATGGTTTAAAAATAATAATTATTAAATTATTTGCACTATCGCTATAGTGCTTTTGTTGAGAAATATGACATTCACAATGAACAATTGTTTCTTCAATCATAAATTCGGAAAGCTTTATTTTTCCCGAATTGGATTTTTATGGAAACATTTTCCATTGTATTTTATTTCTTAAAGTTCAGTATAATTTTATTGATTCGGGAATTAGGATAATAAAATGGTTTTTAATGAAGAAAAGAAACTAACTAATACGCTTCCATTAGTTACTTCCGGATTTTATTTCGGGATACTGCAAACAGCGATCTATTTCTCGATCGAAGTTTTCGTAACCGCTACTTTTGCAGGTTATTTTCTACTCATCCTTGCCTGGATGGGCGGAGTTATCTTTTCAATAAAAACCGATATTGTTGAAGATTTTTTTTCAAGTCTAACTCTCTCGATCATTGTCTTTTACATTTTTTTACTATTTGTTGCTTTAACTCCACCTCAGCCGGTAGTTTATCCTCTTCTTTTCCTATTGATATTTATCTCATCAATACCCGCAGGTAAATTTTTCAGACTTTATGGGAAGTCGGTTTCCAGTGATGTTTTATTCTTTCATGAAAACAATGGATTTGTTTTCGGACTAGTGGTTTCTCTTCTACTGTTTGTAAAATTCGGTATTCTATTTGTTTACTTTGCCCCTCTCTTTTCGTTTTGTTTAGTATTACTTTCAATTAAAGAAAGAAATAATGAAGGATTGGGGATTATTCTTTTAGTCATTCTTTTTTTTATTTGGCAGCATTATTGGCTTGGAGTTATCACCTTCATTTCTCTTTATATTTTTTTACTGATCTCAAAAACTATCTTCCCCAAACCGGTTGAATTACCATCTCTTCTTGATGAAAATGTTGATGCTGAATTATCAAACAATAAGTTAAAAGCTATCATCATGATTGCGGGATTTAATCTCATTCTTCTCCAATATTTTATTGTAAGAGAATTTTCAACTATCATCTCTGCAAATGAACTAAGTATTTTACTTGTAAGTGTCGCTTACATGATCGGCTTTTCAGTTGGATATTCCATTTCTTCGCACCTTACTTTTTCTTTCCTAAAGATTATCAGTGTTGCTACATTTGTACTTCATTTAGTGATTTTTATCGGGATTAAATTCTTTGCTTCTTATTTACTTTCGGAGGGATTTAGTTTTGAGATGTTACTTCTACTTCTCTTTGTCTCTTCATTATTAACTTCTTCATTCTATTCTATTTTCTTACCGAAGTTCATTCAATTTAAAGGAAATCATACTCTTCCATTCTTCTATAATATTGAGCTGATCGGCGCTGCCTCAGGAATAATATTTTTCTTTTTTATCGTCTCCTCCGCTCAATATTTCCTTTTCCCGGTATATTTTCTGATGCTGCTTCTTTTAGTTCTTATTTTGTTGAATAAAAACAAATGGGCTTTCCCATTTTTATTTTTAGGATTATACCTCATTGGAATTTTTACTTCAAACCAAAAAGAAATTACAACTGCCGGCACGATTGATTATTATCAGTCTCTCGGATACTCTAATCCAAAAATTTTATTTTCTGATAACTCATTCTATCATTCCGTAGATGTTATACAAACCTATTATGACCGCTTCCAAAAGATAAAACAGAGCAAAATCTCATTTTTAAATGGACAAAAGTATTTCGTCTACGATTATCCTTTTCCCGGAATTACCACTGAAGAAACTTCTTTAAGTGAATTCACCTACTTTCTCGCAAATCTCCCGGCACACTACAAATTTAAGCGGGATGGCAAAAAACAAAGGGTACTAATTCTTGGAGGAGGTTCTTTATATTCCATCAATCGTGTTGCTCCTTACTCCGTAAAAACAACCGTTGTTGAAATTGATCCTAAAGTAATTGAATCTTCTAAAAAATGTTGGAGTGAAATAAATCAACATAACAGATTACAGAATTACGAAATTATTATTGATGACGCAAAACGATATTTAAAAACAACTAATGAACATTTCGACTTGATAATAATGGATATTTCAGCTCCTTATTATTTAGGTTCCGCCTTGCTTCATAATAAAGAATTTTTTGAACTTGTTAAGAGTAAATTAAAACCGGGGGGAATCTTTTCTGAATCGACACAAGGACGACCTGATCCTCATTTTCCGTCAAGCACAGCGATGAGAATCCTTAAAGCAGTGCATGAAGTCTTTCCAAATTATTTCGTCATCGATTGTAAAATGGCTCCAAGAGGAAAACGTGGATTTATAATGGCATCAGATCACAATGCACCCATTTTATTTAATGATATTGTTGAACTTCTTAAACAAGATAGAAAACTTGCCGGTACATCGTTTTATGGAAAGAATGATGCTGATATGAATTTATCACACGTAAAACCATTATCACTTTACTCAATGGAAAATCTCTGGAATGGAAATCTTAAAAGAATTAAAACTCGTTTATTTGCAGCAAAGAGTAGAACAAATCACATAGAGTTTTGCTTCCCGGCATATCTAAAGAGAGAATATCTGAATCCCTACTTCTTAGGTTTAACCTTGATAATTATAAGCCTGGCAATCACGATTCGCTATCTCCCGCAAAAAAGAATTTCGAAAAAGAAAGAGACGTAAAAACATTTCTCCATCTCTTTTTATTTCAAGAGCATCATCTTTTTAATCGATGAGTAATTTTGTTTTCCATCGTCAGAAACAGCTTTTAAGTGGTAGAAATATACGCCTGAGGCGTATCCGCCTTTGGAGGATATTCCACTGGAAAGAGATTTGCTATTCATAGTCTGTTTCAGATTAAATACCATTGAATATCTTCCTGCAGATTTTTCTCCATCAACTAAAATCACTACTTCGTTTCCGAGTATATCAAAAACCTTAAGCGTTACAAAACTATTTTGTGGAATTTGATATTCAATCATTGTTTCGGGATTAAATGGATTCGGATAATTTTGCAAGAGTGCAAACTCTGTTGGAATTGTTTCCTCGGTATTTTTCCGAATTCCAGTAACGTAAGTAGAATTTATACTTCCTGGGGTACCGTGTCCGATCGAAGCTCGCCAGTTTTCACCAAGAGCATTCTCCATTGTCGGGTTCGCAAGTTCCAACGAAGAACCGCCGCCATCTGCTGCAATTGGCCAGGGCGCCTTATCATTATATGTAAGTGAATCAACAAGTTGACCGTCGGTATTATAAAGAAATAGCGCTTCCCCGCTTCCGCTCAAACCGGAAGTCATATTTCCTAAAACATTTTTAACATTCGGATATTGCGAAGAAAAGAGAGTCATATCTGAACAAATTGTCAAATAAGAGTCAGGTTGAAGGATCGTTCCGGATGGAAATACATACGATGGAATCCGGTTCTCATCCATAAAAACCCATTCGGAAATATCGATCTCCCCTTTCGATGTATTATATATTTCGATCCAATCACCTGAATCAAAAGTAATAGCTGAATTGTAATTAATCTCATTTATTGGAGTTATAGATTTTGTTTCACCTGCATACATAAAAACTCCAAGATCACTAATCGAACCATCACTATCTAAAGGAGAATTGGGATCACCGTTATTGATACAAAGAGAATTAGTTTGTAAATGATAATTACCTCCATCAGGATTAATTAAAAAAGGTTCACCGTAAATATTGTACTCTCCAATGAGTGTATCGCTGTTTGACAATGAGTAGTTGATATTCAAGAATGAAAAATTATCAGCGGAAGCAGAAACATTTTTTGAATTCGCAAATATTGAATTTATTATCGATGCACTTCCTCCACCTCTATCCACAGCTTTCTCGAAACAGGAGACTCCGATGTTGTTTGAATAAAAAGTGGAATTTAAAACATTAGCAGATGAGAGACTATCTTTTACTCCGATACCAAGATTACAGCTAGAAATTATATTACGCACCACGTTTGTTGTTGATCCTTGACCAACTGAAATGCCTTTGTCACTGCAATTTGTAATATAATTATCGCTGATTGAAACGTTCAGAGAAGCATCTCCTAAATCGATTCCATCACTGTTGCTACCGGTAAAATCTCTAATTATATTATTACGAATGTCTGTAGTGACGTTCATAAATCCGAGATCAATTCCATCCATATCCGAGATTGCATTTCCAATAAGCGTTGAATTTACTATCGAAAGATTTCCACCGTTACAGTTTATGTAATCACCAACTTCATAAACATTTTCAAAACTGCAACCATCAACAATCATGTTACTCCACTGAGCTGAGATAGGAAGTTTAACATTATTAAAATGAACACTCTTGAAATGCACGGTTGAGTTCAAACTTGATATTGCGGCAAAAAAGTTAATCGGGTCTATTCCATTAGTAGCTAAAGAGATATTAACATTATTCAACTCAGAAATACCAATACTGTTTTCAAAACAAATCGCCCCCCACTTTTCAGATGGATAATATGAGGTAAGTGTGACCGGCTCTTCCACACTCCCCTTCATAATAATTTTGCCGTTCACGATAATGTTTTTCCCGGAAGAAAAATATATAATTGTTCCCGGCTCAACTGTAACGACACCACTTGCGCCTATGGTAACATCATTTAAAACAAAATAGGGTGAATTTGTTTTTGAAAGTGTCATCGGTTCATTAATAATTTGCGCTAACTCGCTTGAACTAATCTTTTCAAATTCAGCTATCAATTCTGTATCATCTGTAATTGCGTAAGTTATTGAATCGGCTGTTCCAACAACATTTTCATTTGTCGATTGCTGATTCAATTCAGCGTCAAGACTTAAATCAAAACTAACATCCGAACTTGTTGCACCGGATTGATGAATTTCTACTGCAAGTACATTTGTTCCTGCTAAAAGATAAGTTTTGTCAATCGTGAATTCAAAAAAAGTTGATTCTTCTGTGCCACCAACTGCGACTGGTGTAAGAGAAGAAAAAGATAGAGTTCCGGTTGGCATATTTGATCGGAGAATTTCGTTTCCGTTTAAATAAACCACTGCTCCGTCATCACGCATTAATTTCAATGTTAATTCTTTTACTGCTGCCAGATCATTTATTTGAAAAACACGGCGGTAGTATGAGGTAATGTATTTGCTCTGTGAGTTTGGACCATAACTGATAACCGTTTTCTCATCGCCCTCTCCATAACCAAATTGAGCAGTCCCGAGTTTCCACGAGGTATCATTATAATCTGTACTTGCCCAAAAGCCTGTGGGAGTTGAACTTGCATCAGAATATCTCCAAAAGGAACTTTGCGGTATCAAATTCATTTTTGTTGATAAAACTTTTTCTTTCCACTGTTTAAAATCATATCCGGGAGGTGGATATGCTTTTATCTGCAAAGGAATATTTTTGAAAAAAAGATTATTTTCACTCAAACTCTCTGAAAATCCGTTGACTTCTACTTTCCCTTCGTTTAAAATATTTGAAGTAATTTTTAGATTTACTCTTCCGGTAAGTCCGAACATATTGCTTAAATGTTGGATTGCATATGCCGGACGTTGAGTTGAATATGTTTTAAATTTCAGAACTTCAGAATCCCAGTACGTCATTGATGTAACGCCTGCGTGTTTGCCAAATCCGCCATCGATTGAAAGTGAATCAATTAGCGTTCCCCACTTTTGGATATGTCTCGGCATTTCATTTTGAAGTAGTGATTTTATACTATCGATTATCGCCACTACTCTATCGTTTGAAAATGTTTTATTTAAATGTTCAGAATAGCGTTGAACAAATTCATTTTTAAAATTAGGATTTGCTGAAAGTTTTCTGAAAATCTCGAAGTTAGTATTAATGTCCGATAATTGATTTACCCCAATTCTATTCACATCAAATCCTCTGTCCATATCAACAAGAACCCACCGCCAGAGATTTTGGACTTTTCTGTCGCGCCAGGTCTCTCGATTATGCCCCCAACTTGGATTGGCGATGTAATCTTGAACAATTACAAAATCCATAAGATCATGAATATCAATTTTAGATGTAACATAATTATAATTTACCGGATCAGTTAAATCGTTTGTATTTACAAATCCGATCAAACTCATAAAGTCGGTTGAATCTCCGCTGATGATTCGACTATTATCTTCCAGGTGGTCTAAGTCTAACGGATCAACGTTGTAATGCTTTAGAAAATAATCATCAATAATTTTTTCGCGGAGATTATGGATTCCCCAATACGTACCGTTCAGGTATAAAACACCGGGTCTATAATCCTGCATTGCATTTAGTATCTGATGTTTTAGAACGGTAACAAACATTCCGTCTCTAAACATCGTTGAAGTCCAATCGCTTCCGCTGTTTCGTAAATACAACTCTTTAAATTGCTGATAAGGAAGGTCGTCAAATATTTTGTAATTTATGTGAGAACTTCCGTAATCCGTCCTCGCGTAAATATTAAATGGTTTCTGGGCGAACCTAAAAATGTTTTCACCACCAATTCTGGCGCCGGCATCTAAAAAAAATGCTCGGTCGGAATTCAAAGGGAAATATTCGAGACTTACGGGAATTTCCCTCTCCTTATACGAGTTCACATAAATCCCTAATTGTTTATCCCACAAGAAAGTTGGATCAGTAACTAAAGACACCACCGGCAAATTTCTAGTTTCGCTTACAAAGTAGGAATTAGTAATTGTTTTACCCGGCATTTTTGCATCTTCAAATAATCGAGCCCGAACTATTGTATTTGCATTAATGCTGATCGGAGAGAGGTATTGTGTTGATTTACTTGATGGCTTTGAACCATCTGTGGTGTAACGAATAATTCCACTTCCGGTACTCGAGGTTAAAGATAATTGAATTGGGTTTTGATAGAATCCTCCTTCGACCGAAAAGATTACAGCCCCGGATAAAGTTGTAGTATTCAACCCGATCGTAATGTTTGACACAAGTGGAGTTGGTTCTCCAATAAATTTTAAATTATTACTTCCATCGGGTTGTCTTCCAAAAGAAATATCTGTTGTTTGGTTTGGGAAAGTCAGCGAATCTACGACACTACCGCTGGAGTTAAATAATCCTAATTTATCTCCTCCTTTATTAAGTTTAAAATTTGAGTGGCACCACTTTGTGGTAAACGAAATATTATTAGGCCACCAATTTCTAATTAAAGTTTTTCCCGGAATATTGTTGTAGTCATCAGCCCAGACCAAATAAAAGCTTTTCGCCGGAATAATTGTATTTGTCGGAAACTGCCACTTAGTCGGAATTGTAAAATCATCCGAAAGATAAAATCCACCGATATTAACATCTATATTTTCATCGTTGTAGAGTTCAATCCAATCAGAAAAATCACCAAAGTCAACCATATCGGGATTTGTGGTTAGATTGGAGGCAAGTACCTCGTTGATGTAAATACGAGGATTACCTTGACCAAATAGATTATTTATGGTTAAAAGTATGAAAAGAAGTAGAACTGGATATCTGGAAACGATCTTTTTCACATTCTCGGAAGTAAAGGATTGATTCATTATTTATTGCTTTATAAAATTTAGTGCTGCAAAGATAAATAATTATAAAGTAACTCAGAGTGATATTAGACGAATATATATCTTGATGATAAAAGGAAGAAAGTGATGAGCATTTTTAATGGTTTTTATTCTGAAAGCCTTTTAATTTCAGTTCTTATTTCTTCAATTACTTCTACATTAAAAATTTTCTTTTTACCTGTTCCAGATTTTATTGAAAAGACAAAAAATACTTTACCACTAAATTCTTTTTCAAATTTCTCATGATTTTTTTTGTGCATCTCAATCCATTGATATTGATTCAACGCTTGTCCCGAGGCGATTGGTTTAATCTGAATTCCAATATATTGATCTGCGACTTTAATAAAAAAATCAACACTATATGTTCTATCCCATTTGTCTGAAGCTGGTTCAATTTTCATTTCAACAGCAGATTCTAATTGGCCATAAATAGTTTCAATTTCGGTTCTGTATCCATCGTATGTTCTGCGAAGAACTAAATTATAAGCATATTCAATACATTCTTCTTCCGTTATAGATACTAACTCCTTTTGAACTACCTCCGATAACTTTATAAAAAGAGTTTGACCAAGGCCATTAATATATTCTCTTGTGATTTTAAAACCACTTTTCTTTTTTTGTTTACCTTCTGTAAAATAAAATTCCTCCCACTCTTTAAATCCATTTGGGGCACAACTTCTTATCAATTCGGATAAAGCTCCCACACTATAAGCTTTATTTAATCCCCATCTATTAAACGCATAATTCAAAAGTGTTTCGTGCTTAAACTTAAATCCCTCACCGTCTGTTGCAGAACTCCATTCTTTATTCATAATTTGTCCAACAGAACCAATATAGTGACAGCAAATTGGTTCTAAAAAAGTAGTTGATATTTATTTTATTTGCCGTGAAATTCTTTATAAAGAGCTTTGAATTTATTCATGTATTTATAATCTGTTTTGTTATCCACTTCAACCATACCATTTTTAATTAAGTGTGCATTTATAAAAGTTTTATTTTCAAGATAGAGGTAGCAAAGCAAATTGTTTTCACTGTCATACTTCAGATTGTCGTATTTCAGAAAAACTCTTTTGCCTTTTGTCTTATCAGTTAAAAATGAGGTCGCCTTTCCGTTTATTTTTGGGTCTTCTTTAATACCAATTAATTTCACGGTTAAGTCATTGCTCAAACGAATTTTTTCGGGGCTGATAATTTCTTTTACAGTGAAAAATTCTTCTCTCTTTGCAGAACTCTCCTTATCAATCTTAGAACCGAATTGAAGTTTTTTAACATCAATTTTCTTATCGAGTGCATGAGGATCTTTAAAAATGTATGGCTGCTTTTGAATTTCCTTTCCAAAATCTAAATCGGTTTTCGTTTCAATAAATTCAAAAGTCGCATCATTCCCAAACAATCCCGACTGATTTGCAGAAAGTTTTTGTTTAATGACGGGAATAAATTCATGATTGATTTCATAACCTACCGAATTTCTTCCTAGATTCTTTGCCGCAAGATTTGTTGTTCCACTACCAGCAAAAGGGTCAAGAACCGTATCACCAACAAATGCAAACATTTTTATTAATCGCTTTGGTAATTCTTCAGGAAACATTGCAATATGATTGTCCTGCCTTGTTCCCGCAAAATTCCAATGTCCCGCAAAAAATGTGTTCCATTCTTCAGCAGTCATTCTTGAAAGTTCTTTATTTTCTTTTGTTGGTTTTGGTGCATCTCCCAATTTTTTGAAAATTAAAATAAATTCATAATCTAATTTCAAAATTCCGTTTCTTGGGTAAGGATAGGAACCCATTTGCACACCGCCGCCAGTCGTGTTAGATGTTGTTACCTTTTGCCAAATGATTGCGCCCATATAATCAAACCCGATGTTTTCACAGAATTTGATAATTTCTTCTCTGATGGGGATTACTTTATAGCGTCCATAATATACAGCGCGAGCAAACTGATCTCCAATATTTACGCAAAGCCGACAACCATTGTGAAGAGTTCTGTAACATTCTTTCCAAACTAAATTAAGGTTGTTAATATAGCTTTCATATGAGTCATGAAAACCTATCTGATTTTCTGTTCCATAATCCTTGAGTTGCCAGTATGGCGGAGAAGTAATTACCAGATGAACGGAATTATCTTCCAAATCGTTCATCTGTCTACTGTCACCATTTATTATTTTATGATGTGTTTTCAATTGTCCTTTATTTTAGATCTAATTCCCTATTAATAAAAACTAAATTCAGAAGTTATATTTCAACTTTCTATTCCTCAACTTTACTTTTTCTCTTCCGCAGCGTTTGAAACATCTGGAACAATTTCATCTTCAATGAAAATTAATTGTTCGGTTTTCTCTACGTGCTTTGCAATAATTTTACTTCCTTCTTTAAAAGAACCTCGCAGAATTTCTTCTGCTAATGGATCTTCAATGTATTGTTGGATCGCTCTGCGCAAAGGACGAGCGCCAAACTTCTGGTCAAATCCTTTCTCTGCAATAAATTCTTTCGCAGAAGTTTCCAACACGATCTCCATTTTATTATCGTGAATGTTATTCAACAAATCTTTTATCTCAATATCAATGATCTTCAAAATGTCTTCCCTCTCAAGACTTCTGAAAACAATTGTTTCATCCAATCGATTTAGAAATTCCGGATTAAACAATTTCTTCATCGCGTCTTCGACAGTGTTTTTCATGTTGGAATATTGATTCTCAACACCGGAAAGCTGTGAAAAACCGAAAGCGCCGATCGACTTGATATCTCTCGCTCCGATATTCGACGTCATGATGATGATCGTATTTTTAAAATCTACTTTTCGTCCCAAACTATCAGTTAATAAACCTTCGTCTAAAACTTGAAGAAGAATTGAAAAAATGTCGGGATGAGCTTTTTCAATTTCATCAAATAAAACTACGGAATAAGGTTTTCGTCTTACTTTTTCGGTCAACTGTCCCCCCTCTTCGTAACCAACATATCCTGGAGGCGCACCAACTAAGCGTGAGACAGCGAATTTTTCCATGTACTCGCTCATATCAATTTTGATAAGTGCGGTATCCGAGTCAAACAAATATCTTGCAAGTACTTTACACAATTCGGTTTTACCAACTCCCGTTGGACCAAGAAAAATAAAACTGCCTATCGGGCGTTTAGGATTTTTTAATCCCGCTCTCGCTCTTCTGATCGACTTAGTTAATTTCGTAACTGCTTCATCCTGTCCAACGATCATTTTCTTTAATGATTCTTCCATGTTCAGAAGTTTGTCCGATTCTGTTTGTGCAACACGTGTAACCGGAATACCAGTCATCATTGCAACAACCGTGGCTATATCTTCTTCGGAAACATCATAGATAATATCTTTTGTTTTCGCTTCCCATTCACGTTTAGCAATTTCAAGATCAGATTGAATCCGGCGTTCTTTATCACGTAAACGCGCAGCTTCTTCGTAATCTTGCTTTTTAACTACTAAAGTTTTTTCCTGTCTGATCTTTGCGATTTCATCTTCAAGCGAGAGAATTGCTTGCGGGACTTCAAAATTTCCCATGTGTACACGTGAACCCGCTTCGTCAAGAACATCTATTGCTTTGTCCGGTAAATGGCGGTCGGTGATATAACGTTCGCTTAATCTTACCGCAGCTTCAATTCCTTGATCGCTGTATTTTACATGATGATGTTCTTCGTATTTAAATTTTATGTTGAAGAGAATCTGAATAGTTTCATCAACATTTGGCGGTTCAACCATAATTTTTTGAAATCTACGATCAAGCGCACCGTCGGTTTCGATGTATTTTCTATATTCATCTAACGTTGTTGCACCGATGCATTGAATATCTCCCCGGGATAAAGCCGGTTTGAACATATTTGATGCATCTAATGAACCGGATGCGCCGCCCGCACCAACAATAGTATGAAGTTCATCAATGAAAAGAATCACTTCTTTAGCTTTTTCAAGTTCGTTCATCAACGCTTTCATACGTTCTTCAAATTGCCCGCGGTATTTTGTTCCGGCAACAAGTCCGGCTAAATCTAAAGTTACAACTCTTTTGTCTTGCAATATTCTCGGGACTTTTTTCTGAACGATACGCAATGCCAATCCTTCGGCAATAGCCGTTTTACCAACACCGGGCTCGCCGATCAGTACAGGATTATTTTTCTTTCTTCTGCTCAGAATTTGAGCAACACGCTCAATCTCTTTTTCTCTTCCAACCACCGGATCCAATTTATCATCGATGGCAAGTTTGGTTAAGTCTCTTCCAAAATTATCAAGCACCGGAGTTTTTGTTTTTTCAATTTTCTTATCCATCTGAGGAGCAGTTCCCCGAAACGGTTCTTTCGGCTCCTTTGATGATAGCATCTCATTCAATTCAGCACGCGTAATATCGTAAGTAATATTAAACTGATGGAGAATTTGAGTAGCAATATTTTCCTCATCACGTAAAAGCGATAAAAGTAAATGCTCGGTTCCGATAACATCGGCTTTATAAATTTTTGCTTCGATTTGTGTAATCTTTAAAACCTTCTCGGCTTGCTTTGTTAAAGGGATGTTCCCAATTGTAAGCGTTCCGCCGGAAGTACGAACTGTGTCTTCTACTGTTTTTTTTAATCTTACAAGATCGCAGTCCAGGTTTCGTAAAATACGGACAGCCACACCTTGTCCTTCGCGGATAACACCGAGAAGTAAATGTTCTGTACCAATATAATCGTGACCAAGACGAAGGGCTTCTTCGCGGCTTAACCGGATCACATCTTGTAGTCTATCTGAAAAATTTCCATCCATATTCTTAGTTCCCTTGTTTTAATCTATAACAATTTTAATTCTAAAATTGTTTCATGCCCAATATATTAATTGAAAATTCTCCAATCAAGTTAGAAATAGCACGATTAATTGAATTTTCCGCACATCCCTTGAAAAACACCAAAAATAATTGTAAATAGAGGGAAGAAAAAAATATATTTAGGAGTAAATATGGAAGCATTAGCAGGCTTATCAGTAGTTCTTATTATTGTAGCCTTGATCATTCTCTTCATCATTCTCTATTTTGTGCCGATCGGATTATTTGTAACGGCATTCTTTTCAGGAGTTAAGGTAAGAATATTTAAAGATTTAGTCGGAATGCGTTTACGTAAAGTTCCGCCGCACGTTATCGTTCGCGCAATGATCACTGCGACAAAAGCCGGTATTGCACTTGACATAGGTAAATTGGAAGCTCACTATCTTGCCGGTGGAAATGTTGAGCGTGTTATCAACGCTTTAATTTCTGCCGATAAAGCAAACTTGGGTTTATCCTTTGAGCGCGCAACCGCGATCGATTTAGCGGGACGAGATGTTTTGGAAGCCGTTAAAATGTCGGTTCTTCCAAAAGTAATTGAAACGCCTTTAGTAGCAGCAATGGCGAAGAACGGAATTCAGCTTAAAGCGATTGCAAGAATAACAATTCGAACTAATATCGATAGACTCGTCGGCGGTGCAACCGAAGCGACAATTTTAGCCAGAGTTGGTGAAGGAATTGTTTCTACCATCGGCTCATCCGATACACACAAACATGTTTTAGAAAATCCTGATTCAATTTCCAAAGTGGTTTTGGCAAAAGGACTCGATGCCGGTACCGCGTTTGAAATTCTTTCGATTGATATTGCCGACGTTGACGTTGGTGAAAATATTGGAGCAAAATTACAAACAGATCAGGCGCAGGCAGATTTACAAATTGCACGCGCACGCGCCGAAGAGCGTAGAGCCGCTGCAGTAGCGCTTGAACAAGAAATGGTCGCGGAAGTTGCTAAACAAAGAGCCCGTGTTACTGAAGCCGAAGCTGAAATTCCAAAAGCAATTGCAGAAGCGTTCCGCAGCGGACACCTTGGAGTAATGGATTATTATAATCTTAAAAACATTCAAGCTGATACACAAATGCGCGACTCGATTGCAAAACCGGAAGAGAAAAAAGGATAACCTAAATGGATAATTTGATCAACATCCTTGTTGCGATCATTATTATTTACAGTTTTCTTGCACCTCTTTTTAAAAAGAAAAAAGAGGGAGATGCAGAATTTCCCGGTGGAATTAATCCGAATCGACCGAAACAAAAACAAAAGCCTTCGTATTCAGGAACGGATTTTGACATTCTTACCGAAATTGAAGAAATGATGAACCGGGGGAAACTTCCTCCCGTTGAGACGTTTCCCGGAGGTGAGGAAATAGTTGTTGAGAAGGTTCCTACAAGAGATAGAACAACCTTGGCTAAATCCGATCCGGTTATAAAGGAAAAAGAAGGTATCTATGAATATAAAAAATTTAAGATCTCGGAAGATGAGAGACTTAGTCTGGAAAGGGATTTGGAAAAGCAATTCACTTCTCAGAGAAAAGTTTATTACAATCCGGCTTTTGCAAGGGTAAAAAGTTCTTTCCGGAATAAAGAAGATTTTAAAAATGGATTTATTATTTCAGAAATATTAGGAAAGCCTAAAGCTCTGAGAAGATGATCCAGAAAAAATATCAGCTGAAACGAGTTAATCAAGCGGGCTTAATTACTAGTAATATTAATGAAGCCCGTTTTGTTATCAACTATAAAAATGAATTAAATCCGGCGCAGTACGAAGCGGCAAGCGCTGTTGACGGCGCTTATTTAATCATCGCGGGCGCCGGTTCTGGCAAAACAAGAACGTTGGTTTACCGTGTTGCAAGACTAATTGAACTTGGCAATCAACCGCAATCAATTTTACTTCTTACCTTCACACGCAAAGCAGCGAATGAGATGATGAACCGCGCGGCAATGCTGCTTGATAATCGTTGTTCAAAAATAAACGGAGGAACATTCCACTCATTTGCAAATTCTATTTTGCGGAAATATGCTAAAGCTATCGGATTTGAATCTTCGTTCACCATTCTCGATCAAGGTGATAGCCAGGATGTTATTAATTTAATCCGAAGTCAATCAGGACTTGCAAAAAAAGAAAAACGGTTCCCGAACAAACAAACCCTCAACAAAGTATTTAGTCTATCGGTTAATACGGAACGAAAAGTAGAAGATATTATTCTTGATGACTATCCTCACTTTTATGAGCAGATAGATCAAATTCTCGATATTCAAAAAATCTACGGCAGTTACAAGAAAAAGAATAATCTCCTCGATTATGACGACCTTCTGATTTACCTGAGAGATTTTCTTTTCAGCCTCTCCCCTTCCGCCAAATCGCTTCTTCAATCTTTCAATTTTGTTATGGTCGATGAATATCAAGATACGAACAAGCTGCAAGCGAGTGTGGTAAATGCGTTGACACAATTGAAGCAAAACATCATGGTTGTCGGAGATGATTCGCAATCGATCTATGCTTTCCGCGGAGCTAATTTTAAGAACATTATGGATTTTCCCAATCTTTACAATGATGTAAAGATCATTAAACTTGAAGAAAATTACCGCAGCACACCGGAGGTTTTGAATTTTGCAAATAAAGTTGTTGAGGAAGCAATAGAAAAATATCCGAAGGTTCTGTTCTCACAAAAACTTTCGGGCGAACTTCCCGCTATTGTAGCTACGCAAAATGAAAATCTTCAATCGAAATTTATCGTTGAAAAAATTCTTGAACTCCACGAAGAAGGAATTGACTTAAAAGATATTGCCGTACTCTTCCGCTCTTCCTATTCTTCTTTTGATCTCGAAATTGAACTGAACAAAGCGAACATTCCATTTATAAAATTCGGCGGGATGAAGTTTGTTGAGACCGCGCATATAAAGGATGTTCTCGCGTTTCTTCGCATCAGTTTAAATCCGAAAGATGTTGTAAGCTGGTACAGAATTTTACTTTTACATGAAGGTGTCGGACCTAAAACTGCCGAGAGAATTTTAGATGAAATCGCAACGGGAAATCTTTCTTTAAATCGCGATCCTCATTCCGATTCAAAAACCAAATTGAATGACAAAATATTCCGGCTACTTGAAATACTCTATTCACTTCACACAAAAAACGGAACACCAACAGAAAAAGCCCAGCAAGTGATTGATTATTATCTGCCGATTTTTAAAGACAAGTATGATGATTTCAATAAAAGGAAAAAGGACCTCGACATCTTTTTAAATATTACCGAGAAATATCACTCGATGGAAAGTCTTCTTTCCGATATGGCAATTGAACCGCCGATTGACAGCGTTGTTGATCTTGAAGAAACTACAAAAGAAGATGAGTTTGTTACTCTCTCAACAATTCATTCTGCAAAAGGGTTGGAGTGGCATTCTGTTTTTGTCATCCACGCGATTGACGGCTTTTTCCCTTCATACCGTGCAATGGATAAAGTAGATAATCTTGAAGAAGAAAGACGGCTGATGTATGTCGCTATTACGCGCGCGAAACAAAATCTTTTTATTTCTTATCCGATGAATATTTACGACCGGGAATCGGGAACGACTTTTTCAAAACCCTCAAGGTTTATTGCAAATATTACAGAGGAATTGGCAGAAGGATGGTTGTTGGAGGAATAAAGTCGGTCGGGGCTAATTATGTTTTGTGATCTTTTTTAATGAATTTGCGCTTGCTGGCAACTTATTTTTTGATTTTTCTTTGATAACTAACTAATAAAATAAAAATGAAGTACTCTTTATGGGAAAAGTAATTGCGGTTGCGGTTCCAAAAGGAGGGGTTGGCAAAACAACATCGGTGATAAATATAGCTGCAAGTTTAGCCGTTGCCGAGAAAAAAACTTTGATCATTGATTTCGATCCATCAGGAGCTTGTTCAATCGCTCTAGGGTTTACTCCTGAAAAAATAAACGGCGATATTTTCGACGTTTTTAGTTATACAAAAACTGTTGATAAAGTAATCCACAAAACTGATATTCCATTTTTAGATTTCATTCCTTCGCTCGTTCCCTCATATCAATCTGAACAACGTTTGGAAAAATTATCAGCCAACATCATGTTTATTTCAAATGTGGTTAGAGCACAGGCTGAAACTTACGATTATGTGCTTATCGATTGTCCTCCCTACCTAAAAGGAATGACCACCAATGCTCTGGCGGTTTCCGATTCTCTATTAATTCCTATTCGTGCGGAGAATTTTTCATTAGACGCACTTCGTAAAATCCTTCGTCACGTTGATTTCATTAAACAAATGTATAATCACAGACTTAAAATTGAAGGGATATTTTTTACGATGTTCGAGCCGCATACAAAAGTATCAATTTTGGCAATGGCGGAACTTGCAGAAAACTTCAACGGGCATTTACTTAAAACAATGATTCCCAAAAACGTTACAATTTCAGAATCTGCATTTAAGGGAATCCCGGCAGTTTTATACAAAGCACTTTCCAAAGGATCACAAGCTTATTTAAATTTAGCGATCGAAATAATGAGTAAAAATTAAAAAATCCTTTCTCCCTAATTGATTGAACCATCGAAGTTTCTTATATTTGATCCGTTCTTTTTATTAATTGCGTAAGTTGACCCCATATAATATTAAGCACAAAAACCGTTGAAACGGTTTAAAATATAAATTTTTGTCTTATTAACACCTCGATTAATCGAGGTGTTAATGAAAATTTTCGCTGTTCAATTCAACCGTTTAGCGGTTTGTATTCTTTTTTTATTGTTTTTATTTGCCGAAGTGGCGGAATTGGTAGACGCGCTGGACTCAAAATCCAGTATGGCTTAAACCATGTGCCGGTTCGAGTCCGGCCTCCGGTACAAAAAGCCAAACGTATAGTTTGGCTTTTTTGGTTTCAAACGAGAGGAATAATGTTTACTGTTTATGCAATAAAAAGTATCTCCCACAATTTCATTTACGTTGGAATGACTGAAAATTCCCCGTAGCACAGATTATTAATCTGTGCTACAAAGGTTCAAACAAGAAACATCGTTAACACACAGCACCTCTATTTTTCAAACGCGTCTATATCTTTTGTCTTGGCAAAACTACTAACTGCAATTAATTCTTTCCCATTAAATTGTTGCGTTACTTGAACTGTATGTTCTCCAAAAGTTAATTCGTCGGTTGACTTAAAGCTATATCTAACAGTTCCGTCTTTTTCTATTCCTACCTTATCAACTATAATGTTATCTATAGCAATTAAAGCGGCGTTGTTCTCATCATAATTAAATCCGGTGGCGTAAAGTTCTACTATTCCGGTAGTGCCAACCATTGGTATCCCGCTGCTTTGGAATTCGGTTGAAACAAATAAGTAAGGAACTTTTTCCTTCTCCGTTTCTTTATATTCTTCAGATTTAACCTTTTCAAATACATTCTCCTTATAATCTTCAGGAGTAAGTAAACTGCTAATTTCACTTTCCTCAGTTATACTTTTTCCGGTGATCATTGCTGCTATATTGCCGTTTTCAATAATTAGACCTTTTATTATTTCCCCCTTCTTTTCCGCAACCAAGCATCCTTTCAGATCAACAAAACCGGCGCCTTTGGCATCTTCAACTATATTAAAGTCATCCGGATAATTAGTTTTACCTACGAACCGGTGATAATTTGTTCCCGGTGTTACCGAAAGCATTTTCAATCTTTCACCCGATAAGACCAAACCGTTGATCCTTCCGTTTGTAAAAATTATTACCTCCTTATCGCGCCAGTTCATCGGATCGGGATAAATATTATTCTCCCTTATAAAACGAAGATTACACGGTACTCTGCAATAGCGGTAATGCGGGAATTCTATTGGATATACTTTAAGATCAACAGTCCACAAACCTCTACCGTAAGACGATACCACAGCCGTATTATCGCGTTTGAAGAAAAATCCGGTGATGTACGGGATCAACTCCGAATCTCTTATCGTACTCCAGTAATGTCCGCCGTCTCTGCTGATAATTATTCCCCCTTCCCGTGTGCCGATGATAATACGATTTGAATCGTGCGGATCAAACATTATTTCCGTAATAAGCATACGATAGGGATTTTGATCATAGAGAAGATATCTTCCGTTCTTTGTTACCTCGTTAGTCAGCGCTGCATCAGTTACCCAGATCGATCCGCCATCAGTTGAAACTCTTACAACCTGGTTAATGATATCCGGAGCGATAATATGGTTTGCATTGTTAGGATCAACCGCAAAGATAGCATGCCAATCAAATTCCGTAGCCCGTATTCCCAGACTACCGTTACCGGGGAGATAAATTAAATTCGCATCCGTGTAATTTCTAACTCCTGTGGCGTAAACATCTGTTAATTTTAACAAACCGATCCTTTCTCTATTACCGGGCGCGGTTCTTGCCCCTCTGAAAGGAATATAAATAGTTGGATTTGTTCCCGTTCCTGATGTAATAGGAATACCTCTTATTTCCAACGCTACCGTTGCTATTTTACGCCAGTTGCTTCCGTTGTTTTGAGAAACATAAATTTCGGGATTACTATTCGGCGCTAATCTATATCGTACATAATTATTTGGCGAAATAAAAAAGGCATCCGTCATATCGGTTAAGGTGTTCCCTGCATCATCTATGTTTGGTACATTTCTACGACGCTGAAAATGTGCATCGCTAAACATATGCCCGCTGGAACCGGAACCAACGCTGCCATACGCAACCGTTACGCTGCTGTTGCTTGGAGCATCTCTTCTAAGTTCTATATGATAACCTTCGCAGCAATCACTATATGGCCAGGTAATACCGCCGTCTGAAGAAGACCACAATCCGTTATCTTGTGTTGTAAAGTAGAGTGAAGTTTTGTACCTGGCTGATAATCTGCTAAACCTATCCTGTCTTTCCGGAACTTCCGTACCGTCAAGATCGGTGATCTGGTACGAATTAAGCCCGCTGTTCGTCAGCGCAGCGCGAGTCCAACGCGTACCTTCTTCATTGGTTGGTTTAAATATTCCACCGTCGCAGCCTAACATTAAAGGCAGTTTATTGTTATCTAGACCTAAATAACCTACATCATCATGGAATCCATTTGCTCTTCCAATAGTAAGCCATCCTGCAACATTTATTCTTTTTGCCGAATCAATATCCGTGCAAGTAATTTTCTGTAAAGTTACACCTGCACCAACCCAGATATCAAAATTACTTGAAGTGAGGGATGACTTTGAAACTCTTATAAAAGGAGTTCTTGAACCTCCGCCGGGAACCGGAATATTTGTCCATTGTCCGGTTGATACTTCATAAAGAGAAAGATTCCAGTAGTTTTGAAGGATAAAAACTTTATCAAAATCATTGGGAGAGACATCGATCATTTTGAATGATTCCCAGGGAGTAAAATCGCCGGTTCGAATATTCGTCCAAAAAGTCCCCCCGTCATCGCTTCGATACACACCCGTTCTGCCTGCGGCAAGGACTTTATTATTCGGCAATGCCTGGATTGAATAAACGCTATTCTGAAGACTGTCGCCATTTATCCGTGAACTATTTTCAAGCATCTGATGGCTCCACGTGTAACCTTTATCAGTACTTATTGCAACTCCAAAGGTAGTTCCAACATAAATTTTACTTGGGTCATCGGGGGCGAAACTTATTCCCTGGGCGGAAGCTCTGCTGACTGTTCTTACGTTAATAGGCGGATCGGCGGTTGGCGGTTTTTCCCAGGTTAATCCGGCGTTATGACTAACATAAATACCGCCGCCGTTAACCGATTCATTATCCCGCGGTAACGTGGCAATAAGCGTAAGTCCATCTTCGCCAAATACAACGTCGTTACATTGAACTGCATCTAAGTTATTAATGTGCCCCCAATTTGTTCCCCCGTCTTCCGTTATCCACAATCCTCCAAAAGGGGTTGAAAAAATTATCTGATTTGCATTGTTGGGATTAACGGTAACCGTTAAAACTCTCCCTCCATCAAGAGGAATCCCGGAAAAGGTTGGCCGAACATACGGCGGGAATTCCTTTACCAATTGCCCGAATAAGCACTCTCCTGAAAATATTAAACCGATAAAAAAAAGAACCTTGAAATATTTCATTTTCTTTCTCCTTATAATATTAACATTATTTATCCTAACTTTCCCCTTCCATCAACCCTCAACCATCTTCCATCAAACATTATCCCTCAACCATCTTCTTCGGAATTTACTTTGTACCGCAGGTTGGTAATCTGTGGTACAAAAACTTACCTCTATTATTATTTGTCGAGATAATCAGCCTGAACATCAGCTACTTTACTTAGCGCTTTAACAAATTTATTTTTACTCCCTCTTTTTACCCGTTCATCAAGATATTCTTCAGTCATTAATGCGGATACTTTTTCCGCCAATGCAGATGATACTAATTGATTTATTGAAGTATTTTCTTTCTTTGCTAAATCACGGGCTTTTTTATGTAAGGATTCCGGTAATCGCAAACTAATTGTACTCATTTCATTTCTCCAATTACTGTTAAAAACTCCTTGGGAGTTATTACTTGCAAATTAAATTTATCTATTCCTAAAAAGTCTTTTTTATTAAAGCTGATTATATAATCACATTCAGATTCAACAGCCAATTCCAATACCATATCGTCTTTCTGGTCTTTCAGATATGGTCGCCACAAATAAAATATTTTTCTTTTTTCACCGACTAAACAGATATAGTCTAAAATTGCATCAATATCTGATTTGGCTAATTTAATCTTGGATTTGTTTCTTTTTACTGCATCTTCATATTCCAGAATTTGGGGAACAGAGATAAACACTTTGAATCTTTCATCCTCAATAAGAGAAAGTAATTCAAATGAAAAACCATTTCTTGATTTCAATGCAGAAACAATAATATTTGTGTCAACAACTATTTTATACATTTTCATGTGGTATTATATTCAATACCAACTTTAAAAACAACATATTTTTAATTTCCCTTTGTGGAAATGACCATTCCTTGACTGGAGAAAAAATCTACAACTGTTGTTGTAACAAAACACAATCCTTTTCACCTTGTATCATCCTTCAACCATCAAACATTATCCTTCAACCATCTTCTCCTCAAACCTCAAAATCTGCTCCGGCGGAATTAAAGGTTACCTCTCCATCCTGGATAAACGCAACTCCTACGGATAAACCGATAGATCTCTGTACCTCGTGAGGAGTTGGTAACGTAAACATAGTTACTCCTTCCACTAATTCGTCTGAATGACCACTACCGGTTCTGTCGGTTCCCAGAGTCGCGATCCGGTTTATACCGTCGTAAATATGTACACACCAGACGGCTACATTTGGAGTTGCCTCCCAAAGGACAAACACGCGTTGTAATTGACTCCTTATACCCTCTACAATAACCGGAGTAGGAATAGCGAAGTGAAACCAGTATCCCTTTTGGCTGGCAGGAAAAGGTTCTTCCGGATGAAATTCGGTTATAGTTATAGACCCTCCAACACCCGTTGAGAAAGCCCTTTTACCTCTAAAAGTCGCTCCCCAGCCCCGCGGAAGTCCGTTAACGTTTGACCAGGGAACAGCTCGATTCTGATTGCGTGAATCCCAGGTAGCGCCGTTAACTTCTTGTAAATTATCATGAACCCATTCCGGGCGTACGGATGTTCCGTGAACCCACATTGCATGTAGTGCCATAAGCACCATCCTTTCGTTTTGGTTATTGATATTGTCCACATTTCATTTTCTTTACAATTTGTCGTTCAAAATAAAAATCCATATTATAATGAAACAAGTTTAACGGTTCCCCAATAACCGTCTTCTGCTTTTTCACAATCAATTCTTGCATAAACTTGAAATAATTTAATGTCGTGATTTATTATAAAATCGGACCATATTTCGTCATTCTCATTTGGTTCAATTTCAAATCTGTCCATAGAAAGCGCCTGCTCTCTCTGTGCTATAGTAGGCCATAATAAAGTATCATCGGAATCTCCTATTGAAGGTCGCTCCATTATAATCTTTTCATATTCACCGCTATCAAAAGGGATTATTTTATCAATTGTTATAGTACTTTTTGCCGGTTTTAACAACACGTTACCAACGTTATTGACTTTGACTTTTACACGAACTAATATTTTATTCTCATCTAAACCAAAATGTTCAACATCCAAACCAAGAACAGCCTTAGCCCGGTCTTCTCTTTTTTTACGAAAGCGGAAGTATGCCCAAATACCACCTATTACAATAGCAAGAGACTGTATTACTTTTGAAATAATTTCAAATATTTTTTCTGAATCAACCATAACTGTACCTTAGTAATAAGATTCTCATCACTCACCTTTTAACTCATCCGGTATTTCATTTAAGTGTATCGGGAAAACTCTTTCTTCCCCAGTTCTTTGCATTTTTATTTTTTCTTCCCAATCAACCATTAACGCCAAATAAAAGATTGCAGATTTTATTACAATTAATAATTCAATAAGCAATTCACGAAATTCTTTTGTAGTCATCATATCGCTTTCTTTGTATTTTTCATCATCTGGAGTTATTCTGCGTGGTGATGCCCAGATATGTACATTCCTAAAACGATGTTCGAACGTATTTCTTAAATCACTGATTTTTTGAAAATGACCGTTTTCAAAATCTGTTGCTAAATCTAGAATTGCTGCTATGTAGGGATTCTTTAAAGGGTAAAACTTATCTAAAATCTTACTATTATTAAGCGGGGATAATCGACGAAATGATACCGATGTTTCTTTCATTCCAAGATTCATATATTCATTAACAACAAAAGCAATTTTATCAAGTATACTATACGACATTCTGAAAGCAGTTTTAGCTTGTTCTAAATAAATACTATAAGCTGAATAGTCCAATGTATCCAACAAGATAACTCCCTCATCAACAAACTTGATGCTTGAATCTTGATAAAATGATTGGGCTGTTAGGTAACGTGCAAATGTATATTCTTGTTTTATTTGGTTGAAGTAACTAGAAAACTTGTAGAACTTGTCATGTTCACCTTTTTGAACAATCATGTGTTTTATTATTAAAGGGTCATATATAGCACCTTCGCATTGATGAGAATTTGAAACCGGATTAAGAAATAAATCGTGTGATATACAAAATCTTTTGTAGTAAGATTCAAAATCTCCATTATCCTTAAGAATACTTTTACAACTAGTATCTTCTCCCATCGTTTCAACATCAGGTAATATTTGAATTATTAAATTTTTAATAATTCCTTCAAAATATTTTTGGGGACCTACGTCCAAACCAATTTTAAATGATTTCTTAATATTGCAGTATGCTTCATGCAGAAGGATTATTTTCGCTTCGCCATCAATAACTGAAGCTAATATGCTTTGAACATATCCCTTGTTAGCAAGTGCCATCGAGAAATTTGGTTCTAATTTAAGTACACCATTGTAATAATGTAAGGATTCAATAATCCTACCTAATCTGCCATTTAATAGATTTGCATAATTTGTTTGTATCGGCAAAATAAATTTGTCATTTTTATTAACGTTAGTTAAAAGAATGCGATAGATTTTTTTTGCTTCTTCTGTTAAATTATCAGCAATCCAATAATATTGTTCTGAGGAATGTTGATTGATTTGAAGTAGACTTGCAATGCCATTAGCTACATTATAACCATAAATAGAATACAATCTGTGTTGGACATTTATTTTGTTAAATATTTCTTTACCGTATTTCAATCCTTCATCAATGAGATTTTTGTCGCTTATTGCATATCCACAGTCGATTAAAAAGCCGGCATAATTTAGTATTAGTGTAAGGGCGGAATCAGTTCTTTTATCCCCTTCTTTTATTTCGACTAATTCGGAAAGCTGTAATGAGCAATCATTTACACGCGTTTTTAATAACCTTAATCCTTCCAAAGCCTTATCATAATTAGCATTTCTAATTTGTAAGTCTATTCGCGAGAATATTTTATTTATATCAATACTCATATTATGTAATAGTATATAACAGTCCGTTAAGTAAACCCATTTACTACTTTATAATTTTCAGTGTCAGTGCTTACACTTTAAAAATTGATAATTGAGAGCGCTATTAAGAATTTGCTTTAATTTAAGATGCTGACTAATTCTTATTCTCTTTTTCTGTGCCCTGTTCTTTTTCTTTTGGGGGTTTTACTTTCGGCATACTTACGTTAATGGTGACGGTAGGAAATTTTCTCTCTTCAATGAATTTTGAAAGATTTCCTTTTTTAGGTGTTTCAGTTATAATCTTTTTTTGATCAGCCATGACTTTTTATCCTTTATAAAAGTTATTAAAATATGTTTCAGTGTCTTTAGTAGCTTTATCCATTATTTTTTGTTTTTCAGGTAAAGAAAACTCAACCGAGTTTTTATTATCAAGAGCAAGAAATTTTTCTCTTAATTCAATTGTAAGGTTGTGTATTTCATTTTCAGTTAACGGACCTTCCGCAACATCGTACCACTTTTTTTCTGCTAAAAGGAACAATGACTGAACATCTTTGCTCATTTGGAACAAATATTTTTTCCTGGTCGAATAAGGCAAGTAACTTTTAATTGCATTAACAAATTGGGAAACGGCAATAATACCACCCCAAATTATTTGCAGTTTATTCCATATCACCCAACTACAGATACTACCGTTCGTAGTAACTGCTAGAAAGATATTCATATAACGATCAATCTTTTCAGACTCATTATAATATTCATCAATATAATTGAGCTTGAATTTGATTTGGATCATTTCCTTCCAGAATCTTTCTTGATAACGATTTTGTTCATTCATTTTATTGCTATATCGTTAACGAATTCGTGAAACTCGTTTCTCCCAATATCATTAAGTTTCCATACGTTTACTATTATATTTTTAACGGGTTGAATTTCAGAAATTTGGGCTGCTCCCTTTGGCAAAATAACACCTTGACATGTCTTATTGTCCGACTTCATCATTGCAAGAAAAATTGGAAATCCTTTACCTTTTGACCAAAATGAACCGAAAGCAACATCATTAATAGTATCCATTTGAAATGATTTTTCATCTTTAATTGGGCGTAAAATTGGTAAATAATCCTTGAATGCTTTATTTAGTGTCTTATTTAAATCTTGATACCCTAATTTTAATATTTTGTTCATAGAATCCTCCCAATATATCGCATTCTCATCTGGACTCGCTAAATATGCGTTTAAGGACGGAAATTTCCCGAAATAGTGTATCTTAACATTTTTACATTGATCTGCAAACTCTTCTGCGATTTCGGGATAGCTCTTGTCTGCCTTCAAAATAACTTTAACTGCCCCACCTTCATATGAATCAATAATATCTTGAGGATGAGGTGTACCGCTAACAACAATTGCATTTGTCCCTTCTTGAACGGCTTCAATATATTTCAACACTTCAATCCCCTGACTATAAGATTCATCATCAGTTAATTGAAGATCAACTATAGCCCCTTCATAACTTCGTTTCTTAAGCATTTCAATAGCTTCAAGACGACTATCAACAATATCGTACCTAACACCTTTTTTATCTAATCCAAGAGTATAATATCTTTGAATATGTTTTCTATCCTCTACAATTAAAATTCTCATTTTATTCTCCTTCTTTGATGTTTAGTTGTTCTGCCATACCTTCGTGTAGACCTTCTATATATTCTGGAAATTGTATTTTAAACGTCACACCATTTGGATGATCATTCGCAAGAACGAGATCACCACCAATTTCTTTCATATATTCTCTTGCTGCATACAGCCCAAAACCTTGTCCTCCTTCTTCAGCTTTCAAAGTATTTTTGGGTCCAAAAATCCATTCTTCTTTACCTCGTGGAACACCTCCACCATTATCAGATATTGTTATTTCTATTAAATCATACGTATGAATATTTGCTTTTTTATCATTTTTAGGGATAACACGATAATTTATTTTAATCTCGCCAACAAAATTTTTATCACTTTTTTTTCTGATTGAAACAAACTGATCGATACTATTTTGTAGAATATTATGGAAGTGTTCTTGAACCATTCCTGAACAAAATACAAATTTATCTTTTGGTATATCTTGGGAGTTTATAATAATGTTATCTCCAAGTAATGAGATTCTTTTCTTGAAATCTGGTAGATAATTATTAACAATGTCATATATCTTTTTTTTGCCATATTGAAGATAATCTCCAATACTTATGTTAAAATTCAAAGAAATTTCTTTGATAGTTTTATAATTACTCTTAGCATTTTCGACTGCTTTAAGAGCCAGATCATTATGATTAGCTCTAATTTCGGAATCAACTTCCCAAAGCGCACTATACAATTCGCCTAAATCATTTTTAAGTTTGTGCTGTTGGGTATCAAATAACTTATTAGCAATTCTTAGCATCAAATAACGTAATTTTTTTTCAATATCAATTTGTTGTTCAAACTTGTAAATGGCATAATTAATAAAAACTTCAACATCATTCACCATTTTGAGCAACATTTTAATATGAAATTCTGAAAAAGCATTTTTTTGGTTATGTTCAAAATTAAAAAGAACAATTGTTTTGCCGTTAGAATCCTTAACCGGTATAATAAGTTCTGATTCAGGTATATTTCCTTCGGCAAATAAGATGGACGCATATCTTTCCGGATGTTCTTTAGGATTTACCATTAAATACGTGTCCTTTGCGCCCATATCTTCATTATCTAATAAAAGACCACAAAGAGTATGCACTCGCTCCAAATTCAAATTTCTAATACCGATTTTCCATTCATCATTTTTTATTTCTGATTCAGCTAGAAGAACTAGAAACTGGCGCCCTTTTTGAACTTTTAATATTTGCACTCTCGGCTTCACTTCATTGATTATCAATGGACCCCATAATGGTAGATAATCAAATGTAGATCCTAATATAATTGTCCAAAAGTTTTCATCTTTTTGAGTTTCTTCAATATTAGATTCAGTACTTCGTTTTTGATAAATGTTAAGGAACCGCATAGATAATTTTCGATGATTCTCAAGCATTCTGAAATTTGTGTAACCATCTATCTTTTCACTAAGTTTTTTTGCAATATATACTAGGTATGTCTGAAATTCCTTATCGTGAATTTTAGAATTTGGTCTCCCAAAATATGTCTCTTTCAGAATTAGAAGGCATTCGGGAATAAACCTAGCACCAATACGTAACACCAATAAAGATCTTTGTTCCTTCTTTTGATTAATAATCTTCAATATATTTTTGGGTTCAATATTTTCATCAACTTCAAGTGAAACAGGATGTTCGTTTTGTGGATAATTAAAACATAATTCATAATTTGAATTTGTTTTCATATATATTTGAGAAGTATCACAATCAGAAATTGATCTCAATATTTTTGAGACAGAAATTAATAATTCAAATTGATCCTTTTTCTTAAAATCGAAATTGTCTATTTCTTCCAGGGCATTAAATTGCTTTTCAATACTATGTACTGTTTCTGTAACTCTTCTTAATATCGGATCACCAATTTTCATAATATTTTCTCCTAATATTTAAATGAGAGATAAAAGGCCTTTCGCAACTTCAATAATTCCGCTTGCGGCTAAATTCCCAGCCACACCATTTTTTATAAATTCCATGATTCGGCTTATCTTATTTTTATCTGGACTATTGTTTTTTATCTCATCCCTAAGCTGATTTAATTTTATAATTAATTCATCTTGATTTACTATATTGTAATCTTTAAGTGTCCTCTCAAGGATATCGAAATTTGTATTTATGATATTTTTGGGAGTATTATTTTTCTCGGAAATTGTGTGTCCAAAATCCAATGCCTCCATGATTTTTACTTCTATATTTTCCAAAAAGACTGCCTTAGAAACAAAATCTGTAATACCTAATCTTGCTCCTCTCATACCTATAAGACCAGTATCATGGCCAGTTATTAATAGGACCCTGAGATCTAAATTATTTTTATGGAATTGTTCTAACACCTCAAATCCAGACATACCCGGATCCATCTCTATATCAAGAAGTACAATATCAGGCTTAATCTTTTTGGCGAGATTTATTCCTTCAATACCATTAGAGGCAGAATGAATTTTTATTAATCCACAGGATTTTAGATATTTTACTGCTGTTTTTACAAACTTATCACTGTCATCAATAATCAAAACAGAATTACTAGCATATTGTGTTAAACTTTTCATTTTTCCTCCTATAATACAACTTAATCATATGTAAGTGTCCTCATTAAATAGGCAACTCTTGAGTATAACGGTGTGTTATGTTAAAATGCAACACTGCCGTATTAATTATTTATAGATTTCCATTTGCATTCTACTTGATCAAAATAAGTTTCTTAATGTCAGTGAAATTTTCTGCAGTTAATTTGTAAAAATAAATTCCGCTTGCCAGTTTACTCGCATCAAAATTAACTTCATAGAACCCCACATTTTTTTCTTCGTTTACTAACGTCTCAATTTCTCTTCCAAGTATGTCGTAGATTTTAAGAGTAACGAAGCTTATATGAGGAATTGAGTATTTAATTTTTGTGCTTGGGTTAAAAGGATTAGGGTAATTCTGGCTCAAAGTGAACATCGAAGGTAATATCACAGGCTCACTTACTGAGACTGCTGTACCTCGAAAGAGTGTATCGACAAGAAAACCCGAAACAATGTTCGTGTTCTCATGTCGTGTACTTCCAACGATCGATTGACCGATACTGGATTTAATGGTTATATTTGATGAAGTTGATACTTCAAAACCCATATTGAAGGAAGACCAAGTTACCAGATGGTTTTGAGCACTACTATTCAATGCAAGTATAAAGAAAATACAGCAGATAATTAAAGTTTTCATAATGTTCTCCAATCATTTTTCAATCCCCACCTTTTTGGTGAGAAGATTTTTCACAAGTTGTTTCAATTCTGTTATTTCTTTGGAAAGCACTTTGTTTTGTTGGTGCAGTTCTTTTATTGCAACAATAGCTATTCCAGATGGGTCTATTGTGGAGATCGATTTATCGTTCTCCCCCAAACCAAATAACTTATAAAAATCCTGTGCAACCGGTCCAATATGTTTGATATTGCTTTTATCGGATTTATAATTCCATCTTGTAACATCCAACTTCTCAATGCTTGCGAGAATTTGCTCTCCGTCAATAAATTCAAAGTTTTCCTTTGCATTAAAGTCCGAGGCGTTCGTCCAAACACCTGCGTTCGAAAGAAAGGCGCCATTCGTTACATCAATAACTTTACCAGTCCCAGATTTTGCAATGTAAATCATTGAATTAAGATTACTATTATTATTCTGTTGGATTTCCATTGTACGTCCAGTCCCTTCGTTCACTATAATAATTGAATTGGAACTTGTTGCAGAATTAGATTGATTTATTTGAAGTGGAGTACCTGATGATCCTGAGTGATTAATATACAATCCATTTGCACCGCCGGTTATATTCATCAAATATGAAGTTCCATTATATGGTTGATCTTGCTTATACCTCCCGACTATATGCAACTTCTCTAAAGGTAGTATAGTGCCGATCCCAACATTATTCCCATCATCAAGTATCTGACTACACGTTAGAGTGGATGATGAATTTTCAATCTTCGGAATGTAGTTAGCAGTATTACAGGTTACTATTGGTTGATTTACTGGTGACCATTTTGTTCCATCATATTTTAGCACTTGACCTGCTGAAGGCAAGGATGCGTTTATACTTACCCCTTGCAATTTGACCACGCTTGGATTGGGATATGAACCAGTAAGATCGCCTCCGGCGTTTCCTCCAGGTGAAATACTAGTCCCAACGGCAATTTTATTTTGCGTAATAGCTTCATCGGCAATGTCATCTGTTTTAACCTCTCCATCAACGATGTTGGAAGTGTAAATAGAATTATTCATAATTGCATTTGCAGTATCAGAGTTTAATGAATGATACGAGTTGATGCTATATGCAACGCTGGATAATAAAATTCGTGGTACTGTCTCCTGTTGATTCCCAACTTGAACACTCAACCAATATGATTTGTCAAATTTCATCGAGTCATTGAAAGGAGTTTGTTCACCTAAAAAGGTATAAAACAAACCTCGTTTTATGTAGAGAGACTTCACCTCCATCCAAAGAGGTGTACCACCAGTTTCTGAGTTGTACAAGCGGAATGTGAATGTTGCTCCACCATCAGGACTTGGACTACCCAATGTATCCGATATTATTCCTTGATAAGAAATCAGACGCGGAATTTGAGCGATGCTTTTCGACGCAAATAAAAAAGAAAAAAAGATGACAGTTACAAAAAGATAGTGCTTCATGTTTTACTCCTTCAGTTATTTACTTAATTATTTCTCTTCAGTTCTCAACTGAGATTCAATTTTATTAACATGAGGCAATTCAATGCCATTTGCCTCGGGTTTCCCAAGTTCTTTTGGATATAAGTACTTCCCTTTATTCTCCTGTTCTTTTTCAACTTCGGGGATAATCCGATTTACATTTGCAAATGGATCCTTCCTGATTCCTGTAACTTGCCAACTGACTTTCATTCCTGGTGTTCCCCCTGCAACTTTGAAACGATTGTTTTGGATCTCTTCTGCTATATAAATTTGTGCATATGAGCCGATACACGTCAATTGATAGCGAAAGTCTTTGTTGAGTGCGTCAAAGTAGTTGGGTAGTTCTATCCATTTCTGTCCTTCGTCGTCAAGTTGAGCAACTCCATCATAAATGTTTTTCATATCAGGACTTTCAACGAACGAGTGATAGAGGTATTTGTTTTCTGGGTCCAGAGGATGATCGATCTTGAATGAACCTCCGCCTTTTGAAAGGGTTCCAGTCACAGATACACGACCGTAAAAATAACCCGCATAGCCAGTAGAATTGCTTCCACCGTTCGATCCGTAGACACCCTGACCAGAAGTGGCAAGACCGTAGACACCTTGTCCAGAAGTGGCAAGACCGTAGACACCTTGTCCAGAAGTAGCATGACCGTAGACACCACTACTACTACTACCGGATCCTTCCACCCCAGCATAACTTGAACTTGCAACACCAAAAACACCTGATCCGCCACTGCTTGCATCTCCATAAACACCAACATATGAACTGCTTGCCCCACGAATACCTGAACTACTTGAAGAATTATAACCGTATATTGCAGGATTTGTTGAAGAAGATATAGTAGCATAAACACCATTGCTTCCACCCGTATTCCCAACATAAATGGTTGGATAGTTACTAGTAGAAGTTGCATTGATTGCGTTATAACTACCACCACTTGTCATCTGAAATCGAGCTGCATGATTTGAAGAACTTGTTGCAAATATTCCATATTCTGAACTACCTGCACCTGCAAGTGCAGATGTATATGTCGAGTTTAATCCTTGTCCGGCTTGAAGCGAACCGGCTCTTCCAATACCTGAAATCCAAAAACTTGAGTTCGATTGTAGCGAACTCTGATTGTTGATATAACTTCCTCCACTACCAGTTTGATCAACATCTGGTTTCCATTGTGAACCGTCGAATTTAAGTACTTGCCCTGTTGACGGTGTAGAAGTAGAAATCGCTTTACCCTGGAGTTTTGAAACGGTAGGATTTGGATATGTACCTGTCAAATCACCTCCTGCCGAACCAGTTAATGGTGTTCCTGGAATAACACTGGATGAAAATTTTCCATCGCTCCCCAAAGGGAATAACGTATTGGCTGTTGGATTAGAATTAGCATGAAAACCATCAACCTTATCGGCATTAAGATTTTGGTTAATGTTACCATTATTTATGGGAATTCCTTGATCGTTTCCTGGCAGTAAACCACTGAGCTTATCAGAATTTTGTGCTGTTCCTTGTATAGTACTAGAAACTGTTAATCCACCAGCAATATCTACATCTCCAACAAATTTGCCTGCTTTCCCTGAGTTACTCTCCCCATAAACACCAAAACCATTGGTACTTGTACCTTTGACTCCAGTGCCACTAAGACATTCTCCAACCACTCCACTTCCTGAGTTACTTTGTCCAATTACTCCTATGCTATTGCCATTTCCACTTATGGCAATACCATTTGGATTTGAATTTTTACTATCAATCCCTTTGTTAATTTGATTACTAACTACATCAATTAGAATTCCAGCTAGAATGCTACCCCCTAAAGTTATTAGCAATCCAGGGTTAGCAACAGAATTTGAAAAACTAGGTGTAAGTTTTCCATTTTGAGTTGGTATGTATGACAAATCAATACCGCCTGATGAATTTAAAGGATAAAGTGCATTTGGGGTTTGTACTCTAAATGCAGTAATTCCATTAAGTGAATCTGCGTTCGGAATTTTTAAAGTTGGTGAGAGATCTCCACTCATAATGCTATAATCAAGGATATGATCACCAGTTATTTGTTGGAAAGCAATTTTGGAACTTGTTATAGCGTTATCCTTTATTTTTCCCGTAGTGACAGAGACATCCGCAAGCTTAAGAGTATTTATTGCACCATTATCTATATCTTCAGTTTTTACTTGTCCATCTTGAATTTTTACAGAAGTGATAGAACCATCTGCAATTGGGAATGTTACTGAAGGATTTATTTTTGACTGTGTAATCGCTCCATCCTTAATTTTGCTGTTGGTGACTGAAGAATTAGCAAGTTTAATGCTGTCAACACTTCCTGGGAGAACAACTGCTAATGGTGCTTTTCTAGCTGAGTCAGCAATTATAGCCCTTATAGCATTAAAGCTGTAACCAACACTCGTGAGCGGAACTCGTGTTGAAAGTTCTTCATCACCAACTTTTATGCTTAGCCAATAAGGAATATCGAACAAAAGTAAATCGGGAAAAGTTGTTTGATCTCCGAGAATTGTTGAAAACAGCCCACGCTTAGTCTGGAGAGATTTTGATTCACTCCAAAGTTGAGTCCCTTCTGTTGGAGATGAATATAAACTGAATGTGAAGTTGTATTGGGCATCGGGTTTAGGAATACCCGTGCTATCTGTTAGTATCCCTTGATATGACAACATTCGAGGAATTTGTGCCAGAGTGCTCTGTAGGCATGTAAAGAGAAGTAGAAACGACAATCTAAAAAATATTTGTTTCATTGAAGTATCCTTTCAATTATGTGATGGTTTATTGAACATTTTAATTATCTAACCAAAAACATTTTCTTCATTTTTACAATTTCAGTGCCGATAGAACTCTTTTTCTAATCGTACAATGTTGAATAAAACATCTTTTACTATTCAAAGAGTTAGTTTTACATCGCACTGACTTTCACCTTCACTTACCCCGCCGGCGGTTCCGTCGGCGTGTCGTTTCCTTTATCTTTTCCTTTGCTTTGGGGCCAGGGGGAGTCGAACAACTTCAAAGTAACGGGATCGTCTTTATACTCTTCCCTTCCCGTTTCATTTATTTCGTTTATCGTGTCTTGCAATTTTTTATGCGCAAGTAATCTATTAACTGTATAAGACTCGCTTCCCCCATCCATCAAATTATATTCTGCGGAGATGGTTTCAAGTTCAGCTTTTAAAGTCGCTCCTTTTTGTTTAAGAGCAGCGGGAGTCCTTTTAGCGGTAAGCTCGGTATTATATTTATCAATAATTGTAAGAACCGCCGGAAGCATATCTATCATTTTTGCCGCGTCGTCTTTTGCCAAACTTAAATTAGAAGGGAACTCCTTCAACTGCGGGGAATCAGCGCCAAAGGTTCTCTTTAAAGCAACCTGAACCTTCTTCAGCCAATTAAAACACTCCTCACATTTTTTCTTTACCTGCGCAAGCTTTTCAGCGTTCTCTTTTGCTACCTTCTCCGCAGTCTTAAAATTTTTAGCAATTTCAATATTAGCGGCAAATTCCTCAAAATACTCCGCAGTTAAACCGGCAGCGGCAAGTTTTTCAAGACCCTTTGTGGTTTCATAAGCCGTACTTGCAATCGTAAACAACTTAGTTCTCGAAACCGGGATACCATTAAATTTTTCAGCCATAACACACCTCTTCTTTAGTTTATTTTTTGTTATTTATTGAATCATTTTTACAGTTATCAGTTTTTAGTTTTTAGTCTGTCATGGAGAATCAGTTTTTATGTTTTTACTTCTAGCTCCTGATCAATGACAAATGACTCCTGACCAATGACTTTATACTTTCTACTAACGTTGTACTCTCACCGAACCTCCTTTATTTGCAGTTTCACTAACCCATCATAAAGAGACTTAGGTTAAAACCGAATAAAGTTCGTTTTTTACTCATTTTAGTACTTTTTTGTTCAAAGAATAGTCTTTTTCTTTCACCGGGAGAGCCCAAAGACCCGCTAAAAACCCTTTTTTTGGTACTTAGAGTGTTCGGAAACGTACTTAGAGCGCTAACTTTTCACTTCAGAGCATCTGGAAACGTACTTAGAGCCTTAACTTTTCACTTCAGAGCGTCTGGAAACGTACTAAGAGCCTTAACTTTTCACTTCAGAGCGTTGGCAAACGTACTTAGAGCCCTAACTTTTCACTTCAGAGCGTTGGCAAACGTACTTAGAGCGCTAACTTTTCACTTCAGAACGTTGGGAAACGTACTTAGAGCGTTAACTTTTCACTTCAGAGTGTTGGGAAACGTACTTAGAGTCTTAACTTTTCACTTCAGAGTGTTGGGAAACGTACTAAGAGTCTTAACTTTTCACTTCAGAGCGTCGGGAAACTTACTTAGTGCGCTAACTTTTGTACAGTGAGTTATCTGAAACTTACTAACTCCCCATCTGCAAGAAATGACTTATTCTTAATCATAATCTTATTCCTAATCTTAATCCACTTTCACCATATAAAACGAACACGAGTAAGATCACGATAATGATTAAGAAGAATTTTTGTAACCAAACAATACAGATGGATACTCTGCGCTTTCTAAAAAAGTTTTCAAGGGTATTTATAAAATGATTGGAAATAGAAGTAGTTGTAAGAAGAATAAAAGTAGATGTCTTTGTCTGGTACTGAATGTAAGAGGTATTGATCAGCTATAACATTTCATCATGATAAACATTTATCGTAATAAAATTAATAACCTTAGTACCGTTACATCATCCGTCAAACATTGAACATGAACCATAAACCATGCGGTTAACCGCGCTTTGTATAGTAGTATCTTTCCTTTAAGCAAAACAAAATATCTAATTTGATAAAAGCTTAGCGCCACCAGTGTTGTGAGAGAAAACGACCCTAACAAGCTTTTTCCGAACCTCAAGATTTCGCTTAAAGGTACTACAAAAAAACAAGCCACAGTTTCCATCATTAAATAAACAACCGGGAAAGATTCAACTATTCAAAGAACATTCCCCGATAAGTCGGGGAATAATTAGCCTTAGCTGTAACAAACATAAAAAGTAAATAATAGATATGCAAGAACTATTTTCTTCTAACAACAAAAAAGTTTAAGATAATTAGCAAAAATATTCTGCGCAAAATGGCCTGCCCGCCGCAGGCAGGCAAGAATATTAAATGATTAAAAAAAACGAATGAATGGATGAATGTTTTTCATTCAATCATGCAGCCATTCAATTTTAACTACCAGAGGTAGTCATTCCAAATTATTTGGTTCTGGTTTACCAGGTTATATAATTAGGAAAAATATTCTACGCAGAATGGCGAGAATATTTTCTTGAAATCAAACACCGAACATCGAACAAGCCTGCCCGACTCAGTCGGGGAATAACGAATGATGAAGTTTTACATTTCGATATTCTACATTCCATGTTCATTATTCATTATTATTTTTTTGGTTCTGGTTTACCAGGATATAGATTAGCAAAAATCCTCTTCGTTTACGGAGCGGTGAATGAAAGAAAATGAATAGAGAATTTGTATCTGAATGACCGGAAGGATGAATATTGAATTCGTTGCGAGCTTTGCGGTTCTTGGCGAACTTTGCGAGAAAAAGGGAATTAGTTTCTCGCCGAGCTCGCAAAGAAGACGCCACGTTCGCAATGGGAAAAAATGAAGATTTATGATTGAAAAAGTTTTGGTTGGTAACTATTCTGTGCTAAGATTGGACGGATGAATGGATGAATGTTTTTCACTGAGCATTAGTACAGCGTAGCCGGCAACTAAAACTTTAGTTAACATCTTTAATTGCTTCTTCGGAGAGATGAAAGATTCATTCCCTATTTATCTACCGCCAGGCAGAAGCGGCTTATAGCAAAAATCCTAAACTGCTTAAAGTTTTATAGAACTGCACAATCTCGTCGGGAATGAAGCTTGGTAACATAAACACAAAACACGGAAAGAATCCCGTTCTGCCTAATCGCAGATAAACAGGGATTCAATATTTTTTTCATTCAATCATCCAACTGATACGAATTTATAAACTTTTTTTCATTCAGCCATTCAGCCATTCAAACATGCCTACATCAATTGTTGATAATAACTACTACGTATTCCTGTTAGCTTAACTCTTTAGATACTCTTTTATCCTACTAATAAGCATAGGAATAAAGCTACTCATCTCTTTATCTCTTATACGAATACCCGAAGCGTTCCTGTGTCCCCCGCCGCCAAACTCAGCAGCAATTTTCTGCACACTGATCTCCCCTTTTGAACGAAGACTGACTTTGAATCCTTCATTCAATTCTAAAAACTTTAAAGCTACTTGAACAGTATCGATTGTTAAGCAAAGATTAACAAACCCGTCCGTATCGGCTTCTTCTGCCCCGCTTTTTTGCAATGCTTCTTTAGAAATAACCATCACGGCTATCTCATCTTTTTCTCCATGCAGGGTTAGCGATTGAATTGCATCGCCGAGTAATTTAATTTTCCCGATACGGCTTGTGTTATAAATCTTTGTGTAAACATCATTCGGCTTTACACCCACATTAAGAAGATCGGCAGCGATAAGATGAACGTCGGATGTAGTTCTATCAAAACGGAAAGACCCGGTATCCGTCATAATTGCCGCGTATAATTGGTCTGCAATTGAAAGATCGATTTCAACAATCGAAGTTTCTTTAATAAATTTATAGATGATCTGTCCCGTTGCGGCAAAGGAAGTCTCGGAAAACAAATGATCTGTAAAATTCTCCGGGTCTTCATGGTGATCTATACAAATTTTTAATTGATTACTTTGCCGGAAGAGATGTTCCATGCGAACCATCCGCTGTCCGCGGTTAAAATCAAGAGCGATAAGAACATCAACCTGGCTAAAAATATCCTTATGCTTCTCTTCATCAAAATATTGAATGACATTCTCAGCATCCATGAATTCAAGGTAGTAAGGAGTTCTGCTTGTATTAACAATGTGAACATCTTTTCCCAATTTCTTTAAGAGAAAATAAAATGCCATTTCTGATCCAAGGGCATCAGCATCAGGATTAACGTGAGTGGTAAGGAGAAAAGAATTATTCTCTTGAATGATTTGTTTTAATAATTTGTAATTCATTGTACCGCAGTTTCAAGAATAAAGTTAAAAGTTGAAAGTATAAAGTTAAAAGTAAATGGAACAAAGTTTAGATATTTTGTCAAGGGTCATTAGTCAGTCGTCATTTTTATTAATTCATTCTTAAAACCAATGACAATTTACCATTGACTAATGACTATTGACCAAAACAAAAAAGGGTTCGATGCAGTTCAAACTACATCAAACCCTAAACTTAAATAATATAATTTATTAAGCTACTTCCCAGGTATTACCGCTTCGGAAAAGTTTTGCAAGATCGCCTTTTCCTTTTTGTTTGGTAACTTCATCTAACTGGGCAAAAAGATCACCGTCATAAGTAGATTTTTGTATCTGTCTGAAAACTCCAACAGGAGAAGGAAAATCTTTAAGATCGGAGAAATGTGCCAGCACAAAACTTCTTCCCGGGTTTTCATCAAATTCATCATGAACCCATAAATCGTTGACTGAATATTCACCCTTCGAGAGATCAACAACAATCGGGTTCATTCCGTCCATGCGAATTCCTTTGTCATTATTCTTTCCATAGATCAAAGGTTTTCCATGTTCAAGAACAACAACATTATCGGCTTTCGTTTCTTTATCGGTAAGCGGTTCATATGCACCGTCGTTAAAGATATTACAGTTCTGATAAACTTCGATAAAAGCTAATCCGTGATGAGCGGCTGCGCGGAACATCATTGCTTGAAGATGTTTCGGATCTCTATCCATCGAACGGGCAACAAACGTAGCGCCTGAAGCAACAGCCATGTTCACCGGAAGGAATGGGAAATCAATACTTCCGTATGGAGAACTTTTTGTCTTCTTTCCTTTTTCTGAGGTAGGAGAATATTGTCCTTTTGTTAATCCGTAAATTCTGTTATTGAACAAAATTACTTTCATATCAATATTTCTTCTGCAAGCATGAATAAAGTGATTACCGCCGATACTTAAAAGATCACCGTCACCGGCTGCAACCCAAACAGATAGTTCAGGGTTTGCAAGCTTTACACCGGTTGCAATTGCCGGGGCTCTTCCGTGGATGCTATGAAATCCGTAAGTATTCATATAATATGGGAAACGGCTTGAACAGCCAATACCGGAGACCCACACAAATTTTTCTTTTGGAATTCCTAAGTCCGGCGATACGCGCTGTACTTGAGCGAGGATTGAATAGTCTCCGCAACCCGGACACCAGCGGACATCCTGGTTTGTGGCAAAATCTTTTGCAGTTAGTTTTACATTTTCCATAACATTATTAGTCGACATTCTTGCCTCCGAACAAAGAGATAATTTTATTTTCAATTTCTGATGATTTAAATGGTGACCCCTGAATTTTATTAAACTCGATTACATCTACTAAAAATGCTGATTTAAGCAATTTAGAGAGTTGCCCGAGGTTTCTTTCCGGTACAAGGATTTGTTTGAACTTAGTGAGCACCTCCCTCGTATTCTTTGGGAAAGGATGAATATATTTAAAGTGAACTTGAGCAACTTTATGTCCCTTCTTTCTAAGATTACCAACCGCCTCGGTTACGGAACCATACGTTCCGCCCCAAGCCGCAATAAGAAGGTCTGCATCTTCATCACCCATAACCTCAAGATCAGGAATTTCATCTTGAATTTTTTTCACTTTCGCGTCACGCATGCGAACCATAAATTCATGATTTTCCGGGACGTATGATACTGTTCCATAAATGTGAGCTTTTTCCAGACCGCCAATACGATGTTCTAATCCTGGAGTTCCGGGAATTGCCCAGGGACGGGAAAGATTTTCATCTCTAGCGTATATATTATAGGTTTCTTTGTCTTTCCAATAATTTACCGGTATTTCTGGAAGCGAATCTATATCAGGGATTTTCCAGGGCTCTGAGCCATTAGCCAAATATCCTTCAGAGAGAAGGAAAACCGGAGTCATATATTTCACAGCTATTCTACAAGCTTCAAAAGCCATATCAAAACAATCCGAGGGAGTTGAAGCTGCCAAAATTGGAACAGGAGATTCACCATTTCTTCCATACATTGCCTGAAGTAAATCGGATTGTTCCGTTTTAGTTGGAAGTCCTGTACTCGGTCCGCCACGCTGAACATCAACAATTACTAAAGGAAGTTCGGTCATCACAGCCAATCCGATTGCTTCTGATTTCAATGCTAACCCGGGACCGCTTGTAGTCGTTACTGCAAGATTTCCGGCAAATGAAGCGCCTATCGCAGAGGCAATTCCGGCAATTTCATCTTCCGCTTGAAAAGTTTTTACACCAAAATTCTTAAAGTTAGAAAGTTCCTGAAGAATTTCTGAGGCGGGAGTAATAGGATATGAACCTAAAAACAAAGGTATCCCCGCTTTATAGGAGGCGGCGACAAAACCAAGCGCAACTGCTTCGTTCCCGGAAATACTTCTGTACGAACCTTTTTCTAATTTTGCGGGTTTAACATGGTACCGTGTGGTAAATATTTCAGTATTCTCGCCGTAGTAATAACCGGCAGTTAATGCTTTCTGATTCGCTTCAAGATAAATTTGTTTTTTACCGAATTTTTTTTCGATCCAGGTAAGTGTTGGTTCTAAAGGGCGGTCGAACAACCAGTACATAAGTCCAAGAGCGAAAAAGTTTTTCGTTCTTTCAACATCTTTCATCGATAACTGCAAACCTTCTAACGCCGCGGATGTTTGTTTTGAAAGTGGGACCATGATTACATTAAATCCGGCTAAGGAATTATCTTCTAAGGGATTCGATTCATAATGAGCCAATTTTAAATTCTTAGGATCAAAAGCATTTTCGTTAACAACAATTGTTGCGCCCGGTTTTAAATCTTTTAAATTAACTTTTAATGCTGCGGGATTCATCGCTACTAAAACATCTGGGCTATCGCCCGGAGTTGAAATTTCAAGACTGCTGAAATGTAATTGGAAACCGCTAACTCCGTACAGTGTTCCGGCTGGGGCGCGAATTTCAGCGGGGTAATCCGGGAGTGTGCTTAAGTCATTCCCAAATAACGCAGCAGTATTTGAAAATTGCGAACCTGTTAATTGCATACCATCGCCGGAATCGCCGGCAAAACGAATTGTTACATCGTCAAGAACCTGGACTTCAAAATCTTTTGCCATTTTATATCACTCTAACTATTTATAAAATATTTGTTATTAAATTTATCAAAAAGTCCCTTGCTAAAAAAGGGAGAATTTAAGTTTAATTTACTTTTTCTTCGCTTAAGTCGTTGTATTAATTGTTTCCATAGGGAGTGAAAACACAAATTTGCTTCCTTCCCCGACCTGACTATCAACCCAGATATTTCCTCCATGTTTTTCTACAAACTCTTTGCACAAACCTAAACCTAATCCCGTTCCTTTCTCACCATTCGTTCCTTTTGTTGAGCGGATCACATTTATGTTGAAGATATTTACTTTTGTAGCATCATCCATCCCAATCCCGTTATCCTCTATTATGATATTTAGGTTGGTTCCTTCTTTAAAACTGCTGATTTCTACTTTCCCTCCATTGTTACAATATTTTATTGCGTTGTTCATCAAGTTCCTGATAATTATTTCAAGCATTGATTGATCTGCTACTACTATTACATCCTTCGTTAGCATGTTTCTTAAAGTAATTTCTTTTTTAGCTGCTTGTGTACGACTAATTTTAATTATCTTCTCTACAATTGCATGAACGTCTATTCGCTCAGGATTAAAATCAATTCTCCCCGTGTGAGATGCTGAAAGATTTAAAAGGTTCTCAACCAACTCATGAGTCTTTATCGCAGTCTCTTCAAGATGGGTGATATAATCTAATTTTTCTTCATCCGATAAAATATCATAATCTTCTTTTAACACCGTACCCAAATTAATTAAAGAGTTGAAAGGGCTCCTTAAATCATGCGCAATGATCGAGAACAATTTTTCTTTTGCTTCATTCAGTTCCAGAAGTTCAACATTTTTTAGGTTGATCTCTTTACTTTGTCCTTCAATTAACCTGTTTTTTTCTTGAAGAAGGAGATTAACGATTCTTCTCCTATTATTTAATCTGAAGAGCATAACAGCAACAACCATTAACAAAACCACCGCTGTAATGGTAACGACTAAATAAATTTTCTGCTTTTCATTTTCATATTTCTGGGTCTGTAAATTTCGCTGATATTTTTCATAGTCTGATTTATTTTTTAAATCCAGAAGTCGTTTTTGCATTCCTTCATCTTCTATGTCCTGCTTGTATTTATTGTATTGTTTCAGTGCAGCAAAAGCTTTTTCAGAATTCCCCAAACGCTCATAGATTTCCGAGAGACTTCCAAATGCATCTCTAAGAATAAACTTTATCGATGATTTTTCACCTATTAAAATACTTTTTTCAAAATATTCTTTAGCTGTTGCAAGATCGTTTTCCAACAAATAGGCTTGGCCTAATCCTTTATAAGCACGAGCCACCCTCATCGGGACATTTTCCCTTTGTGCCATTTTCAGCATTTCCACAAAATATATTTTAGCATTCTTTGGATCATTATTATCCAGATAAAAATTACCTATTCCCTGGTTAGCCAAGGCTAAACCAACAGTGTCGTTACCTGATTGATAAACATCGAGCGATTTTTTTAAATAAAATAATGCGGAGTCTTTATTTACAACACTAAAGGCAGTGCCTAAACAATTATAAGCATAACCGATTGTCTGTACTTGATTAGATGAAATAGCGTAAGGTAAACTTTCTTTATAATATTCAATGGCTTTTTCATTCTGTGCCGTTTCTTTATAGACTAAACCAATATTGCTAAGACATCTTGCAATGCCGCTGTTGTTCTTCTCCTTTTTTTGATATTCAAGAGAGCGGAGATAATGATCAAGGGCTTTGTCGTATAAACTCCAATTATAGTAAACTGTTCCAAGATTATTATATGTTGTAGCGCGGTGCGCAATGTTAGGTAGCTTATTCCGAATTGAAAGAGCTCTTTCAAAATAATATACTGCACTGTCGTAATCAGAAATGATCCAGTAAATATATCCGATGAAATTATAGGATGAGCCAAGTCCTGTAGAATCATTTGATTTTGATCTGATTACCGCTGATTCTTTTAGAGATGTGATAGCTTCGTTTCGATTCTTTGCATCAAAGTAAGCGCTTCCCAGGAAATAATGTGAATCACCCAACTGCACTAAATCACCGGTTTGACTACCAATTTTAATTGCTTCCTTGAATTTCTCTGCAGCTTCATCATTTTTCCCTTTAGAAGAAAAATACTTCCCTTTCAGAAAGAATGAAGCAGCAACTCCCCTTTTGAAATCCATTCTTCTGGAAAAATTGAAAAGTGAATCAGTTAGTTGATAATAATCTTCATCGGTAACGGGAATTTGCGTAACGGTTATAAGGAATGTCTCCACACCTCTTCTATTATTAATCTCCTCCTTCTTTTTGCAGCCGTTGTAGAAGAAAACTAAAAGGATTAAAAAGATGTAGTTTTTATTAAATGTAAAATGAAATATTGTAAACAATTTATTTAGTGATCAATTCAATTATTAAAAATTTCTTCATTCATAAAATAAAGAAACATTGAGAAATATTTTACGTTTTTATGAAATAATGTTTTCCGTGAGTATAGACATATATATTCCTAACTATCGTGCAGATCAAATTCTTTTATAACTTTTTCAACAAGATATTTTTCCGTTCACATTTTATAATGATGAAAAGTCGTGTGCGAACAGAATTGTTCATTTAAACTAATATCGAATGCCATTATACAGCGGAGCAATTGATATAAAAAGGAATAATTTCATTGTTTTTAGCCCGAAAAGGCAAAAAAATGCCCGGTGGAGGGCTACCGGGCGTGGGAAGATTCACTATGGGGGGTAAGCATAATGAATCGTTGGTTCAAACTTAAAACACTTTTTTAAAAAAAGCAAGTACTTTTTTTATTTTTTTTAATTTTTTTTATTCCCCCATCACTTTTATGATGAGCCTTTTTCTCCTTTGTCCGTCAAATTCAGCATAATAAATTTGCTGCCAAGGACCAAAATCAAGTTCTCCATTCGTCACCGGCACAATAACTTCGTGATGAATAAGTAAACTTTTGAGATGGGCATCTCCGTTATCTTCTCCGGTTCGATGATGCAAATAATTCTGATTGAAGGGAGCCAATTTTTCAAGCCATGTATCGATATCTTGAATAAGTCCGCTCTCTGCATCGTTCACGTATACTCCAGCAGTGATATGCATCGCCGAAACAAGGATCATACCCTCTTTAATTTCACTTTTATGTAAAACACTTTCTACATCGTTTGTAATGTTGATGTATTCACGTTTCTTTTTTGTGTTGAACCACAAATACTCTGTATAGGTCTTCATTGTATTTTATGCAGTTCTAAATTTTAATAAATATGCTTTTATAAATTTATTCAGATCACCGTTCATTACTCCCTGGGTATCCGAAGTTTCAATATCAGTACGGTGATCTTTCACCATATTGTAGGGATGAAAAACATACGAACGGATTTGGCTTCCCCATTCAATTTTCATTTTTGTTTTTTCAATTTCATCCAACGCTTCTTCCTGCTTCTCTAATTCTTTTTGATACATTTTCGATTTAAGAAGTTTCATCGCATTCATCTTGTTTTGAGTTTGCGATCGTTCGCTCTGACATGCAGCTACGGTATTGGTAGGAATATGTGTAATTCGTACTGCGGTTTCAACTTTGTTTACGTTCTGCCCACCTTTACCACCTGAACGATAAGTATCAATTCGTAAATCCGCCGGATTAATTTCGATTTCTATAGTATCATCAATCTCCGGTATAACAAATACGGAGGCAAAAGAAGTGTGTCTTCTTTTATTAGCATCAAATGGTGAAATGCGAACTAAACGATGCACACCATTTTCAGCTTTTAAATAACCGTAAGCATATTCTCCGGTAACTTCAATTGTCGCACTTTTAATGCCTGCGCCATCTCCGTCAAGAATATCAAGCAGAGTCATTTTAAAATTACTTTGTTCGCCGTATCTGATATACATCCGCATTAGCATATCAGCCCAATCTTGTGCTTCCGTTCCACCGGCACCGGAATGAATTGTAAGGATACAATTCTTATTATCATCTTTCCCGCTAAGCATACTTTTAAATTCGACTTCTTCAATCGAAGAAAGTATACCACTCAATTCAATTTGAATTTCAGAACCAAACGAATCATCGACTTCTGAGGAAGCGAGTTCAATTAAGTCATTGAGATTATTAGCTTTGTTATTAATGTTACTCCAGAGATCAACCCAATCTTGCAAAGTTTTTAGTTGTTGTAAAATCTTCTGAGCATTTTTCTGATCATCCCAGAAATTTTTCCCTTCCGTTTTAGCTTTTAATTCGGATATAACTATTTCATTCTTATCTAAGTCAAAGATAACCTCGTAAATTGTCGATTCGTTTTCTGTAATCAGCTAAAGTTTTTAATTCATCATTGTACATATTTTTGAGTCCATGCTTTTATTTACCAAAACAGCTTAAAGGATCAGAGAAACCGGATATTTACGAAATATTTCATCGTGGGATATCAAAACAAAATCATTAGAAATTGCTTGAGCGATCAGCAACCGATCGAAAGGATCAGAATGATGGAAAGCTAATTTCTGTAGATTAAGCAAATCTGAAAAATTTAATTCTAAAATATCAAATGACATCTGTTCCAATGCCTTTTTTAATTCTTCAAACGGAATTGAGATTTTTAATTTCCCTAAACTAATTTTGATTGCAATTTCCCATAACCCAACAATACTAACATAAATTTTATTATCCGTGTTATCAATAATAGTTACAGAGTCATCACTCAATTTCTTATCACCGTTCAGATACCAGATCAACATATGTGTATCTAAAAGATAGTTCATCTACAATACTCGTTAAATTCCTTAGGAGTTTGATCAAAATCTTCTGAAACAAAAGAAAAAATTCCCATGCCGCAACCAAATTTTCGTTTTTGAGTTTTTTTATCGTAATTCTTGTTTCGAAGTTTAGATATTTCTTCAATTAGTTTTGAATCTTGCAAATTTTTTATCCACTTAATCAATTCGGATTTTTGGATTTCAATGTTCATAATTTCACCGTTTTATACTTTAAATTAATAAGCAAATCATTAAGATAAAACATCAATTTCCATTCTTAATAAAGCAGCTGCAAGAGTTTTCCCTTGTGCATCGAGTTTAAGTGAAACTGTTCCTCCACCACCAAGAGTGTTGTGTAAAATGAAATTGAGCGCTTTTAGGTTTGGGAGTTCGTATCGTTCAACTTCACCAAGACAAATTCCGGTGAAATGTTGCTTGACTTTTTCAGCAGTTAAATATTTGTGAATTATTTCATAACCATTTGCGTCGTAAGCAATGATTCCGACATTTGCAGCATCACCTTTATCACCGCTTCTGCCATGGGCAATATCAATCAATTTGATTTTCATAAATTCTTCTTCGATTTAGTTTTTATCAATTTTTATAATTCTAAAATTTCAACCTTAGGTTCAGCAAGTCTTTTATCAAGTAATGCAGGCCAATACGCAACAACCTCATTGGGCTTTGGTCTTCCACCGGCAAAACCGGTAACACTCGGTGGACCTGTTAAAATCAACGGTGCGATTTCTTTGCCAAATCTTTCAACGGAAGCAAAATCGTGCGAACGAACTGATACTCGCAATTGAATTTCATTTATTAAATCTTCATCAAGTTCTTTTGCAAGTGGACCATGACACGAATTATATCCGACAAGTTCACTTCTTATCTCATCGAAAGTTAAATTGAGCAATTCCAGTCTCTTTCTTAAAATTTTGTCAGCAGCTTTAGCTTTAGTTAGAGCTTGCGGCCATGAATACGTTAAACTGCCGGAAGCTGAATAGCCATCAGCATAAGAGCATGAAACTTTATAAAATGCTGTTTCAGGTTTCCCTTTTATTCCAAATACTTTTACTCTATTCTCACCACTTTGTTCCAATTGAATTGATGTAAAATCTGCAACACAATCGGGAGTTATATATTCCGCCGGATCTCCAATTTCATAAAGTAATTGCTCACTTACTGTGTCAATGGTTACTTTACCGCCAAGCGATTCGTGTTTTGTTACGACAAATTCACCTGATGGAAAAGTTTCACAGATTGGAAAACCAATCTCTGCAAAGTTCGGAACTGATTCCCAATCACTTAAAAAGTTTCCTCCGGTTGATTGCGCACCGCATTCTAAAATGTGTCCGGCAATTGTTCCTGCTGAAAGAAGATTGTAATCGTTTTGCTTCCAACCAAATTCGTAAATCATTGGAGCGAGAGTTAAACCGGTATCTGTTGTTCTGCCGGTAATTACAATATCAGCTCCTTTTTGTAGCGCTTCCACAATGGGAAATGCGCCAAAGTAAACATTCGCGCTTAATAATTTTTCTTTAACAGAAATTATTGAGACACCGGATTCCATGTTCTTCAATTCAGAACCATGTGCAACTAAATCATCAATTTGATCTTTAATATCATCTCCCAGAACGATCCCGATTTTCAATCCGGTAATCCCTAGAGATTCCGCAACTTTAACAATCGCTTTGCCGCATGCTATTGGATTTACTCCACCACCATTAGTTATAACTTTGATCTTTTTTTCTTTACAAATCGGAAGAATTCTCTTCATCAACTCCGGAATATCTTTAGCATATCCAAGTTCGGGATTTTTGTTTTTTTGCTTTTGAAGAATGGACATTGTTACTTCTGCAAGGTAATCCATTACGAGATAATCGATTTCACCTTTTGTAACCTGGTAATATGGAGCTTCAATAAGGTCGCCCCAAAATCCCTGCCCGGATGCAATTCTGATTTTGTCTTTCATGCTTGGCCGTTCAATTGTGTTAGAATTTCATTTTTAATCTTAACCAAATCTAATTCATTTTTAACACCGAACCAATGTATCCGATCATCTTTTCGGAACCATGTCATTTGCCTTTTTGCATATCTTCGCGTGTTCCGTTTGATTAGTGAAATTGCAGTTTCAAGAGAAATTTCATTTTTTATATAGGCGATGATTTCTTTGTAACCGACAGAGTTTAGCGAATTCAAGGTTCCACTATATCCCTGGTGTAAAATTGATTCAACTTCTTCCACTAATCCATTCGAGATCATTTCGTCAACACGAAATTCAATTCGTTTGTAAAGAAGTTCTCGCTCCCAATTCAGTCCAAACTGAAAGAAATTATAACCTTCGCGATCCCGGATTTGTTCAGTATGAAAATCTGTTATTGATTTTCCAGTAAGATAAAAAACTTCAAGCGCTCTTATCACCCTTTTCCAATTCTGCGGGAGCATTGTTTTTGCAGCAAATGGATCGACTTTAAGTAATTCTTGGTAAAGATAGTCAGTCCCAAATCTTTCTTTTTTAGTTGATAGTTCATCCCGTAACGAATCATCTGCCGGAAGATCAACAATTCCGTCAACTAAAGCTTTTATGTACAAACCCGACCCGCCGGTAATAATAGGTAATTTATTTAATTTTAATAAGTTATCAATTTTTCCTAAAGCTTGTTTTTCGTAGAGGCTAACGTCATAGTTTTCATCTAATTTTATAAAATCGATGAAGGAGTGGTGGATTTCCCTTAACTCCATTTTACCCGGTTTTGCCGTTCCGATATCAATGTGTTTGTAAACTTGTCTGCTGTCTGCCGAAATGATTTCAGTTCTCAATTCCTTTGCGAGTTGTAAAGACAAACTTGATTTTCCGGAGCAAGTTGGCCCAACAATTACTAAAACTAATTGTCCCAACCTTCGCGTCCTATTAACGGTACAAATGTGAAAGAAGGAACTTGTTTCTGACTAAAATCATTTTCACCTTCTTTTGTAATTACTGTTAAAATTTGTGAAGTCTTATCGCCAACCGGAATTACTAGTCTTCCACCAATCGATAATTGTTTTTTCAAAGAAACCGGAATACTGGGTGAACCCGCAGTTACAATAATTCCTTCGTAAGGAGCAAATTCTTCCCATCCGATCGTTCCATCACCAAATTTTAAGAGTGCATTAATATTTTTATCGTCAAAAAGTTTTCTTGTTCTTGCGTAAATATCAAACTGTCTTTCAATACTAAAGACTCTCATCCCCATAGTTACTAAAATTGCTGCTTGATAACCAGAGCCGGTACCAATTTCCAAAACCTTCGCCCCTTTTTTAAGTTGAAGTTCTTGACTCATAAATGCAACTGTATATGGTTGAGAAATCGTCTGGCCAAAACCGATCGGCAATGCAACATCTCTATATGCATGGGTTTCCAGAGCCTTTGGGAGAAACTGATGTCGCTCAACCCGCAAAAATGCCTCTAGAACAAGATTATCACTAATTTTTCGTTCTTTTAGTTTATCAACTAATTCTTTTCGTTCTGATTCAAACATAAATATTTTTTTTATTAGTAAAGCAAAATATAGATATTTCGGTAATTATCTCTAATTTTCAATCGAAAGAAATATTTATGAGTAATTAAAATGTTTGATGGAGTTTACGGTCCGATCATAATCATGATGTTGCGTATTTGTGACGTTACTATCGGTACATTTAGAACAATCTTAGTGGTACAAGGCAGACGCTATTTAGCTGGTCTAGCTGGATTTTTTGAAGTTCTGATTTGGGTTTTTGCGATCAGAATTGTGTTTCAACATCTGGATAATATCTCAAATATGTTCGGCTATGCTGTCGGATTCAGTCTTGGGAATATCTTAGGCATTACCCTTGAACAGAAAGTTGGACTGGGATTCTTACAAGTAACTATAATTTCGAAATTCCTTACAGATAAAATAGTTTATGCTTTAAGAAGGGCAAAGATAGGAGCAACCATTATTCCGGGAGAAGGTGGAACCGGAGGAGTCGCAATTATTATTTGTGTGGTTCAGCGTAAATTGCGTCAAGAAACCATCGATATTATCGAATCCATCGATCCGGAAGCATTTATTACGGTACAATCTTCGTTACCCTACCGGGGATTTATCCATGGCGCCAGGAAGTGATGTTGCTAACAACAAACAGTGGATAAATTTTATTATTTTCAAGTATCAATTTTTGTCTTATATTCCCGATAATAAATATTAAAAAGAGGCTTTTTCATGCAACAACTTTTAGTTATTGGGGCTTTAATCATTTTAGGTAGTCTAGTTTTAACTTTTAACAGATCGACCCAGAATGTTAATGCCAATAATTATTTTAACATTGCTTTGATCGATGCTACGGCTTCGGCTCAATCGGTGATTGAAGGAATTCAAACAAAAGCATTTGACGAAAATACAATTACTTCAAGCGTTTCTTCCACCGGTTCTCTTACTGCTAATGCCTCTTTAGGTCCCGACGCCGGAGAATCCATTACTACTCAATTTGATGATGTTGACGATTATAAGAATTACACAGAAGTAGATACTTTTCAACAGTTTGGTCAATTTACTGTTTTAGTAGATGTTAATTACGTTCAGAAATATTCACCGGAAACTGTTTCCGCTTCTCCAACTTTTTTAAAAAAAATTGATGTTACGGTTTCAAATTCTTATTTGGCACATTCATTAACCCTCTCAAGAATAATAAGTTATTGATATGAGTACTATGTTAGATATTATCGGTTCATTTATTACAGGAGCTACAATAATTCTTGTAATTTTGAATTTAAACTTTCAAATAACCACTTCCCAGAGAGAGAATTTTTTCAGCTCACTTTCTCAAACTGAAGTGATTACTTTTGCAAGTATTCTTGAGAATGATTTTTATAAAATTGGTTTTCAAAGTAGCACATCGAACATTATTACCAGTGCCGATTCAATTGCAATTCAGTTTTATGCCGATATTGATAATGATACAACCGCCGAACAAGTTTATTACAATTTGGGCGCTGCTTCTGATCTATCAGGAACTACAAATCCAAGCGATAGACCTGTTTATCGCAAAGTCGGGTCAAGTTCAACGCAACTGGTTGGATCAGCTTATTCTATGCAATTATCTTATTATGATTCAATAGGAAATCAACTACAATATTCCAGCTTGAGCAGTCAGGCGAATAGAAATCGCATTAAGAAAATAGGGATTAATTACGTATTCGAAACTCCCTATCCGGTTGATGGAAACTACCAACGCGTACAGTGGAAAAAATTTATTAATCCAAGAAATTTAAACTAAGAGACTACCATGGGACGAAGCGTATTAATATATGTCATGGGTACATTCATCATTTTATCGATTGCGTTATTAAACGCCGGACGAAGTGTTGATACTGCCGGAACAAAATCTGTAGAATACATGAAAGATTCTAAAGCGAGAAATATCTGCAACAGCATGACGAGTATCTTACTCAGTAGATTAGCGGATAGTACATCGCTAAGAATCGAAACTCCGATAACTGAATCATTAATGGGAGGCTCGGTAACCTATCAAATGTATTCAGTAAATTCAGTTGGTGAAAGCGGAAATGACAATCACGAGGGTGAAGACAATGGAGACGATCATGAAGGTGATGATCACGAAGGCGATGACCATGGTGATGATGATCATGGAGGCGACGACCATGGAGATGATCACTCATCAATGTTCACTTCACCGTTGCAAAGGCAAAATTCTGCTATTTTTTCCGCAAGTATTTTAGGAGCTTTTAGTTTTTCAAGCGCTTCATTTGCTTTTGATGATGACCACAGCGACGATCACGAAAGTGATGACCATGATGATGACGAAGGCGACGATCATGAAGGTGATGACCATGACGACCACGATGGTGAAGATCATGGTGGCGATCACGATGATGATGATGAGCCTGCTGATGGCGACACAATTAAAATAGTTGTCTCTGCGACTGTTTCAAATAGCACTCAGACACAAACAACCTACGTTGCAATTGTTCCTCCAGTGTCGGCAACTACTGTAGCACTGCAAGGTGGTATTTCAAGCAATTGTTCGATCGAGACAAAAGGAAACATGGTTATAGATGGAAGAAATCATGATTTAAACGGAGCTCTGATTGCTAATACCGGAATTTATGGTGTTTGGACAACCTCATCTTTGAATCAAAGTGGCAGTTCTAAGATTGGCGGTACGAAAAGTTCAACCGACTATGCTCCTTCAAAACCTGCAAATTCGAATATAGTAAAAACTTCCGGTTCGTTACCTTCAGGAAGTTTTCCCGATTCACCCGATAAATTTTTCGGAGGAAGTAGTGCAGGTTTCCCCGAAGGAACCATGAAAGATTTCGCAATAAGTGGTGCAAATGGAAGTCAATATGTCACTGATCCAGATAACCTTACTACACCATTAACAGGAATAACATACGTTGAGTTACCAAGTGGCGATACTTGGCAATCGATGGATATTTCTGGAACCGGCGTTTTAGTTGTTCATAATGCAGCTGGAAATGCGATAATTAAAAATTTAAATAGCGGAACTTTTAAAGGAATTATTATAGCTGATGACATCATTCATGTGCATACAAGTATTTATGGCGCGGTTATTGGGCTAAGCTCTCATCCGTCTGATGGTAATTGTTTAGGAAATGGGAACGGTTCAATTTTGTACTCTAAAGATGCAGTTAACCAGGCAGTAGCTTCTGTCAATTCTTGCTCGACTTCTAAAAATTATGGCTTTGGAAAAACAAGATTGAATGTTATCGGCTGGTATGACCAACAATAACTGAATTATTTTTACTATTCTTCCAAAGAAAAGGTTTTCAAAGATTATAATTTCTGAAAACACATTTGGAAAAATTTTTGCATTCCTATATATTAAGGAAGTTCTTTTGAAACTTTTCTGCGGGAATAGCTCAGTTGGTAGAGCGCAACCTTGCCAAGGTTGAAGTCGCGGGTTCGAGTCCCGTTTCCCGCTCTCACTCAAATCCACTAAAAGTGGATTTTATTTTTTTAGCGATTATGGCGCTGTACCCAAGCGGTCTAAGGGGAAGGTCTGCAACCCGCCATTGGCGGGCGAATCCGACTGGCTTTTATTTGAAATTTTGATTCTTTTTTGGCGCTGTACCCAAGCGGTCTAAGGGGAAGGTCTGCAAAACCTTTATTCGTCGGTTCGAATCCGACCGGCGCCTCAAAAAAACTTGAGATAAACTCAAGTTTTTTTCATTTCTGAGGTAATAAAATGTTTTATGTTTATATCTTACGCAGTGAAAAAGATGGCAAACGATACATCGGATTTACTGCAAATTTAGACCGGAGATTATTAGAACACCATATCGGTGATGTCACTTCAACTAAG
>JBAZBI010000009.1:0-191246 GCA_041671545.1 Ignavibacteriaceae bacterium
TTACCAGCCGTTTAACGTGTCTGCCGGAGAAACACGATGCGCAATTTATTGCTTCGTTAATCCCGTCGAAGCCAAATTCACCCCCAATGGGGGAATTCTCTTAAATGGGTTTTTCCCATTTTTGATCTGGGATTCCAGATGTTTTATTTTCAATCCGAGAAAGAACAAACAAAAGGTCTGAAATTCTGTTAGTAAAAATAACAATATTTTGGTTGATTTCCTCCTGTTGAGCAAGTAGAACAACTTCCCGTTCAGCTCTACGGCAAATTGTTCGCGCTACATGCAGCTGCGCGGCAGCTTTGGATCCGCCGGGAAGAATGAAATATTGGAGTGGTTCCAATTCTTCTTCAAAAGAATCAATTGCAGATTCTGCTACTGTAATTTCTTGTGTTGAAACTCGTGGGATTGAGATATTTTTAGATTCTATTTCCAAAGGTGTGGCCAGATCCGCCCCAACAATAAAAAGTTGATGCTGCAGTTTCTGTAAAACGGATTTCACTCCGTCGTTTTCCACATAACAAAGAGCGACGCCGATAGCCGCATTCAATTCATCAACAGTCCCGTATGCGTTAATCCGCACAGAGGATTTTTGAACTCTCTTTCCACCAAAGAGTCCGGTCTCTCCTTTATCGCCGGTTTTGGTATAAATCTTCAAAACGATTTAATTTTTAAATGGTAACAAATGAACATTTACAGAAATTTCAGTTTTTGAATTCTTCCCGATCGCCCGGAGACTCTTATTTTCGATAATGAAATCTTTCTTCAGATACCCTAACCCGATCTTTTTTTGCATCGCAAAAGAAAAGACCGAAGAGGTTATCGTTCCGACTTCAAGATTTTCATTATCCAAGACAATAAACTCTTTATCGGTGGAAGGCGAATCGCAAAATGAAAATCCACACAAATATTTTTGAACCTTATCGTAAGTTGCAAGGCGGGCAATAACTTCCTGCCCGATATAACATCCTTTTTTAAAGCTTACTTCATCCAGCAGTTTGGCTTCGTGCGGGTTGACTTGATCATTCAATTCCTTTTCAGCCAGAATACCTTTTTCAATTCTATAAATTTCGTAAGCATCTTCTCCCACTAAGCCGAAATCGAATATACCTTTATTCTGAAGTGCATAAGTTATAAGTTTAACAGCGTTCAATTGATATGCAATTATTAAAAAACTTTCTTCTTCGGGAGAAGTAGAATTTTTAATCACATGAAATGAAAAATCATCGAGAGTAAGCAGACGGATTTCATTACTTTGTAACTCTCTGCATTGCTCCCCGCAGAGAAGTGTCATAAATGATTTAGCTTGCGAACCCACAATTTCGAAAACCACTAATTGTTTATCGGCTTCAATCACTTTTACATCATCCATAATGATGTACCGTTGAAGCCACAACGACAATTTATGTTGTGTTCCGTTATTACCAATGAGAAGTTGTTTCTCTCCAAAATTCAAGACAAGAACCCGGTCAAGAATTCTTCCTTTTTCGTTTGTGAAGATAGTTCTGGTAAACTGATTTTGCGGTAAAGATTTTATTTCGTTCGTTGTAATTCTGTGAAGAAAATCAAGAGTATCTTTTCCGTGTAACTCGATCAACGCTGAAAGTGATACTCTGCAACCAACTCCCTGAGTAAGTAATCTGTACTCTTCTTCAATCGATTCGTACTTATAAAAATGAGCTGCACCATTCCGTTGCTCGGTATGAAATCCTAATGATTCAAAGTAAGTTTGTACAGGTGAAGGTTCATGATTTTCAAAATTAGCCAAAAGTTTCTCCGTCGTTCCTTTTAATAATATCTAAATTGTTTGTGATTTCTTGTGTTAAAATAGCAGGTATCTTTCCAGATAAATGTAACTGAATCTAAAATGGTCACCCTATCGCCGGTATCGAGATATTTAAACTCGATATAGTCGGGATATTTATCACCGTTTGCGTCGGTCATAATTCTTTTAAAATTTATTCCTTCGTACGTTAAAAGAAGATGCGGTTTCTTTAGTATTCCGTCAACAAAAAAGAAATTGTAATCGAAGTGCCCGATCCCTTGCGCATAATGAAAATTAGCTCTTACGTATGGAATGTTTTTCTTTTCCCATTTTTCAAGTGTTAAATTGTTAAAACCACCGTGACTTGGAATTCCCGATTCCCAAACTGTATCAAACGTATTTCCGGTTGTGTTCGCTTTGAACAAAGTTAAATAAAAAAATGCAGTCCCAAGTTCCGTACTATCCAGATCAATATAACTTGCATCGTAGCCGACAATATTTTTCATTTCAATTAAACGGTGATCATTAGACCATGATTTGGCTATAACACCAAATACAAATTGACCATCTTTATCTTTTTGGTAAATAACCGCCGATCTCGGAATGTTGTATGTAAAAGTTCTATCGAAATCTACGAGGTAAGTTCCTTCCGGATAAGAAGCCAACACATATTCCATCAGCGCAATGGTATCGCATGCAAATCTTGTTGTCGTCAATTTCTTTCGCTCTTGAATATTGTATTCCTGAATACTCATATCTCTCTTAGTATCCCGGGAAACATCATAATTATCCGCATCCGAATCTCCGGCGCTTTGTTCTTTATCAACCTTATCCCCGCATCCGGCTACACTAAATGTAAACAGGCCAACCAAGAGAAAAAAAATTGAAAGTATTTTATTCATAAGGAACTCCGGACTCAAGAACCATTTTTATTTTGAATACTCTTCAAAAAAATATGCCGAACTCTGAATACCCAATTGAAAATGCGTTAAACTAAAATGTTCGTTTGGCGAATGAAGATTTTCAGAATTCAGACCAAATCCCATAAGCACTGAAGGCGCTTTTAAAATTCTTTGGAATGTGGTTACAATAGGAATGCTTCCTCCTTCACGCATGAAAACCGTTTTCTTGCCAAATGCTTTTTGCATCGAAACTGCGGCAGCTTTTATCGCTTTTCCGGTTAGAGGAGAAAGAGACGGAAAAGCGCCATGAAGATCAGAAACTTTTACTTCAACAGAATTAGGGGTGATTGATTTTATATACTTGGTAAAACTTTTTGCAATTTTTTTCGGGTCTTGATTTGGCACTAACCGCATACTTATTTTTGCTGAAGCTTTTGATGCGATTACTGTTTTTGCACCCTTACCTGTGAAGCCACCGATGATTCCGTTACAATCAAGTGTCGGCCGAACCCATAGTCTTTCGAGTGTTGAAAATTTTGCTTCGCCCGCCAACTCTTTTACACCAAGTTCCTTCGCGTATTTTTTATCTGAAAAATTAAAGGCTTTAAAATTCTGTTTCTCTTCTTTTGTTAATGGTAAAACTTCATCATAAAAATTTGGGATTGTAACTTTTCCGTTTTTATCATGAAGTTTCGCAATTATTCCGGCAAGAACATTAATTGGATTTGCAACTGAACCGCCAAATGAACCGGAGTGCAAATCTTTGTTGGGACCGGTGACTTCAATTTCCAAATAAGCTAAACCGCGCAATCCATAAGTGATTGTCGGAATACCAGCTTCGTATAAAGAAGTATCCGATATCAAAACCGAATCACACTTCAGTAAGTCTTTATGCTGTTGAATGAATCCGCCAAGATGCTCACTCCCGATCTCTTCTTCCCCTTCAATAATAAATTTCACATTTAACGGAAGACTCCCTTTTACTTTAAAATAAGCTTCAACACTTTTAATATGAATATACATCTGCCCTTTATCGTCAGTGGCGCCGCGTGCAAAAATTTTATCATCTTTTATCACCGGATCGAACGGGGCGCTATCCCATAATTCAATCGGATCTACAGGTTGAACATCATAATGACCATAAATTAAAACAGTCGGTTTCCCGGGAGCTCCAAGCCATTCACCATAAACAATCGGATGACCTTCGGTGGGGAAAATCTCTACGCGACTCATTCCTGCTTCTTTTAATTTATCTGCAACAAACACCGCGCAATGTTTCATGTCTTCATTATTCTCTTGCAAAGTGCTGATGCTGGGAATGCGTAAGAAATTTTTTAACTCCTCGAGATAGAGGTCCTGGTTATTTTTAATGAATTCTATTATTGGTTCCAATCGAACAGCCTTTCGTTTTAATTGATTATTTTAAATTTATAAATTATTGGTATAAACTGTCTAAAATTAGATTGAGTTACGGTATCTAAATTTTCCAAAGTTGATTTAGCCGGGATAAAAACTCTTTTCCACGGATCATCAATAAGATAAAGGTTTGCGTTATTATCCATGGTTATTGATTCCAGCGCAGCCGCATAGCTGTAATCATTATAATTCGGAATAATTCCTTTCACATCATAGTACTTTACTTCAGAGATATCAAGTTTTTCGTTCAGTTTAATTCTGAAAATTTTTGAATTATTTCTGTCGATTCCCCAAAGAGTGCTATTTCCTTCACAATAAAGTCCGCAAATCGTCTGAATTTTATAATTTCTCGTACTCAGTTGTTTTACAATTCGCTTACTCTTTTTATCTACCACAAAGATCATTGTACTGTCGGAAAAGACTGACTTTTTTTCAAATCCTTCCAAACCTAAAAACAAATATTTCTCAGATACAGCTACTCCTTCGTACCCGATATTGTTATCAACATATTTTAGAAAGAGTTTTTGCGGAGTTACGGAAATCTTTTTGAAACTCACGATCGTGTCCGCAAAAAAATTATTCTCCGAAAATTTTAACTGATAGATGCCGACGTATTTTTGAATTTCCGGATAATTCCCTTCAACTGAAACAAAAATATCTCCGGTGAATTTATCATAAACTACTTCTTCAAAATCTTTCTTTGGAAAATTTGCCAGATATTTCTGAACTGATTCCGTAAAGACAAGTTTTTTAAGATTAAAAATCGTGTCCCGCGCAATACTGAATCGCCAGATATCTCCAATGTCATCAACCAGAAGGAAATATTTTTTCCCTTCATCTTCTTTTAAGAAAGTAATGCCGCTTGTCTGATCCGTCCGTGTATCTACGGTTTTGATCCACCTGGGAAAGTTTTTTCCCGGTTTTAACGGAATTTCATCCCCTCCGGAAAGCAGCAAATGCAAACTTCCGAAGATTAAAAGAAGCACGGCAAAAATATTTATAATTTTCATAACTGTGTCTCAAATCTAATCATTTCAAAAGAGATTCCAAAGATTGATGCAATATTGGCGCTCGTTTGTCAACCTTTGAAATGCTTCCTATATTTGTTTTATGATTTTATTCAGATACATATTACGGAACCATGCGGCTCCCTTCCTTTTTTCGATAACCACGCTGATGTTCATCTTTCTTTTTCAATTTTTGATGAAATTTGCCGATAAACTTGTCGGAAAAGGTTTGGACACATGGATAGTTGTCAAATTGATCACCTACAACCTTGCATGGATGGTGGTTCTGGTTGTGCCGATGGCGGTTTTGGTGGCAACTCTGATGGCGTTTGGTGCAATGGCACAGAATAATGAAATCACGATTATGAAATCGTCCGGAGTCAGCTTATATAAAATGATCGCCGGACCATTAGCTGCGAGCGCTGTGGTCGGAGTTTTTTTGATTTTTTTCAACAACGATGTTTTACCCGATGCCAATCATCAAGCAAAAATACTGATGATGGATATTCAGCAAAAAAAGCCAACGCTTTCGATTGAGCCGGGGGTTTTCTCTCAAGAGGTTGATAACTACGCAATTCTTGCCCGCGCAATGGACCAGAATAAAAATAAAATGTTCGGCGTTACTATTTATGATTACACAAATCCTTACAAAATAAATATTGTTACGGCAAAAGAAGGATTACTTTATTTCTCTAAAAATCAAACAAAATTGTTGATGGATCTAAAAGACGGAGAGATACACGAAAGCGGTGTTTCCGACACAAAACTTTATCGCAAACTTCTCTTCACAAACCATCGCATTGCAATGGATGCACAGCAATTTTCCCTCCAGCAATCCGGTCCCGGTGTGCAGCGCAGCGATCGCGAATTGAGCGCGCCGGATATGCTTGCCATTGTTGACAGCTTAAAACAAATGCGATCCAAATATTTTGCTTCGTTCCAGAAAACCACGAACAAATTTTTTCTTGGCGATAGTTTTGCGGCTCCTCTCAAAGGGAAAGTTCACCAATCGTACGCGCCGAACGACAATTACACAAACCTGATCGAGCGGGTAAAAAACATTAAGAATGAAGTGCTTTCATCCTTCCTTCAAGTTGATTTTGTTGATAAAGAAATCGACAAATACATGGTTGAAATCCACAAAAAATATTCTATTCCGGCAGCGTGTATTATCTTTATTTTGCTCGGCGCTCCGTTGGGGGTTATCACACGCAAGGGTGGATTTGGGATGGCTGCAAGTGTAAGTCTCTTCTTCTTTTTAGTCTATTGGGCTTCGCTCATCGGCGGAGAAAAACTTGCAGACCGGGGATTTATGACCCCATTCTGGGGAATGTGGAGCGCAAATATTTTAATGGGAATTGTAGGAATATTGCTTACTAAAAAAGTTGCGAATGAAACCGTTACGCTTGATTTTTCATTCTTCAAAAAATTCATTCCAAAAACATGGCAGCAGACTGAAGAAGCCCAATGATTAAAATTATCGACAGATATGTTGTTAAACAATTTGTGCAAACGATCTTTTTTGCGCTGCTGGCATTTATCGCAATTTTTGTCATTGTTGATCTGATGGAAAACCTTGACGATTTTTTGGATCAGAATGTCGTTACTCCTGTAATTTTTCAATACTACCTTTACTTCATTCCCGAAATTGTAAAATTGATTACGCCGGTTTCCGTATTGTTTGCCGGTTTGTTTACGGTAGGGAAAATGTCAAACACAAACGAGTTAACCGCCATTAAAGCCGGTGGAGTGAACATGTACCGGTTCATGTTCCCGTTGATAATTGTTTCTTTTTTGGTGAGCTTATTCTCAATTTATTTTGGCGGGTATGTTGTTCCGAAAGCAAATAAAGCGAAACTTGATATTGAGATCAATTATCTTAAAAAAGGATATTCGTTTTCCGGAAGCAATATTTTTTTTCAGGATACAAAGAATAAAATCGTGAACATTTCTTATTACGATGAGACGAATCTTATTGCGCATCGGGTGAGCGTACAAGAATTTGGGAAGGATGATATTACCAAAATGATCAACCGGATGGATGCCCAACAATTGGTTTTTGACAGCACAAAAAATATGTGGATCGCGAAGATCGGTTCGTTTAGGAGATTTGGAAATCTCTCCGATACACTTGAAAATTTTACCCAGAAAGAAATGCCTTCACTTCAGTTCAAACCGAATGAACTTGCATTTAAACAGCAAAAGCCGGAACAAATGAATCTTGCCGAATTAAAAATTCTGATCACCGATAAACAAAAAGCCGGTAACGATCCGACTTCGGTGCAAATAGAATATTACTCCCGTTATTCTTTCGCAATGGCAAGTCTTGTGGTTGTGTTGTTTGGAATGCCCCTTTCAGCTAACAAAAGAAAAGGCGGGTTGGCATTGCAATTCGGCATAAATATTCTCATTACATTTATTTATTTGGGACTGATGAAAATCATCCAGGCGTTCGGGAAAAACGGTGCGCTTGATCCGGTGCTAACCGCATGGCTTGTAAATATTTTCTTCTTTATCGGTTCACTGATAAATCTTTCGAGAGTGAAACAATAGCGAAGCGACAAAACAAGAATCGATTAAAACATTAAGAAACCTTAACTATAAATTCACTGCTTAAATAAACTTGCTAAGGTTGTCGGTATTGATTTGGCTAAATCATTAAATGATCCATTCAATATCAGAACCTCAATTGACATTGAAGTTCGTTACTCGGACTATATACATTTGTTTTATAAAAAGTGCACCAATAAATTTACTTCATCCAGTATAGAAAAAATAAAAGAGATACGAATATGGCTCTTAGAACTACTAAAGAAATAAGCGAAGTTGTACGAAAATATCGCGCCATTCTTTTGGAAGCCGGGTTTCCATTGGAAAGAGTTATCCTCTTTGGTTCTTTCGCACACAACAAACAAAAATTTTATAGCGATATTGATGTAGCTATCGTATTAAAAAACTATTCAAGTGATAGATTTATTACCCGATTAGAATTAATGAAATATTCACGTGAATTTGAAGAAGTGATTGAGCCTCATCCTTTTTTAACTTCAGAATTTGACGAATCCGATCCTTTCGTTTGCGATATATTAAAAAATGGGATTGAAGTTTATTCTTAAACCGGAAAAAACGGTGCGCTCGATCCGGCGCTTACCGCCTGGCTCGTAAATATTTTTTTCTTTATCGGCTCGCTGATAAATCTATCAAGAGTAAAACAGTAAACAAAAAGTAAAAGATGAGTGAATGAATTGCCTCTTCGGTTAACTGCTTGATACGGGGTTAAAAGGTATGAACATGGATTAACGTTTTTTAATTTTGAAAGTTAACGACAGATCAAAAATATTTTACACTACTTCATTTTCCGCTTGACATTCTTGTTGTATATGCTTAACATATTTTTAGAAAAATAAATTATTCTTACTTGTTCCTTTATTTGGTTGGATGGACTTAAGTTCTTGTGTTTAAATGACTCATAATTCTTAAAGTATAACTAACGTAAAGGGGTTATATGATAACCTTTTTCAGAACTGATCAAAATTGTTTTTATAAATTTGTAATTCAGCTTTTTGCAACTAACTGGATTTTTAATCCCTTTCTTTCGCTTTTTAATTTCACATCAGTAAATATTTCTAAATTGGGATATTTGAGGAGCGGGGAAAAAACTTGAAACAATTACTCATTATTCTTTCCTTTTACTCTATCTTAACATGGGGACAAACAGATAAACCTCTTTCTCCTGATTACCGAAATCATATCAACCTTCCTAAATATTCAAAAGAAAATTTTCCATTACAACAAACCGTATCATCTAGCGGAGTATGGACAGAACTGAATCCTAAAGTTCCAAGAGTTGATTATTTAGGAATAGATTTCATCAATCCAGATACCGGCTGGGCTGTGGGCGCACAAGGAGCTATAATTTATTCTACGGATGGAGGAAATAAGTGGAATACGGCAAATAGCCCGGTAACAAATGTACTTTTGAATGTTAAAAGCTTTAATAGTCAAATTATTTTAGCCGGCGGATTCAACAAAACTATTATTAGATCAATTAACGGAGGGAAAAATTGGTCATTAATTCAAAGTGGTGGAACTGGAAATTTATGGGAAACGGAAGTGATAAATGATTCGACCGCTTTCATGTGCGGTACAAATAGTACTTTACTTAAAACCACAAATTATGGTATTAGCTGGCAGCCAATAAATACCGGAATAAACTTAAATTATTGGTCAATAGATTTTATAAACCAAGATATTGGATTTGTTGCCTGCGACAGCGGAAAGGTACTTAAAACAATAAACGGGGGAAATACATGGACCATTATAAATACTGGATATATAAAACATCTTTACAGAATAAGAGCTTTAAGTGAAACGCATATTGTTGCTGGTGGTGAAGTGATTCTATTATCACTAACTGGTGGTAATAATTGGAGTATTTCTTTTAATGGACCTATTGATGCTATAGCATTTATTGATGAAAATATTGGTTTTGCTTCTAGCTATGCCTCGGAAAATTTTATTAAAAAAACTACCGATGGAGGACAATCTTGGCAAGTTCAAAGTGCCGATAATATAGGAAGCTATGGGTTAATGTTTGTCAATGATTCAACAGGATTCAATGCGGGTTTAGGGTTGGTTATTAAAAAGACGACAAATGCCGGGAATAATTGGGTGCAGAAAATTATTAAAGATGATTTTAAAAAAGTGTGGTCAATTTCTGAAAACCTGGCTTTTGCTATTGGAGGAGGCGTATATAAAACATCAGATGGGGGTTTGACGTGGAATTCTACTTTTCCTTATGAACCTGGAAATATTGGTTTAGCTTCTGTTTTTTTTACCGACAACCTAACCGGGTTTGTGGGTACTAATAGTTCAGTTAGAATTTATAAAACAACAGATGCCGGTGAAACATGGATTAGAAAAAATGTAACAGGGGTTACTGTCTTAAATGAACCTATATACGACATATTTTTTGTAAATACTTCAACAGGATATGCATCAACAGGGGGTGGCGCTGTTATTAAGACAACAGACGGCGGAGAAAATTGGTTTGCAACTACAAATTCTATTTATGGAAAGGCCATTCAGTTTATTGATTCATTAAGAGGCTATTCCTTATCAGGATTGTTTACCAAAACTACTGACGGCGGCTATACTTGGACTCAAATTCCTTACCCCGACAATATGGAAAATTCTATAGACTTATTTTTCTTCGATGAACAGAATGGCTGGATTATATCCACGGATCAACTAATCCGGACTACTAATGGGGGTAGTAACTGGAGACAAATTCCCGAAGTTACAAATTTCGGGTTTGGATATTTTAATTGGCCCTCAAATAAAAGAGGTTTTATTACCGGCGGCAAAAAAAGTTATGAAACAAATGATAGCGGCAAAACATGGAATGAAATAACAAACGAAGTTGGTTATCCTGTTAGAATGCATTCCGGGAACTTATATAGCGGCTTTGGCGTAGGAGGTAGTGGAGTGATCTTAAAGTATTTTGATTCTGCTTACGTCCCGGTTGAACTAACTTCATTCAATGCAAATGTAGAAGGGAATGATGTAATCCTTAATTGGATTACTGCCTCTGAAATTAATAATAAAGGTTTTTATATAGAGAGAAAGACTTCAAACAATAATTATAAAAAAATGGAATTTATTACCGGAAAGGGAACTTCAACTAAAAGAAATGATTATACCTACACAGACAAAAATTTAGTGAATGGGTACTATACCTACAGATTAAAGCAGGTTGATCACGATGGAAGAGAAGAGTTGAGTAGGGAAGTAACTGTCTGGATAGTATCCAATCCCGAATTATTTGAGTTATCCCAGAATTACCCTAATCCGTTTAATCCAAACACAAAAATTACTTTTAGAACAGGCAGAAGCGGAGTATTAAAACTTACAGTTTACAATTTGCTTGGGGAAAAGATAAAGGTATTATTTAATGAGTATGCCGAAGCTGGGAAAAAATATGAAATTGATTTTAATAGCAATAATCTACCCTCAAGTATCTATTATTATGAATTGAACCAATATGGTAAAAGAGAGATAAAAAAAATGCTGCATATTAAATAGCAGCCTCTAAAAAATAAAAATGGGAGAAACCATGTATTACAAAATCTTCTTTTTTGTTATTTTAATTTGCATGGGCAAAGCTATAGCACAACCGATAGAACAAAACTACTTATTCAATCCACCGCCTGCACAAGACCCAACTTACTTTAATGAGATAAAACCTGAAAATGTACTTGTGGTTTATAAACGGCCTAATGATGAGACTGATACATTAGGTAATATTTCGGAGGAAATCAAAGATTATTATGTTAGCAAACGGGGAATTCCTTCGATTAATATTGTAAAAGGTTTAGATGGTGACTTTGGTTTGCCACTGCCTGACATACAGTATTACAACGGAGAGAGCGTTGTTCTAGCACAGGATAGAGAGATAATAAAACGGAATCACCCATGTGCTGATGATGGGAATAATGGAATATGCGATACCTTGGCTTTCTATTATTACTATGAAAAAATTGCACTACCGATAACCAATTATCTGAATAATACAATAGACCCTAATACCGGGAACTATTTAAAAGATCAGATACACTACATTGTATTATGTAAAGGGATTCCTCTTAAGATTAAATCAGCAGATTATGGGTGGGTAAAATATTGGAAAAGTTATCATATTGCAATAGATGGATTACTCTGCTTACTGAAAACAAATAACAATAATAATCCATCAATCATGAAATTGTATCCACCCACAACTAATATCTATTATGGATGTATGGTTGAAAATCCGTATAATGGAATTGATCTTGATTTTAACTTTAATAACAGATTTAAAGCTAATCACTATTTTGTAAATAAAGTATTAAATGACAACACAAGCGCTCAATTTAAAATTACTTGTTTAGTCAGCAGGTTAGATGGAAGAAATCAGCAAGAAGTTATAGATTTAATTGATAAATCTTATACCCCGGATAAATCAGGTGAAGGAACCTGGATTTTAGATGGTCATTATTTTTATTCATGGGAAACTGAATATTATCAGAATTATAATAGCTATAATCAAAGTACAATAGTACCAACTGCCAACAAGCTAAGCCAATATGGATTTAATGTATATTGTGATGGCACATCGAGATCACCAATATATTCGTATAGTTCACCCGTGGCTGGTTATTTATCTTGGGGAAGACATGCAGGCTATCCTATAGGGTTTGTAGTTGACACCCTAAGTTTTGCTCTCAGACCGGGCTCGGTTTATAATACACTTGAAAGCTATAACGGAGCTTCTATGCAATCAGTTTATAGAGTAGATGAGCAAAGTCTGTTATCTGAATTTATTCAAAATGAGGGGACTAGTGGTGTCGGTCATACATACGAACCATATTTAGGTCCCAATAATAATCCTTTTAACTTTTTTCCAGCATATGCAATGGGTTATAATATAGTCGAAGCTGCTTATCAGGGTATTGAATATTTGGCTTGGCAAAATATTGTTATAGGAGACCCACTTACAACGATAGCTTGGGGAAAACAAACCCTTACAGAGAATAAAACTTTGACCGGGACTAATTTAGTAACCGGCGTAATTACAGTTCCTTCAGGCAAAACACTAACAATTGCAGCCAATGCAGTTATAAATTTTAAGCATAATGGTTCTTTAATTGTTAATGGGACTCTTGTTGTTCAATCAGGAGCTAGTCTACGATTTACAAATGGTGCTTATCTTACCATAAATGGTACTTTAAACGCAACCGGTATATCAACAAATAAAATTACATTTGATAGAATAGGAACAACTGGTTCATGGGGAGGAATAGTTTTTAATTCCGGTTCAAGCGGCAGCGTTGAATACTGCAATATTTCACATGCAACCAACGGTATTACCTGCAGCTCTACGCTGCCGATGATCAGGTATAATACTATTGCAAATAATGCAACCGGCATTTATGTTTCTAATGTTGGAACACCATCTAACGAAATTTCTTATAACACAATCCAATCCAATACTTACCAGGGGATTTCACTTTATTACGCATCACCCAAAATTTATAGCAATGCAATTAACAGCAATGCATATTATGGAATAAGTTGTCGTTATTACTCAAGCCCGTACCTTTACGGTAATACGATTACCGGACATCCATCGAGTGCTTTAAGTTGTTACTACTATAGTTCCGCACGCCTGGTTCCATGGAATGCTTACGGCTATTATTGGGGAGCGGGGCGTAATAAAATTAAAAACAACACGGGTCATGGCATTAATGCTTCGTACTGGAGTAATTTATATCTGGGTAGCTCTCCTTACGGCGGACACAATAGTATTTGCAATAATACCGGTTATGAACTGAGAGCTTATTATGGCTGTACGATAACCGCGGAAATAAATTGGTGGGGAGCTAATCCTCCGAATACAAATGAATTTGATATTTATCAATCAACCATTGATTATGCACCGGCGGATACAACAGACTGGAATCCTGATAATCAAAGCATAGTTAGAGGACCAAACGGTATTTCTAATTCATCAACGACGAATTCCGTAAAATCAGATTTAGATAAAGCGTACGGTTTACAATCAGAAGGTAAATTTGACGAAGCAATAGCTGTGTACGATAGCTATATAAATGCAAATCCTACCGATTCAAAATCCGCTTATGCGTTAGTAAGAATAGATGAATGTTACAAATTGTCCGGTAGAGAAGGCGCTGCTATTTATCTTGATAACACGATAAAAACCAAAGCAAATAAGAACAACGAATTTGATGCTGTAAGTCTTGAATTAAAGAACCACTATTTAATACAAGATAAAAAATTTGAAGAAGCGGTAAATAATTTAAATAAACTTGCGGTAACATATAAAACCAACAAAGATGTGGAGAAACATTCTCTCTTCAATGCAGGTTATGTATATCTTAAATATTTGAATGACTACAAAAACGCAACAGACAAATTTGATGAATTAGCCGCAAAATATCCGGACGATGAATTAGTGTTTGAGAGTAAGTATTTATTAGGTAATCTTGATGCAAATAATCGGCAAAAATTAGCGTCACCTAATATATCTAAAAGCAATTTACCAGTACCGACAGAGTATGCCCTTGATCAAAACTATCCAAATCCTTTTAACCCGGCAACAACAATATCTTATCAATTACCGAAAAGCGGTAGTGTTACTTTAAAAATATTCGATATCCTCGGTAACGAAGTAAAAACACTTGTAAACGAGCAGAAAGAAATGGGCAGATACACTGTTCAATTCGATGCCGGTTCACTTGCAAGCGGTATGTACGTTTACCAGTTACGGGTAAATGATTATACTTCAACTAAGAAAATGTTATTGCTCAAATAAAACAACCTCACCCTATTTCCCTCTCCTTTCCGCTAACGCGGACGAGCATAAGGAGAGGGACTAAGGGAGAGGTCAAAGCCATTTACGTCTTTTGGGGTAGTGGGCCAAAGGACGGGATAATAATACCACCTAAATTAATTTAAAGGAGGTCATTATGACCGTAGAAAATCGTGTTTCAATCATCATTCCACCCGAAGTTAAGCAGAGCGTATTGCAAAAGCTGACTGAAGTGGATGAGCTCTTAAAACCTTTCCTAATTGCGCTAAAACCGGAGGAGAGGCAATCCATTCCCAAGATGGCAGACGGAAGCGCCCCTTTTGTAGGAAAAACAATCGGGTACTGCAAAACCAATCCCCAGTTTATGCCAAGTTATGTGAACATTCCTGAGTTGGAAATTGACTTTAAGGCAGTAACCGACTTAACCGAATTTACTTATCTCTGTTACAAGTTAAGAGACGGGTTAAAGGATACTATTGTCCTTTCCGGCAGCGAAGCATATGTAGCGGCGTTATCTTATTATAATTCTGTAAAGAATGCCGCCAAGATGAACGTTCCCGGCGCAAAGGCGATCTACGAAGATCTGAAAAAACGTTTTGAGAACAAAGGCGGCGGTACATCGCCGGAAACACCTGCTCAACAGTAACTTCCCCCGGAACGCTCGCGAGCGTTTCCTACTATCTTCTGCATCCACAATGTAGGGAGCCGTTCGTGATCGTTCCACCCAAATACAAGCCTTGTTTACATAAATTACAAAAAAACTACCTCCATAACCTCATTAATTGAGCAAAAAGAAGGGTTCATCTACCTAAAAGAGAGGTTCGCTAAGTAAAAAGATAGGATTGAGGAGTAAAAAGGTGCGGAATCGAAGCTAAAAGGTGCAAGCACCGACCTTTTTTGTGCGACTTCGCACAAATTTACCCGGAACGAGATGCAAAAAGGTACGACATCTCTATAAAATGGTGGTCAATCGGAGCTAAAAGGTGAGATCGCGCACCAAATTACTCCTAAGTCGGGGGAATTTACTCCGGCATCGGAGCAAAAAGCTCCGGTGTTCCTATTTTCAAGCGGGAGGGGGTACTTCAAAGGTGGGTGCGGGCATTCCGGAATCGAGTAAACAACATATTTCTATCCCGTTGTTTTACCTAGGGAAGGATTATAAAACTAAATTCCACATAAAGGTATAATCAGCTTTACAATTCACTTTTCTTCCCTAAAGAAGCAAGAAACAGATCGTATTCATATCCCGATTCATCTGAAAGTTTTTTTACGTAATTGATGTACCCGAGCATCTCGTGAATATGGGTAGTGTATTTTGTTTCTTTTAGAGAAGAAGAGAATTCTTTTTTCTTGCCGGATGATTTCTGCAATTTCTCGTGCAAATAATTTTCAGTGTAAGTAACCATTGCAAAGGTAAAACTCCAGTTCAAGAAAGTTTCAAGATTCTCCTTACTGTAATACGTCTTTTCCTGGTATTCATTTACGTTCAAAAATTTCTTTGCGAAATCTTTTTCGAGCAGCGTTACAAGTTTTACCGAAGCGTTGCTCTTTTCATCCTTTTTCCCTTTACGCGCATTATTCCGCTTTGGCAGTTTCGCATTTTTTAAGGCTAAAAGTTCATCCGGGAAAATGCTTTCTTCAGATGGAAGAATTTTTGCCAAACCGAATTCCTGTCTGAGTGTTTCAAAAGAATCGTTCAGATGGAGAAGTCCCTGCCACAAAGGTTTACCAAGAAACAGTTCGTTGTAGAGATGAAGCAGTTCTTCATTCTCGTTACTTGATTTTACAGCTTCAAGGATTGTTAGAATTATAGTATAAAGAATAAAGAAATCTTTGTAAGCCGAGTTTCCGTTATAAAAAACTAAAGCATGTTTTAGTTTTTCCGATTGCTCATCCTCTTTTAACGATGAGACAAAATTATCAAGCATTGAAAGGATGAGAAATTTTTGTTCTATAGTAGTAATGATCTTCTGCTCATCAACGGAGATGTAAAGATAATTTTTTACTTCATTAACTAAGCTAAGAATTTTTGATCTGCCGTAACTTGTTACTTTTTCAATTTGTTCATCTTCTGCTTTGGATTTGCTCTTGCTGATAAATCCACATGCGGTACTGAATTCTTTCAGCAATTCCCGGTTGCAGATATTTATAACTGCATCATGCAATGGTGCAAGTTTTAATTCTTTTAGTGATTGATTTATTGAGGGAACTCCTTTGCCATTGAGTACTTTATGGAGATCGTAATATTCTCCGGTTACATCTTTAACTTCCGCAAAACCTAAGAAAACGTGATACTGGTAACCGTTCAAGAATACACTCAATCCCTCTTCAACTAATTCTCTTCCGTTCCGTAAAAATTCTAATTTTGTTTTGTGATCATTCAGAATGTAAAAAATATCTCCGCTAATATTCAAATTTAAAGCATCCGAAATATTTTTCCGCTGTACTTGCGCATCAGTTTCGGAGATTACTTTGCCGGTTGAGAAATGAATTTTCCCTTTGGCTTGTTCGTATGAGTTATTATAAAAAACGAGCGCCCGTTCACTTCCGCTCATGTTGGAAAAAGCAAAAATATTTTCATTTACGTTACCGGACTCATCGATAAAATCATATAACTCAAAATTGCTAACCTGACTGAACAAATACCGTTTCTGCATCAACGGAAAAAGTTCTTCTTCATGGCGTTGTACTAAACTTTCATCTACAAACTCGTTGTAATAAGCTTTGTAATATTCCATACCGTATTTTTCTGTGTAACCTTCAACCTGTCCATGCGCGAACATCGGCAAGCCCGGTAAGGTTATCATCATCACGGCAACACCAAAATACTTGTCCCCTTTTCCAAACTGATTTACCGCAGTTTCTTCATCAGGATTGCTCATAAAATTTACGTACCGCTTTAATATTTCCGGATTGAACTCCAGCGTGTTCGTAATTAAATCGCGATACTTATCATTTTCTTCTTTCATAAACATGTGCATGAAAGCGCTGTTATAAACGCGGTGCATTCCAAGCGAACGGACAAAATATCCTTCCATCAGCCAGAAAGCTTCTGCAAGCAAAAGTGTGTGAGGCATCTCGGTATTTATTCTGTCAACAACTTCACGCCAAAATTCTTCAGGAAAAACTTTATTAAAGGCTTCGAAAGACAATGCATAATCAGACCGCGAAGGGATTGCTCCGCCGTGTCCCGGCTGCGGATACCACAAACGTGAAAAATGTTTCTTCGCCAGCGTCATCGCGGCATCAAAACGAATGATCGGAGTTTTGCGCGCAACGTGCATGATCGTTTGAATTAAGGATTCGCGAACTTCCGGCAGTAAAAGATTTAACTGTGCAGTATCATTCCACGGCATGTTCGTTCCATCATTGCCATGATAGATGTAACGGATTTGTCCCGACCAATTATCGATCAATTGAAAGACAACCGCGGCGTCTGTTTTTGCATAATACTTGTCTTCAATTCTAATTTGATAATGAGAGTCGTCTGAAAGATCTGGACCGGTAAACGTATAACTTGGATAGGGAGAATTTGGCGCTTGAATAAAATAATCGGGTCGCTCCAAAATCCATTTGGAAAATATTCCGGTATGATTGGGAACCATATCGCTTGAAAGTCTGATGTGTCTTTGCGTGCAACGATATTTCAAATTTTCGAAAGCCTGCTCACCGCCGAGTTGTTCTGCAATTACATAATCATAAAGAGAATAAGCCGACGGCGCTGCTTCCGGGTTGCCGCAAAATTGTTTTATTTTTTTCGATGCAGCGCTTCTCTCCCAAAGTCCGATGAGCCATAAAGCGTTGATATTCCATCGTTCGAGACGGTCAAGTTCTTCGTCGGGAATTTGGTCGAGACGGTAAATATCTCTTTGATATTTTTTTGAAAGTTGATTGAGCCATACAAAAACATTTTTTGCAAGCATCACAACACGCGGCATCCAATCAATATCTTGCGTAAATTGTTCCGGTTCAAAATGATAACTTAAGCTTATATCTTCCGGTGAATCTTTAGTTTTTTTATAGGCTTTCTTTGCTTTTTCCAACTCTTCGTCGGTCATAAAAAGCTGATATTCCGGCACGGGAGGAGTGCCAACTCCGCCATGCTGTAAGAAGAGTTTTATATCTTCACGGATCAAGTCTTCACCGCTTAAAATTTTTGAAAGAAGTTTTTCGTCAATGATTACTTTCCACATTTCGCGGATGTAATCAAGTTGCGCTTCAAGATTATTGAGATTAGATAAAATCGGTTTCTTTAAAGCAGAAAGCAGTGGTAGATTTTCTATGCTCAACGGTTTTTCCGACTCAAAGAATTTTTCCGTTGCGGCGAGGAAATTCCAATAAGAAGTTTCTTGCGCAATTGGTTTATCATCGAATAATTCTTTTAACGTTTGAAATGCCGGATTTAAATTTTCGAGGTGAAGCAGAATAATTTCTTCAAGAATAATTTCTTTATTCGATTTGCCACCCGTGTTTCCATTTACATATTGGTCATGCGTAGTGATCCCTTTGTGAACCGCAACGGGAGGAAAATGTTCTACAAACTTTCTTAAAACTTTCTCAACCTCTTCCGATCCTAAATTATTTCGCAGAAATAAAATGCCTCGTTCAAACGCACCGGGATTTTCATTTTCTTCATAATGGCGGATAACAAAATGAAAAATCTCATGCAATAAACCGGCGGCGTTTATTTGTCCCGGAGTAACGTAGGCATCGAATATTTTTTCTTCCTCACGTTTGCTGTTAATTTTTTGGGCAAGAAGTCGCGCTTGATAAAAATTTCCGATGAAAAGATTTCCCTGGAGAGAAAATAACGATTCATCAAATTGATATTTTACGCGAAGGTGTTTGGAAACATGAAGATCATATTTAAGTTTAGCTGGGGTATTGCCAGTCGAACATTCTTGCACTCTTTTCATTTCACATCCCATTAGGAAGATTTTATTTACAAATATTGAAGATTTCTCCAGGTGAAATATAAGAAAATTTCTTGGGAACCATTCTCCAAAGCAATTTAAGATGTGTCTTAGATTAGGGAGAAATTTGCACCGGGAATAGGATATACCCTATCCAATAATTTACCTAAGAAGGATCATTTTCTTCGTTAGAAAAATATTCCCTGCATGAAGTTGATAAAAATATACGCCGGAGGCATATCCGCTATTAGCGGAAATTCCGCTTGCCAACTGCCGATTGCTCCGCCTAAGGCGGACCGGCTGAAATTCCGTCTCGTATCTTCCCGGCTGCTTGACTTCATTCACTAATGTCGCAATTTCATTACCAAGTACATCAAACACTTTTAATGTTACATGACCGCCAACTGCGCACTGCCAACTGATTACTGTTTCCGGATTAAACGGGTTTGGATAATTTTGAAAAAGTTCAAATGAAGTTGGAAATTGCGGTTCTGTTTCATCAACTTTAATTATGGTTCGCAGTTCAGCGTCCATCCATCCGCACCTATCCTTTATCCAATTCTTAAAGTAAGTCACCTCATCAGCATACGTTTGCCCTACATAATAATTTGGCCAAACCCATTTACCGAGAATCGGCCATCTTTGAAAATTTCTCGGTTGCGCTTCATTCGTTATTGTTTTTAAAGAATCAATGAATCGGTAAATATTCGTAATGCTGAATTCATTTTGACGAAGCTGGAACCAACGGGCGGCGTACTTTTTTTGAAAATTTGGATCAGCAACAATTTTTTTCCACCAGAAAGGAACTTGAAACTGATCCGTCTGCAAGAAATTGAGATTTGTACTTAGATACGAAATGTGCCATCCGTAAACCAACGAAGCATCATAATAATTCGCATTTCCCCAGGCGATGTTATAATCCCAGATCGGTCCCATTTTTAACTTCGGGTTTTTCGAGTCTTTATCTTTATGAAGAAAAGCGCTCAGCCGGTAGGCATCAATATTTTTGCTCAATTCGTTCAATAAAAAATAATCAACAAATGACGATACATCGATTAATGAAGGATAGCCGGTGAGCGTATCGGTGTAATCTGGATTATAAACCCGGGTTTCAAACTCATCAATATATTTTTGAATGTAAACTTTTTGTTGAGGAGTAATATCTTCCGGTTTTGGATAATGATATTGCCAATAAATCTGTTGCGAAGCTTCAAAATAAGGAGGAAAAAGTGATCTCCATCCGTCATTTCCCGAACCATCTTCTTTATCAATTTTTAAAAGATACCCGCCTGTAAGACTATCGCCTGCATTATCGGTTACGCCTATGCTTGAAATATTGACCCGGTTTTTATCGCGTTTAATTTTTTCTAAAAGAATGTAAACGCCCATGTATTCGCCATTGAGCACCAACTCGCAAAATTTAAACCGTGAAGCGTACTGCCCAATTCGTGCAGACAACCAATAGGTCAGCACATCCCGGAAAAATGTTTTATCGGTGTAAGGAGCGTATAAAATCCAATCATTCTCTTTTGGAAATCCAAGCAATGAAACCGCAGTATCGCCTCCCGATTCAGTTCTTGTTTCTACTGCATATTGTTTTTTAGGAAACCATTGCGATGTTGATCCGCGGATTTCAATACCAACTTTACCTTTGTAATTATTTTGCGGATCAGTAAGATTGTTTCGAACTCCTTCCCCATTAAAAATGATTCCCAAATCAACTGTTATTTTCGGTTCATTCACAATTGTCTGTCCGTGTGTTTCAATAACGACGATCGGAAGATTGGAAGAAGTGAAGCTAACAAGTTTTGTGTTTGACGGGGCAATTTTGTCTTGACCTCTAAGAGTAACGGAAGATAACATCGACAGGAATAAGATGAGATGTAAGGATTTCATAAAAAAGATTTTTTGTTAATCGAAAACTACCTGTTCCGATGGATTTTCCCAAAGACGGAAGAGCATGCTAATTTGTTCTGCTGTAATCCTTGTTGCAGAAAGAAGTGGAAGATTTTCGATCGAAAAATAATTCACATCCGAAGTTTCGGTTCCGGAAGAGATAGTATCATTCACTAATTCACAAAGAATAAATAACTTGTAAATGTGAAAAGGAGAAATAGGATAATCGTGTTTTAATTTGTCGATAACTGCAAGCAATCGAACCGGCTTTACTTCAGCTCCCGCTTCTTCCTTAGCTTCTTTAATCGCAATTTCCGATGGCGAATAACCGATGTCAGCCCAACCACCGGGAATTGACCATCTTCCGTCAATCTTTTCTTTCACCATCAAAATTTTATTCTCTTTAAATACAACGGCGCGAACATCAACTTTTGGCGTTTGATAACCGACTTCATTCGCAAAAAGATTTTCGATTTTTTCTACCGGTGTAACAGTCAGTTCAGCTAATAACAGTTGACTGAGTTTTTTCAATTCATCATAACGTTCACGGTCAAAATCGTTTTCGCAATACTCTAATCCGGCGTAAGCAATTGCTTGAATCTGTTTTACAAGTTCGATTGAAGTTTTCATTTTAAATACAACATTTTCTTTGTTTGAGTGAACTCACCGGCTCGCAACTGATAAAAATAGAGACCACTCGGTAGAGACGGGGCATTCCGCCCGTGGCGGACCGTCTTTACATTAAATTCAATTTTATAAATTCCCGGTTGTTTTTCTTCATTCACTAAGGTTGCGACTTCAATTCCCAGAATATCAAAAACTTTTAATGTCACCTTACCGCCAACTGCCGACTGCCAACTGATTACTGTCTCCGGATTAAACGGATTCGGATAATTTTGTGAGAGAGTAAATTTGTCAACGGAAATTATTTCAGTTGATTCATCAACGGACACAACATGTTTTTCAATTTCATTCCATAATTCTGTTCGGCTACCGTCGTATCCCAGCGCCCACATTCCAATTCCTTTTAAATTATTTGTTTTCGCCAGATCATACTTCATTCCCAAACTTGAATCATTATCAAACCAGACTTGATACCAGGTAGTATCATTCAATTTCCATCGGTACCAGGGAGTTTTTTCGGTGTTCTCCCAGAGTAATCCGTATGTTTTTGAAGTAGTTACATCATCCCGAAACCGTGTTGTTTTGCCGTAACTAATAGTCGAATCATGTGGAGTTGATGATCTTGTTGTCCATTTGTTACCGTAATAAGGAACGCCAAGAATTAATTTTTTTGGATTAGTTTTTAAAACATCGGCATATTGTTTTGTTACCGTGTTTGTAATGTTGTAAATCCCACCAAGTAACGGAGCGTTGGAACCTGTATTATCACTCCAACCTCCGGCAAAAGCATAGCCCATAATAAAAATATAATCACATGCATTTGCTAATCCGGCAAGTTTCCATCCGCTCCAATTAACAGCGGGTCCGGCAAAAGAAACTTCACAACCCGGAATTGCTGCATGCAGGGAATCGGTAAACTGTTTCATAAAATTATTTAGAAGATCACCGCGATCCGCCGAATAATATTCTTCAAAATCAATATTCACACCGTCGAGTTTATACAATTCAACTTTGTTTTTCAAGTTTATAAATAATTTTTGTTTTGCGGAATCGGAATTTAGCAACTGCCGCATTTGCGATGCTTCAAAATTTGTGGTAGAGAGAATTACTTTCACTCCGTTTTGATGAGCAGCGTTAATTACGTCAGTCCAGGGCCAGTAGGGAGGATTGAAAACATTGCCAAGACTATCAGCTGCGAAATCAAACAAGGCGATGTGAGTAAGCAAATCATATCGTAAATAATTTCTCGCGGTTGGATATTCCCAGTAAGGAAGATATCCAAAAACCGAAGCTGTTAATTCTGTTTTATCGAATTGAAGAGGAATTATAGTTCCGCCGGTCTCTGCGTCAAGCGATTTTGTCTCGGTAACTTTTCCGTACGTTTCTTTATCTGCTTTATGCGCCGAATAATGTTGAGGAAGATTTTCTACTTGAAGAATACAAAAAAGAAAAATGAAGAATAAAAATCTCATCACTCCTCTTTCACTCCAAAAAGTTTTTTAAATTCATCTGTCCGGTTGTTAAGTTTATCAATTATCCCGGCTTCACTCTCGTTCGCTTTGGACTGTAAATATTGAGCAAAATAGACTTCGCTTTTTATCACCTCGCATGAACAAACTCGCGCGAAGTTACTCAATGCCGAATCCGAAGTAACGACAATTAAATTCTTTCTGTTTTTTGCGTGCGAAATATCTTCGCGGATAATATCATCCGCAGTTTGACTTTGTGAATATTTTATTTTTAAATAGTTGGAAGCAATTGCAGTTGATTGGAAACCGTCAAAATAAACCATCCCCTTGTTCTTTTGATTCTTAAAATATTTTTCGAGAAGAAAGATTAATTGTTCGCGTGAAGATTGCTTGTCTTTTTGTTGAAGCGCAAAAAGATTTTTTATTTTCCCGATGAGATTATTTCCATCAATTAAAAATGTTTTCATTTTTGTTTTGCTCGATCTTGCTAACGGACTGCATCAATAATTAATGTGTCTATTATTGTCTCTTATGATCCATTAAAAACTAATTATTGTATTATCCCGAATTTATTGTTCACATTGTCGATAATGATTATTCTATTCTCAAATAATTTATTCCCCATTTTTCCATAGTAATACCAGTCCGGGAAATAATCTAAAAATGTTTTTATCTCTTTTCCAAATATTAACTGATTGTCCAATTTTAAATGACCAAATTCAATAGGTTTATCTAAGTATTTTTGATATACGCTATACATTTTACCCCAAGAGCTGATACCACCAATTGTGTCAATTGAACTATTTGTACTTGCTCTATTAAAATTATCCATATTGGTTAGAATCGTGAACATACTGCTGCCTGTATCATAAAGTAATCTAATTTCTTTTTCACCTATTCTTGCTGGGATAAACAATGGAAATTTGTCAACACTGGCATCTTGGATATAGTCGATGTTGTAATTTAGCTCTTCTGCTCTTCTACTAGTTATACAATATTTATTATTCCGGAAATCTAAAATTAATGTTCTACCCACAAGGATATCAAATCCTATTGTTCCAATTATTACAATATCAGAATCAATATTAACATCACCAAAGTCTTTTTTAACTCTAAGTTCTGTTGCTGTTAGAATCTTATTATTCAATTCCAATTCAACTTGATTGATAAACATATTATTATCCGCTCCGGATATCTGTTTTTCCAAATTGGAATTAAGTTTAACAAATTTTTTTAGGGGTCGTTCATAAAAAATAGTTTTGGGAGTTCCAGTATCAAATTGCATATATAATACTCTATCAATTCCTTTGATTTTTACAGGAATATAAAAAGCAACTCTTTTTTTGATTTTGTTTGATAACGTATCATTTGTCCAAATAATCTCACTGAACTCAACTTTATCCAATCCATTTTTTTCATCAAAAGTATTAAAGGTTTGCATATTTCGCATAAAGGAACAACCCATCGCCTGTAGGATTACAAACATCAATAATGACACGTATGCTGTTTTTATAATTCGTTTCAATATTTTCTCAGTTGTTTGATCCGTCCATAATGTTCAAAAAAGGGTAGATAATAATTACTTCACTTACTTTTCCATCAAAATAGAAACTTAGTCATACTAAGCGCCTAACTAAATACTAACAAATCTTACAAGAGAGAATTTGAACTGAATACAGTTTTCTATCATCTTCCGCTAAAGAAATTATCGGTCTTAGTAACTTTCAAGTCCTGTAACTGCGGAGCTTTTACACGAACCTCCAACCGGTAACCTGTCCAGGTGCCTATCGGATTCCATGTAAAATTCATCAACCAGCAATGCAGATCGCGGCTTATCATAATTTGTGGCGCCGAAAATTGTTTAGCGGTAATATCATAACTTCCGCTCACGCTGATCTTCCAATATTTGGTTAAACTGATATTAGCTGAACTGCTAATGGTAGAATAACGCGAGGTTTTATAAGGGTTGTAACGCGATTCGCTATAATTGTAATTGATTGAAACGCTCCATGGGATAGTAAAATCCGGTTCTTGTGAATCATAAATTCCGCGGTACATTTTATTATCTTTTTGAAATGCCGCTTCCTGCTGGCGGAGTGAATCTTCTGTTTTATTCTCGTCGTTCGATTTTAATTTATCACCCGAAAAAGAAGTTGAAAGAGAAAAATTAAAACTTCTTAACCGTAAGAATCCTTTTCCTTGTTCGATTAAAAATTTATTTATCGCATCACCATTAGCATTATAGTCATACAGTGAGTAGGTAGATGATCCCGAAAGACTTAACAACTCACCCACTTGTGTTCGGTAGGAAAGGTTTAAATCCGAAAAGCGGATACTATCAGCAACAAAATTATAACCGATTCCTGCATTCAAATTCAGCAATTGTATTTTCTTTTCTTTTGAAGTAGTGTCGGTTCTATCTGTCATCGTTTTCATTTCAAAAATGTTTCCGAGTGAAAAACTGATACTTTGCGATTCACCTGAAGAAGCGCCGCCATAAATTTCACGTTCGTATTTATTGTAAGGAATTTTCTTTCCTGTGGAATCTGTATAAGTATCAAAGTAGCCCCATTTTTGTTTGGAAAAATCGGGGGTATAACTGTAAGATATCGATGGCATAATCGTGTGCCGCAAAGCAGCAATTCCAAATTTTTGCGGTTGATACATCCCGAACAATTTAGTTGACGCTGAAACTCCCATGCTAAATGTGCGAACAAATTGAAGTTGCTTCACATCAGTAGTTATAACAGAGTCATATCCGTTGGCTGGCAAAACGATATATCCTTCAGTAGCAAGTGGGTTAGCATAATTCATTCTGGTTTGTTGACTGGGAATTGGAATAAAAACATTTTCCCTTCTTATTCTTTTATTGTACCATAGTTCCTGGTAACTAAAACTTGGAGAAATGTTTATGTAGCCGAATTTTGGAGATGCACTAACATTTAAACTGTGCCGCACACCTCCACGAATTTTCAGCTGTCCTTCTTCCTTAATTCTTCTATTCTGAAATTGATTATTGTAACTCAACCCGATAAGTTCATACCACTTTTGTTCGCCAACAACTTTTTTTCTTTTGAAAGGATACATCTGAGACTTTGAGAATGAAAAAGTCGGAAGATACTCTGTGATGTTTCCGGTTGATAAATCTTGATTTCTACTGTAACCAAGCGAGATGCTGCTTCCTGATTCTTCCCAGCTTTTATAGTAATTCGCATTTGATACAATTTGCTGTCTTAAAAGTTGACTGTAATCTGCGCTGTTCTGTTTAAAATAGTCTCCCGACATAAATTCCATATTGACGTCAAGTCGTGATGAAGGAGTTATCGTTTGATTATGTACCCAACGGAGCCGCCAGTTTGTTTGTTCGTTATAATCGGGATCGGTTCTTTCACCCTGATGTAAATCGGAATATGATGCTTCTAAATTTCCGGTAAAATCATAACGTTTTAAATAACGAAAACGTGAATCTAAAGTATAACCGCCTTTGGTATAATAATCTGAAGTTAATGCTAAATCCATGTAATCACTGATCGCCCAGAAATATCCAAAGCGTGAAAAATATCTTCCATACCCGGCGCGCTCACCAATTGCGGGGGCAAGCAATCCGGAGCGTCTTCCCGATTCCAAAGGAAAAACAATGAACGGAATTGGAATTGGGAATGGAACATCACCAAAAGCCAGCCAAATCCATTTACCGATAAGCTGCTGCTTCTGTATCATCTTCATTTCGTTCCCGAAAAAATAATAATGAGGATGCTCAAGCGTGCAAGTTGAATACACTCCATTCTCAATAAAAAATGTCTGCTTATCAACTTTTTTTATTTTTGCGCCGGAATATGAAGCCTGCTCAATTTCCGAAGCGGCATAGGTTATGTAACCTTTGCTCGTTTTAAAATTATACCGCATGCGCATTCCCTTGTACTCTTCATTTTTATCAACGAGTACAGGCGCTTCAATCTCCTTGTTCGAAGAATCTTTTCCCAAGCTAAAAGATTCAACATTTGAAGTTTCAAAATCAACAATAATTTTTCCGCTCTTCAGTTGAGTCTCTTTGTAGTGCATATCGCCACTGCCGTAAAGGTGCATTTTTTTCTGATCGAGAAAAAAGATGATGGAGTCTTTCGCCGATGAATAGATGATGGAATCGATGTCCGAACTTTTTTTGGTTGAATCGTTCAGCGCTAAAGAATCTGTAACAACCAGAGAAGAATCAGTAGAAAATGTTTTCAGTGAATCCGCCTGCCCAAAACAGACAAGAGAGAAAAGAAAAATATGGAGCAGAAGAATTTTCATTTAGATTACATTACGGACATATTAAATCGAATAAAACACAAGTGACGACGCGCCTTTGATGCCGGCTTCGTTTTTTAATTTCGCCGGAAAAACTTTGCATCGCGGGACTAACGATTTTAGAACTCTCTGCTTTAATGAGATCTCGATATTATCAAGTAGCAATTTTCCGAATCCGGCAACGCCACCGCCGACAATGTATGTTCCAATATCAAGTAAATTGGAAACGGAAGCTAAAGCGAAGCCGATATTTTTCCCTAAATTTTTTATCACCTCGTTCGCAAAAGGATCGCCCAATTCCGCGGCGGAGCTAATAACTTTTGGAGTCAGTGCGTTAAAGTCATCGCTTATCAGTTCAACAATTTTAGAATCCTGATGATTTTTTAAACCTTCTTTTGTACTGTGAATTAAGTAACTGTTTCCCGCATACGCTTCAATGCAACCATATGAGCCGCAGCCGCATTTAGGACCGTTGATGTCAATCGTAATATGTCCTATTTCACCGGCAGCTCCAAAATCGCCGCGGAATAATTTTTTGTTTAGAATAATTCCACCGCCAACTCCGGTGCCGAGTGTGATCATTACAAAAGATTTATGATTTTTCCCGGCGCCGAAAATCAGTTCCCCAATTGCTGCCGCGTTTGCATCATTCTCCACAAATGTGGGAAGTTTAAAAGTTTTTTCGATCAAATGTCCAAGTTGAACTTTTCCCCAGCCGGGTAAGTTCGGTGGATTCTCAACCGTTCCTCTTTTCTTTGAAACAATTCCCGGTGAACCAATTCCGATTCCTTCAATCTTAATTTTATCATGATCGAATAATTCTTTCAATCCCTTTTTCATCTGCTTAATTACTGAGTCGGGACCACCTTCAGCTTTTGTATCAACAAAAGATTTTCTGATGATCTTTCCTCTTTCGGTAACGATTCCGAATTTAATAAACGTTCCACCGAGGTCAACCCCGATAGCATATTTTTCAGATTTCGACATACAATTCTCCACCAATTCAATTTAAAATTTATTTATCTCTAAATTCTTTATCTACAATTTTAAGTTCACCCGGATAGGTAATATCTCCGAGTACTGTATTCACCGTCGGTTTTGTGTAAATAGTTAAACGAGAATTTCCATTTCCGGTTCCGGCAATATTTAACGCAAGATTTACGAGCGATTCAAATCCATGATCTTTCATATTTTTTATCAGATCAAAATTTATTGCGAGTGGAATGACGGTTGCGTCACCCGTTCCGGGAATAGTTACCGGTGAAGAAATATTTCCAGTTAGGATTTCTTTTTCATCTACGTAAAGTCGATAAGGCATCGAAACCAGTGAAGCATTGGTTGCAGCATATCCGCCGGTTCCATCATTCGGATTTTTAACATCGATGTTCAATGTAAATGAAATCGGAAGCGATCCTTTTGCTATTGCCGATGTTAATTTGATTCCATCGAAGGGAGAGAAGTCTGAAACTTTTTTCTTCCCATCCAAAGAAATATCCGCCAGGCGAACATTATTAACTATTCCGAGCTTAAATTCTAGACGGGAAAGATTAACAATCGACTTATAAATGCTGCACGATGTAAGGATAAACATTGCAGCCACCAGCAGCAAAATATTTTTTTTCATAAATGCCTCGGAACTATTGAGTTAATTTTATTAAAGATTCTTCAATTTTTTTAATGATCTGATCGGCAACCTTCAGCGCTTTCCAACCGTCTTCACCGGAAACAACCGGTCTTTCTTTTTTAATAATCGATTGAAGGAACAGATCAAGTTCATATTTCAGCGCGTTTACTTCAACCTGTTCAGGCTGCTCGTAGATCACAAATTTCTTTTTATCGCCTACACCAATTTCACCAAAGTTAATATGCGCTTCTTCAACTTTTTGATCTGCTGGAACAAGCCGGAACACTTCGGAAACACCGGTAATAAAATCGAGAGAAAGATATCCTTCTTTTTGAAATATTCTCATCTTACGCATTTTTTTCTGCGAGATTCTACTTGCGGTAACGTTGGCAACAGCGCCGTTTTCAAATTCAATCCTCGCGTTTGCAATATCAATATTATTTGAAACAACCGCAACACCGCTTGCCTGCACGCTTTTAACTTCGCTTTTTACCAGGCTTAAAATTATATCAATATCATGGATCATTAAATCCAAAACGACTGCCACATCCGTTCCCCGCGGATTAAATTGTGCGAGCCTGTCGCTTTGTACAAAGAGCGGATTCAATTTATATTTTTCAAGCGCAAGCAATGCCGGATTAAATCGTTCAATGTGTCCGACTTGCAAATTCATTTTATTTTCTCGCGCAAGCATTACCAATTCTTCAGCTTCATCAAGTTGAACCGTGATCGGTTTTTCAACGAACACATGGATTTTATTTTCAAGACATTTTTTTGCCAATTGATAATGAGCGCTTGTAACTGCGGCAATTGAAACCGCTTCAACCTTACTAAGCAACTCATCCATGGTTTCAAAGGCTGTTGTGTTGTTTTCTTTTGCAACGGTTTTTGCCGTTGAAAAGTCCGCATCAAAAACGCCGATTAACTCCGCGTTCTGTAATTGAGAAAACATTTTAGTGTGCAGTTTTCCCAAATGTCCGGTTCCAATAACACCAACTTTAATTTTTTCCATTTTTCACCTTGTTAAAATTGTGAATCAAGAAAACTTTTAAATGATTCTTTGTCGGGACAAAGATAGTAATCATTTAAAAATTGACGCGCTAAAACTTTTTCCCCGGCATTAAGATAATTAACGTACGCCGCACCAATTGCAGACCTCAGTTCGGTAGAAGTTGTACAACTTTTATCCGATCCGCTCCAGGAGCTTTCAACATAAGAAATGATCGGCTCATTTTCTTGAAGAAAAATATCATAGACCAGCTCGTTGGCGTTAAAGAAGTTCCCATCTTCATATAACAAACAATTTACCGGAGAAAAATATTCGTGTTCAAGCGGCGAATAGAGAGAGTCAAAATCCATAGTTCCGATAAGCAATAGAGTTCGCTCAAGTTCAGTTGAATAAAAAGGTGCGGGCTCATAAACTCCGGAATAAACAGAATCGATCAGAAAAAATGTATCGGATATGCAATAGATAAAAGCCGAATATTTTGGAACTCCATGCTCAATTACTTTATCCCGGATGAGATATTCAGTCGTTGAACCATCGCTCAAATTCACAAAAAGTTCAGACGGATCATTAAAATATTTTTCAAAGATAATTTCCCCGGATGAATTTACTACCGTTACTTTATTGTTTTCTAATTTCGGCTCGAATATTTTTTTTGGAGCGCTTTGTCCATGACCAACCACAATACACAACAGAAGAAACCCGAGAATACGTATCATTTAATTTTTTCAATTTTCGTTCGATAATTTTTAAGCGCGATTTCATTATTTTGTTGAAAAAAGCGGGCAAAATCTGCCATCTTTTATAATGAATTTTTGCTTATTTTTATATACAAACATAAAGATTTTCTTAAACTTACTGAAATAACCACTGATGAATAAAATAATTTCAGCGGAGTTTCTTGCAGCCGATATCAAACGGTTTGTTATTGAAGCTCCTAAAATTGCCGCAAAACGGAAAGCAGGACAGTTCGTAATTGTCCGTATTGACGAAAAGGGGGAAAGAATTCCGCTCACCATCGCCGATTCAAACAAAGACCAGGGAACAATTACCATTATCGTACAAGGAATTGGAAAAACTACAAAGGAAATTAATTCTCACAAAACGGGCGATTACTTTCTGGACGTCGTTGGTCCATTGGGGAAACCTTCTCATATAGAAAATTTCGGAACCGCAATCAGCATAGGCGGTGGAGTTGGAACCGCGATAGCATTTCCAACTGCGGTTGCTTTAAAAGGAGCCGGAAACCACACCATCGTTATTAACGGTGCGCGTAATAAAGATTTGGTCATCCTTGAAGAAGAATTAAAAAATGTTTCCGATGAACTTTATATTACCACCGACGATGGAAGTTACGGTTATCACGGATTCGTTACTCAAAAATTGCAAGAACTGATTGACAGCGGAAGAAAAATAGATTTCGTTCTCGCCATCGGTCCAATTCCCATGATGAAAGCTGTTGCAAATACAACAAGACCATACGGAATAAAAACTGTTGTAAGCTTAAATCCTGTTATGGTTGACGGTACCGGAATGTGCGGCGGATGCCGAGCAACGGTTGATAATAAAACCGTCTTCGTCTGTGTTGATGGACCCGAATTTGACGCTCATCTTGTTGATTTTGAATTGTTGACAAAACGTAACCGGACATACAATCAAAGTGAAAAAGTTGCGCTTGAAAGTCATCTTTGTACCCTTGATAAAGCTTTTTTTGAAGCGGTAAAAACTGAAACCATACACCAATAACGAGAATTTTTTATGCCCCCACTTACAAAAAAAGAAAGAATGCAGACCCCGCGTCAACCTATGCCGGAACAACCTCCTCTTGAAAGAAATAAAAATTTTTTAGAAGTAAATCTTGGTCTAACCGAAGAACTCGCCCGAATGGAAGCGCAGAGGTGTTTGCAATGCCCGAAACCTGTTTGCGTTGATGGCTGTCCGGTTGGAGTTCAAATCAGAGATTTTATTCAGCTTGTTAGCGAAGGAGATTTTCTCGGCGCGGCTGCAAAAATAAAATCGGATAATGCGCTGCCGGCAGTTTGTGGAAGAGTTTGTCCGCAGGAAGAACAATGTGAAGCAAAATGTGTTGTTGGAGTTAAACACGATCCGGTTGCGATTGGAAGATTGGAAAGATTTGTCTCCGATTATGAACGAGAAACAATCGGGATCAGAACTCCTGCTATAAAACCGAAAACCGGGAAAAAGGTTGCCGTCATCGGCAGCGGTCCCGCGGGTTTAAGTTGTGCCGGTGATTTAATTCAACTTGGACACGATGTTACCGTCTTTGAAGCATTACATGAAGTTGGTGGAGTGTTAATTTATGGAATCCCTGAATTCCGTCTTCCGAAAAGTATCGTAAAAGCTGAAGTTGATGCTTTAAAAAGTCTTGGCGTAGAATTTCAAACAAACGCAGTAATCGGATTTACCGATACGATTGACGAACTTTTTGAAAGCGGATATAACGCAGTTTTTATAGCTGTTGGCGCCGGTCTCCCCTATTTTATGAATATTCCGGGAGAAAATTATAACGGCGTTTATTCTGCAAATGAATTTCTCACCAGAGTAAATTTGATGAAAGCATATAAATTTCCCGAATACGATACTCCCGTTTTTAATTGCAAAGATAAAAACGTAGCAGTCTTCGGAGGCGGCAACACTGCAATGGATGCAGTTCGCACAGCCAAGCGTCTTGGAGCAAAAAATGCTTACATCATGTACCGCCGTTCAGAAAAAGAAATGCCTGCTCGTTTGGAAGAGGTTCACCACGCAAAACAAGAAGGTATTGAATTTGTTTTTCTTACCAATCCTCTGGAGTTCCAAGGCGATGAAAACGGATGGCTTCGCAGTGTAAAATTACAAAAAATGGAACTTGGCGAGCCGGATGCTTCAGGAAGAAGAAGACCTGTTCCCATTCCAAATTCAGAATATATTACCGAATTAGATATGGCAGTTGTTGCGATCGGGAACGGTTCAAACCCGATAATTCAAAAAACTACACCCGACCTTTCATACAACAAATGGGGAAACATTATTGTTGATGAAGCCACGATGAAAACTTCAAAAGAAGGCGTCTTTGCCGGAGGAGATATTGTTTCAGGCGGAGCTACGGTAATTCTTGCGATGGGCGCCGGACGCACAGCGGCTAAAGCGATTGACAATTATTTAAATAGTACCAATCACAGGTAACCAATGTTCTGGAAAGAATTATTAAAAAAATACAACCAGCCGGCGAATTTTTTTAACCGCGATCTTAGCTGGATTGAATTTAACCGCCGCGTTTGTGAGGAAGCATTAAACCCGAACCTTCCGCTGCTCGATAGAATTAAATTCATTTCAATTTTCTTTTCCAATCTTGATGAATTTTACATGATCCGTGTTTCCGGATTGAAAGAACAAGTTGCCGCAAATGTTGGTGGTCCGACCATCGACGGATTAACTCCCCGGGAACAATTAGAAAAAATTGAAACAGCTCTTAAGCCGATGTTGGAATCACTTGTGGAGTTGTGGAAAAATGAAATCCTTCAGGAGCTTAGAAAGAACAATGTCTTCATCATTAACTTAGATGAATTAAGCGAAGAAGAAAACAATTTGTTAAATGCCTACTTCAAAAAAGAAATTTATCCTGTACTTACGCCGTTAGCTTTTGATCCGGGAAGACCTTTCCCCTACATTTCTAATTTGAGTTTAAGTCTGGCAGTTGTTGTACAAAGTCCGAAAGGTGACAAACACTTTGCACGTGTAAAAGTTCCGAACGTGCTACCGCGTCTATTGCGTGTGGATCATGTAATTAATCCGCAAAAAAAGAAAGATGCAACGGAAGGTTTTTCAGCAAAATATATTTGGGTAGGCGATTTAATAAAAGCAAATCTTCAACTTCTTTTTCCAAAGATGGAAATTCTTGAAGCCCACCGGTTCCGAATCACCCGCGACACCGATATTGAAATTCAAGAAGATGAAGCTGATGATTTACTTCGTGTAATTGAAGAAAACATCCGGCAAAGAAAATTCGGAAATGTCGTTCGTATTGAAGTTGAAAAAGATATGCCCGGCTTCATGATCGAAACATTGCTGGAAAATCTACAGATTCAGGAAAGTGATTTACACGTTTACGATGGTCCTCTTGGCTTAGCTGATGTGATGAGTTTGTGCGATCTCCCCATCCACCAATTAAAAGAAAGACCGTTTTATCCCGTAACGCCAAAGTGGTTTGATGAAGATGAAGATATTTTTTCTTTGATCCGCCAAAAAGATATTCTGCTTCACCATCCGTATGAATCTTTTAAACCTGTTGTAGAATTTATAAAACAGGCAGCGAATGATCCCGATGTTTTAGCAATAAAGCAAACGCTTTACCGTGTCGGATCTAATTCTCCGATCGTAAAATATTTAATTGAAGCTGCCGAACGCGGCAAACAGGTCGCCGTTCTCGTTGAATTGAAAGCCCGCTTTGATGAAGAGAATAATATTTTCTGGGCGAGAGAATTGGAAAAAGTTGGCGCTCATGTGGTCTATGGTTTAGTCGGTTTAAAAACCCACGCGAAGATGACGTTAGTTGTACGAAAAGAATTTGAAGGACTTAAACGATATGTTCATCTTGCGACCGGAAATTATAATGCTACCACAGCTAAAATCTACACCGACCTTGGAATTTTTACAACTGATGAAGGCATTTGTTCGGATGTTTCAGATGTTTTTAATTATTTAACCGGATACTCCAAACAAGCTGAATTCAACAAATTAATTATCGCTCCGTTAAATCTGCGAAACACTTTTCTGAAAATGGTTTACCGCGAAATTGAAAATGTTAAAAACGGCGGCGAAGGAAAAATGATCCTAAAATGTAATGCTATCGTTGATCCAATGTGCATCGCCGGACTGTATGAAGCATCTAACTGTGGAGTAAAAATTGAACTGATCGTGCGTGGAATTTGTTGTTTAGTACCGGGCGTCCCCGGTCTGAGTGAAAATATTACCGTCCGAAGTATTGTCGGAAGATATTTGGAACACAGCCGGATTTATTATTTCTTCAATAATGGAAATGAAGAAGTCTATTTAAGCAGCGCCGACTTAATGCAAAGAAATTTGGACGGTCGCGTTGAAACAGCTTTTGAAGTACAAGATCCAAAATTGAAAAATAATTTGATCAATAATATTCTTCAGCCGTACATGAAGGATAATACGAAAGCAAGAATGTTAAATTCTTCAATGGAATATACCTTGCGAAAACCGGTTGATGATGAAAAGAAATTTAATATTCAAGAATGGTTGATGAAGCATGCCGAAAAAGCGGCTAGTAAAGTCAAGAAAGTGAAATGATGTTTTTTAATAAGTCAAACAAAGGAACACAAATGCAAATTACGCAAGAAGGAATTCTGAATGCTCTGAAAAGAGTAAACGATCCCGACCTTCATAAAGATTTAGTAACGCTTAAAATGATCGATAATATTCAAGTAAACGAAAACAAGATTTCGGTTGATGTTATACTTACAACACCGGCCTGCCCTTTAAAAGATAAAATTCAGCAAGATTGTGAAAATGCAATTAAAGAGGATTTTCCCGAAGCTAAAGAAATTATAATTAAAATGACCTCCAAAGTAGCATCACACATTAACGAAGTGAAAGATGCAATTTTACCGGGAGTAAAAAATACTATCGCTATTGCAAGCGGAAAAGGCGGCGTTGGAAAAAGCACAATAGCCGTTAATCTTGCTGTTGCACTTGCAAAAGATGGAGCGAAAGTCGGTTTAATTGATGCAGATATTTACGGACCAAGCATCCCTCTGATGATGGGAATAAAAGAAAAGCCGCGCGTTTATCAAGACAAAGAAACGATGAAAATGCTTCCGCTCGAAAATTTCGGAATTAAATTAATGTCAATCGGATTTTTAATTGACGACAACGCTCCCGTTATTTGGCGCGGACCAATGGCAAGCGGCGCTGTAAAACAATTTTTATCAGATGTTGCCTGGGGCGAACTCGATTATTTGATATTCGATATGCCTCCCGGAACCGGGGATATTCAACTAACATTGGCACAAACGATTCCACTTACCGGTGCAGTAATTGTAACTACACCTCAAGAAGTTTCTCTGATTGATGCGCGCAAAGGTTTGAAAATGTTTCATCGCGTGAACGTACCGGTACTTGGTATTATTGAAAACATGAGTTATTTTATTGCACCCGATACGGGAATAAAATATGATATCTTCGGAAATGGCGGCGGAGAAAATCTTTCGGTAGAACTTGAAGCACCATTTCTCGGCGGCATTCCAATTGATCCGCGCGTTCGTATTGGCGGAGATAAAGGAATTCCCATTGTATTCGATATTCCTGATTCAGAGCATGCAAAAATAATTTATTCAATCGCGAGAAAATTAGCGGCTCAAGTCAGCATAAGAAACTCAAACGCGACGGAAACGAAAATTGAAATTTTAATGGAAAGTTAAAAATAATTTACATGGAAGATAGAATTAAAAAAGCTCTTGATAGTATCCGCCCTTATTTGCAAGCAGATGGCGGTGATGTTGAACTTGTAAATATTTCTAAAGACGGAATCGTACAGGTTAAATTGATTGGAGCCTGCAGCTCATGCCCGATGTCTCAGATGACTTTACGGGCTGGCGTAGAACGCGCTTTGATAAGAGAAGTTCCCGGTATCAGAAGAGTAGAGGCGGTCTCGTAACGTCATGCAAAACGAAACAGTGATAAAACGGAATTATTTATTTCTACTTTTAGTTTTACCGCTGCTCTTTTTACTGATGTACTATCTACTCGACGTTCTAATCCTCTTCGCCCTCTCCGTTCTGCTCGCATTCATTTTTGATCCCGTTATTAATTTCCTTGAAAAGAATTCATTTAAAAGATTACATGCCATCCTTCTCGTATTTCTACTGGCTACATTAGTTGGGATGGGAATTTATTCTTATTTAATTCCAACAATTCTCGAACAATCAAATGCGCTCTTCTCCAAACTTAGTGCTAATCTTGTTAGTGATCAGCTTTTGAAGTTTGAAGATAAGCTGCACATCCTTTTCCCTTTCGTAACTAAAGAACTCATCACTCACCAGGTAGAAAAACTTTCAACCAGCATGTTTGAAAATTTGTTTAATCAAGTCTCTCCCTTTTTAACAAATATTTTTTCTTTTCTTGCGGTGCTTGTAATTCTTCCGTTTACAACTTTTTTTATTTTAAGAGATAGAATGCAAATAATAAAGGGGTTAGTCTCTGTCCTTCCAAACAGATATTTGGAAATGTCGTACTGGGTAATTAAAAAAGTCACCCAGCAGCTTGGCAGATATGTTCGCGGCTGGATGCTTGATGCTTTGTTCATCGGAGTTGCCTGCGGATTGTCGTTCCAACTTATCGGTATTGATAACGCTCTCGCGTTGGGGGCATTAGCCGGCATCGGACATCTCATTCCCTATTTTGGTCCGATAATTGGCGGAGTTCCGGCGATTCTGATTTCATTCATGCATTATGGAAACTTATCACAAACTCCCATTATTCTGCTTTTTCTTTTAATAATTTATGCGTTAGATAACGGAATTGTTCAACCCTATATCTTTTCGAAAAGCGTGCACATGCATCCGTTGATCATCATTTTTTTAATTATTGCCGGCGGGCAGTTATATGGAATGTTGGGTATGCTGCTCGCAATTCCTACAGCTACGGTTATTAGAACTGCGAGTTTGGAATTCTACTTTGCATGGAAAAATTACCGTATCACTCGGATCTAAAATTAAATCTCCGAGATTTTTTTAATCACTTCAACAGAATTTATCCCCTCAGCTTCGGCATTAAAATTTGTAATAATTCTGTGGCGCAAAACCGGAATGAGTACCGACTTTACATCATCAATATTCGGTGTAAACCTTCCATCGCAAACCGCTTTAGCTTTTGCAGCAAGAATCAAATACTGCGAGGCTCTTGGACCAGCTCCCCATCGCAACCATTCTTTAATAAATTTCGGAGCATCCGGGTTGTTAGGTCGTGTTTTATTTACAAAGTTCACAGCGAACGAAATAACATTTTCCGCGACAGGAACGCGGCGCACTAATCGCTGATAATTTACCAATTCTTCTGCTGTTACAACTTTATTCAGTTCGGGGAAAAATCCGCCGGTGGTAGTTTTTACAATTTCTTTTTCTTCATCCAAAGAAGGATAATCGAGCCAAAGATTAAACATAAATCTATCAAGTTGAGCTTCGGGCAGCGGATAAGTTCCTTCTTGTTCAATTGGATTTTGAGTTGCCAGAACAAAGAACGGTTCATCAAGTGAATAAGTTTTACCGGCGATCGTTACCTTGTGCTCTTGCATCGCTTCTAATAACGCCGCTTGCGTTTTGGGAGGAGTTCGGTTGATCTCATCGGCTAAAATAACATTTGCAAAAACGGGTCCTAAAATAAATCTGAACTCACGTTTTTTTGTAATGCTGTCTTCTTCCAGAATTTCAGTACCTGTTATATCGCTCGGCATTAGATCCGGCGTAAACTGAATTCTGTTAAACTTCAGATGGAGTACATCGGCTAATGTTTTTATGATCAATGTTTTTGCGAGACCGGGAACGCCAACCAATAAACAATGTCCGCGAGAAAGAAGCGACAAAAGAAGATGATCAATAATTTCATCTTGCCCGATGATAACTTTCGCAATTTCCTTTTTAACCAATTGAACTGCACCGGCTAACTGCTCAACTAATTGAACATCACTTGTCTGATTACTGTTTTCCAATGGAATTTTCCTTTGTCAACTTCTTTATTACTCTTTTATTTCCCAAAAGATTTTTGTTTTGAGTTCTTCCAACCATGCAGCATACAATTTTTGTTTTTTATATTCGTCGGAAAGTTTTTTCAATTCAGTGTAATCGATGTCGATATTTGGTTTGTGCTGTGGAATTTTTTTCTCAAGCCAAACAATATGATAACCGTAACTGTCTCCAGCATAATTTACACGCTTTGGATAACTGATCTCGTTTTCTTTTAACTTGCCGACAACATCAAGAAGATTTTTATCAAGCTGGTTGAGATAAAATGCACCAAGTTGACCGCCAAGGTTAACGGTTTCTTTATCATCAGAATATTTTTTTGCCAACTCAGCAAACGTTCCAAATTTTCTTACAATACTGTCGCGGATTTCTGTAAGCATTTCGATTGTATTCAAATCACTTTCATCATCAGCCTTTATTTTTATAAGAATATGACGGGTGTGGATCGATTCGCCGCGTTTCTCCAACAATTGAATAATATGATATCCTACCGGCGATTCAGTTACTTCCGACAATTGCTTTTCTTTTAAAGCATACGCTGCGCTTTCAAATTCGGGATAAAAAACTCCGCGTTTAACAAATCCAAGATCACCGCCTTGGGTTGCGCTGCCCGGATCTTCAGAGTATTTTTTTGCGAATTCGGCAAAGTCACCTCCCGCTTTAATCGAATCTAAAATTGCTTGAGCAGTAGCTTTGTATTTTGCTTTTAGCGTTGCTGATGTTTGCGGGTTTTTGAAGATATGTGAAATTTTTACTTTCTCCGGAATTACACCAAGACTATCTTTAAATTGTGCGAAAAAATCGTCAACTTCCCGGCGTGAGGATTCTACCTGCCCGAATTTTTTCTCCTGCATTTTTTGGATCATAATATTTTTGCGGACATCATCACGCAATTCCCGTTTGATCTTTTCCATGCTCATATTATACATTTGTTCAACGCGCTCTTTTGAACCGTATTGCTGTGTAAGTTGTGAGATTTGATATTCAATTTGTTTTCCGATTTCATCTTCGGAAACTGCAATTGAGTCAAGCCCGGCTTGAGCATAAACTAATTTTTCATCAATCAGCATTTTCAAAACCTGGTCCCGTAATGCCGGGGTTTTGGGATCGATCTTCCGCTGAACAGCTAAGAGATTTATTTGATATTCAAGTTCACTTTTAAGAATAATTTCATTATCAACAACCGCAATAACTTTATCAACGGATTGTTGCGCAATGAGTTCCGGGAGAATAAAAATTAAAAGAAAGAGAAAGTACTTCGTCATGTTTTTCCTATTTTTTAATATCGATGTCATTTTGTGAATAAAGTTCTTTTAAATGTTCTTCAATCATTTGTTTCTGTTTTTCATCCAGAAAAGTTTTTTCAACTTCTTTTTTAATAGAAACAAACGGAGGCACTTCCTCTTTGTGTAATTTCTGAAGTACTTGAACAACCGTGAAAAGATTCTTTTGAACGGGAACTACCAGACTTACTTCATTCGGCTGAAGTTCACTTATTATGTTTAACAAATTACCTGCTTCAATTTGATAGTTATACACCAACTCATTGTTTGAAGAACTTGTGAGTGATGAGTCGTTTGCAAACGCTTTCAGAGTTTTGTTCCAATCGCTTTCCAAAAGCGCGCTTCTAAATTGAATCGCCCTATCAAATTGTGTAAGATAAACCTGGTTAAGAATAACAGCATCTTGAAGCAGTTTGAATGTTTCCGGTTTTGAATTATAGTAGGATTCCAACTCCTTGGAAGTAACCGGTTTTATATTCTCCGCTAAATATTTTTTAAGCCAGAGAGATTTTAAGATTTCTCTTTCAGCTTTTTTTGAGAGTTCAAGAAACTCATCACTTTTTTTTAGATCATTTTTGCGCGCTTCTTGTGCGAGCAACTCTGTATTCACCCAATTGTGGATGAACTCATTTCTGTATGCAAGATTTGTATCGGGAGAGAATGTGAAATCTTTTTTATAAAGATAAACATCGTTCACCTTGGCAACATATTCAACCGACGGTTTTTCTTTTGAACAACCGGCAATCAAAATAACAACAAAGATGAACGATGTTTTAAAAAAGTTATTCACTCTTAAATACTTTTGATAATTCTTCTTTTTTAATTTCGGGTTTATACTTCGCACGCAACGATTCGTTATAAGCCGCTTCTAATCTCTTGCTCTCTTCTTCCTGGAATGAGCCGGAGACTTCAGCTTTTGCTTCTTCAAAAGTTTTTGGACGCGCGGCTTCTTTTCGATCTAATTTGATCAATGAGAATCCGCTTGCATTTGCGAATGTTTCTGAAACGTCTCCCGGATTTGTGAGTTTATATGCTTCCATTGATAATGGAGAGGTATTTGCGTCAACCAATTCATACTTTCCGCCTTTTGATTTCATGCCCGCTCTCTCAGTATATTTTGCAGCTAATGAATCAAAGTCGTTTCCTTTTTTCAAAAGTTCTTTACAAAGTTGAATGATGGAATCTTTGCGCGAAAAGATTTCTGTGAACGCTATGCGGTTATTCCAATTATATTTTCCATTGGTCTTGTTGAAATGCTGTTCAAGTTTAGCATCATCAATTTTAATTTTGTTCCAGATTTCTTCTTCCTGCAACTTGAAAATAAAGATACCGTTTCTGTACTCTTCCATTAACTCGGCATACTCAGGATAACGGGAATCCATCGTCAATGTTTCGGTTTCTAACGCCGCATCTCCGGCAAGTTTGTTAGCAGCATCTTTCAAAACATCAGCTGTGATCTTTTTATTCATATACTCTGATTGCGTTTGGATCTTTTCAATTACTACATCAAGATTATTCGCTTCACCATTCAACGAATAAACTTCGGTCTTGCCTAAATCTTTATTTAGGTTACTTCCAAAGTATTCAGCTGCAATTTTAATTGAATCGTTTGCCGCATTAATTTTTTCAAGACCGGCTTCGTTCAATTTGAAGTTAAATTTATTTCTGTAGAAAGTTAACAAAGTATCGTTGTCGGCGTTATAACGTGATTGTTTGTAAATCTTTTTTAATTCTTCTTTATCTTCTTCAAAAGTAGCATAAGGTTTTCTATCGGTTTGTTTGATAAGATGATAACCGTAATTTGTCTTAACGATGTCTGAAACCTCGCCAACTTTTAAATTAAATGCAGCTTCATCAAATTCTTTAACCATCACACGGCGTGAGAAGAAATCAAGATCGCCGCCATTTTTTACTGAACCGGGATCTTTAGAATATTGTTCTGCAAGTTTTGCAAAGTCAGCACCATTTTTAAGAGCGGTTTTAATACTGTCAATTGTTTTGAATGCAGCAAGCGTGTCATTCTCTCCGGCAGCATTTGCAAACGTAATAAGAATGTGGCTGGCGCGGATTGCCGGGATTCTCTCTTTTTTCTCTGTAACTTTTATGATATGATAACCGAATCTTGTTTTTACGACTTCATGATAAATTTTACCTAATTCTGTTTTGTATGCGGCTTCTTCAAATTCCGGAACAATTAATCCGGCAGTGATGTAGTAAATATCTCCACCTTTTGTTTTTGAATATTGATCGGCTGAAAATTCAGTTACCAGGTCCTCAAACTTTTCACCCGCAAGAGCTCTCTTCAAAACTTCATTTGCTTTTTTTCTTGCACCTTCGTCACCGGTTGAATCAGGACGGATCATTATGTGGCTTACGCGCAATTCTGTTTTCCTTTGATCGTACAATTTTTTAATTGCCGGTTCAACTAATTCTTTATCTAAAAGATAACTAACACCGACTTTCTTTTTATAATCATTTAATTCAGCGGTCATATCTGGATTTTTATCATATCCTCGCTCGTAAGCATCTTTAATTTTCAATTTAAAGTTTACGTAGAGATCTAAAAATTTTTGAAATTGCTCAATACTATCATCTTTAGCGGCTTCAACTCCGCCTGAATTTTTTGCGTAAGCTTTTTCAAATTCGCCAACGGTTACCGTTCCTTTATCATATTTTGCTAAAAGAATTTCCCCATGCTTTGGCGTACACGCCGAGAAAAATAGAACAATAGAAAATAATGAAAAGATTAAGAGACTTTTTCTCATAAGAATAACTCCGATTTTTTCTTCATAATTGAATTTTTAGTTAAGAATTTTAGTAAACCAATGTTACAAAAACAAGGTAAATAAAATTGAAATTTTACGTTTCTCAATTACTTATTTTGTTTTCTGATAATTGAACGAACGAGCTGCTCATTTGGCTCTTGTACCGTTCGGAACTGAAGGATCAATATTCAGGAGATTTAATTTCCCCTCTCCTTCTACTGCCAAAACCATTCCCTGAGATTCCATTCCCATTAACTTTGCCGGTTTTAGATTTGCGACAATCACTACTTTTTTCCCCACAAGCTCTTCGGGAGAATAATGTTTTGCAATTCCGGCAAGTATCTGTCTTTGTTCGGAACCTAAGGAAACTTTTAACTTTAAGAGTTTTTCACTCTTCGCAACTTTTTCCGCTTCGAGAACTTCAGCAACTTTTAACTGAACTTTTTGAAAATCATCAAATGAAATTAATTCATCTTCCACTTTTGGTTCTTCTGCTTTTGTTTCAACAATTTCATCTGCTTCTACCTTTGCCAGGAATGGAACTAGCTCTTCATCTTCAATTTTTTTGAAGAGAATTTCAAAATCATGTAGCTGATGTCCGGCGCTTAAATGTAGTTGACCGCATAAATCCCATTCAACGGGACGAGAATTAAGCATCGAGAATATTTTCTGTGAAGAGTTAGGAATTATCGGTTCAATTAGTTCAGCTAAAGTAAAAATGGTTTGCAGACAAATATTCAAAGTAGTTGAGCATTTCTCTTTATCTGATTTAATTGTCTTCCAGGGTTCGGCATCATTAAAATATTTATTTGCCGCGCGAGCTAAATTCATAATCTCAAGCGTAGCATCTTTTATTTTATAATTCTCAAACAGCAGTGATGTTTTAGCCGGATACGATTCCAACAGCGCTAACATTGCTTGATCTATTTCTTCTAATTTAAATTGTGGGGGAACTTTCCCTTCAAAATTCTTGGCGACGAAGGTAAATGTCCGGTTAATAAAATTTCCGAGAATAGAAGACAGCTCGTTATTATTACGCGCCTGGAATTCCTTCCAATGGAAATCGGTATCACGCATTTCCGGTAAATTTGCCGCAAGCGTGTAGCGCAGCGGATCGGCAGGAAATGCTTTTAAGAAATCGATAACATCAATTCCCCAATTTCTGCTTTTAGAAAACTTCTTCCCTTCAAAATTATAAAATTCATTTGCCGGAACATTTTGCGGAAGAACATATTTATCATCCCTTCCGTCATTCCAAGCCATTAACATCGCGGGAAAGAAAATTGTATGGAAAACAACGTTGTCTTTGCCGATAAAGGCAACATATTTTGTTTTGGGATCCTGCCAATAATTTTTCCAGAGATCAGGCTCACCTCGTTTTTCAGAAAGTTCTTTTGCTGCGGAAATGTAACCGAGAACAGCTTCAAACCAAACGTAAAGCACTTTTCCTTTTGCATCGTCAAGCGGAACGGGAATTCCCCAATCAAGATCGCGCGTTACGGCTCTATCCTGCAATCCGTCTTTGAACCAGCTTCTGCAATATTGAAGTACGTTTTCTTTCCAGTGGAATTTCTCATCCATATCCTTTATATATGCTTCAAGTCTCTCTTGAAATTTCCCAAGCGGAAAAAACCAATGAGAAGTCTCTTTAAGCACCGGAGAGTTTCCACTTATTTTACTGACCGGATTTTTCAACGCGCTTGGTTCATACAACGCACCGCAATTTTCACATTCGTCGCTTCTGGCGCTTTCATTTCCACAATTAGGACACGTTCCTTCAACATAACGATCCGGCAAAAACATGTTTGCTTTTTCGTCATAAAATTGAAGCGTCTTCTTTTCTTTTAATAAACCTTGTTTGTGAAATTCAAGAAAAAATTCTTTACCGGTTTCGTGATGGATAGGAAGACTTGTGCGGGAATAAATGTCGAAGTTCATTCCGAACTTTTCAAAAGAGTCTTTGTTTATTTCGTGGAATCTATCAATAATGTTCTTCGGTTTTAGCCCTTCTTTATCAGCGGTTATCGTAATCGGAACCCCGTGTTCATCTGAACCGCAAACAAAAAGAATGTCGTTACCCTTTAATCGGTTGTATCTCACGAAAATATCGGCAGGAAGGTACGCGCCAGCCAAATGACCGAGATGTATCGGACCGTTGGCATAAGGAAGTGCGGCAGTAACGAGAATTTTTTCTTTGTTCAACAATTATTCCGTAATTTTGTTAAAATTTCGCTTTAAATATAAGCATATTTTTTTTCTCTTTAATCGAACAATTCTCGTTTGCGTGAGAATGACCATAAATTTTAATCATTGAGGCTGTTTTGGAGTACATCTTATTAACAATTGAAATAGTAATTCTATTTGTCCTATTTATCCTCTATCAAAAAATCACGAGGAAAAAGGATGAGCTTTTGCTGCCGGAAATAGAAAACAAACTCCGCGACGGTTTTGACAAGTTAGACGAATTACAAAAAAAAGAGTTTCAGCGAAACCGTGAAGAAACCGGTTTACAGCAAAAAAATCTTCGGGAAGAAGTTTTCTCATCGTTTAAGAAATTTGAGGATTCTCTCTTCCATCAATTCACAACCTTTTCCGAGCGGCTTGAAAAGCTTACCCAAATGAACGATAAAAAGTTTGAAGAACTGAAAGAAAAGGTAGAACAGAAACTCCAAACGCTTCAGGAAAGTAACTCTCTGAAATTGGAAGAAATGAGAGTAACTGTTGATGAAAAACTCCACTCCACTTTGGAAAAACGTTTGGGTGAATCATTCAAACTTGTTAGCGATCGACTTGAGCAAGTCCATAAAGGTTTGGGCGAAATGCAAACTTTAGCAGTCGGCGTTGGCGATCTGAAAAAAGTTTTAACAAATGTAAAATCACGCGGAACGTGGGGAGAAATCCAGTTGGAAAATTTGATCGACCAGCTTTTAACTCCCGAACAGTACGCAAAAAATATCGCTACTAAAAAAGGAAGCGGCGATAGAGTTGAATTCGCAATCAAAATGCCGGGACGCGGAACAGATAAGAATGAAGTTCTTTGGCTTCCTATCGATGCGAAATTCCCGATGGAAGATTACCAACGCTTGCAGATTGCGCAAGACGCGGTTGATCTGGTAGCAATAGAAGACGCTTCCAAAGCGCTTGAGAATAGAATTAAAGGAGAGGCGAAAACCATATTTGATAAATATCTCGATCCTCCGAACACGACGGATTTTGCCTTAATGTTTCTTCCGGTAGAGGGATTGTTTGCAGAAGTATTGCGCCGCCCGGGACTAATTGAGAAAATTCAATCTGAATATAAAGTTGTGCTTACCGGGCCGACAACATTAACGGCTATTCTAAATAGTCTGCAAATGGGATTTAGAACTCTGGCAATTGAAAAACGTTCGAGCGAAGTTTGGAGTCTGTTAGGAGCGGTTAAAACTGAATTCGGAAAGTTCGGCGATATTCTTGAAAAAACGCAAAAGAAACTTGCTGAAGCAAGCAACACGATTGACGATGCCTCCAAACGTTCTCGCGCAATTGAAAGAAGATTACGGGATGTACAAGAATTACCAGTGGGAGAGCAACAGATTGGGCTTGAGTTGGATGAGTAAAAAGAATAGAAATTACTAAATGGAGATATGAATTAATTTATTTTGAAGACTGAACAAAGTCTTCAATTCTTCTTCCCCCCATAAAACGTTGGTTATAATAGCCTCCTTCAAGTGAAGAAACTACCACCCCAAGTTTTGTACTTGAGTGTGCGAATATGTTATTCCCCAGATAAATACCTACATGCCCCGGACGAACTCTTCTGCGCGTGTTAAAAAAAACAAGATCACCAAACTTCAAATCTTCGGTGTTATCAATATCCTCGCCTTGTGTAAATTGTTCACGTGCAGAACGAAGGAGCGAAAAATTCAGAGAACTTTTAAAAACCGTTTGAGTGAATGCGGAACAGTCAATTCCATTTTTTGTATTTCCTCCATATTTGTATGGAGTGTTCAGCCAGCGGATTATTTCCATCAACATCTTTTCTTTAGAAGTTCCGAAGTCGTTATCAATTGCATCTTCGTTCAACGTAAACTTTTTTAGAATTTCTTTGGAATTAATTCGGGAGGAGTCCGCATCGTAATCTTCAAGCTCGTCTTCACTCTCGTTTACCAATAACGAATCATTTGCAGGAATATTCCGGATAGAATCTTGTTCGTGATTGAAGCGAAGATTTTCGGCATATTCCTTTTCCTGTTTGGTATTTTTAGAATAACGTGTGGATTGGCTTATAGAAGAACAGCCGGTCATCAACAGAATTCCGGCTGTTATTAAAAATGGAACAATAATTTTGCAGCTCACAAGCTTAACCGAGATACGCTTTAAGATTTTTACTGCGTGAGGCGTGGCGCAATCTTCTGATCGCTTTTTCTTTAATTTGGCGTACGCGCTCGCGGGTTAAATTAAATCTTTCTCCAATTTCTTCAAGGGTTAACGAATGTTCTTTGTTCAATCCGAAATAGAGTTTAATAACTTCCGCTTCACGTTCGGTTAAGGTAGAAAGCGCTCTTTCAATTTCGGTTTTTAAGGATTCGGTCATCAACGTCTGATCCGGCTGCGGATGTTGATCGTTCTGAAGAACGTCGAGTAATCTGTTGTCTTCACCTTGTGCAAAAGGTGCGTCCATTGAAACGTGTCTGCCGGAAATTTTTAAAGTATCGGCAACTTCATTAACATCCATTTCAAGTTCAGTTGCTAATTCAGCAGCACTTGGTTCGCGTTCGTATTCTTGTTCGAGATTGCTATAGGCTTTCCCGATCTTATTTAATGCGCCAACACGGTTTAACGGCAACCGGACAATTCTGGATTGTTCAGCTAACGCCTGCAAAATTGATTGACGAATCCACCAAACTGCGTAAGAAATAAATTTGAACCCTCTGGTTTCATCAAATCTTTTTGCGGCTTTTATCAAGCCGAGATTTCCCTCGTTGATTAAATCCCCAAGTGACAACCCTTGATTTTGATACTGTTTAGCCACGCTCACAACAAATCGGAGATTTGCTTTTGTAAGTTGTTCTAAGGCTAATTGCTCTCCTTTTTTAATTCGAATGGCTAATTCAATTTCTTGTTCGGGATTAAGAAGGCTAACTTTTCCAATTTCCTGCAAATATTTATCGAGAGACTGGCTCTCACGATTGGTATATTGCTTAGTTATTCTCACGTGTATTCCTCGTAATTAATGTGCTAAATTTATAGTGTCAACAATTCCAACAATTGAGGCATCCACCGGGGCAAAATCGACCGGAAGTGGAATAACCGCTTCGCTTGCAGTAATGTAAACAACAACTTCTCCGGGACCTGCGCCAACTGTATCGACTGCAATAATCGGTTCCCCTAAATTCTCAAGTTCCGCAGATATAGGTTGGACAATCATCATTTTTAAGCTGAAAAGAGCTTCGTATTTTTTCGTAGCCCAGACATTTCCTATCACTTTTCCAAAATACATTCAACAACCTAACAGTTAAAAGGACTTAAAAAAAGACTTGCAAATTTAAGGTATTCCATTGCCATTATCAACTTAATTAATTCCCCATTTTGGGTAGATTACTACTGATTTACCGGGATATCCAATTTGTCCACAATCGCCATAACCACAGCGTCAACCGGGCGATTTTTGGTGTTATTTGTTTGTCTAGCCGAGCTTCCGGTGGCAACAAGCACGATCTCCCCTTCTCCTGCGCCAACGCTGTCAACAGCGACAACAAAATTCTCTTTTTCTTTAAAATCCAAACTAAGTTGTCTAACAATCAACAGTTTTGAGCCAACAAGATTTTCATCTTTTTTAGTTGACCAGACAGTACCGATAACTTTTCCTAATATCATTTTACAAACCTATAGATGTTTTTTATCGTTTTCACAAATTGTCTTAACAAAAATCTACTCATTCAAAAAACTCTTTCCTTTAAGTGAATTTTTAACTTTAAAAAATTCTGCAACGGTTTTTCCTGCGTCCGAAAAGGTTTCGCGGGTTCCCAAATTTTTCCCGAATTTATTTTTTTTGTAAAACAAGATCGGAACATACTCGCGCGAATGATCTGTACTTGGTGTAGTCGGATCGTTGCCGTGATCTGCTGAAAGGAGCAGAACATCTGTGTCGTCCATTTTATCAATCAAAGATGGGAGAAAATTATCAAATTCTCTCAACGCTTTTGCAAAACCAATTGGATCATTTCTGTGTCCGAAGTAAACATCAAAGTCAACAAGATTTGTAAAAATGAAGCTGTTTGAAACTTTGGACGCATACTTCAAAGTTTTGTTACAACCTTCTTTGTTTGATTTAGTCGGATCTTGAATTTGAATTCCTCTTCGATTGAAGAGATCATTTATCTTTCCTACACCAATTGTATTTATCTTTTTTTCGTATAAAACATCCAAAATCGTTTTATCGGTCGGATCAATTGCGTAGTCATGCCGGTTTGTAGTTCTTGTAAAATTTCCTTTCGTTCCAAGGAAGGGGCGGGCGATCACTCTGCCAACAAGATATGGAGATGAAATAACTTTTTCGCGAGTGATTTTACAAATTTCATAAAGCTGCGGTAACGGAATTACTTCTTCGTGCGCTGCAATTTGGAAAACTGAATCAGCAGAAGTATAGATTATCGGGAAACCGGATTTAACATGTTCCGCACCAAGCTCTTTAATTATCTCCGTACCGGAAGCCGGTTTGTTCCCTAAAAATCCTTTACATTTTGTGTACTTCAAAAACCTTTGCAGCATATCATCTGGAAATCCATTCGGGAAATAAGAAAAATCATAATCGATGTTGATGCCGGCAAGTTCCCAGTGTCCCGTAATTGAGTCTTTTCCTTTTGAAACTTCTGTTAATTTTCCGTATGAAGCAGTTGAGAAAGTAACCGGATCAACTCCCAGTATTGGGGCAATATTACCTAATCCAAAAGCTTTGAGCTGAGGCAAATCCAATCCTCCAACAGCCTTTGCAAGATTCACAAGCGTGTTGCTTCCTTGATCTCCATAATCATGCGCATCCGGTAATTCTCCGATTCCTACCCCATCTAATACTATGAAAATAAAATTATTTATCGCTGCCTCAATTAATATTTCTAACTTTGTTACCGCCGCTCTCAATCGCTTTTTCTAAAGCGAGGTTGGCGTTATAGAGAACTTCTTCACTATCTGTTTTTCCTTTTGCGGATGCGACTCCAGCGGAAATTGTAAATGTAGTCTGGCGTGCAACAACCGAGATTGGCTGTCGTGCAATTTTTACTCTTAATTTTTCTGCCCAGATGTAAACATCTTTTGATGAATAGTTTAGAAAAAATACTGCGAATAATTTTTCATCGAGACGCCCGAATAAGCGATATGGATTTACATCAGAAAGAATCATTTCGGAAATAGATGAAACAATTTTTCCGAACGGGTTGCCGTCAAAAAGAGATTCTTGTTCCAGAAATTCATCTATGCGAATCAGCGCGATAGAACAATCAATATTAAATTCTTTAGCTTTGATCAACTCTTCCGCAACTCTGTCGTTAAAAGTTTTTGCATTCAAAGCTTTTGTTTCGATATCGATTGCCAGGTAACTTTTAAGAACACTCTGAGTTGCAAAAGAATAAATGATGAATGACAAAATTCCGACCGAGCTGAGTAGAAAATCAATATCGGACTTTGAATAAGCGTTTTTCCGTAAGCTTTCAAAACAAAGCGCACCATAGTTTTGGTTTTGAAATACCAGTGGAATTACAACAAATGAACCATCAAACGTAACGTCTTCATTTTTGGAAAATCGTTTATAATCGTTTGCTGAAGTGTCGTCTATTTTTACTGGCAAACCGGTCAAAATACTTTTACCGGCAAGTGTTCCGTTCAAATCAATTTCCAAATTCTCGCCAATATATTTCAGCGATGTTTTATTCTTTACGCGCATCGTTTTAAAATTTTTAGCCATCGGATTGTAATAGACAAAAACAAACGCATCCCAGGTAAGTAAAAACTCGATCGATTTTTCAAGCGCCTGCATTACATCTTTCTCGGTTTCAAAAGATGAAGAAGGAGTGATTAAACTTAGCAAGCCGTGCAGTCTTCGTTGAGAAACAAATTCTGAAAATTTCTGTTCAAAAATATTTATAAGAATTGTTATTAACCGGACAAACCGGCCAAGCGAAAAAATAGTTTCTATTCCAAAGCTATCATTCATTTTGGAATCAATCGCAAGAACGCCGATCATTTCCTTCTCGTAGTATATAGGAACTCCGACAAAACTTTTTATTCCTTGAGGAGATGTGTAATAGCGGATAACATCAGCTTCGGCAGTTTTCGAAATATCGGAAAGAAGTTCCGGTTCACCGGTCGTAACTATCTTGCTTAGAATATCATCTTCAATTGCCAATTTATTTTTAGATATCTCCGTCGAGTTTGAAACAAATCTTTCTACGGAAAGTTTTTCTCTCTTCTTGTTGTACCAAAAGAAAATTGCCGTGTTAGAAACATAAGCTTCTTTTATTACCGAAAGAATTTTTTCTAAAATAAAAGAGAATTGCCCATCGTAACCTATTTCTTTAGGTAGTTCTTCATTAACAATTTCAGAAAAACGCTCTTTAAGATCAGGAGGTTTTTCAAGTGAAAGAGGAGTTTTGACTTTAAAATAATTTGCTTCTGTAATTATTTGAGAACTTGGATGTTTAGCAATGATCTCAAATGAGCTTTCATCATCAAGTGTCTGGGGCGGAAAATGTTTTTCTTCAACTTCCGGTTCGCTTCTTTCTGCCTGAAGATCAAAAATGGGAGGTTTGCGAAAGCTGTCTCTCAAAAAAAGAATTGAACCTACATAGATAACGGAGAGGAGTATCGCAATAATTCTTATTGCAACATCTTGCACAAAAATTGGAATGGAAAGTAAAACGGGAAAAATTAAAAAAATTAGAAATCTTTTCTTTTGTCTTCTATCCATAGCAATGCAAAATGTTTAATTAATTTTTTGCTAAATATAACCTTAGCTCAGTTTATTAGCAACTTTTGAATTTAGTTTAGCAAGTTCCAATTGTCCGTACAACTGTTTCTCAATGTCTCTTTTCCACTTGCCGGACATAATTGAATAGAAAAAAAGATTTGCACCAAAATTAAATTCCGGGAAAAACTTTGAAACATTTCTTTTAGCAGCAGCAAGTTGGGATTGATTGAGTTTATCGGCTTTACTTAAAATTATAAAGTATGGCAAATGTAAAAAGGAAATCATGTTGTACAGATCGATATCGCTTTGCATCGGTTCGTGGCGGCTATCGATAAAATGAAAAATCAGCGCAATAGATTTTGACGCTTTGAAAAAATCTTCAATGAGTTTTCCCCATCGTTTTCTTTCTTCTAATCCTATCTTAGCATAACCGAATCCCGGAAGATCAACCACATAAAAGGATTTATCAATTTCGTAAAAATTTAAAGAACGGGTTTTTCCGGGGTCTGAACTTACTTTAGCTAAATTCTTCTTTCCGAAAAATGAATTTATAAAAGATGACTTTCCAACATTTGAACGGCCGCAAAGAACTACTTCCGGCAGCAAATCCGTAGGCAATTCAGAGATCGCGTAAACTGATTTTTTAAAGATCAACTCTTTGTGCATAAACAAAAAAAGAGTAACCGGGAGCCCGACTACTCTTTTTTCTCCAATCTATTTAGAAATTATTTTTTCGTTTTTGCTGTTTCTTCAATTACTTTAGCGTCCTCAACAGCACCTTTTTCGGCTGCTTTAGCTTTCTTAGCTTCGCCTTTTGCTTCTTTTTTCTCTTTATTTTCTACTGCTTTTTGATTAGCAACTTCGTTGTAGTCAACCAATTCAATGATTGCCACTTCAGCGCCGTCACCTAAGCGTCTTCCAAGTTTTACAATTCTGGTATAACCGCCTTTTCTTTCACCAAGCGTTGGAACAATCGAACTGAAAAGTTCTTTAACAACCTCTTTATCTTTAATTGATTCCATTACAAGTTTTTGATTATGAAGATCACCCACAATAGCTTTACTTAATAACGGTTCAACAAACATGCGAAGTTCTTTAGCTTTTGCAACGGTTGTTCTAATTCTTTTATGTTTCAATAATGAAGTAGCCAAATTACGTAAGAGTGCTGATCTATGACTCGCTGTTCTATTTAATTTTCTACCTTTTACACTGTGTCTCATAGTAAAACCCTTGTTTAATAATTTTCATTCAACCAGTCATCCATTCAATTATACCAACGTTTTGGGAGTTTGGCTGAATGAATGCATGGGTGCATGTTTTAAATTTCAGTTGTTTTCGTTTTCATCTTTAATATAACTGTCAATATCCATCCCGAATTCCAGACCTAAAGTTTCAACGATTTCGGTTAATTCGGAAAGTGATTTACGTCCGAAATTTCTAAATTTCAACATTTCTGCTTCATCACGTTTAACAAGCTCGGCAATATTTTTAATATTTGCAGCTTTCAAACAATTATGAGCGCGAACGCTTAATTCAAGGTCATCAACGTTTGTCAATAAGATTTTTTTAACTCTTTCTTTTTCAGAGTCTCTTTGAATTTCAGCTTGTTTTTCTTCAGGCTCTAAATCCAAATTAATAAAAAGTTGAATGTGATCTTTTAATATTTTTGCTGATTGAGTTAATGCATCATCCGGTGCAATTGAACCGTCGGTCCAAATTTCCAGAGTAAGTTTTTCAAAATCATTCTTGTCGCCGATACGAACATTCTCAACATCATACTTTACATTTTTAATCGGGGTGTAAATTGAGTCAATAGCGATTGTACCTAAGGTGTATTCAGGTGATTTATTTTCATTTGCAGGAACAAATCCACGTCCTCTACCAATACGAATTTCCAAATCAAACTTTGCTGATTTGTTTAACGTAGCAATGTGCAAATCAGGATTAAGGATTTCAATTTCAGCGCTTTCTTTTTGAATATCCGCTGCTTTGAATTCTCCTTCACCGCTAAAAGATAAATCAATTTTGGTTGGCTTCTTATTCAGAAGTTTCATTCTTACTTGTTTCAAGTTAAGAATAATTTCTGCGGTGTCTTCAACAACACCCTGGATCGTGCTAAACTCATGAAGCACATTTGAGAATTTAACAGCAACAATTGCGGCGCCAGGTAATGATGAAAGTAGAACTCTTCTTAAGGAGTTTCCTAACGTTACACCATAACCTCTTTCGAGCGGTTGAAGAGAAAATTTGCCGTAATCGTTTGTGAACGTGGCGTCATCTAAGACAACCATTTCAGGCATTTTAAAATTTACTAAAGTCATTTCTATCCTCTGTCATACTTAAAAAAATTATTTAGAATAAAGCTCTACAACAAGTTGTTCATTTGCATTAAGAGGAACATCAGCTCTTTCAGGAACTTGTAAGAATGTACCGCTTAATGTAGCTTTATCAATTGACAACCAAGAATAAACGTTATCTTTTACTCTTTTTAACGAGTTATGAATAAGATCAAGTTTTTTGCTTTTTTCACGAACTTTAATAACGTCACCGGCTTTGAGAATATAAGAAGGAATATCAACCAATCTGTCGTTAATCATTACGTGGCGATGGCGTATTAATTGTCTTGCTGATTTTCTTGAAGACGCCAATCCAAGACGGTAAACAACGTTATCAAATCTACTTTCCAACATTTTAACAAGGTTATCACCGGTGATACCTTTTTGGTTGTTAGCTGATTCAAAGTAATTTCTGAACTGAGTTTCAAGAACTCCGTACTGCCTTTTAATCTTCTGTTTTTCACGTAATTGAATTCCATATTCGGAAATCTTTGCACGACGGTTCAACCCGTGTTGTCCGGGCGGATAGTTTTTCTTTTCGATAGGACATTTATCCGTAAAACATTTTTGTCCTTTTAAGAATAACTTCTGTTTTTCGCGTCTACATAATTTACAAACAGGACCTGTGTATCTTGCCATTTACTTACTTCTCCAATAATAAAATTAAACTCTTCTTTTCTTAGGAGGTCTGCATCCGTTATGAGGAATAGGAGTCACATCTTTAATTTGAGTGATTTCAATTCCAGCAGTACTTAATGCACGGATAGCAGATTCTCTACCGGATCCGGGACCTTTCACAAACACTTCTACTCTGCGCAAACCTAATGCATATGCTTCTTTCGCTGCCGCATCCGCTGTAACTTGAGCGGCAAACGGAGTATTCTTTCTTGAACCTTTGAATCCGTTTCTACCGGCAGAAGACCAGGAGATAGTATTACCATAAATATCTGCTAACGTAACCTGTACATTATTAAACGTTGCTTTAATATGAGCAGTTCCGTTAGAATCTACTAAATTTTTCTTTTTTGTTTTTTTTACACTTTTAGCCAAGATTTAGCCTCGCCTTTAATCTAATTAATTATTTCTTAGTTGGAGTTTTCTTTTTGCCGGCAACAGTTTTCCGTTTACCTTTACGAGTTCTAGAATTAGTTCTGGTTCTCTGGCCTCTAGCCGGAAGACTTCTTCTGTGGCGAAGTCCACGGTAACTGCCAATATCCATCAAACGTTTAATATTCTGCTGCACTTCTGAACGAAGCGCTCCTTCAACTTTATAATCAGCTTGAAGTACGCCACGAATTGCAGCAACTTCATCTTCGGTTAATGCCGCAATTTTTTTGTCGCCGTCAATTTTTGTTTTTTCTAAAATTTCTTTAGCTATTTGTTCGCCAATACCAAAAATATATTGAAGACCAAAATAAACTTTTTTGTTTTTGGGTAAATCAACTCCAGCTATACGAGCCAACTATGTATCTCCTTTATTTTAAATTAACCTTGGCGTTGCTTGTGCTTTGGATTTTTACAGATCACGCGCACAACACCTTTACGTTTGATAACTTTACAGTTATCACAAATTTTCTTTACAGATGATCGAACTTTCATATTTTCTCCGCTTATTTATATCTGTAGGTAATTCTGCCTTTTGTAAGATCATAAGGCGATAGTTCTATAGATACTTTATCTCCAACCAGTATTTTTATAAAATGCATTCTCATTTTGCCTGAAATATGAGCAAGAATTTCATGTCCGTTATCCAACTGCACTTTGAAATGTGCGTTAGGTAATGTTTCAGAAATTACACCATCAACTTTTATAGGACCTTGCTTCGCCATATCAACAAACTGTTAAAATTTTCGGTTTCCCGTTAGTTACTAAAATAGTATGCTCAAAATGAGCTGATGGCAATCCATCTTTTGTTAGCACCGTCCAGCCGTCGTAACCTACAACAACTTCTTTCTTTCCCATGTTCACCATCGGCTCAATTGCAAGGGTCATTCCACTTTTTAATTTGGGACCCGAATCTCTCTTTCCATAATTTGGAATAGAAGGATCTTCGTGCAACCGTTTTCCAACTCCGTGTCCGGTTAATTCTCTTACAATAGAAAAACCGTTTTCTTCAACAAAGGATTGAATTGCGTTTGAAATATTGTGCAGGCGCCTGTTTTCAACTGCTTCATCAATTCCTAAATAAAGCGATCTTTCGGTAACGTCCATCAGTTTTTGAACATCAGGAGAAATATTCCCGACTGCAACTGTCAATGCAGCATCACCAAAAAAACCGTTCTTATTAACACCAACATCAATTGAAATAATGTCGCCATCATTTAGTACGGTTTTGGCTGGAATTCCGTGCACAACTTCACAATTTCTCGAAGAACAAATGGTGGCAGGAAAAGGATTTCCATCACCTTGCGAATACCCTTTGAAAGCAGGTTTCGCATTTTTTGTTAAAATATAATCTTCTGCTATTAAATCTAATTCTTTAGTTGTAACTCCAACTCTCACGCTTTTTTTAACAAGCTGTAAGGTTTCAGCTACAATTAGACAACTTTCTCTAATAAAATCAATTTCTTTTTTGGTCTTAATTATTATCAACTTCGCTTAGGCTCTTCTGCCTTTAATTTTACCGGATTTCATAAATCCATCGTAATGTCTCATCAATAAATGAGATTCAATTTGCTGCAAAGTATCTAATGCTACACCAACTATAATCAACAAACTCGTTCCGCCAAAGAACTGAGCAAATCTGCCTGAAACTCCAAAGCCGCCAACAAACGTAGGCAATATTGCCACGATAGCGAGGAAGAAAGAGCCAGGTAAAGTAATTTTCGTTAAAATATTATCTATAAAATCTGAAGTATGTTTTCCGGGACGAATACCGGGAATAAATCCGCCTTGTTTTTTCATATTATCGGCAACGTCTTTCGGATTGAAAGCAATCGCCGTATAAAAATAGGTGAAGAAGATAATCACCAATGCATACATAAATGCATAGACCGGCGATGTATAATTGAAGTAACTTGAAACGCTCTGCAAAAATTCATTGTCCGGGAAAAATTGTAAAATCGTATTCGGAATAAACATGATTGATTGTGCGAAAATAATCGGCATAACTCCGGCTGTATTTACACGTAATGGAATATATTGTGTTACTCCGCCGTAAACTTTTCTTCCAACAACTCTTTTAGCGTATTGAACAGGAATTCTTCTTGTTCCTTGCGTAACTAAAATAACTCCTGCAATTACTAAGACCATGAATGAAACAACAACAATTTCAACAACTAAACTTCTTGTTCCTTGTGAAATAAGTTGATATTCATCAAGTATGGCATATGGGAAACGATCAATAATACCGATGAAAATAATTAAAGAGATACCGTTTCCGAGTCCCCTTTCAGTTATTTGTTCACCAAGCCACATCATAAAAACGGTGCCGGCTGTTAAAATCAAGATCGTTGAAACAACCCAAAAAATTCCTTGAACTTCAACAGGTATAATCGAGACACCTTGAACATCAATATTTTTTAATCTTATGGTAATTCCCCAAGCTTGCATTGAAGAAATCAATACCGTTCCGTACCGGGTCAATTGAGTAATTTTTTTTCTTCCTTCTTCACCTTCTTGCTGAAGTTTTTGGAAGTAAGGAACAACAGCTCCCATCAATTGAAGAATGATAGATGCAGAAATGTACGGCATAATTCCTAAGGCAAAAATAGCAGCATTAGAAAAAGCGCCACCCACGAACAAATCGTAAAGACCAAACAGGGTATCGCTTGTTTGATTTTTCATTGCCTGGGTTAGGAGTGTAGCATCAACACCGGGAACGGTAACGTGTGCGCCGAACCGGACAATTAACAATACAACTAAGGTATAAATAATTCTCTGACGGAGTTCCGTTATCTTAAAAATATTGCGAAAGGTATCTGTAATTTTTGGCATTTATAACCGCATTAAACTAATTTAATTGAACCGCCAACAGCTTCAATCTTAGCCAAAGCTGATTGACTGACGGCGTTTGCTTCGAGAGATAGTTTAGCTTTAAGTTCACCGTTTCCTAAAATCTTCAAAGGAAGTTTTTTGGATGAAAGCGCTCCGATATTTACCAATTCTTCAACAGTAATTACTGAAGGAAGAACTGATCTATCGGCTAATTTTTGGAGATCAGAAACATTAATAATTTGAAATTCTTTTTTAAAAGTATTCGTAAATCCGAATTTCGGAATTCTACGTTGCAAAGGCATTTGACCGCCTTCAAACCAAGCTCTAAATTTAGCGCCTGAGCGTGAATGCTGTCCGTTCATACCTTTTGTAGATGTGCCGCCGTGACCGGAGCCTTCGCCTCTACCGATTCTCTTACGAGCTTTTCTGGAACCTTTAGCATATTTTAGATTACTTAGAACATCCATAAACTAACCTTTTTCTTTAAACTATTCTGTAATTTCTTCAACAGAAACTAAATGGGGAATTTTTTTTACCATTCCTCTAATTTGAGGAGTGTCATTATGAATAACCTGATAATTAGGTCTACCCAGACCCAAAGCTTTGATCGTCGCTTTCTGTCTTACAGGTCTGTCTATAATACTACGTGTCTGAGTTATTTTTAATTTCTTAGCCATCATTATCTCTTTATGCATTAAACAATTGATTAACTGACATTACTCTTTTGGCGGCCATTGCCTTAGCGCTGATCAATGATTGTAAAGCATTTAATGTTGCTTTTACTTGATTATGCGGATTGCTTGAACCTAAAGATTTTGTAAGAATGTCTTGAACTCCCGCAGCTTCCAATACTGCTCTAACTCCGCCGCCGGCAATTAGTCCGGTACCGGCAGAAGCAGGTTTCAATAAAACTTTTCCGGCTCCGAATTTGCCGATGATTTCATGAGGAATAGTATTTTTATGAAGAGTGACGGAAACCAAATTCTTCTTGGCATCGTCAACACCTTTAGAAATTGCATCGGTAACTTCGTTTGCTTTACCAAGGCCTATGCCTACGGTACCTTCACCGTTGCCAACAACAACAATAGCATTAAAACTAAACCGACGTCCACCTTTAACAACTTTGGCAACACGGTTAATATGAACAACTTTTTCTTTTAATCCGTCAACCGGTTGTTCGTTAGCTTTTACATTTTTTTTCAATTAATACTCCGTTTAACTTCCTTCAAATGAAATCTTTATGCTGCCGAGGGAGGATTCGAACCTCCGCAGACGCCTCCAAAGGGCGTTGTCCTACCATTAGACGACCCGGCAATCATTTTTTATAATTTTAATCCGCCTTCTCTGGCACTTTCTGCTAATGCTTGAACTCTACCATGGTAACGATAGCCGTTTCTATCAAACACTGCAGCAGTAATATTTTTTTCCAAAGCTGATTTAGCAACAAATTTTCCGATAACTTTGCTCTTCGCAATTTTACCTTTTGCCTCTTTTAACGATTCAGCTAATTCTTTAGTTAAATCTGAAGCGGCAACAAGAGTTTTTCCGGTAACATCATCAATCATTTGAGCATAAATTTTACCGAGACTTCTGTAAACTGTTAATCTTGGTCTTTCAGCAGTTCCGGAAATCTTTTTTCTTATTTTAGTTTTTGAACGTTCTCTATTTCCTTTTTTCACTAACATCTTTTTTCAAAGCTCCTAATCTTATTTACCAGCGGTCTTTCCGGCTTTTCTTCTAATAACTTCAGTTGAATATTTTATTCCTTTGCCTTTGTAAGGTTCAGGTTTACGTATTGATCTAATTTTAGAGGCAACAGCTCCAACTAACTGTTTATCAATTCCAGATATAACAATTTGTGTTGGCAGCGGAGCTTGTAACGTAATTCCGGCCGGCGGCATAAAATAAACCGGATGAGAATAACCAATATTGATAAGCAGATTACTCTCCTTCAACTCAGCACGGTATCCGACTCCGACGATATCTAAAGTTTTAGAATATCCTTCGCTCACACCGATAATCATATTTTGAATTAACGAACGAGTTAACCCGTGTAACGCACGATTTTCTTTTTGATCGTTCGATCGGGTTGCAATAATTTCATTGTCTTTTATTTCAAGAGAAATATTCGGATGAAAAGTATCGTTTAATTCACCTTTCGGACCTTTTACCGAAAGAGAGTGACCGTCTAATTTTACGGTTATATTTGAAGGTATTACTACCGGTTTTTTTCCAATTCGTGACACTACAAAACTCCGTTAAAAATTACCAAATTTTACAAATAACTTCTCCACCAATTGCTTCACGTTTTGCTTGTTTATCGGTAAGCAAACCTTTTGAAGTGGAGATAATTGAAATACCATAACCGTTTAGCACTCTCGGGAGATTTTCTTTTTGCGAATAAATTCTTAATCCCGGTTTGCTAATTCTTTGTAAACCGCTGAGCGCAGAAACGCCGTTTGTATAGCGGAGAAAAACTCTTAGAACGTTTTGTTTGTCGTCTTCAATAATTTGATAATCGACGATAAAATTTTGTGCTTTTAAGATTTCTACGATACCCTTTTTTTGGTTAGAAAGAGGAATATCAACTCTTCTTTTTTGTGCTTTAACTGCATTTCTGATTCGTGTTAATAAATCTGCAATTGGATCTGTAACTGCCATAAAATCTCCTACCAGCTTGCCTTTCTTAAACCCGGAATTTCACCACGTAAAGCTTTTTCACGCAGCACTAAACGAGAGACTCCGAATTTTCTGTGATATCCTCTGGATCTTCCTGTAATCATACATCTATTATGCAAGCGGACTTTAGAAGAATTTCTTGGAAGCTGTTGTAACGCATCCCAATCGCCTTTGGCTTTTAGGTCTTTGCGAATTTGTTGGTATTTTTCAACCATAACTCTTCTTTTTTCTTCTCTTGCAATTAAACACTTTCTTGCCATGAAAAATCCTTTAACCTTATTTAATTTCTTTTTTTCTGAATGGGAAACCGAAAGCTTGTAAAAGTTCAAAAGCTTCTGCATCCGTTTTTGCAGTAGTTACCAAAGTAATATCCATTCCTAATACTTTAAGCACTTTATCGGCGTTAATTTCCGGGAAGATAATTTGTTCTTTAACGCCAATTGAGTAATTCCCTCTGCCGTCAAATGATTTATCTGAAAGTCCCTTGAAATCTCTTACGCGGGGAAGCGCTACGTTGATAAAACGGTCAAGAAACTCATACATTCTTTCTTTGCGTAAAGTAACCATAACTCCAATGTTAACGCCCTTACGGAGTTTGAAGTTTGAAATATCTTTTCTCGCTTTACGTACGCTGGCTTTTTGTCCGACGATCGTTTCCAGATCACGGATAGCTTCTTCCATAACTTTTGCGTCAGTAGCTGCCGCGCCAACGCCCATATTTACAACAATTTTCGTAAGCTTAGGAGCTTGCATTACGTTCTTATAATTTAATTTTTTAATTAAATCAGGAACGATCTGTTTTCTGTAAACACCTAAAAGTCTATTAGGAACTCTAACTTCTGCAACTGGTGCAGCAGACTCTTTTGGAGCTTCTTTTGGTGCTTTGCCTTTTTTATCAGGTGTTCCGCTTGGAGCGGGTTGTTTTACTTTTTTTTCTGCCATTATATCTTCAAACCTTTAGAAAATGATGATTACTTATAACATCTCGCCGGAAGCTTTGCTTATGCGTGCAATTTTCTTTTTGCCTGTTTTTTCATCAATAATTATTTTAGAACCAATTCTGGTGCGTGCACTTGATTTAGGATCAACAATCATTACATTAGAAACATGTATTGATGCTTCTTGTGCAACAATTCCGCCTTGTTGGCTTTTTTGTGAAGGTTTTGTGTGACGTTTGTGAATGTTAATTCCTTCAACGATCAAACGATTAACCTTAGGGTACACTTTTAAAACTTTTCCGGTTTTATTTCTATCGTTTCCGGCTACAACGATTACATTATCATTTTTTTTAATTCGCATGGTTAACCTATTATAAAACTTCTGGTGCTAATGAAACAATTTTCATGAACTGTTTTTCTCTGAGTTCTCTTGCTACCGGACCAAAGATACGAGTTCCCTTTGGTTCGTTTTGAGCATTTAAAAGAACTGCTGCATTTTCATCGAATCTAATATATGAACCGTCTTTTCTTCTAACTTCTTTATTTGTTCTAACAATTACGGCTCTTGAAACTTCACCTTTTTTAACTTGACCATTGGGAATTGCCGATTTAACAGCAACAACTATTAAGTCACCCAGACTTGCATATTGTCTTCCACTGCCGCCTAAAACTCTGATGCAGCGTACTTTTTTAGCGCCGGAGTTATCCGCAACTACTAAATTGGTTTCTTCTTGAATCATCTCATTAACTCCTTGCTTTAACTACTTTGCTTTTTCAACAACTTCAACTAAGCGCCATCTTTTAACTTTGCTCAGTGGTCGGGTTTCCATAATTTTAACAACGTCGCCGATATTGCATTCGTTCTTCTCGTCGTGAGCCATCAATTTTGTTGTTTTCTTAAAATATTTTTTGTAAACAGGATGTGGAACTTTTCTTTCGATAGTTACGGTAATGGTTTTTTCCATTTTGTTGCTGACAACTTTACCCTGTCTGGTTTTACGTAAGGATCTCTTTTCCATGATTAAGCGTCAACTCCTTTATCCAACACCGGGCTGGATTTCTGTTCTGAAAGGGCTCTTTCTTTCAAGATGGTTTTCATTCTTGCAATATCTTTTTTTGTTGCACGAAGCTTTGATGTGTTCGTCAACTGTTTTAATTCATGAGAAAAGCGTAAATCTACTAGATTGCCTTGTTCTCCAACAATTTGCTTCCCAATTTCTTCGGAAGACATTTCTTTTATTTCAGAAAGTTTCATATTCTCTACCAATTTTTATTCGTAATCCGGTCTTGCAATAATTTTTGTTTTAATAGGAAGTTTGTGTGCGCAAACTCTCAAGGCATCGTGAGCCACTTCTTTGGTTACGCCTGAAACTTCAAACATAATTCTTCCGGGTTTTACTACGGCAACCCAGAATTCCGGTCCGCCTTTACCTTTACCCATTCTGGTTTCAAGAGGTTTTTTGGAAACCGGTTTATCCGGGAAAATTCTGATCCAAACTTTACCATCACGTTTCATTTTTCTAGAAAGGGCAACACGACAAGCTTCAATTTGTCTGCTGGTAATCCATTGCGGCTCAAGAGCTTTTATACCGAAATCTCCGAAAGCAATCGTACTGCCGCGTTTGGCTTTTCCGGCCATTCTTCCGCGTTGCGATTTTCTAAACTTAACTCTTTTGGGCATTAACATATTAAAAAAACTCCTACAGTAATATTATTCTGAAGCTCGTTTACCTAAAATTTCACCACGGCAGATCCACACTTTAATTCCGATCGAACCGTAAATTGTTTCCGCTCTTCCGTTAGCATAATCTATGTCTGCACGGATTGTATGAAGCGGAACTCTTCCTTCTTTATATTGTTCAGTTCTTGCCATTTCAGCGCCGCCTAAACGTCCGGCACACATAATCTTTATTCCTTCAGCGCCCATTCTCATGGTAGAGTTGATCGCCGATTTCATCGCTCTTCTAAAAGATATTCTTCCAACAAGCTGATTAGCAATGTTTTCCGCTACTAAAAATGCATCTAATTCAGGTCTTTTAATTTCAGATATTTGAATCTTAACTTCTTTTTCGGTCAACTGACGTAATTCTTGTTCAAGCTGAGTGATCTCTTTTCCACTCTTTCCGATAACTACACCGGGTCTTGAGGTATGAATATTTAGGATGATATTCTTTGTAGTTCTATCAATAATGATTTTAGAAATACCAGCCTTTTTTAATCTATTGCGTACGTAAGAACGAAGTTTGTCATCTTCCTTCAACTTTTTAGCATAGCTATGATTTTCATACCAATTTGAGTCCCATCCTCTGATGATGCCAACTCTAAAACCGATCGGATTTGTTTTTTGTCCCAAAAAGAAATCTCCTAATTTATTTTGTTGCTACCACAATAGTGACGTGGCATGAGCGTTTTCTAATTCTAAATGCGCGGCCCATTGGTGCCGGTGAAATTCGTTTTGCAGTCGGTCCTTGATCAACGAATGCTGTTTTAACAAACAATTCGCTTGGTTCAACTTTTACGCCGTCTTCTTTATTAATAAGATTAGCGACTGCAGAGCGTAAAGTTTTTTCGGCATCTTTTGATGCGTGTTTCGGTTGAAAATGAAGGATTTCAATTGCTTTATCAACAGAAATTCCTCTGATGAGATCAATTACTAATCTCATTTTTCTTGGTGATGAACCGATGTACCTTGTAATAGCTTTTGCTTCCATAAACCTTTATTCCGTCCTATTTCGCTTTTGATGCTTTTTCAGCTTTAGTTCCAGGATGACCTCTAAAAATACGGGTCGGAGAAAATTCGCCGAGCTTATGTCCAACCATATTTTCTGTAATATAAATCGGGATCATTTTATTACCGTTGTGAACCGCAATAGTGTGTCCAACAAACTCAGGTGAAATAGTTGAAGAGCGTGACCAGGTTTTAATAATTTTCTTTTGACTTGTCTGGTTAAGCACCTGAACTTTTTTCAACAATTTTAGATCAATAAAAGGACCTTTTTTAACTGAACGAGGCATATTAACTCTCTACTTACTTTCGTCTTTTGATAATAAGTTTATTAGATACTTTTTTATTTTTTCTGGTCTTAAGACCTTTGGCTTTTTGGCCCCATGGAGATACCGGATGACCGCCGCCGGAAGTTTTACCTTCACCGCCACCCATCGGGTGATCAACAGGGTTCATAGCAACTCCACGTACATGTGAACGAATTCCGCGCCATCTGTTTCTACCGGCTTTACCCTGGCTGAGGTTTGTTTGTTCTGCGTTGCTCACGGTTCCATAAGTAGCATAGCACTCTAATCTAACTAATCTGATTTCGCCCGAAGTTAACTTTAATTGAGCATACTCGCCTTCTTTAGCCATTAATTGGATTGCAGCACCGGCGCTTCTTCCAATTTGTCCACCTTTACCAGGTTTCATTTCAACATTGTGTAAAAAACTTCCAAGCGGTAATTCTTTTAACGGAAGCGCATTACCAATTTTAATTTCTGAGCCGGGACCTGATTGAATTGATTCGCCAGCTTTTAAACCATCAGGAGCGATGATATATCTTTTTTCACCATCGGCATAATGTAAAAGAGCAATTCTTGCAGTTCTATTTGGATCGTATTCGATCGAGAAAACTTTTGCCGGAATACCGAATTTATTTCTCTTAAAATCAATTATACGATATCTTCTTTTATGACCACCACCAATATGGCGTGAGGTAATACGTCCGTGATTATTTCTACCACCGGATTTTTTTAAGGATACCGTTAACGATTTTTCCGGTGTTGATTTTGTGATTTCATCAAATGTTGAAACCGACATAAATCGTGTTCCCGGAGTAACGGGTTTCATTTTTCTAATTGCCATTTATCGTAGCTCCAAATCCATTTTCTTAAACTTGCTCAAATAAATCTATTTTATCACCGGTCTTTAACGAAACAAAAGCTTTTTTGTATTTGGCTGTGCTGCCGATAAACCTTCCTCTTTTAGAGAGTTGAGTTTTAACTTTGCCTTTGTTTACAACCGTATTAACCGAAGTAACCGTAACATTAAACTTTTTAGCGATTGCTTTTGCGATTTCAATTTTGTTTGCAGTAACAGAAACCACAAATCCGTATTTGTTTTGTTCAGTGTTACTTTTTGTAATCTTTTCAGTAAAAAGAGGTTTAATCAATATTCCTTGCATTAGCTTACCACCTCTTTCTGAGCAGCTTGATTATTCAAAACTTCAACTGCACTTTTTTGTACTAAAAGAACTTGGTTATTCAGAATCTGATAAGGGGCAGCATTCTGTGCTTCAAGAACTTTAACTTTATTAATATTTCTTCCGGATTTCCAAACATTTTCTTGTTTTCCGTTAGTAAGAACCAAAGTTCTTTTGCCTTCGATCTTCAACGCCTTCAAAATAGAAATAAAACTTTGTGTTTTCGGGCTCTCAAAATTAAAGTCATCAACAACAACTAATTGTTCATCTTTAACTTTGTAGCTTAAAGCGGATCTTCTGGCAAGGGCTTTAACTTTTTTAGGTAAATCTTGTCTGTAATCTCTGGGGCGAGGACCAAAGATCGTTCCACCGCCAACCCATAATGGAGAGCGGGTTGTACCGGCACGAGCGCCGCCTCTTCCTTTTTGCTTCCATGGTTTCTTACCGCCGCCGCTTACTTCGCCGCGTTCTTTACTTTTGTGCGTACCCTGTCTTTGATTGGCAAGGAAAGCTTTAACCGATAAATAAATCACGTGGTCATTCGGTTCAATTCCGAAAACGCTATCGGTTAATTCTACTTTTTCACCGGACAAAGTGCCATCTATTTTATAAACATCTACTAACATTTTTATACCAAACTACTTTTTATACAATTCAACTATTGAGTTAATTGATCCTGGAATACATCCTTTAACAAAAATCACATTTTTTTCTGCGTTAACTTTAAGAACCTTCAAGTTGTGAACGGTTATTGAGTCGTTTCCCATTCTTCCGGCCATTTTCATTCCTTTAAAAACTCTCGAAGGATAAGAAGAAGAACCGATAGAACCTGGGGCTCTTAAACGATCGCTCTGACCATGGGTTGTTCCGCCAACACCACCGAAGCCATGACGTTTCATAACGCCCTGGAAACCTTTTCCTTTGCTGATTCCGCGAACTTTTATTGATTCGCCTTCGGTAAAGAAAGAAACATTAATGTCGTCTCCTACTTTATAAGAATCATCTGTAGGGAAAGCAAATTCTTTAAGAACAGCATAGCAAGGAAGATTATTCTTCTTAAAAAAGCCAATCTCAGGTTTTGAGAAAGCTTTTTCTTTCTTTTCTTGAAAACCTAATTGCAATGCAGCATAGCCATTCTTTTCAACCGTTTTTACGGCTGTTACTTTGCAAGGACCAACTTCAATTGCGGTTGCAACTATCCGTTGACCTTCTGCATTGTAAATATTTGTCATACCTAATTTTTTACCTAATAACCCGGACATGGTTACTCCAATTTCATTATAACTTAATCTCAATATCAACACCGGCTGGTATATCCAGCTTGCTTAAGGAATCAATCGTTTTGGAATTAGAATTATGAATATCAATAATTCTTTTATGAGCTCTGGTTTCGAACTGCTCGCGAGATTTTTTATCAACGTGAGGAGAACGGAGAACAGTATACAGAGTGCGTTTCGTCGGTAACGGAATCGGTCCTGAAACGACTGCACCGGTACTTCTAACGGTTTTAATAATCTTTTCAGTCGATTTATCAATCAAAATATGATCATATGATTTTAGTTTTATACGAATCTTTTGACCAGGCACTTACATATCTCCTTAACAATTATTTAGACACAAAAAGGGAGTCTTAAACTCCCTTTCCGTTGTTCATTTCATTTATTCTATAATTTTACCAACAACACCGGCACCAACCGTACGCCCACCTTCGCGGATAGCAAACTTCAATCCTTCTTCCATAGCAATGGTAGTAATAAGTGAGATTGATAAAACAACACTATCACCAGGCATAACCATTTCAACACCTTCCGGCAAGGAAGCAACACCGGTTACGTCTGTTGTTCTAAAATAGAACTGAGGACGGTATCCGTTGAAGAATGGAGTGTGACGTCCACCTTCATCTTTTGAAAGGATGTACACTTGAGCTTCAAATTTTTTGTGAGGAGTAATAGTTCCGGTTTTAGCAAGAACCATTCCTCGTTCAATTTCATTTTTATCAACGCCACGTAAAAGAATACCGGCATTATCTCCAGCCATAGCTGCATCTAATTCTTTTCTGAACATTTCGATACCGGTTACAACCGTCTTTTTATGCAAACCTAAACCGATAAGTTCAACTTCTTCCTGAATCTTTACTTGTCCTCTTTCAACTCTTCCGGTAGCAACAGTACCACGACCGGTAATTGAGAAAACGTCTTCAACAGGCATCAAGAAAGGTTTATCAACACTTCTTTCAGGAACCGGGATATAGCTATCGACGGCATCCATGAGTTCCCAAATACAATTATAACGGGGATCACTTATGTCAGCATTACTTGCACCGGCTTCCAAAGCTTGTAAAGCAGAACCTTTGATGATAGGAATATCATCGCCGGGGAATTCATATTTACTTAATAATTCTCTAATTTCCATTTCAACAAGATCGATCAATTCAGGATCGTCAACTGCGTCAACTTTGTTCATGAAAACAACAATTTTTGGAACGCCAACCTGGCGTGCTAAAAGGATGTGTTCTCTCGTTTGAGGCATAGGTCCATCTGTTGCAGCAACAACAACGATTGCCCCATCCATTTGAGCCGCGCCGGTAATCATGTTCTTAACATAATCAGCGTGACCAGGACAGTCTACGTGCGCATAGTGTCTGTTCGCGGTTGAATATTCAACGTGAGCAGTAGCAATGGTAATACCACGTTCTCTTTCTTCAGGAGCATTATCAATAGAATCGAAAGTTCTCACTTGAGAAAGACCTTTTCTTGCAAGAGCCATAGTAATAGCTGCTGTTAAGGTTGTTTTACCATGATCTACGTGACCGATTGTTCCGACGTTTACGTGCGGCTTACTTCTGTCAAATTTTTCTTTGGCCATTTAATTCTCCTTTTTACTTACTTTCTTTGAGTTCTTAAATATTATTTGTTTTTATTAATGACTTTTGCCAGATGATTTTTCAGCAATTTCTTCAGCTACCGATTTCGGCACTTCAGAATAATGTGAAAATTGCATAGAATAAATGGCTCTCCCTTGCGTCATCGAACGCAATATCGTAGAATAACCAAACATTTCGGCAAGCGGAACTTGAGCTTTTATAACTTGAGCGTCTTTTCTGGCTGAAAATCCTTCAATTCTTCCTCTTCTTGAGTTAAGGTCACCCATAACATCGCCGAGATAATCTTCAGGTGAAATTACTTCAACAGCCATAATCGGTTCTAAAAGAATTGGATTGGCTTTTCTTGCACCGGATTTGAATCCCATTGAACCGGCAACTTTAAATGATAATTCATCTGAATCTACATCATGATATGAACCATCGTATAATTTTACTTTAATGTCAACCATCGGGAAACCGGCAACTACTCCATTTTTCATTGCTTCTTGAATACCGGCAGAAACAGGAGCGATATATTCTTTAGGAACAACGCCGCCAACTATCCCATTTATAAATTCATATCCTTTGCCAACTTCATTCGGGCTAATTTCCAACCAAACATGACCAAATTTACCACGTCCGCCTGATTGTTTAACAAATTTACCTTCTGCATTCACAGATTGAGTAATAGTTTCGCGATAAGCAACCTGTGGTTTTCCAACATTTGCTTCAACTTTAAATTCGCGTCTCATTCTATCAACTAGAATTTCAAGGTGAAGTTCGCCCATACCGCTGATAAGTGTCTGGCTTGTTTCGTCATCAACTTTTACTTTGAATGTTGGATCTTCTTCAGACAATTTTGATAAGGCTTCCGAAAGTTTATCTTGATCGGCTTTTGTTTTAGGCTCAATTGCAATCTGTATAACCGGTTCCGGAAAAATAATTTTTTCCATAACAACAGGATCATCTTCGCTACAAAGTGTATCACCGGTTCTCGTATATTTCAAACCTATCGCTGCAGCAATATCACCGGCGCGAACGCTTGAAACTTCTTCGCGATGATTTGCGTGCATTTGCAATAAACGGCTAATTCTTTCTTTTTTCTGGCTGACGGAATTATAAACATAGGATCCAGCTTCTAATTTGCCTGCGTAAACTCTAAAAAAAGTTAGCTTTCCAACAAAAGGATCATTCATCATTTTGAAGGCTAAAGCAGTAAATTTTTCATTTTCACTAATTTTTCTTGTCACTAAATCATTCGTATTCACATGATGCGCAGTAAGTTCAACAGTGTCGGAAGGAGCCGGCAAAAAGTCAACTACTGCATCCAATAAACGCTGCACGCCTTTATTTTTAAAAGACGAACCGCAAAGCACTGGAATAATTTTAGCTTCGATTGTAGCGGTTCTTAAAACTTTAATAATTTCTTGTTCGGAAATATCTTGACCGGCAAGATATTTTTCTAAAAGTGTATCATCAACATCAGAAACTGCTTCAAGCATTTCCGTGCGATACTTATTGGCAACTTCAACAAGATCATGAGGAATTTCCATTTCATCGTAAGTACTACCAAAAGTCTCTTCATGGAAAATTCTAGATTTGAAAGAAATCAAATCAATTATTCCGGAAAACATGTCGCCTTCACCAATAGGCAAAGTAACGGGAATTGCATTCGCACCCAATCTCTCGCGGATCATTTGTAATGCATTGTAAAAATCAGCGCCGATACGATCCATCTTATTGATAAAAGCGATTCTTGGAACTTGATATTTGTCGGCTTGTCTCCAAACAGTTTCGGATTGTGGTTCAACACCGCCAACCGCACAAAATAAAGCGATAGCACCGTCTAAAACCCTTAAAGATCTTTCAACTTCAGCGGTAAAATCTACGTGACCGGGTGTGTCAATAATATTAATTTGATGATCTAACCAGTAACAAGTTGTAGCTGCGCTTGTAATTGTAATTCCACGCTCTTTTTCCTGTTCCATCCAGTCCATCGTTGCAGCACCGTCATGCACTTCACCAAGTCGATGTAATTTTCCGGTATAATACAAAATTCTTTCGGTTGTAGTGGTTTTACCGGCGTCAATGTGAGCCATAATTCCAATATTACGAACTTTTTCTATGGGGTAAAGTTGTGCCATTCTTCTTTCTTAAATTTTCATTACCATTTAAAATGAGCGAAAGCCTTATTTGCTTCAGCCATTTTATGAGTTTCTTCTTTTTTCTTAACTGAAGCTCCTTCATTGTTTGAAGCAGCTAATAATTCATTTGCTAATTTTACAGACATTGACTTTTCGCTGCGTTTACGAGCGTAGGTTTTAATCCATCTCATCGCTAAGGCAATTCGCCTCTCAGGACGAACTTCCATAGGAACTTGATAGGTAGCTCCGCCAACTCTTCTGCTACGAACTTCAATAAGAGGTTGTACGTTGCTCATTGCTTTTTTAAAGACTTCAATACCCGGCTTTTTAGTTTTTTCTTCTAAAATGTCAAATGCAGAGTAAACGATGTCTCTTGCAACTGATTTTTTTCCTTCATACATGATTGCATTAACAAATTTTGCAACAACCATGTCGTTAAACTTAGGATCCGGTTTTATGTATCGCTTTTCAGCTCTTTTCTTTCTCATACTTCTTATTTCGATTTAGGTTTTTTAGCGCCATATTTAGATCTACTTTGTTTTCTGTCTTCCACACCGCTTGTATCAAGTGTTCCACGAATAATATGGTAACGAACACCGGGAAGATCTTTTATTCTTCCACCTCGTATCAAAACGATCGAGTGCTCTTGGAGGTTATGACCTTCACCAGGGATGTATGCAGTAACTTCCATATTATTTGTCAAGCGAACTCTCGCAACTTTTCTTAAAGCGGAGTTAGGCTTTTTGGGAGTAGTTGTATAAACTCTTGTACAAACTCCACGCTTTTGTGGGCATCCGTCAAGGGCGGGAGCCTTACTGTTCGATTTAATAACCTTGCGACCTTTTCGCACTAGTTGGTTGATTGTTGGCACTAAAAACTCTCCAAAAATTCTTTAATTAAAAAAATTAGCCTTACAATATATGATTAATATTATTTTTTGTCAAGAAAACCAGTCTGATTTTTGCTTTTTATTTTAAGCTTCTTGAGAAATAGTCTCAGTTTCTGTTACTTCCGGTTCAAGAGATTTCAAAATAACGTTTTTATATTTTTTAAGTCCGGTTCCAGCAGGAATTAATTGTCCCATGACAACATTTTCCTTCAATCCACGCAAGGTATCATTTTTAGCGGCAATAGCTGCATTGGTTAATACTTTGGTAGTTTCCTGGAAAGATGCAGCTGAAATAAAGCTTTCGGTTGACAAGGCTGCCTGTGTAATTCCAAGCAGAATATGTTCGAAAGTCGCAGGTTTTGCATCTTTAACATCAACTTCTTTTTTAGCTTTTCTCTTCAGATCAGCGTCAATTTCACGAAGTTTTAACTTACTGATAACTTGACCATCTTTTAACTTTGAGTCACCTTTTGAAACAACTACTGATGAGTTCAATAATCTTTGGTTTTCGTCAAAAAAATCATGACGGTCAACAGTATCATCTTCTAAGAATTTCGAGTCACCGGAATCAACAATACGCAATTTCTGCAACATCTGGCGAACAATCACTTCAATATGTTTATCGTTGATCTTAACACCCTGGAGGCGGTAAACGTCTTGAATTTCGTTCAATAAGTATTCTTGAACTGCATTTGTTCCGTTGATCTTCAAAATATCATGCGGATTTATAGGTCCGTCGGTAATTTTTTCACCGGCAGGGATTTCATCACCTTCTTGAACCAAAACGTGTTTAGATAACGGTACATTGTATTTTTTCTGATCGGATTCATCAATTGCGATAACAAGAATTTCTCTCGATCCCTTCTTCTTTGCACCGAATTTTACAATTCCTTCAATTTCAGAAACAATTGCCGGTTCTTGTGGACTTCTGGCTTCGAAAAGTTCTGTTACTCTTGGAAGACCGCCTGTTATATCTCTTGATTTTGAAGCTTGTTTGGAAATTTTTGCAAGGATTGTTCCGGCAAAAATCTCTTCTCCTTCTTCAACAGAAAGGAATGCACGGATCGGTAAGTTGAATGTTTTTGAAGTTCCATCATGAGCTTCAATTGCAATGCTTGGTGTCAAGTTTTTATCTTTTGATTCAATCACAATTTTCTGAACGTGACCGGTCTGCTCATCCGTAATTTGTTGAATTGTGTTATTGTCGATCAAGTCGATAAATCTAACTTTACCGGAAATATCACTAATAATAAGTGAGTTATAAGGATCGTGATTATACAAAGGAGTTTTCTTAGTAACTTTTGTACCTTCGCGAACATGCAGCTCAGCACCGTAGGGAACATCATATTTTTTAATAACAACATCATTATCGTCATAAATTTCTACTGAACCACGGCGTCCGGTTACAACTTGAATTTTTCCCATAAAACCATCTTTTTCAACCGAATTAATTCTGTTGAATTTAATGTAACCACTTACCGCTGATTCAACTTGAGATTGACTTGCGATACGTGACGATGTACCACCTAAGTGGAAGGTTCGAAGCGTAAGCTGAGTTCCAGGTTCACCGATTGATTGAGCAGCAACAACACCAACCGCTTCACCTACTTCGACCAATTTACCGGTTGTAAGGTTTCTGCCGTAACATTTAGCGCAGACACCATGTTTTGATTCGCATGTAAGTACAGTTCTAATATAAACAGAATCAATATTGGCATCTTCAATGCGTTGTGCGATTGTTTCAGTAATTAGTTCACCGGCTCCCACTATCAATTCATCTGTTTTTGAATCATAAATATCTTCTTGAGAAACACGACCCGTGATACGTTCAGCGAGTGGTTCTCTTTCTTCTTCAACATCTTTTAATGCGGTTATATGAATTCCAAGAATGGTTCCGCAATCAATATCGGTAATAATAACATCTTGAGAAACGTCAACTAATCTTCTTGTTAAATAACCGGCATCAGCTGTTTTAAGAGCTGTATCAGCAAGACCTTTTCTAGCACCGTGTGTAGAAATAAAGTACTCCAGAACCGATAAACCTTCTTTGAAGTTAGCGATGATAGGATTTTCAATAATTTCTCCTGCTTGACCGCTTAAAGATTTCTGCGGTTTCATCATCAATCCACGCATACCGGCTAACTGGCGAACTTGTTCTTGCGAACCTCTCGCGCCTGAGTCAACCATCATGTGGATAGCGTTAAATCCGTTTTCAGCTTTCTTTAATTTTTCCATTAAAATTTTAGCAACGTCGTTTGTCGTATGTGTCCAAACGTCGATGATCTTGTTATAGCGTTCTGTGTCGGTAATAACGCCTTGCTCATGCTCGTTGAGGATTTGTTCAACTTTTTCATTTGCACTGCTGATGTAAGTTTCCTTTTCAGCAGGAATAAGCATATCGCTGAAGCTGATTGACAAACCGCCTGCTGTTGCATAACGAAATCCGGTAGCTTTCAGATCATCAAGGAACTTTGCAGTAACTTTGTTACCGAGTTTAAGGAATACTTTGCCGATAAATCCGCCGAAAGTTTTCTTAATAAGAAGATGGTTGAAAAATCCCATTTCTTTCGGAACGATCTGGTTGAAAATAACTCTGCCGATTGTTGTATCAAGCATTTCACCATCAATGCGCACATTGACTTTTGCATGGAGTCCAACAACTCTGTTATTATAAGCGATGATCGCTTCTTCAGCACAACTGAAATTCATTCCTTCTCCAACGTCGCCATCTCTTTTCTTGGTTAAATAGTAGCAACCAAGTACGATATCTTGTGTCGGAACAACAATTGGACTTCCGTTTTGAGGTGAAAGAATATTGTGCGAGCTGAGCATTAATAACGCTGCTTCAAGTTGAGCTTCGTAAGAAAGTGGAACGTGAACAGCCATCTGATCGCCGTCGAAATCTGCGTTAAACGCTGTACAAACCATCGGATGTAAACGAATGGCTTTTTCATCTATAAGTACCGGTTGAAAAGCCTGGATGCCAAGTCTGTGCAATGTTGGCGCGCGGTTTAATAATACCGGGTGTCCGTCAATAATTTTTTCAAGAACTTCCCAAATGATCGGGTCTTTTCTATCGACTACTTTTTTAGCGCTCTTTACAGTTTTGTTGTGTCCGCGCTCGATAAGTTTTCTAATTACAAACGGTTTGAATAATTCTATTGCCATATCCTTTGGTAAACCGCACTGGTGCAATTTTAATTCAGGACCAACAACGATTACCGAACGGCCGGAATAGTCAACTCTTTTACCTAAAAGATTTTGACGGAATCTTCCTTGTTTACCTTTAAGGACATCGCTCAAAGATTTTAAAGGACGATTGTTATCGCTTCTAACGGCAGAACCACGACGCGAATTATCAAACAAAGCGTCAACGGCTTCTTGCAACATTCTTTTTTCGTTACGGAGAATAACTTCAGGCGCTTTAATATCAATCAATCTTTTCAAGCGGTTATTACGGATAATAACGCGTCTGTATAAATCATTTAAATCTGAAGTAGCAAATCTTCCACCTTCCAAAGGAACGAGAGGACGAAGTTCCGGTGGAATAACCGGAATATAGCTAAGAGTCATCCATTCAGGTTTATTCGGAAGTTTTCCTTCTTTTTCACGGAAGGCTTCAATAACTTTTAATCTCTTAAGAATTTCTTCTTTCTTCTGCTGCGAAGTTTCAACTTTTACTTGTTCGCGTAAAGTATTGAAAAGGGCTTCTGTGTCTGTCTGTTTCAATAATTCTTTAACAGCGTCGCCACCGATACGTGCATAAAATTTATTCGGATCATTTTCCGGAAGACGGTCATTCCCCGCGGGTAATGAATTTAATACTTCGAAATATTGATCTTCGGAAATTAAATCTTTGCGTTTTAATCCGGTAGGACCAGGATTCATAACAACATAAGATTCATAGTAAATAACTCTTTCAAGTTCTTTAGTGCTGAATCCCAGCATGTTACCAATCTTCGAAGGTAATGAGCGGAAAAACCAGATGTGCACGACCGGAACCGCAAGAGCTATGTGCCCCATTCTTTCCCGGCGTACGCTTTTCTGAGTTACCTCAACACCGCAGCGATCGCAAACGATACCTTTGTAACGAATTCTCTTGTACTTACCGCAATAGCATTCCCAGTCACGAGTAGGTCCGAAGATCTTTTCACAGAAAAGTCCGTCTTTTTCAGGGCGGAAAGTTCTGTAATTGATGGTTTCCGGTTTAGTGATCTCGCCGTGTGAGCGTGATAGAATATCATCCGGACTTGCCAGAGTGATAGTAATATTTGTTATTTCTCTTACAGTATTTTCTTGATTTCTGAAGGACATTTATTGTCTCCTTATCCGCCAGAGGCGGACGTTATAAAATTATTTAGCGTTAATTAATATGAATATCCAAGCCTAAGCCCTGGAGTTCTTTAATAAGAACGTTAAACGATTCCGGCACATTCGGTACCGGCAAATTTTCACCTTTAACAATGGCTTCATACACTTTTGAACGTCCGGAAACGTCATCGCTCTTTACAGTTAATACTTCCTGCAAGATGTTCGATGCGCCGTAACCTTCAAGCGCCCAGACTTCCATTTCTCCAAATCTCTGACCGCCGAATTGCGCTTTACCGCCAAGAGGCTGTTGAGTAATCAAAGAGTATGGTCCAATTGAGCGTGCATGGATCTTATCATCAACCATGTGTCCTAATTTCAACATATAAATATAACCGCAAGTAACTTTCTGATGGAATTTGTCACCGCTTCGTCCATCGTAAAGTTGAACTTTGCTGCCTGTTTCCAAACCGGCTTTTTCCAACCAGCTTTCAACATCACCTAATTTTGCTCCATCGAAGATTGGAGTAGCAAACTTAACACCGAGTAGTTTTCCGACCCAGCCGAGAGCTGTTTCGTATAACTGTCCAAGGTTCATACGAGAAGGAACACCAAGAGGATTCAAAATGATATCGACAGGAGTTCCGTCCGGCATAAATGGCATGTCTTCTACAGGAACAACCTTAGAGACAACACCCTTATTTCCGTGACGTCCGGCCATTTTATCACCAACTGAAATTTTACGTTTTTTAGCGACGTAAACTTTAGCCAGTTGAACAATTCCCGGAGGTAATTCATCTCCGATTTGAATTTTGATCTTCTCTCGTTTAAAGTCTTCTTCCAAATCACTTAAGCGATCGAAGTAATTTGCATATAATCTTTGTACAATCTGGTTGACTTTTTTAGACTCGAACCAGCCTGATGTATAATCTAATTTTGTAACATCATCTAGATCGGAGAATGTTTTTTCTTTGATAGCTGTACCACTTCTTAGAACAACCGAGCCGTCAAGATCACGGATGCCGGTAGAAGTTTGTCCATCGCAGATTGTCGTTAATTTATCTACTAATTTTTTGTAGTGCGTCGTTACTTTAGATTTATGAGCCGTTTCAATTTGGTCAAAAGATTTTTTCTCAACCTTTTTACCGTCTGCTTCTTTTTTCTTACGGCTGAATAATCTTGTTTTAATTACGGTTCCGCGAATACCGGGTGAAGCTTTAAGTGATGCATCTTTAACATCGCCGGCTTTATCTCCAAAGATAGCGCGTAACAATTTTTCTTCAGGTGTTGGATCGGTCTCCCCTTTCGGAGTAATTTTTCCGATTAGGATATCGCCTTCTTTTACTTCAGCGCCGACATGAATAATTCCGTTTTCATCAAGATTTTTTACGGCTTCTTCACTTACGTTTGGAATTTCTCTTGTAAGTTCTTCTTCACCGCGTTTTGTTTCTCTAACTTGTAATTCAAATTCTTCAACATGAAGAGATGTGAATGTATCGTTAGCAACAAGTCTTTCACTTAAAATGATAGCATCCTCAAAGTTGTACCCGCGCCATGGCATGAACGCAACGAGTACGTTTTTACCAAGTGCTAATTCACCTTGATCGGTTGCGCAACCATCGGCAATAACTTCACCTTTTTTAACACGTTGTCCTTCTTTAACAATCGGTTTTTGGTTGATGCTTGTTTCCTGGTTGGTACCGGAAAATTTTATCAAATGATAAGTTTCTCTGCGAACATCATCAAAACTTGTGATAGCTTCAATTGATTTCGGATCGGTGTCATAAACAACCGTAATTTTATTTGAATCGACAAATTCAATAAAACCATTGTCTTCGGCAAGAATAACCGCACGGGAATCAACTGCGATCTTTCCTTCGAAACCTGTTCCTACAATTGGAGCCTCGGTTATCATTAACGGAACAGCTTGGCGCATCATGTTTGAACCCATCAACGCTCTGTTCGCATCATCATGTTCGAGGAATGGAATCAATGCCGCAGCCGCGCTTACGATCTGCGCAGGAGCAACATCCATAAATTGTAATTGTTCATGGTGAACGATTGGAAATTCACCTTTATTTCTCGATTTGATTCTGTCATTAACAAAATCATTTTTTTCATTCAATTCAGCATTAGCCTGCGCAATGGTGTACAAATCTTCCTGTTCAGCGGTTAGATAAGTTACTTCTTCCGTAGCTTTTCTTCCTTTAACTTTGCGGTATGGAGTTTCGAGGAATCCATATTTATTTACTCTTGCAAAGATCGTTAACGAAGAAATAAGACCGATGTTCGGACCTTCAGGGGTTTCAATCGGGCATAACCGGCCATAATGAGTATAGTGAACGTCGCGGACTTCAAATCCGGCGCGTTCTCTTGTTAAACCGCCAGGTCCAAGGGCAGACATCCTTCTCTTGTGAGTTAACTCTGCAAGCGGATTCGTCTGATCCATGAATTGCGACAAAGGATTTGTTCCGAAGAAAGCATTAATAACACTGCTGATAGTTCTGGCGTTTACTAATTCTTGCGGAGTGAAATTTTCGGAATCGCGAACATTCATGCGTTCTTTAATAGTTCTCGACATACGAGAAATACCGACATTAAATTGCTGTTGAATTTGCTCGCCGACAGTTCTAACTCTTCTGTTTCCTAAGTGATCGATATCGTCTGTCGATTCCAATCCGTTTTTCATACGGATTATGTATCGCATAATTTCGATAATATCAACCGGAGTTAGTACCGTTGTGGTTTCCGGAATATCTAATTTCAATTTATCATTCATACGATGACGACCAACATCACCAAGATCATAACGTTTATCATTAAAGAAAAGTTTTTCGATGAGAGAAGCAGCGGTATCAACATCCGGGGCTTCACCGGTTCTAAGTTGACGATAAATGGCGAAGAGAGCTTCTTCTTTTGTGTGAGCCGGATCTTTTCTTAAGGTATTAAGGATTAAACTCTGATCCGTATTAACTTCAGCGCTGATAAATTTAATTTCTTCAACTTCTGCGTCTTTTACTCTTTCTACATCCTCTTCAGAGAAAACACTTTCTCTTGATAAGAAAATTTCACCGCTCGATGTATCAAACACGTCGCTGGCAATCATTCTGCCGATGTAGTCTTCGATTTTAACTTTATTTACATTAACAGTTTCAACTAAATCAAAGAGTTGGAGAATTTCTTCATCGTTTGTATAGCCAAGCGCTCTAAGCAATGTTGTTGAAGGGAATTTTTTTCTTCTGTCGATGTAAACATATAGGATATGATTAATATCTGTTGCAAACTCAACCCAAGAACCTTTAAGCGGAATGATCCTCGCTGCATAAAGCGGCGTTCCATTTGGGTGAACTGTTTGCGAAAACGCAACACCGGGTGAACGGTGCAACTGAGTAACAACTACGCGTTCTGCGCCGTTGATAACAAAGGTACCCTGTTCGGTCATAAACGGAAGATTTCCAAGATAAACTTCTTGTTCTACCGCATTAACGAATTCTTCAGTGTCAGGGTCTTTTGTAGCTAACCTTAATTTGGCTTTTAACGGAGCCGCAAAGGTAAGTCCCTTTTCAATGCATTCTTGAATTGAATAGCGGGCTTTTTCAATGTTGTATTCAACAAAATCCAGGCGGAAGTTTTCCTTATTATCAAAAATCGGGAAGTTAGAAGTAAAAACAGCCTGAAGCCCTTTATTTTCGCGCTGAGTAGGATGAACATTACGCTGCAAAAATTCTTCAAAAGATTCTTTTTGAATATCGAGCAAGTCCGGAATAGGAAGGACCGGTTTAATTTTTCCAAAGGAAATTCTTTGATTAGTCAATTGAAATCCTCCAATTAGTTTTCGAAATCATAGCTTGTATCCTGTATCATCATTACAAAAAAATAAGAAAAAGCGATAAGACGGAGTACTCCGCTTATCACTTTTTAAGAAAAGGGAACGATGAAATAAAAAGTTAATAATTATTTTACTTCTACTGTAGCGCCGGCTTCTTCGAGTTCTTTCTTCAGTTTTTCAGATTCGTCTTTAGAGATAGCTTCTTTAACTGTTTTCGGAGCGCCGTCAACGAGGTCTTTAGCTTCTTTTAAGCCTAAACCGGTATGAGCGCGAACAACTTTAATTACGTTGATTTTTTTCTCACCGGCGGCGATAAGGTTAACGTTAAATTCGGTTTGTTCTTCAACAGGAGCTGCAGCGGCAGCGCCTGCAACTGCGGCACCCATAACAACAGGGGCGGCGGCAGTAACACCAAATTCTTGTTCTAAAGCTTTTTTCAACTCAGAAGCTTCGACTAAGGTTAAAGCTTTTATTTTTTCGACTAATTCAGCAACTTTTTCAGACATTATAGATCTCCTAGTTATTTCTTTTATAAAAATTTAATTAAGCGGCTTTTTGCTTTGCGATTTCATCAACCACGCTAACAAGCTCGCGTAAGACGGAATTAAGAACACCAACAATTCCGGAAGCAGGGGCATCGAGGCTTCCAAGAATTCCTGCGATGATTTCCGGTTTACTCGGAAGAGTAGCTAATTGATCCAACAATTTTCCATCGAAGTATTGTGATTCAATGTAGCAAGCTTTCAAGGAAAGCTTTTGTTTGTCCGAATAAAATTTCTTGATGATCTTTGCCGGAGCTACGGAATTCTCTCCTGCGAAAACCGCGCCGGTCATCCCGACTAAGCTCGCTTCGAGTTTTTCATATTTACCGGTTTGTACAAGAGCTCTTTTTAACAAAGTATTTTTGATAACTTTGTATTGAGAACCTTGTTTCTTGAACTCTCTACGAAGATTTTTGATATCTTCGACGTTGATTCCACTATAGTCTGTTATATAAAGAGCAGTAGATTTATTAACTAACTCTACTACTTTTTCAACAGCTTCAGCTTTTTCAGATTTATTCATTTTTCTCCTACATCATTTTAGTTATTGACATGGAGTCGGATAGAAGCATTACGTGCGTAATAAACTTTTAGTGAACAGCGATTTCTTCTTTAGATATTTTCAAACCGGGACCCATGGTTGACGAAAGGAAAACACTTTTTACATATGTTCCTTTAGCGCTTGCAGGTTTAAGTTTAACGATCATATTAAGAAATGCGTTTGTATTCTCGACTAATTTGTCAGTTTCAAAATTTAATTTTCCAACCGAAACATGTACAATTCCTGTTTTATCAACACGGAATTCAATCTTTCCGGCTTTCACTTCTTTTACGGCTTTTTCTACATCCATAGTAACCGTGCCGCTTTTTGGATTTGGCATTAATCCTTTAGGTCCTAATATCTTTCCAAGTTTACCAACTTCCGCCATTACATCAGGAGTTGCAATCAAGACATCAATATCAGCCCAACCGCCTTTAATTTTCTCTAAATAATCTTCCAATCCGGCATAATCGGCTCCCGCATCCAAAGCCTCTTTGGCTTTAGGACCTTTAGCCATAACTAAAACCCGAACTTCTTTCCCGGTTCCGTTAGGAAGAGAAACGGTTCCTCTAATCATTTGATCGGCATGTCTAGGATCAACGCCCAAACGGATAGCGCAATCAAGAGATTCAACAAACTTAACTTTTGTTTGTGCTTGAAGGGTTTTAATTGCATCAGCGATTGAATAATCTTTGTTTTTATCGATCGCTTTATTAATTGCAGTAATTCTTTTTGAAGTTTTCATAGTGAAATCATCTCTTCTTATAATTAATCATCAACAGTAATGCCCATGCTTCTTGCGGTTCCGGCAACCATACTTGCAGCATGTTCAACATCGTTTGCGTTAAGATCAGGCATTTTAAGTTTGGCAATTTCTTCAACCTGAGTTTTGGAAACTTTGCCCACTTTAATTTTATTAGATTCAGCAGAACCTTTTTCAATTTTAGCCGCTTTTTTTAATAGCACTGCAGCGGGCGGGGTTTTAGTAATAAAGGTGAATGATTTGTCTGAAAAGACCGTAATTACCACAGGGATAATCAAACCTTCTTGACCTGAAGTTTTTGCATTAAACTGCTTGCAAAACTCCATAATATTAACACCTTTTTGACCTAAAGCAGGACCTACCGGAGGAGAAGGATTAGCTTTTCCGGCCGGAATTTGTAATTTAATATAACCAGTTATTTTCTTAGCCATTGCAATGTTCCTCTAGAAATTACTTTTCTAACTCTGCTTGTACAAAATCAATTTCGACAGGAGTTTTTCTGCCGAAGATTGAGACCAACACTTTAATTTTCATTTTCTCTTCGTTAACTTCTTCGATGCTGCCGGAAAAATTATTAAATGGTCCATCTATAATTTTTACGAGATCGCCGGTTCTAAATATCGTTTCAATTCTTTCGCCGTCAGTGTCTTGAGTAATCCTTCCAACTATTCTCTTCACTTCATCAGGTTGAAGCGGATTTGGATTATTCTGCGGACCAAGGAATCCCATAACAGAAGGAGTATTGAGAATAAAATCTTTTACTTGAGCGTCAAGTTCCGCCTGTAAAAGAAGATAGCCGGGAAAAAAGTTTTTTGTTTTGCTTCTTTTCTTTCCGTCACGAATTTCAAAAACCTTTTCTGTAGGAACGAGTACCTGTTGAATCTTCGCAAGAAGCTTTTCATTATCTTTTAATTCAAGATCAATGAGATTTTTTACTTTGTTCTCATGCCCTGAAAACGTTCTAACAACATACCAACGAAAATCCATCAATGTTACCTAAAATATTCCTTTAAATGCTTGAGTGATTGCCATATCGATGACGTATGTCAGCGCGGCAAAGATCAAACAAACGGCAATAACCACATAAGTTGATTCTTTGAGTTCATCTTTAGTCGGCCAAGTAACTTTCTTCATTTCTTTGACGACGTCATTAAAGAAGGCTTTAATTTTATTAATCATAATGTTGAAACTTTCTGCACGTCAGGAGGGACTCGAACCCCCAACCTGCGGTTTTGGAGACCGCTGCTCTACCAATTGAGCCACTGACGTAGCAAGTACTATTTGGTTTCCTTGTGAATAGTATGCTTTCTATCCCAGCGGCAGTATTTTTTAAATTCTACACGGCTTGGGTGATTACGCTTATTTTTAGTTGTAGTGTAATTTCTTCTTTTACACTCTGTGCACTCTAAGGTGATTATTTCTCTCATAATAACGATACTTTTCTAATTAATATATACTAATTGAGCTGACGACCGGGATTGAACCGGTGACCTCATCCTTACCAAGGATGTGCTCTACCAACTGAGCTACGTCAGCGGAGAGGGTACTCTACTAAAATTCTAGAGAGCGGGAGACGGGATTCGAACCCGCGACCAACAGCTTGGAAGGCTGTGACTCTAGCCAACTGAGTTACTCCCGCAGTTGAAAAAATCCAATATTTTAAGAACAAAACTCTAAAGTGGGCGGCGAGGGATTCGAACCCCCAAAGGCGTATGCCAACGGATTTACAGTCCGCCCCGGCTCTCCAACTCCGGCGTCCGCCCAAATTTGTCAAAAGAGACACAAAATTACCAGCATTTTCTTTAAAATGCAAATTTATTGGATTTCAAATATAATACTTTCTTTCATAAATGAAAATTTTTTGGGGCTCAAGAAAGAATTTTTATTATATTTTACGAGTTCTTCACTTACGGGACAGATAAGAGTTTTTTTTGAGACGATTTTGACGTTGCAAATCTACTTAAAACTGTTGGAATTTTCTAATTCTCCGACGATTAAAAAGTAGGGCAAAAAACCAGTATCCATAGTTACCTTGAAATTTTGAACCTTTCGTTAAACAATTCGACATATTGATGTATTAAGGTAGACTTTGAATTGAAATCAACTGAACGGTTAAAATCGATGCAGAATGAATTCTTCGGGTAGAAGAGTGCGGATACTTTCCTGAAGTTGTATCGAGGCTAAAGGACTTTTAATCGAATCGTTGAGGCTTTGTGAGCCGTATTCACCGCAAGTAAGACACATTCAAAGCGCATTCAAGACGGAGTGAAGATTTGTTGGTTGTACGTAGATGGTGGAATGTTGATGGTTAGAATGGACGAAGAAAGTGGGAAAAGGATAAAATTTACACTTTTTCAGACAAAGTCTCCCGTCATATGCTAGAATTCTACAGAGAGGTTGTAGTCCATTTATATTTTGCATCTTGTTTTTGGATGATCGTATTGTAGATAACCCCGCTTACGGACTTCCGAAGAAGCGAAAATAATTCATCGGTAACTGGCAAAGAGATTTTTCAGGTATATCCCCCTCAGAAATTTCGAGGGACATTGAAGAAAAGCTAAATTCATCCTCTTTTTCCTCTGGATTGTTTTTAATAAAAAAATGAAAATGACGGTGACCGGTTCAGATGGCAAGAAAAAATTATTCGCCGCTTCCGCGATAGTTTCTGCTTTTATGATTTCTTCTTCAAACGAAAAGTTTTTTATTAAACTTACTTGATTATCCGGGACAATTCGGTTAAGCGGAGTAAGCATTTGTTCCCTTGTATATGCGGCATTTGCTTTAATAATTTTATTATACGTATAAGATTTACGTTTTGAATTTTGTTTCCATATTCGTTTAAGATCATCATTGTTTGCGATAAACTTTGCGAATGATGAAGTCATTCCGAATTTTTTTCTGTTGGCGATGGCTTTATCCGAGTTGCATGTGTTGTAAGATTCGGGGCGGATGGAGACGAATTTTTGCCGCGGATATTTCTGTAAACATGTTTCCCTACTCTGCCGCTTGCACTGCCGAGATTCCGTTTGTTACTCGAGCCATGGTTACCACCTAAGATATTTTTGGATTAATAAATTTTATAGTATCACCAATCGAAAGATAATAAAAGAGGTGGGAATAAAGCATCCACAAGTACCAATGTTTGATGGAGAATTGTTGATGGTTGATGTAAAAAAATCTCAAACATTTTGACCCAGCTTCAGCAGACATGTGAAAAAAACATAACCAGTATTATAGAACTCCTAACGGAATTCGGTTAGTGGGGTGGGTTGTCATTTCTACAAACATTCAACTCCCAACGGAGTTAGAAAACTTTTTTAGTCTCTTCATTTGGTTTTTACTTATCTTTCTGTAAATTACCAATAACAAAATGGAACGGGTTGGTAATTGTTGATTCTGGTAAAAACTATATTTAGAAGAAACTATCTGGTTCACAATCTTTCTCTTACTTCTTCTCAGACTCATTTATTCTCTTCGGGGATAAAATGACTACACCTCAAAAGCCAAGCCGCTTAGTTCAATTATGTTTACAAATGATTTAAACAAAAAACAATGATGTTTAAGTTGGAAAGACATTCATCAAAAAGTTTATTTAATCAAATGAAAAATCTGATAATAATATTCACCACATTTATCATGGCACTTGCCGGGTGCAAAGATAAAATTACTCAACCTCCGGAATTCAGTAACAAAAATCTGCTTCACAAAACCTATTCTGACCCCAATTCAAAAACCTACATCGAATATCTTTACAATTCTTCCTACAAACTGATCACAGTTAAAAGTTACAATAATGGTGCATTGGAGCGAACCACAGATTATGAATACGATAAAGACCAAAAAATTATCAAAGAAAGCACTTTCCATACCTATTTTGGCGAGCCCGAATATGCCTACTTAACAAACGAGTATGACGGACAAGGTTTATTAACAAAGTCCTATGTGTACTTAAAGATGAGCGATGGCACCTATGAACATAGAAGCACAATCACCTATACCTATGATGATAAGAAAAGATTAATAACAGCAAGTATCTTCAATACCGATAGTGTAAAAACAAAGTATACTGAATTATTTTATAATGATGATGGGAATGTGGTTGAAACAAATTTTTATCAAGACAATAAATTGTCATTTAATGATAAATATGAATATGACAAAATGAACAATCCCTTAAAGTTGAACTCGGCGTATATTTCCTGTTATACTATCAGCAAAAATAACGTAGTAAAGCATACACAAATAAATTATATGATGGATAATGACAATAGTATTCAAGAATACTATTATGAATATAATACTAATCAATATCCGATTAGTAATAGTAACGGCTCTCAGAAATTTTATTTTGAATATTATTGAAATCGTTGAAGTGGTTTAACTTCTTGATCCAGTTTAGAGTCACTTAAAAACAGTTCTTGTAAATAGAATCTTACAAATCGGTCTCCCGTAATTCCGGGTGATACTGATTAATAATGTCGTGATGCACTAACATAAATCATTTTGGAGGAAAAAATGAAGAAAAACGTAATTAGTATCCTGACCGAAACTATTGTACTTACTTTATTGATTGTACATGCAGGTTTCTCGCAAAACAATATAAAGACTTGGACACAAACCACAGTTTTAGATTTTGATGCAAATCAATTAACTGATTTGACTGTTACGAATGTTTCCGGTGGCGAAGTTCAGCTTCCGCCTTGCTTAAATAAAAAAGTTGAAGATCACATCGATAATTCAATTTTTCGTTTTGTAGCTAAAGATGGAGCTGGAAATTTTGTTAGAACATGGACACAAGGCAATAACATTTTTGTTAAAAAATATTCTGCGGATGGGAAAGAATTGACGAAATCAATTCAAGTAAATGAAATAAACGGAGTTGCCGGCGAATCAGCTGACAGTAGATCCGCTCTCTTTGATAACGGAACATATTTAGTAGTTTGGACAAATTTCACCTCAAGTTCCGGACAAAATTACGACATGTATGGACAAGTCTATCGGAATCACTCTATAAAAGTAGGAAACAATTTTAAAATCAATGAATTATTTAATGCGAGTGCAAGTACACCGGTACCGCTAGCGAATGATGCGGATGGTAGCTTCTGGATTTTTTATCCCCAAAGAATCTCACAAACCGAGAGCAAAATTTACATCCAAAAACGAAATAAAAATGGAGATAAAATAGGGGAGTCTTTTTTACTAAACCAACCAAGTCTTACTAAGTATGAAAGTGAACCATCCATTATTGAAGAGCAACGAGGATTCTGTGTAACTTGGACGGGTTGTAATATCAATAGCAGTTCGGATGTAGACGTCTACATAAGAAGTTTTTTTTCAGATGGAACACCACGAAATTCTATACAAAAAATCAACGATGATATCGGTTCGAATACTCAGTTCCAACCCTCAGTCTGTTCGGACGACCAGAGTAACATCCTTGTTGTTTGGGGTGATCAAAGAAATTCTGACAGGCCGAGAAATATTTTAATTTTTAACATCTACGGGCAGTTGATAGATAGCACCGGCTTAAAGATAGGGAAGAACATAAGATTAGAAAATTCTTCTTATGGAGATAATCGTGAGCCTGACATTCAATTTAACGGAGATGATTTTACTTTATCATGGAAATCATTGGATAATGGCAATAGAGTCTATAAAACATTTTCAAATCGATGGAATTATATCCCGACCCTTTATGGTGAAATGAATTCAATAATTTTCGGGACAGGAGAAATAGGAACACTTTACAGAAAAATATATTGGCAGAAAACAACTGCACCAAATACAAAAATCAGGATCCAACTGCGTTCGGGGAATAGTGTTGAAGAGACAGAAAACTCAAACTGGCAAGGACCAACAGATTCAACAGATTTTTATACGAACGATTTAGGTGAACCCATTAATATGATTCACACTGGCGATAAATATATTCAGTACAAAACAATATTCACCTCCGTACGAGGAAATTCTTCGATACTTAATTCAGTAAGCATTGACTATAGTTCAGTCGATACACTACCCCCAAATGCTCCAAGCAATCTAACCGCAACTGCTTCTCACTCAAACGTGCTTTTAAAATGGGAGCCAAATGCTGACAAGGATATCTTACAATATGTTATTTACAGAGGAAAAAAGAGTAAAGAATACGAGAGCGGATGGAAGGAGATTGTGCCTAAGAATTCTATAAGTTTTAAAGACACCACGGCAGTTAACGGAACAAGCTATTATTATGTTATTACTGTTATGGACTCAAGCCATAATGAAAGTTCTTTTTCAAATGAGGTATCATGTATTCCATTCGGTATTAATATATATGTTAGTAAGAATGGAAAAGAAAATGGTGACGGCGCTGCGGATAATCCATTTTTAACAATAGAAGAAGGGTTTAATACAGCAAAATATGGAGACACCGTCAAGGTATTGCCCGGAATTTATGATGAAGTTGTAAACATGAAGTCCGGCGTGTCATTGATTGGAACTGATGCAAGTGAATGCAAAATAACAGGCTTTGTAAATGCAGGTAGCAACTGCGTCTTGAAAGGGTTTACTATTTCAAATACTATTACCTGTAACTCTGTGGGACTATTGATAACAGAAAATATAATTCGAGTTCCAGTTATTATTCCTCCTGGAATGCCCGGTATATATATATCTAAAAAAGCTTCAGTAGTAATAACGAAGAATTATATTACCGAAAGTTATGTTGGAATCAGTTTATCAAATGAGTGTAATGCTACGATAAGGAACAATATTATTACAGCAATGTCAGCAGGTATTCTTATCAATTTATTTTCGAGTGCAACGATAACAAATAATACAATTATTGTTTCGGATTATTCATGTATTCATGCAGGCATGGAGACGGTTGCTGTAATCGAAAACAATATTCTTATTGGTCTTGATAGCACAAAAGCTGCAGCAATCGTACAAGTATCCTCAAAATCCATTAGCCTCAATTATAATGACATGTGGAGTACTTACCCCACATATATTACAGGGACGGCAAATAAATTTCTTAACCCTTTATTTGTTAATCAAGATGTTCAAAACTATCGACTTTTATCGAATTCTCCGTGTAAAGATGCCGGGAACCCTTTTGTGGGGTTTAATGATCAGGATGGAACAAGAAATGATATGGGAGCTTTTGGCGGTCCGGATCCGATTGAAGAAAGTGTAACTACTCAATTAACAAAATCAATCATGATCTCGAGACTCTCCGCGAATCCAGGAGATACGGTATCCGCATTTGTTAGTTTTGACAACCCCAACGGAATAGTAAAAGCTGAGTTTTCATTGCGATATGATAACTCAATAATAGAATTTATTAAAGCTGAACTTACAGAAGCAACGCAGAGGTTTTTATTACAAGTAAATTCAAACGGATCAGATGAAGTTCATTTTATACTATCATCAGATTCATCGCTCAATTCCGCTCAAAAAGAAATCTTAGTGTTGAAATTTTTAGTTTATCAAAATGCAAAATCAAACGATGCATCAACATTAACATTAAAAAACATTTCCTTGTACGACATGGAGATGAAAGAAATATTCTTAAGAGGCAAAACCGACGGAGTAATTATAGTAAATGCATATGGAGATAAACCCAATTTTATTTTTGTCGATAGTAAAAATAATAGTCTTGAGGATGGAAGCAGAGCCCACCCTTATAATACGATTATGGAAGGAATTAACCTCGCGGCATCGGGGGATACTATTATAGTTGATGGCGGAGATTATTATGAATCAGTGACCATGAAAGAAGGTATTTATCTCATTGGCAGCGGAGCCTTAGTGACAAATATCATTGTAACGCAAACTAATGCGGCAGTTATTTTCAATAATGTCACAAAAGCCGAAATAAGCGGGTTTACTATTAAAAACGACGCAAATTATCTTCCTTTAAGTCCTATATTTATCTGCGAATCATCGTCCCCAGTAATTAAGAACAATTGCATTGAATGTTTATCGCCGCCAGGGGACGCTCTTTTCCCAATTTGGAATAACTCCAATCCGTTGCTGGAAAATAATTATATCAAAAATGTGTGGATTGATATTTCTCATTCCAACGCTACTATCAAGAATAATTTTATTGAAAACTCAAATTTCAATAATATCCACTGTTACAATGAGTCTAATTCAACAATCACCGGTAATACACTTATCGGCACTCTGGATGTAAATAATGCCAGCTCAATAATAAGAAACAATAAATTTATTACTAGACCACCTGGAGAAATAGGAATCAATTTGAATAATGCTTCGAATACTAGTATTAGCAATAATATCGTTGTGGACAGTTCAAGCTTTGGAACCGGAATATCAGTAACAAATTCGTCGAATATTATTGCACTGAACAATACGATTTTATCTCATGGAAAAGGAATTACTGAAAAGGGCTCTACAGCGAGTTTTTATAATAATATTGTATCTGGTAATAACGATTTCGGGATCCAAATATCAAATACATCTCAATTGAATTACAACGATGTTTGGGGGAATTATTTTAATTATAGTGGAGTTGATCCCGGAGTGAATGATATTTCACAAAATCCAATGTTTGTCGATTCGGCAAAAGGGAACTTTAGATTATCATCAATATCTCCGTGTATCAATGCAGGAAATTCCGATATAAAGTATAATGACCTTGATGGAACAAGGAACGACATCGGCGCGTATGGAGGTTCATATGCTGATTCAAGCCAGTTAAGAAGTAATGAAAGCTCCATAAGCATAGATTCACTAACCGCCTCATTATCAGATACAGTTCAAGTTGTTCTTCAAGCTAAAAAAATAAAAGGGATCGCGCAATTCAACATCGCACTATCATACGACCCTTCAATGTTAAATATCATTGAGGCAAAGACAATAACAGCTACAAAATCATTTTCACTTGAAATGCGAAACCAAAATCCGGGTTCAATAAATTTAGCTTTACGCAGCAGTAAAGGAGTTGTAGTTGATGAAGGTGAACTAATCGAATTATCTCTAGTGATAAAGTCAAATCAATCTGCAAGCACTGAGTTAAAGTTTGACAGCGTGAATGTTGTGGACGAAAATTCAAGTCAACATAAAATATCTGACTTGAATGATTGTAAAATCAAAGTTTCACCGACAGGTATAAGTGATGAACCAAACTCTCAACCATCAGATTTTTCACTTTATCAGAATTTTCCGAATCCATTTAATCCGTCAACAAAAATTAGGTATGAAATACCGATTGAAAATAAAGTTACAATAAAGGTCTATGACATACTTGGCACCGAAATTGAAACTTTGTTCGATGGGAATAAGCTGCCGGGCGTTTATACATTGGACTGGAATGCAGGGAAACATGCAAGCGGAATATATTTTTATAGAATAATAGCAGGCAGTTTTATTCAGACGAAGAAGATGATCCTTTTGAAATAATTAGATACTTAACAAAAATCCTCTGCGGTGGACTGCACAGAATGCGAGAATATTTTTAACAAAATAAAAAGTATTTAAGAATAACGATTAACGATATTTGATTTTTGATGTCACAAAATCTTCTAACTTCTAAAATCGTTAATCCCCGTCTGAGCCGGGCAGGCTTGTTCGTAAATCAATTTTTTTAACTGAAATCTCTCCCAATTTCCGATCAATATTTCTTATTTTTAATTATCAAAGGGAGATGATTAATGAAAAGTTCGCTTTCAAATTTCTTTTATCCAAAATCGGTTTGTGTTGTTGGAGTTTCTTCAAAAGAAAAAAGTATCGGTTACGAAATTCTAAGGTCTATAAAAACTTTTAATTTTACCGGGGAAGTTTATCCCGTAAATCCAAAAGCATCTGAAATACTCGGGTATAAGTGCTTCTCCACAATTAGCCAAATTACTGAAACCATCGATCTAGCATTTGTTGTTGTTCCTAAAAAATTTGTTTTTGATTCTGTTTCAGAATTAATTTCCAAACAGGTAAAATCAATTGTAATTATAACTGCGGGATACAGAGAAACGGGATCGGAAGCTGAACAAGAAGAGAATGAATTGCTTGAATTAGCAAGAAGAAATAATGTTCGTTTAGTCGGACCAAATTGTATGGGGATCATAAATTCAGATAATCAAATAAAACTTAACGCAACATTTGTGGCAGAAAAACCAGAATACGAACCGGTTGGATTTTTATCACAAAGCGGAGCGTTGGGCGCTGCGGTCATCAATTCCTTGCGCGAAACCGATATCAAATTTGCTCATTTTATAAGTGTCGGAAACAAAGCCGACATCAACGAGATCGACTTACTTCAATTCTGGGAAAAAGATAAATCGATCCATTTTTCAACATATTATCTCGAAAGTTTTGTAAATGGGTTCAACTTTTTAGAACCATTTATTTTGGGAAAAATTAAAAAGCCCGTAATAATTTTGAAAGCGGGTAAATCTACAGCCGGAATGAAAGCCGCTTCATCGCACACCGGGGCATTGGGAACCGCCGATAGGGTTGTAAATGCCGCGCTGCAACAATTCGGAATTATTCGCGCTGAAACTATTTCCGACATGTTTAATACTGTAAAAGGATTTCTTCACTTCCCTATTCCCAAAGGAAAGCGAATTGCTGTTGTAACAAATGCCGGTGGTCCAGCAATTCTCACTGTAGATGCACTTGAAAAGTCGGGTTTGGAACTTGCCAAATTTTCTGAATCCACAATTCATAAGCTCTCAGAAATCGTTGTGAAGGAAGGTTCAAAATTAAATCCCATTGATCTCCTTCCCGGAGGTTCTGCGGAAATGTACAAAGCAGTAATTGAAATAGTTTTAAGTGATAAAAATGTTGATGCGGTGATCTCAATATTTGTTGAACCGATAATGGTTGAGCCGCTTGGAGTTGTTGAAGCTGTAAATTCAATCAGATCGGAAAAACCAATTTTACAAGTTGTGATGCCGCTGCCGGAATTTTGGGAAAATTACAAGTTGAATTCTGCATTTGCAAAACCGGTATTCAGAAATCCGGAAGAACCGGCAATTGTTCTCTCAAATTTACTTTTTCATACAGTGGGCAAACAAAAATTGTTTTCACGTAAAAATGAGTATCATTTACAATTAAAAAGTTTCAACTCAAAAATGATTAACGGAACTAACTTTATCTCACAACGGGAAATCAGTAAATTAGCGAGAAGTTATAAACTTCCGCTCATTAAGGAGTTCTTGATTCCCAACGATGAAATAGAACTATTTGAAATTGAAAATTATCCAATCGTATTGAAAGGAATAAACGAAAATACATCTCATAAATCTGATTTTGGAGCTGTAGAATTAGGCATAAGAACCAACAAAGAATTTAAAGCTGCACTAAAGAGAATCCGAATGAGAATGAAAACTTTCAATCTTGCGCCGGAATATTTTCTCATTCAACCACACATCTCTTCGCGATTTGAATTATTGGTTGGTGGATTTCGAGATACATCTTTTGGTCCGATGATCTCATTTGGTCTTGGCGGAAAATATGTAAATTACTTCGAAGACTTTTCGTTAAGGTCTGCATTTATTACAAAAGATGACATCAGAGAAATGATCCATGAAACAAAAATTGGAAAAATAATTCAGGGTGTTCGCGGAGAAGTTGGAGTCGATTTTGATTTGCTGATCAAATTAATTTCAAACGCAGCTAAAATGATTAGGGAAAACAGAAATCTATTGGAATTTGATATAAATCCATTATTAGTAACTGAACAGAATGAATTTGTAGTTGTTGATTTCAGAGTAAAATTGTGTTAATTCGGTGAAATCTTTTATCTAAGCAACCGGAAATTCAAAACCAAATGTTGAACCGTATCCTAATTTACTTTCTACCCAAACTTTACCGCCGTGTTCTTCGATTATTTTTTTTACAATCCACAAACCTAAGCCGGAACTTTGCTCAAGACCTGTCGGCTTAGCGCTAAGTGTAGCGCCTTTTTGGAATGATCTTCTCAAATCTTCTTCGCTAAGACCAACGCCTGTATCTCTAACGGCAACAATCACCGTATTCTTCTTTTCATCTTTAAAGTAACTTGATATTTCTACGATGGTTTCCGGAGGCGCAAATTTAATGGCATTGTTAAGCAAGTTATCTACCGCTTCTTCAAACTTTTCACTATCAATATTCAGTTGAGGTAAATCGGCAGAGAATTTTTTAATGAGTCTCACTTTCTTGGTTTTTGAATAAGAAACATTTTGATTCACCACCAATTCTAAAATAGTATTGACATTTTGTTTCGTAAAATTGAGAGAAGGTTCAGGCATCGCTTTGGCAAGGATAGAGCACATATCCTGCGACATCTTTACAATATCTTCCGAAGTAGAAACAAGCGAAAGCATTATTTCCTGCTGTTCAATTGCATTGAGATCAAATGAATTGAGGAGATCAATATATCCTCTTATTGCTGAAGCCGGATTCTTAATATCATGAATCGCCATCGCGAACATTTCTTCTTTTTGTGAATGAAGCAATTCAAGTTTGTACTTGCTTTGCTCAAGTTTTTCTTTTTGTTCGATCAAGTGAAGATTAGCACGCTCCAAATCTTGAACGTTGGTATTAACTTCGTGTAATTGATCGCGAAGGAGTTCATTGGTTTGCTGATGGATCTGAAGATCATCTTTTAAAGCAGTTACTTTTCTTTTAAGCGCAATAACCTCTTGCTGAAGTTCATGGTCGCCGGAATTTGTTTTTACGCTTACAGTTGGTGGATTTGGCGCGGCAATACTTTTCTTTTTTCTTGAGATTAAAAACATAATGACGATAAATTGTACAAGGATCAATCCGCCAAGGATGTAATCAGAAGAACGGATCGTTGATATATTGGAATTGCTGCTTTCTGTTTTTTTTGTTTCGATAGGTTTTCCATCGGTTACGGAAAACGAAAGGAGCAATGGAATCCCTTCAACACCCGAAGTGTTCATCGGAGTTATTTTTAATACGTGCGTTCCAACCATAAGCTGATCCAGCGAAATTCTGTTCTCTTTCTGATTAACAGAAAATATATTTCCGTCTAAAAAAACTTTGTAAAATATTTGCCCGCGCATTTCACTCGATGGTTCAAAGTCAATAGTTAGTGGTGCATTTAAAGTGAGAGAAAGGTTTTTCCATTCGGACCGGTCGACAACCGAGCTTCCAACTTTCACTTCGGTAATGGAAATGCTCACCGTATCCATTGATTGAGCAAGATGGAAATCCGCTAAAAGAAGAAAAGATAAAATTAGTTTACTGAATATTTTGTGATTCATATTTTGACTTTTTAATACTGAAATGAATTGATCAGGTTGAATAAAATGGATTGCAAAACTGAAGATACCGGAGCAATCGTTTATGAGTATTATTCACAAATAAAATAATACTTTATCCAAATCTAAAAAAATCACACGAGAAGCCATAATATGAGACAACACTTTTCAAGTAATCTGTCGATAACTGCTTTATGTAATCTAACTCTGTGGTAATTAACAAAAACGCCGGCTTGAACCCGGCGTTTGTAAAAAAATCTATTTCATCCTGGCTTGGCGTTCAGCAGCTTTTTTATCCCATTCATGAATTACTGTGGAAAGAAAAACTTTTTTTTCATTTTTCAGTTTTGGTATATCGAGTCCAATAAATTTTTGTGCTTTTTCTTTAGTTGAAATATCCGGTTTAGCAACCGGAGTTTCGATTCCGAGTTTTGTAAGTACTTTCGTCAGCTCGATGCGGGCTTCCGCCGCTTTTTGAATTGAGGCTCCGAGTACTCTTGCACATTCAACCGGTGCATGGAAACTTCCACCATGAGAAGCCGCTACATAATCCCAGCGCCATTGCGCTTGACGAATTAATGCTAAGACCGGTCTCATTTGTACTTCTGTTGCCCCTTTGTCCCAAGCAATCTTGGCTTCCAGATGTGCATTAACAATCGAACTTTCAGCGGTAAGCTGCATTTCAGAAATTTTATCTTGCCTGTCATTCACATTCTTTACTAATGTTGCTTCACTCTCACGATGACAAACCTGACATGAGCGGGAAACATTATTCAATGGACTTTGGATGTGGTGATCCGTAAACTTTACACCGCCTTCACTTTTGTAGGGCATATGACAGTCAGCGCAAGCAACTCCCCGTTCGGCATGAATTCCAAATTGAGAGATTTCAAAATCGGGATGCTGAGCTTTTAGTATCGGTGTTTTGCTTAACGCATGAACAAAATCTACGTGTTTGACTTCATCATAATATTTCTCCATCGCTTCAACCGTAAATCCATTCTGCCACGGGAATGTTAAATACTTTTCGGTTTTTCCTTTGAAGTAATATTCCACATGGCATTGAGCACAAACCAGCGAGCGCATTTCTTGATGAGAAGCTTGTGAAATATCTTTCCCTTGATTTTTAAATGCCTCGATCAGCGCCGGACGTGTGATCCTTAAGTTCATCGATTTAGGATCGTGGCAATCCTGACAACCAATTACATTTACTACTTGTTCACCTAAATCGTTCCAACCTTTTTTATAAAAATTAGAAACTCCCATTTCTTTCATCAAACGAGGTACGTCAGTCGATTTACACGTCCAACATGTTGCCGGTTGAGGAGTGCCGGTTCTTAGAGTTTTACGAATATCTTTAATCGCCCAGAAATGCCCTCTTCCCTGATTATAATCTTTTGAAAAAGCATATCCGGCCCAAAGGACAACAAGGTTTGGATCTTGCTCCAGCATGTCTCTATTTGCAGAACCACCATATTTACTTGCGAATGTTGTATCCGAAGTTTTATAATAAGATTCAAATTCTCTCGGGAAGTTTTCACCCCAAATTTCATTTCTTGGTTCCCATTCAGCTATTGGTTTAACAATTTGAAAACGTTGAATAGATTCACTTCGTCTTTCAACTATTGATGCACCAAACAAACCAATTAGAAATACGATAACAATTGTAACTGCGAAAATTACATAAGCCGTCCATGGTTTTTCTGAAATTATCTGGTTTAATTTTTTCATTGCTTTACCTTTATTTTAATTTTTTACTTTCTGATAGAATGAATTTGTCAAGCCACTCAGGCATCACGGGAGTTAATCTGGGAACACGGGCAAAAGGAAAGGAAGAAAGAGAGTTTACTCTTCCATGCGGAGTTTCGCGGTGACACTCCCAACACAATTTACCGTTACCATGATCTGCTTGTTTTTTTGTTACAGTTACAAGTGAGGAAGTGTTGATGAATTCATAATGACATCGGATGCAGTTCACTTGAACAACTCCAGCACCAGCTTCTTTTATATGAATCACCTCCGGCTCAAGATGTAATGTGAACATTGTTGCATGCCGTAACCCATCACTCGCTTTGAAAAAATATTTCCGGATAAAATTGTCGTGCGGTACATGGCAATCATTGCAAGTCGCCAGCCGGGCATGACTGCTCTTCTGCCACGTAGCAAACTGAGGAGTCATAACATGGCAATTCATACAAGCTACAGGATCGTCCGATAAATATGAAACCGCATTTGAGATTCGCAAAACCACCAGAAGTAATCCTAATAAAACACCAAGGATTATGAAAACATAAATTCTCCATTCCGGTGGCGGTTCGATTACTTTTACAATTTTCTTTATAAGTTTCATAAAACTTACAACTCGCTGCTTTTTTGTGTAACAATAATCAGATCCTTTGAAGTTTCATAATTGAACTTTTCCAGCAATAAACTGCCGTATGATTTGGTCCTTGAAAATCCGGATTGCCGGAGTGCAGCTGAAATAAATTTATGGTTGTGAGGAAATATTCTTGTACTGTAATGGTTAGATGATGAGATCATTTTTTTGTTGATTGACAGAAAATGAAACTTCATTTCATCCTTCAAAAATTCATTAAACCGGATGATCAAGGAATCATCGCTCTCGGTAAAACCGATAACCGTTTCTTTCTTTTTCTCTACACGGGTATAATTTAAGATTTGGAAGAGAAATAGTCCATTTGGTTTTAAGAGATGATAAACTTTCTGCAATGCAATTTTTATTTCAGTTTCATCCAAATTGGCTAAGGTATTTCCGAATGAAACGACAGCATCAAATCTTCCGGTAAATTTTTGCAGGATATCTGAAATACCTTTCCTGAAAAATTGAATATCAGCACCAAACTTCGTGGCATTTTGTTTTGCCGAACGGATCATTTCAGCCGACGGATCAAAAGCTGAAACTGTTAGTCCAAGGCTTGCCAACGCCAATGAATCTAATCCGGAACCGCAACCAAGATCTGCAACAAGTTTTATATTCTGATTGGCAAAAATAGTTTCGTAAAAAGTTTTTCTTCTAATAAGCGATTTCTCCATCGAGATCATCGAATCGTAAAAAGGAGAAACCGCATTATAAAATTTTTCGTTCTTCATTTTCTGCACACAACTTTCATTTAACTTCCGTCAACATCAGAAAAACGGCTCAACAATTTATCCAACTCATGATCGGGAAATATTTCCTGCACTTTTTGAAAATAGACCCGTTCTTCAAATCGAATATGTTTTTCCAACAGCATTCCGATTCTATCAAGCATAGTTTCCACATCCTCGGGTGTTGACAATTTTTGGATCAACCTCTTCAACTTTTTATGTTCGCTAATAAGCTGGACGGTTTGTTCTTTCAATAGATCGCTCTGCTTATTAACAAATGGGAATAAAATTTCTTCTTCAAACTGAAAATGTTTTGCCAGGTCGGTTTTGTAAAAGGAGATTGTGTAATTTCTCTTCCCTTCATCATCGGTGGGAAGGTCTTTAAAATTTGGACCATCTTTCTTCAGAATTTGTGCGAGGATTAAAGCCGCATGATGTTCACGTGATAAGTTTATGAGCGCTGAGTGTCTTTTCATATTATTTACTGATTTTCACTTTCGCAAATTAAACTTTTGGGGAACAAAATGTTATTCTCCAGATGAACATGTTTGTGCAGATCGTTTTCAAAATTTTCCAACTCAGCGTAATATACTTTAAAGGTATTGCATGCATCTGCTGGTGGATTATAATTATTCGATAATTTTTTAATTGAATCGAATGCGCTCCCCGCATTTTCATGTTCTGCTTCCATTACACGGATTGGATGAGCGATAGAACCAAAAGGAGGCCGAATATATTCTACTTCTCCTCTTTTCTCTTCCGCTAATTTTTTGATCTGTGGAAATAAGATCATTTCTTCTTTAATTAAATGTCCTTCAAATTCAACTTTTACTCCGGCAAAAAGTTGAGCGATTTCTAATACTTCCGGATGATTAGATCCATGAGCATTCACTACTTTGTTTCCAAGTTCGGTAATGAATGGGAGTTTTTCCCGTACGAATGCATGATGTGTTTTGATGATATAATCTACTAACTTATCCAACTCCATATTGTTAAAATCAATCGACGAAGTATCGTTCGATTGAAAAGCATCTGCAAGGTTTGTTAACATAATTTCCATCGGAATTTGTTTTTCGTTCGCCGCATCAATCAATGATCTATTGCCGTGGCAGCAAAAATCTAATCCGTATTTTTCAAAAACTGCTGCCGATCTGAAATCGTCGGTAACAATTTCAGATAAAGTTTTTTGTTCGAGGTTTTCTGCTTGTTTCATGTTCATTTTCTTTCCTTTTATATTTTTTTTATAAATTCTTTTACATCTTGATTTAAACCGATTAGCTGAAAAGCGATCTCCCCTTTTTCATTCAACAGCGTGATCATATTGGTATGCGAAAAATCTCCATTTGCTTCTTTGCGGAATTTGAATCCAAGCAAAGCTGCAATTTCAAGGATGTCATCGTTTTTTCCAGTCAGTAAAGACCATCGGTTCAAATCAAGATTTTTTCTCTTTGCATATTGAAGCAGTTTTTCCGGTGTATCTCTCTCGGGATCGATCGAAAGAAATACAAATTGTGTTTCAGCGAGTTTTTCATTCGACAAACTTTTTTCGATTTTCTGCATGTCGTTTAAGATGATTGGACATGCGTATGTACAGCTTGCGAAGAACATTGCCAATACAACTTTCTTTCCTTGATATTTTCCAAGATGAACTGGTTTGTTGTTTTGATCTGTCCAATTTCCAGTTAATTGGTAGATTGATTTATCACTGAATTCCGCTGCTTCAAAATCTTCACTACAACAAGATTTTTTTGTTTTATCGGTTTTTGATTCAACAGTTTTCGTGTTTACTTTTTTCTCATCGCTCTTTTCACATGAAAGAATTCCAATTGCAAAAAAAGTCAGTAAGAATATTTTGCTTATTCCGACAATTTCTTTTTTCATTTTTTCTTTTCCTTTTTTATTAAATCTTTTACACATCTGAATCCCAGATTATGAATTGCATACGTTGCCTGCAGACTGCTACGAAATCCGAAACGCATGAAGGCGGCGTAATCTGAAAAATCCGAAGAGCTAACCGCACCACTCCCGCAGAACAAATTTCTTTCCAAATTGGCATCTCCTCGCGATTCACCTGTTACTAACGCAGTGTTGAAATCAAGCACCCATTCCCATATCAATCCGTGCAAATCATACACGTGATAAAAATTTGGCTTTGATTTACCAACCGCTTGTAATCCTTTTTTGTTTGGTATAGAGTACCATTGCAAAATTGTTTTTTTATATTCGATGTCTTTTATTCCATCAGCTTTTGTTGCACTTGCTCTGCCGATATATTCCCATTCAGAAATTGTCGGAAGTCGCTTCCCAACTGAAGAAGCAAACGCTTTTGCAGCAAACCATGAAATATTTGTAACAGGACTTTTAGGATCGACGTTTTCACCTAATTCCAAATCCGATTTCCAGTGGCTCAAATAATTTGTATCGGCAAAAATTCTTTTCACTTTGGATTTTCTCCATCGCGGATTCTTAATTACAAATTCAAGAAACTCTTCGTTGGTTACGGGATACTGGTCCACAAAAAAAGACTTGACGATTACCTTTGCATTGCTTGAATCGCTAAAAAAAGGCTTATACGAACCGGCAGGAATGAACTCCATCTTTTCTTTTCCGTGTTGAATAGTTTTCTTTTGTGCACTTGCTGAGCTTAGCAAAAACTGCAAGAGAATAAAAATAAAGATGGTGTACTTCCACCGTTTCATTTCTATTTCCCTCTTACCTTTGCAACTTCTTCCGGAGTAACGATATCTGTTTTATTTCCAAATGAATTTCGAACATACGTGAGAACCGCTGCAACATGTACATCATCAAGTGTTTGCGGCGGCATAACGTTGTTATACTTTTTGCCGTTCACAATAACTTCACCTTGCAAACCTTTGATGACGGTTGCAATTGCCCGTTCTTTATTTTTTAATAAATAATCTGATTGCGCCAACGGCGGAAAAACATTCGGCATTCCTTTTCCATCTGCCTGGTGACAAGCTTGACATGAAGAAGAAAAAACTGTCTTGCCGAATGCGAGTAATTCTTCTTTTGACATTTTTTTATTTGGATCAGGTGCCCCGTTAAGGAGATTCGCTTTTAACATCGCATCGCTCGGGTTGCCGTTGCCAAGATAAACTTCATCTTTTTGTTTGCCGGAATAAGTATCTGTTTGAGGTTCGCCGCTAACTTTCAACATTCCAAGTGCACCTTTGTTGAAAGCTCTAAAGATTGAGTGATCAACCAAAATAAAAGTTCCGGGAACCTCACATTTAAATTCTACAATTGAAGAACCGCCGGCAGGAATGAGCGTTGTCTGCACATTATTTTGATTTACGTTTGTTCCCCCTTCGCCATAGACTTTGTTAAAAATTTCTCCGATAACGTGAAAGGAAGAAACCAAATTCGGTCCGCCGTTGCCAAGATATAGTCTAACTGTTTCGCCTACGTTTGCCGTTATTGCATTATCACCAACTAATGCACCAACTGAGCCGTTAAACACAACATATGGGGGATTTTCATCAACAGCCTTTGCTTGACTAAAAGGCTGCAAACCCGGCGCTCCGTAATTTCCTTCTGTATAAAATTCGCTCTGCATGATGTAATATTCTTTATCAACTTTCGGCAAACCTTCTTTTGGTTCAACTAAAATTAAACCATACATGCCGTTTGCAATGTGCATTCCAACCGGAGCCGTTGCACAATGATAGACATACAATCCGGCATTCAAGGCTTTAAAAGAAAAAGTTGATGAATGTCCCGGTGCGGTAAATGATGATGCCGCTCCGCCGCCCGGACCGGTAACCGCATGAAGATCAATGTTATGAGGCATCTTGCTTGTTGGATCGTTGTGAAGATGAAATTCAATCAAATCACCTTCCCGTACTCTGATAAATTCTCCAGGAACATTTCCACCGAATGTCCAAAAAACATACTCAACTCCATCAGCTAATTTTTTTACAACTTCCTGAGTTTCAAGATTAATAATAACTTTTGTCGGATGAGTTCGAGTAATTGGAGGTGGGACAAAAGGTGCATTTGTTAAGACAGCTTCTTCCACTCCTTCAATTTCTTCTTTGCCGGATTGATCGCAGCTTATAAGGGTAAATGTAATTAACGATGCTAAACTAAACAGTAGAACCATCTTTAGCTTGTGTTGTGAGTTTTTCATTGGCTTCTCATTTCTTGTTATCTATATTATTTTGATTTGATGTTGTATCGGTTTCGAGTTCATCTATACTACTTACGTGTCCGATGCGCTCAACGTTTTTGTGAAGAAGAAGATATTCTGTTTTTGTAATGCTGTTCTGCCACTTCCCCGTTAACATTCCAACCGCTGTGATGATCATTAAAATTCCGGCAACCCCAATAACAACAAACTTTTTATTAATCACTATTTTTGATTTTATTGGTTGGAGATAAAGCGTATCAGCTACCGGACACGCATCTACACAATTCATACACGTGGTGCATTCGTCGCTTATTACAATTTTAACTTTATCAACTTTAATAGCAGAAGGACAAGCTTTCGCACACAAACCGCAATCAACGCAACTTGAATTGTTGCGTTTAATTTTATTCGGACTGAGCAGCGAGAAAATTCCAAGCAGCGCACCATATGGGCATAAATACCGGCACCAGAAATTTCTAATAACTATTGAAAGTAGGAATAGAACCGAAAGAACGATGATCGAAAACCTTGTGATGTCCACAAAAAAGTAATACAACTTCATATCGGCAACAATGTTGTATGGACTATCGAGAAAGAATTTCAAGGTCAGCGCATCCATTCCCATAAAAATTGAATAGGCAAAAAAAGCAAGGATCAAATATTTTAAGCTGCGAAGCGGATAATCTAAAATTTTAGGAACGCTGATCTTTCTTCCGAAAAGTTTTTCTCCAAAATCTCCAATGAGTTCCGAAAGAAAACCAACCGGACAAAACCAACTGCAAAAAGATTTTCCGAAAACAAACGAAACAGCGACGATTCCAACAAAAATGAAAAATCCTGCCGGATGAACTTGGTGCACACTTCCGGTTAAGAAAAAGTAGTAAACACTCATTAACGAACTGATTGGAAGAAAACCATCAACACCGGGAGGACGCTGATAAAATGAGGCTGTTCCGTTGCTTTCTAAAAATCTAGTAAAGAGAAAGAATTCAATTCCTATCCACACACAAAGCAGTGCAAAGATCAACTGAATCGTAAACCGGTACTTTTGTATCGGCTTTTCTCTGTTTTTTATGATAGTTATTTTTCTCATTATCGGATATAATAGTCTGATTATAATGTAAATTTTTTAATTGATCGAAATAAGCAAAGCAAAAAATAGTGAGTAGCCTAAGAGAGTCAGTCCAACACGTTTAAAGTCGGTAACTACTCTTCCTGAAAAATATATTTTGAATGCATGCACGATCATCGGAGCAAATGCAAGTGCCTTAAAATATTGATTCGGGAAAACAACGAGAAACGAAATAAGAAAAAGAGTAAGGGCTAAATGATAAACAAAGTGAATGTTTTTTGAAGAAATTAGCCCGCGATTAAAATTCTTCCCTTTTGTGTCCGAAAGTCTTTCAATTAAAAAATTGACATAACAAGTACCGGAGAAAAAGAATAAGATATTCAAAATCCATAGGGTGATTGCTTGATCGGTAATCTGGTTTTCCAAACAATAAACTGCAATTGGAGCAGTAGAAGTTAAAATGAATACTCCGAGAAATTCCCTTAAAAACGAAAATACTCCTGACGATTTTATACTCACGCTCAAAATGAAAATAAGACTAGCGGTAATTCCAAAACCCAAAAGCAAATATTTCTGTAAGAAGTAAACTTCATAGACTAAAAAACCGGTTGCAAAGAATACGTAAACTAAAAATGAAGCCAACGCATCATGAAATTTTTGATTTTTCATTCTACCGGAAGACCATTCGCGATACATAACCTCCGCCGGTTTGTAAAGCATGAATGAAAAAAGTATTAGAAAGAAAAGCGGGATAATCTCAACTGAAAATATTTTGGTGGAGAGGATTCCCGTAACCATTGGAACAAACAGAACTGCCCATGAACCGTGTTCGTTTGTTACAATCAATGTTTGGTTTCCGATTTTCATCTTACTTCAATGATTTAATTTTTTGCAGCACTTTGTGGGTATAATTGTCGATCGTTTCCTCGTTCAACATTTTAAATGTTTCATCGATAAGCTGTGACCAGGTTTTATGCATTGGACAGGGGGTCTCCGATGAACAGTGAGGGAAGCCTAGAACACACTTTGAAAAAACATCTGACCCATCAATGGCCAAAACAATATCAAGCAGATGAATTTTGTTTGGCTTTTTTGCCAAAGAAAACCCCCCCATCTTCCCTTTTTTAGAGGAAACAATTCCGCTTGCGGTAAGCTCTTGTAGAATTTTTGAAACAAATTCTTTTGGAATTTTTAACTCATGCGCAATCTCGTCTGAAGAGATCACATCTCGTCCTTCGTTAGAAGAAAGATAGAGGACAGCTTGGATTCCTAATTCACATTTTCTTGAAAATATTATTGCCATATTAAATCAGATTTTTTTGTCTGATTAAAGTTAAGCTATTTTTTCGTGCAAGTCAAGATTATTTAAAAAAATATTTCTATTTTGCTTCAGAATTTTTTCAAAAACCAATCGGAGTTTCTATGAAAAGGGCGACGCGTTTTTTGATCCTTTTATTCATAGCCGGAATCGGTTCAAGTTTAGGTCAAAATGTAAATGTAACAGATTACCAGGTTCCCGTCAGTAGTGCAACTGTTTTCCGTTTTGACGGTAATTGGAGCTGGTCTCAGAATGGTTCTACCGTAACCTCAAACGATGCCCGTGGTAAAGTGCTTTATAAGACTTTTTATTCTTCACTTCCCCTTGCCTGGTTTCTAAACGTCGATGCCGTCGGCGGGAAAAATCTATCGGTTTATAATCACAATCTTAAAGTTGATGTAAGTTTTCTGAAATATTTTTTAGAGAGCGCCGATTTTTTCGGTTCAGCTCAAGTTGTTGCCCAGCATATCGGTTCTTCAAAAAGCACAACACAAGCCAACGATAATTACCGGCAGATTAAATCTGATATTACGGTAGGATTTGGTTACGGACGATATATCAATGCAACTGCTTTAGCTAAGGCTGTCCGTATTGAAGGACATCTACTTAGAGATAATGTCATTAAAGACAATCTTCCAAAAGAAACCATGATCGCCATTGCGAATATCATCGATCGTCAACAGGAATATCAGGAAGTCTATCAAACTACATACGAAACTTTTTGGTTTGACGATATTGAAAAGGAAATTCAAAAGAGCGGTTTAATCGATGAGTTCGGCGGAGTCGGATCAATAGGATTTCAGAGAATGCGGCAGGTTTTGTTCAATATTAATGAAAAAGTAAATGACAGATATTACGGATGGTTAACTTCTTTAGGTATTTCAATTCCTACTTCAACAAGCGATCGTTCTCCCGCCGGTTCTCCCGAAGCAAGTTTGAGCGGCAGATATTCTTTCCCGATAAGCTGGGATACTCAAATCAACTTTAAAATAGATGTTCTATCGCCTCTGGATAGTTTGTACTTTAAGAAATATACAGTGCGCGCCAATCTTGATTTTATTTATGAATTGAGTAACCGTGTAAATTTTGTTTCCGGCTATAAATTCGATTATGTAAAACAACCGGGTATAGTTGCTGAGCCGGTTCATAATCTTGATGCAGCTTTTTTGTATTACGTAGAGAACAATATCTATCTAACGATTAATTCTAACCTTACAAAACAAGGCTCAAGTCCAACAGTTTTGGGAACTTCACTCGGAATAAACTACAACATTTTTTAAGAATTTTAGAGGGCATTATTTTGAGAACAAGGAGAACTGTGAAGCTTTTGACACTGCTCCTTCCTTTTGTCTATCGTCATACAATTTTCCAATTTCTGCTCCAACTATAAAAACTACCGCTGAGTAATAGATCCAAAACGCAATTACAACAACTATTACGTACGTTCCATAAATTTTACCCAACGTAGCGAAATTATAAATATAAAAACCGAAAATTTGTTTTGCGATCTCCCATAAAATCGCCGCCCAAATAGCTCCAAAACGCACTCCCCTCTTAGAGATTTTTTTGGTTGGAACAAACCTATAGAGCCAGGAAAAAAGTGCGAAAATCAAAATGACAGCCAGCATCGAGGTAAATGCCTTTTGAAAGATACCATATTGAAGAAACTCAAATACTCCAAATTGTTCCGAAGCCTGACGAAGAATATCGATCAGTGGTAAAAAAACTGTGGCAATAAGAAAAACCAAAATGATTATGATGATTGAAATAAAATCTCTCAAGTATCCAAGCAGAAAATTAATATCCTCTGACGCCCCGAAAATTTTATTCAGCACCGTTCTTAAACTACTTAAGAAGCCGCTCGCAGCAAAGAAAAGTCCGATGACACCAATAAATCCAACAATGTTGCGGTACTCGATAACTTCATTTATCCTTTTGTACAAAACATTCTTTGCAAAATCTGCATAAACTGCATAGGGAATAATTGTATCAATAAGATGATTGATCTGAATTTCTACTGCGGAAGATTCTAAAAAATATCCGAGCATCCAAAAAATGATAAGATTAAAGGGAATGATACAAACGAATAACGAGAACGCTAATCCTCCCGCAAAAAGAAAAAGATGATGCCGTTCCGTGTTCTCGTACAAACCAATAGCATAATGTTTCACCGCATCAACAAAACTTTTAAAATCGGGGGAGATTCTATAAAGTAGCGTGAATTTTTTAAAATATCCTAACATAAAGAGTTTAAAATCATTATTGGGGATCCATCAACTTACTAATCGTATTGTAATAGATATTTGAAAGTAAGAGTAGATTTATCTTGTTCCCATTAATTTGAAAAGATTTTCCGCCAACCTTACCGATTTGTGAAACAGGAAAATCTTTCGCTGATAAAAGTGCATCAAATTCTTCTTTCTTTTCTGGTGAGACAGAAACAATTACACGCGACTGCGATTCTGAAAAGAAAGTGAAATCTTCCCGGGTAGCGATCTCAAGTGAAATTTCAGCGCCAAATTCTTTTGCTTCGTTCATAATACAGCATTCAGCAAGTGCAGTAATTATTCCGCCATCTGAAACATCATGCGCAGAACTAATTAACTTTTTACCAATCAATTCTAAAATGATTTCGTGTAATTGTTTTTCTTTAGATAGATCAATTCTCGGGGCATCCCCGGCAACCACTCCGTGAATTACTTTCAGATATTCGCTCCCACCAATTTCCTCAAAATCTTCACCCAGTACATAAATTAAATCATCTTCATTTTTGAAATAGGAAGTCATAATATTATTACAATCTTCAATCAGCCCAACCATTCCTATTACCGGAGTTGGATAAACCGAAGTATCGGGAGATTCGTTATAAAAACTAACGTTTCCACCGGTAACCGGCGTATTAAAATAACGGCAGGCTTCGCCCATCCCTTCAATCGCTTTGCTGAACTGCCAATAAATTTCCGGTTTGTACGGATTTCCGAAATTCAGACAATTCGTAATTGCAAGAGGAGTTCCGCCGCTGCAAACAACATTTCGCGCTGATTCTGCAACGGCAATCTTTGTTCCTTCTTTCGGATTGAGGTAAACATATCTTCCGTTGCAATCCGTTTTCATCACTAATGCTTTGTTCGTTCCTTTTATACGTACAACTGCCGCATCGCATCCGGGACCAACAACCGTATTCGTCCGCACCATTGAATCGTACTGCTCATACACCCATTTTTTAGAAACGATGTTAGGAGAGGAAAAAACTTTTAAAAATGTTTCTGATATGTTTTCCGGTTTATGGATTTCATTTAAAGGATAATTTTTTGTTTCAAAAAGATATGTCGGCTCAGCAGTTTCCCGATAATAAACCGGTGCGCCGCCGCCGAGAACCAATTCGTATGCAGGTAATTCGGCTTTTTTTTCGCCGAGATATTCGATTTCTAATTTGCCATCATTTGTAACGACACCAATGGTTTCGCAGTGCAAATCCCATTTTTCAAAAATTTCTTTTACTCTATTTTCTTTTCCTTTTTTGGCTACCACAAGCATTCGCTCCTGGCTTTCGGAAAGCATAATTTCGTAAGCGGACATTCCCGCTTCGCGCAGCGGAACTTTTGAGAGGTCGATCTTCATTCCCGATTTTCCCTTTGCACTCATCTCCGATGTAGAACAGGAAATTCCGGCGGCTCCCATATCTTGAATTCCAATTATCAAACCTTCTCTTATAATTTCCAATGAAGCTTCGAGCAAAAGTTTTTCCGTAAAAGGATCACCTACCTGCACCGAAGTTCTTTTCGCTTCTGATTCTTCAGAAATTTCAACCGACGCAAAAGTTGCTCCATGAATTCCATCTCTACCTGTGGAAGAACCAATGATCATCACAGGATTACCTTCCCCTTCGGCAGTTGCGGAAGCGGTTTGACCAATTTTAACAATGCCGACAGCCATCGCATTAATAAGCGGATTGCCTTGATAACATTCATCGAAATAAACTTCGCCTGCTACAGTTGGAACGCCAAAACTATTTCCGTAATCGCCGATTCCTTTTACAACTCCGTCAAATAAATAACGTGTTCTTGCATCTTTCAACGAACCAAAGCGAAGTGAATTAAGTGATGCAATTGGTCGAGCGCCCATGGTAAAAATATCACGCATAATTCCGCCAACACCGGTTGCCGCGCCTTGATACGGCTCAACAGCAGAGGGGTGATTGTGGCTTTCAATCTTAAAAGCCACGGCTAAGCCATCGCCGATATCAACTAATCCGGCGTTTTCTTCACCGGCGCCAACGAGCAATTTACCGCCGCTTCTTGGAAGTGTTTTTAATAGCGCGATTGAATTTTTATAGCTGCAATGTTCGCTCCACATTACACTAAAAATTCCAAGTTCCGTAAAATTTGGGGTTCGACCGAGAATCTTACAAATTTTTTCGTATTCCTCTTCGTTCAATCCATGTTCTATTGCTAATTTTAAGGTTATTTCTGGTTCTGTCATATTCTTTTCGAAGGTTAATTTTTTCTATCTAAAATATAAGGATTTAATTTAAGTTTGAATAAAAAATTAAGAACGCACGAAGGGAACTTTTGTTTAACTAACTCATCTAATTACTAAAAGAAAGGATCGAATAATGAAAAAACAACTACTATTTGCGGCAATTCTAGGACTTGCCATTACAATAACCGGTTTTGCTCAAGAAAAAGACTTGAAAGAGAAACTAAAACAAGTTGATGGGAATCCCGAAAGCATCGTTGTAAAAACCGATAAAGGAACGGTGACTTTTGACAAAGCAGAGGCTGAAGAGTTGATGAAAATATTAAAATCGAAAAAACACGCAAAAAAGGTAGTCGTTTTTAATAGCGATGAAAATGCATGCTGTGGTGAAGATGGTGATGTTGATTTTGAAGAGTTTTCTTTTCCTCCTCATAAATTCAAATTTCTCCATAACGGTGGATTAGACAGCAACATTAGAATTGATATTTCAGATTTTATGGATTCGTTCGGACCGAATAAAATCAATAAGAAAGTGGTAATTCAAAATAGAGACGGAAATAAAACCGTAACCGTAACTACAAAAGAGAATGGCACGGAACAAATTGAAATGTTTGAAGGTAAGGACGCTGAAAAATATATCGAAGAACACAAAAGTGACGGAGCCAAAGATGAGTCTTCATCAAAAGGAATGAAAAAGAAAGTGAAAAAGATCGTAGTGGAAGATGAAGACAAGAAATAATGAATAAATGAAGTGAATGAAATGCCGGCGTCTAGTGCCGGCATTTTTTTGAATTAAAATTTTAAATACTCTTCCCAAATTTTGAAAAGTTTATAGGTAGCAACAATATCCTTTCCGCAGTAAACAGCAATATCTTTAATTCTTCCCGCCTGATATAAATTCTGTACTTCCATTCCCGAAACTTCGTGAGATTTTGGAGATTTCACTCCGAACGCATGACAATAAAAATCGAGATTAAACTTTCGTGTGGCACTGTAAAAAGTAAATTGTTCTAGTAGATCGACATGAAGTTTGGTATCATAGCGGTATCCCATAAAGTTCTTGGGTGGTTTAACTTTTAACATTGCGGACCGCATCATTAAAAAGGGAATATCAAAATTTCTCCCGTTGAATGTGATCACCTGGTCGGTTTTTTCCATCACGCCCCAAAATCTTTCAAGCATAATTTTTTCCGGAAAACCCTTATAAACGATCTTTCCATCTTCGGATTGCCATTCTTCATCCGTTTCACTCTCATAATAAACGAAAGATTTTTCATTCTGCACGTCAAACATTCCGATAGCAACTACTTTAGCCGTGTATGGATAAAGGCTTAAAAATCTTTCTGCATCATCACTCTTTTGTTGACGGACATTTTCGTCAGTTTCTTTCAGAGCTTCGCGAAGCAAATATTCCTGCTGACTTTCCGCAAGATCAGCCAGTTTGCACCCGCTTGTTTCAATATCAAAAACGATTTGTCTCTTTGATTTTGCTGCCATACGAACCTCCTAAATTAAATATTTCCTTATCTTAAAATTTTTACATCCGGTTCATAATTTTTTACCACATCAATCATGTGTTGTTTTATGCTGATCGGAGTTTTTGTTTTCGCATCCACGTGAACAAAAACTCCAGCGCCGTCGGCAACTATCTCGCCGGTTTTATCTTTTATAATGATATGCTCAAATCCGTAAGAAGAATTTTTTATAAATGAAATGCGGCTGTGGATCACTAATTTTTCGTCATAAAATCCGTGAGACTTATAATTGATTTCATTCCTCACCATAAAATAAACATCGCCGTCGGTAAAAATTCCAGCTTCAGGAAGCAAACCTAAATCTTTTATATATTGAAGACGGGCGTATTCAAAGTAGTTCAGATAAACAGCATTATTACAAACGCCAAGCATATCAACTTCGTGAAATCGTACGGTAACGGAAGTGCGGTGTTTAAAATCTTTAATCTCCATTTATTACTCAAAAACCTCTTCAAGGATTTGTTTTGCTTTTTCTATTTCCTCAAAGCTAACATCAAGGTGAGTTACTGCGCGCAATGCTGTTGCTGTTCCAACCGAAAAGAGTACACCTTTCTCTTTACATTTTGCTTGAGCTTCTTCCACACTCATCGTAAGCGGTTCAAAAATAATAATGTTGGTTTGAACAGCTTCCATGTTCACTTTTAATTTTGGATTTGCGGCAATACTTTGCGCAAGTATCTGCGCTTTTTCATGATCTTCTTTTAATCTTTCTTTATTATTTTTCAAAGCAAACAATCCGGCAGCAGCAAGAAATCCGGCTTGACGCATTCCTCCACCCCAAGCTTTTCTTACACGAAATGCTTTATCGATAAACTCTTTTGATCCGGCGATGATAGAACCAACCGGAGCGCCCAATCCCTTTGACAAACAGCAAGAAACGGTATCGAAGTGTGAAGCATATTCAGCAACAGAAATTCCGGTTGCGGCGGAAGCATTCCAAATTCTCGCTCCATCAAGATGAAAAAAGAGATTATGTTTCTTCGCTACATTTTTTAATGCAATAATATTTTCGAGTGGATGAATTGCACCGCTGGCGCGGTTGTGAGTGTTTTCAACTTCAATAACTTTAGTGCGGGGCATATAATAAGCGCTCACGGGACGTATTGCAGCTTCAGCTTGTGCCGGAGAAAATACACCGAGTTTTCCCTCAACCGGATAAATTTGTATCCCGCTTAAAGCAGAAGGAGAACCGGATTCATAATTAAAAATGTGCGCATTTCTTTCGCAAATAACTTCATCGCCGGGATTAGTTAATACATTTAAACAGATTTGATTTCCCATCACTCCCGAAGAAACAAACAGAGCGGCTTCTTTTCCAAGAAGTTCTGCTGCGAATCGTTCAAGTTCATTTACAGTAGGGTCTTCTTTGAAAACATCGTCTCCAACTTCAGCTTCATACATGGCTTTACGCATTTCGGCAGATGGTTTGGTGACGGTATCGCTGCGGAGGTCAATTAATTTATTCACTATTTAAATTCCACTTTATGGTAAATTTCTTTCAGCTCAATTTCACATCCAATTGAAGTGAACTGTGCTCTCGAATCAATTCCGTTCACCTCCGAATAAAGCCATTTGCCGTCCTGCTGTTTTAAAAACTGTTCGACTTTTGGTTTTTCCTGACTTACAAGTACATACTCTTGCAGGGATTCCAACGTACGGTAATGTTCAAACTTTTTCCCGCGATCATAACTTTCGGTTGACTCGGAAAGGATTTCAATAACTAACTTCGGATTTATAAGTATGTCGAATTCATCGTCTTCAAATTTTTCATCACCACAAACAACCGAAATGTCGGGATAAGCATAAAGTCCTGAAGAGCTTATTTTAACTTTCATATCGCTTCCATAAATCAGGCAACTTTTGTTTTTGAGATGCGCCCCAATATTGATAATCAAGTTCGATGATATTTTATTGTGAGTTTTTCCGGCTCCTGCCAACGCAAACATCTCGCCGTTAAAATATTCGCTCTTAAATTCAGCTTTTCTTTCTATCTCCAAATATTCTTTCGGAGTAACAAATGCTTTCTTTTTCGGTATCATAAAAACCTCTTCTCATTTTACTTTCAGCAAAAATAACAACATTAAAAAAGGGAAACAACATTACTTTTACCGTCCTTAAATTTTCCTTTCAACTTGAACAAAATAAAAATTCCGAAAATCCATAAAGATATTACACTGCTTGTAACCGGAATTATAAAAGGATGAAGCGTGTAAAAAGTTTTTTCGTTATTCAAACTTACGTTGCCGACTAAAACATCTTTGGTGTACATTTTTGTACCGGCAACCGTAACTCCCAATGGGTTGATGATGCAACTTATTCCGCCGTTAGCTGCACGGACAACACTTCTTCTGTTTTCTACCGCACGTAAAACAGAAATTTCTTTATGCTGATAAGGTCCGCTTGTGTTGCCATACCAGCTATCATTTGTAACTACCGCAATCATCTCAGAACCGCGCTGTGCAAAGGCTGCGATGAGCTCGGGAAATATTGATTCGTAGCAAACTACAGCGTTGATGTTGGTTGTTAGTAGTTGGTTGTTAGTTGGTTGCGTATTTCCAAATTCGTAATTCGCAGGCGGCGGACTAATTCCTAATTTGAAATTAGAAGTATCTCGTCCAATGTTCCAACCACCGAGACCAACTCCCCATTTTATTAAATCACCGAGAAAAGGTAATTGATCGGCAAATGGTGTATGTTCTCCAAAGGGAACAAGTTTCATTTTACCATAGGCTTGGATCCGCATACTATCTGGATTGAATAGAAGAATTGCGTTATAATTGGTATAGTAAAATTTTCCCGCGGCACTGTATTTTGCATCTACTGGAGCTTTAGAGCTATCAAAATAAGCAATAAAGTTCGGCATGCCGGTTAAAAGAGGAATATGAAAATTATTAACAAAATTTCTGATCGAATCCCGTGTTTGGAAGTATTCGCCTGAGAGAAGATAAACGGGAAGAGCGGTTTCAGGCCAGATGATTAATTCCGCTTTTTTTGCAACAGCATTACGAGACAAGTCAAGATACATGCTTGTGATCTCATCCAAATTTCCACCGGACCATTTTTCATATGGATCTAAATTCGGTTGGATCAGTCCAACTTTGATTTTCTTTTTACTCTCCTTAAACGAATTTACTTTAATCACTCCATAAACAATTGGAAGGATAAACAATAGCAGAGCAACCGCAAATGGTAGTTTGTAATTGTTCTTTTTAAGATAATGCCGGTAACTGATGAAGAAAAAAAGATTGATGAATAGGATGATAAGGGAAAGGCCATACACACCAAGCACATCAGCAATTTGAATAAAGTGTAAAAATTTTGATTGCGAATTCCCCAAAGTGAGCCAAGGAAACTGGAAATCAGTGAGTGAATAACAGTATTCATAGCACACCCAAAAGAAAGGCAAGAGAAGCATTGCAACCTTTCTTGAAAAGGATTTTAACGCGAAATAGTAAAGCGTTGAACCAATGAGAAAAAGAAGCGGATTAAAAAACAAAAGCACAAATCCGGAAAGCATTAAAAAATAATCTTTGCCCACCGTAAAACCGCCGACCCAATAAACAGTAAGTAACGAAAAGACAAACGCCATGAAATAGGTTGCACGATTTATTTCTGCGAGCGTTTCTCTCCTTTCAAGTACGATAAAGTAAGGGATCAATCCTACAAAAATCAAAAAATGAAATGAGATTGGTGGAAAAGCTAACGCGAGAAGAAGTCCGCTTAATGAAAGGAGTAAAAGGTCTTTCCGTTTCTCAGATTTTTCTTCGGCAGTAAGTTTTTTTTTTTGAAATAAACGCAAATTAACCCTTCCTCTTTAACAAATATTTAACTAAAAAATAGATCGCGATGATAGCAGTGATTATTAAAATTCCCTTTGTGTAAGTAGAAAGGAAATAATCGATGGTTGACAAATTGTAACCGAAAAGAATTCCGAGTCCCAACAAAATTGCGTTCCATACCAATGTGCCGACCGATGAAAAAATTATGGTGCGCCGCAGGTTCAATTCTGACAATCCGGCAAAAAAAGAAATAACTGCACGAATTCCGGAAAGAAATCGATTGAAAAGAATTAGTGCATAACCGTACTTCACAAACCACTGCTCAGCTTTAATCACCGATTCAGGTGAAATAAATTTTAACTTCCCCGTATGAATTAATTTTCTGTCGGTTTGAAGTCCTATGTAATAAAGCGCCATAAACCCTATTTCACTTCCAATTGTTGAAAGAACTAATGCGGCAAAAAAATTGATGGTTCCATTTACAATAAGTGATCCGGCAAGAACCACAACAATATCGCTAGGAGAGGGCGGAAAAAGGTTTTCGATCAACGGAATAAGTATGACCAAACTATAAATTAAAAGTGGATCGTAAGAAGAAAGTGATGTAAAAATATGTTCAAACATTTAGGAATTTCTTTTAGCAAGTAAAACGGAAGCAAACGCGGCGGCGCCTTCTTCTCTTCCGGTAAAACCTAATTTTTCTGTAGTCGTGGCTTTTATGGAAACTTGATTCATCTCAACATTTAGAATGTCTGCTATTACTGAAGTCATCTTTTCAACAAACGGAAGGATTTTTGGTTTCTCGAGTAAAAGAGTTGCATCAAGGTTGGAGACTTCGTATTCATGCTGATTTATCAACTCATTTACGTGGCGAAGTAATAACTTGGAATCAATATCCTTAAATCTCGCATCGTCATTCGGGAAATGTTTTCCAATATCTCCAAGCGCAAGAGCCCCAAGCATTGCATCGCAAATAGCATGGAGAAGCACATCTGCGTCCGAATGCCCGAGTAATCCTTTATGAAAAGGAATTTCAATTCCGCCGAGAAAGAGTTTTCTTCCTTCGGCAAATTGATGAACGTCGAAACCGTTTCCTATTCTAATTTGTTGTTTCACTATCTAATCTCAAATGATGAAAATTCTGCGTTATAAGTGGTCCACATAATTGAAAAAGTTTTTACGTATGAATGAGACGGACCAAGTTTCATTTGCTCAAAAAGCTCCATAATTTTTATTTTTTCTCCTTCAGTAACAGCAAGTACTTCGCCGGAATAAAGATTTTTCACATATCCTTTAATATTTAACCTCATTGCTGTGCGCAAAACAAAATAGCGGAAGCCGACACCCTGGACAAGTCCGCCAACGATAATTTCTGCGCGTGATAGATCACTTTTTATTTTTTCGGCCATAGCTCTGAAGTTAGTATTCCAATAAAGATAAATGCAGCACCGACTATTCCAAAGTTAGATAATTTTTCATTTATGAAGAAATAAGCCGTTAGTGCCGCAAATATCGGTTCCATGGAAAAAATTATACTTGCTCTGGTTGGTGTTACCGACTGTTGAAATTTTGTTTGTAAACTTGTTGTCAAAATCGTAGCAAACAATGTTGTGTAAAGAATAGCAATTACAACTTCAGTATTTAAAACGATTTTTATCTGTTCAATTTGAAAAAGTGAAAAGACGATGACTGAGAGAATACTTAGTAATCCGGTAACCGATATTTGTGCAAATGTTAAAAACCGGTGATTGTGGTTTGCACTTATTTTATCAAGATAGACGATATACACCGCGTAAAATATAGCGCAAATGAGCGTAAGGAAATCTCCAAAATTAAATCCTTCGCGCAGTTCAGAAAAAATGCTGAACAAAGAGTTTTCTTTACTTGAAAGAAAAATAATACCGACCGTTACTAAAAGAACGCCAAGAATATTTCCAAGGGTTGGAATTCGCTTTTCAATTATCGTTTGGAGGATCGGGGTGAACAAAACAAATGTTCCGGTGATAAATGCCGACTTTGTTGCGGTTGTATATTGCAAACCGATAGTTTGAACCGCAAACCCTATGTACAAAAAAACACCGAGAATAAATCCTTCGCTTAACTGTTTTTTTGAAATAGATTTGAACAAAGGATAAACAAACGGCAGCAACAAAAACGAAGCAATAAAAAAACGGATAGAAACAAACATCATCGGAGAGATAAATGCCAACGCCGATTTTATCATCACAAACGTTCCGCCCCAAATTAACGTGTTGCTAAACAATGCTCCTTCGGCAATAATTTGTTTCTTGTTCATGCTCACTGTTTTAATTTCTATTCGTCGCTATAACCAAGTGAGCGAAGCATGTTCTCGTTCTTGCGCCAGTTCTCTTTAACTTTAACGCGTAGATCAAGAAAAACTTCGCGCTCTAAAAACGCTTCAATTTCTTTTCGTGCGGCGGCGCCAATATTCTTTATTCCGGCACCACCTTTTCCGATTAATATTTTCCTTTGCGATTCCTTCTCAACATAAATTTCCGCTTCGATGTAATCTTTTCTTCCTTCGCGTTCTTTAAAATCGAGAATTGCGACTTCAGTGCTATAAGGGATTTCATCTTCATAGAATAAAAATATTTTTTCCCTAATAAATTCCGAAACGAAAAACCGCTCATTTCTGTCGGAAAGTGCATCGTCCGGATAATATTTCGGATGCTCAGGCAGATAATGAAGAATCAGTTTTATCAACACATCAATTTGAAATTTTTCTTGCGCTGAAACGGCAATGATTTCATCAAACATTTTCAGTTGATGCAATAATTCAATTTCCTCCGAAACTTTTTCCTGAGAAATGAGATCAACTTTGGTCAGTACTAATATTTTCTTTTTTGAAGTATTCTGTAAAACTTCGTTCACCAAATGTTCTTTGAGAATATCTTTGTGAACGCCATGAGCCGAGCATTCTGCAAGGGCTAAAACCACATCCGAATCAGCTACAGCGGAATGCACCGCTTCAATCATTTTTTGCTGAAGTAGATATTTTGGTTCAAGGATTCCCGGTGTATCTAAAAAAATGATCTGATATTCATCTTCCGATAAAATCCCGATAATATTTTTGCGTGTGGTTTGCGGCTTATTAGTAGCGATCGAGAACTTCAACTTTAAAAAAGAATTTAACAAAGTTGATTTCCCGGCATTCGGTTTTCCGATAATGCTGACGTATCCCGATTTTATATTCATCAATCAATTTCCTTTCAATTTCTACTCGCACAAACTCAATCCAATTAATGGATGGTTGTTTGCATCTTCTCATTTTTTGATTGGAAATATAATCCTTTTTGAAGCGACAGTGAAATAATTAACATGGTTGATGGGTGAGGTTTGACGGTTGATGGAGTACAATCGAATCAAAAGTAAAACTATCATTTACCCAACCACTTATCGTCTCAAAGTCTCAAAGTCTCACAGTCTCAAGGTCACAAAGTCGAACTAATGCCTAATCGCTTTGTACTTCTCCACCAGAAAATAGATTGACAAAATGAAAAATAGAAGCATCGTTACTTCAAATGAACGAAGAGTCTTTTCTCCAAAAGCCAAACCAATGATCGATTTCAGTTGCACAGAAGTTTGATTAAACCATTGAGCCATCTCACTATTTACAGAGACTTGAAAGATCGTTTTTGATGCTCTGTAACCTACAAATCCAATAATGGCGGCTATTCCTAAGCTAAATAAAGAAACAATAAATCTGAAAAATGTTTTCTGCGATTTATCACTGCGCATTTTCTTGGCAATTTTCTTCATGATCAAATATTCAATTCCTTCAGGCGTTTTTTCTTCATGCTGCTCGGACAATAATAAATTAAGCGATTTAAAACTTTTCAATTCATCGGAACAGAAAGAGCATTCTGATAAATGTTGTTCCACCACGATTTTTTCTTGCTGCGATAATTCATTATCAACTAACCGGTTAAGATCATCATTAGTTAAATGTTTCATAACAATTCCCTTTCCAAATGCTTTTGAGAAATGACTTCTTTTAAAGCTGTGCGCGAACGGTGAAGCAAAACTTTTACATTGTTCACGCTTGTATTTATAATTTTACTGATTTCTTCACACGACATGCTTTCAAGATAAAAAAGTGTGATAACGACCGAATAATTTTCCGGCAATTCCTGAATTGCTAAATTTAGTAGTTCATTCTTCTCTTGAGAAAATTCTTTTTCGGGAACTGATAGTGTCAGAGGATTATCTTCATTATCAATCGAAAGCATCTCTTGTTCAATTTTTCTTTTTTTACCCGATAGTTTTGTAACTGCTGAATTGAAAACAATCCGGTAAAACCAAGTTGAGAACTTAGCTTCTCTCTTAAAAGATTTTAACGCGAAAAACGCTTTAACAAAACAGTCTTGCAGTATTTCTTCTGCATCCATTTCGTTTTTCAACATTCGTTTTAACAGAGAAAATGCTTTATGCTTATAGCGGTTAATCAAAAGAGAAAAATCATTCGCATTCCCTTGCAGAACCGAATCAATTATTTCGATGTCACTTAAGTGTTTCATACTTCCTTTGACTACCGTTTTTCCAAAAAAGTTACAGTACCTCTGTAAAATTCCAAATCTAAAATGACAAATCCCAACGATACATCCTCCTTATTTCTGCCGACTGCTCCCTGCCAACTGCGAACTGCTTCCTGCCAACTGCTTTTGCCGACTGCCGTCTGCCTTCTGTCAACTGCCCTCTGCCGACTGACTCTGTAACCTTTCCGCAAACTCACTTGTCATAATATTCAGAAGAAAAGAAATTTTTTAAATCATAAGAAAGGATAAATACCATGGAAGGAGTCATCGCCGTAACCATTCCGATTTTTGTCACTCTAATTGTCGGAATCATCGTTGTAACCGGAATTTACTTCGGTTCCAGAGAAAAACAGATGTTAATAGAAAAAGGGCTTTCACCGGCAGAAATAAAAGAGTTTTTGCAGAAGAAGAAAGACAAATATCTTCTACTTAAGATTGGGATCATCATGACTTGTTTCGGTGTTGGACTTGGATTCGGAATGTTCCTCGAAGATACAACATCAAAAGAATTTTATGTTCCGCTTTCAATTTTCGTCTCAACCGGAGTCGGCTTTATTCTCGCCAACAAATACGGGAATAAAAAGGAAGTGGGGGAACAAGTAAACTGATAAAGAGTCTCTTTTAGTGCATTGATGATTAAAAAGAAATCCTCCGCTTTGTGCGGAGGATTTCTTTACTAAGAACTGATTACCGACTACTAATTACTACTCTTGCGCTTCCAACCATCGTTCTGCATCAATGGCAGCCATGCAACCGGAACCGGCAGCGGTTACAGCCTGGCGGTAAGTCTTATCAGCAACATCACCTGCGGCAAAAACTCCCGGCACATTTGTAAATGTTGAACCTGGTGTAACTTTCAAGTAACCAACTTCATCCATATCTAAAACACCTTTGAATAATTTAGTGTTTGGCTGGTGACCTATGGCGATGAACAAACCATCAGCTTTTACTTCCGTTACTTCTTTTGTAACTGTATCTTCAAGCAAAACTCCGGTCATTTGTTTTCTTCCACCTTCTTCTGTGCCGATGACTTCTTTAACAACTTTATTAAGCATCATAGAAATTTTAGGATTTTTCTCAGTCCGCTCAGACATAATTTTTGATGACCTAAACGCTTCGCGGCGGTGGATCAACACTACTTCCGAAGCATGATGCGATAAATAATTTGCTTCTTCCATCGCGGTGTCCCCTCCGCCAACAATCAACACTTTTTGATTTTTGAAGAAGAATCCGTCGCACGTTGCGCAGGCAGAGACTCCGTGTCCCATATAATTTCCTTCGCTCGGAATGCCAAGTAATTTAGCTGATGCGCCGGTTGCAATGATTACCGTATCGGCAGTAAAAACTTCGTCGTAAGATTTTACTGTGAATGGACGTTTTGAAAAATCCACCGATGTTGCCTCTTTAAATTGGCAATCAGCGCCAACTCGAATAGCTTGCTTTCGCATAATATCCATAAGCTCCGGACCTTGTATGCCGTGTTCAAAACCGGGGTAATTTTCTACTTCGGTGGTGATGGTTAATTGCCCGCCGGGCTGCATTCCTTCGAGCACAAGCGGACTCATATTTGCTCTTGCTGTATATAAAGCGGCGGTTAGTCCGGCAGGACCAGAGCCGATGATAATTACTTTATGATGATTATTTTCCATTAAATTTTCTCCAATTTATTTTTTCTTTATCGTTTGATTACACATTTAAGAAGAAGATTCATTTTTCTTCTTCCGTAAAAATTCTGCGTTACGTTTTAATCCTTTTAACTTCGTACGCAAGATAGGACTCTCCGCAAATTTTTGTTTAAAAGATTCTTCACTCATATTTTCAACCGATTCAAGAGCGATTTCCTCATTCCCTTTTTTCGGATGAAATTCCGTTTCCCTTGTTTTCGTAGAAAACTTTTTATTCCATGGACAAACTTCCTGACAAATATCGCAACCAAAAATCCAATTCTCAAATTTACCAGAAAGCGATTTGTCAATCTCACCTTTATTTTCAATCGTCAAATACGAAATACATCTGTTCGCATCAACAACATAATCTTGAACAATCGCATTTGTCGGACACGCATCTATACAGGCGGTACAGCTTCCGCAAAGCTCCTCAACTTTTGGTGAAGGAGCAAATTCATAGTTTGTAATTACCGTGACGACAAAAAACCAGCTTCCCATTTTCCGGTTGATTACATTTGAATGCTTCCCAAGCCAGCCAAGTCCCGAACGCACCGCCCAAGCTTTATCCATCACGGGTCCGGTATCAACATACGTTTTAGCTTCAAATGTTGGATCAATTTCTTTTAATTTCTGAATCAGAAGATCAAGTTTCTCCCAAATTATCAAATGATAATCTTTTCCCCAGGCATAACGGGAAACTTTTCCAAAATCTTCAGCATCTGAATGTTGATGTCCGGTGTAATAATTCATTCCCAAGGAAATAATACTTCCAGCTTCCCGCAGAATCAATCGAACATCTTTTCGCTTTTCTAAGTTTCGCTCCATGTAACTCATTCCGGCGTTAAATTTATTCTGCAACCACTCTTTCAGATGTTTAACTTCTTCATGTAAATCAGAGTATTCAGCAAAACCAACAAGATCGAATCCGAGTGACTTTGAAATATCTTCTACAATTTTTTTAGTTAATTTCATTGTTACTTTACGGACATATTAAATGGATTACCATTTCATTTCTTTTTTAACCACTTTAACCCAAATTTCATCTGCATAAATTTTCGACTCATACGTTTGCAAACCGCTTCTTCCGTCTGGTTGGTTGCCTGTTTCAAGATTGAACTGCCAACCGTGCGCGGGGCAAAAAACATACCCGGCGTCAAGAAATCCATCATAAATTATAGACGTGTGTTGATGCGGACAAACATTCGAAAGGGCGTAAAACTTTCCTTTAACTTTGAAGAGTGCAATTTCTTCCGAGCCGACAATGAACTTTTTCCCTTGATTTTCTTTTATGTCACCTATCGAACAAATTTTGGTAAACCCTTCTAATTCACTCACAATGTTTCAAGCCTTTCTCTTACAGAAAATCCCTTTTCACTTTTTGCAACAGTTGCGGCGGCAAAAAACGGATCGTGTTCAAAAACTAATTTCCAATTTTCTTCTACAGCTACGGGAAGGATTGCCTTCTTTTCGGAGAGCGTAATTAAAGGCTGCAAATCATATCCCATGATATATGGCAATGGAATGTGAGAACTCGTCGGGAACAAATCGCCGCAATACAAAAGTGTGGTTGCTGTATCAAATATTTTGAAAAGTTGCTGCCCGATGGTGTGTCCGTTTACCGAACGCAGAGCAATTTCATCATCAAATAATTTTTCTTTCTCATTGAAAAAATGAAGAACTCCATTTTCAAAAAGAACTTGAAAGTTTTCTTTCAGATAACTTCCCTTGTCCCGGTCAGTAGCTTTCATGCCCCATTCATAATTTTCTTTTGCTACAAAATATTTTGCGTTTGGAAAAGCCGGGATGAGTTTTCCGTTCTCTTCTTTTGTCGATCCGCCGGTATGATCGAAGTGAAGATGCGTTAGCAAAACATCGGTAATATCAGAAGGTTCAATTCCCAATTCTGCCAACGAAAGTTCAAGCGAATGCTGCGAAAAATCGAGCTCATAAATTTCTTTTGCTTTTTCATTCCACTTATTTCCCATTCCGGTATCGATCAAGATTTTTCGGGAGTCTGAAACAAGTAAGAGATTTCTTGTTACCAAAGAAATTCTATTCAATTGGTCTGCCGGGTTTGACTTGCTCCAAAGTGGTTTCGGAATTATTCCGAACATAGCTCCGCCGTCTAACTTAAATCCACCCGACAAAAGTGAATGGACGCTATATTTTCCAATTTTCATATACGTTTTTTATCCTTTGGAACAAAGTTAAAGAAGTTTATTTTAAAGAAAAAGATTCACACTTAATTTGAAAGAAATACTGCTGAAACCACCAATAAAATTTCTCCTCGTTTTTACATTAGGGTTATTCGCTGCGCACACGTTCGCACAAGATTCGACAAAAAGTTTAGCAATAAAACCTAACCAAACATTTCGGATGCCCTTCACACTTTTTTATCAATCAGATGTTTCATATCAACTTTACGAAAACTTTATGTTGATACGAAAAGCCAACACCGGAGATGCTCAAGCTGCGCATGAAATTGGTGTACGTTATTTAGTGGGACATGGTTTTGATACCGATACCGTTCAAAGTTACAACTGGATTAAAAAAGCTGCGGAGAAAAAACTTCCCGTTGCATTATACAATCTTGGAATTTTTCAAAACAACGGTTGGGGAACGGAATGGAATCCTTACGAAGCATTTGATAATTTCTATGCAGCTGCAGGAGAAGGATTTCCCCTCGGCAATTATGTTGTCGGATTATTCTTCACGGAAAATTTAGTTGTTCCAAGAAATTTATCTGTAGCCTCCTATTTCATCAAAAAAGCCGCCGACCAGAATGTGGAACAGGCGAAGGAATTGCTAAAAGAACTAAAGAAAAGAAATGCAGTCGAAGTTGATTCTTCATATGTAGCTGAAATTTTCAAAACTAGAGATAAGTCAAACACTTCCAACAAAAAAAATTCCTACTCACTTTCTTATCTTGATTTTACAGCCGATTCTACTACCGCAGTTGATGACTCCACTCTTCTCTTCGATGCGGTTCATGAAAAAGATAAAGTTGACAATGAACAGACACTTTCAGTTTCAATAAAAAGTGATTCAACTTTAGTAATCAAAATGTTGATGGAGGCTAATTGGGGAAGTCCCGAGGCTCTCGCGTTATTGGGAAGGTACTACGAAAAGGGAAATTTTTTCAAAAAGAATATTTTAACCGCAGCAAGTTATTACTGCCGCGCGGTTCGACTTGAATCCTACAAAGCTGCTCGACTTCTTTTTGATTTGCTGAAAACACCCAACTTTTTTGCTCTTCTGAAAAAAGAAGTTGACAAAGGAAACACTGAAGCTCAATTTGTGTGGAGTAGTTTAATTGCACAGCAATTTGATAATCAAATAACCGGGAACGATGCTCTGAAATTCTTATTGGAAGCTTCAAAGAAAAATCACTTGCCTTCATTAATCGAACTTGGAAATTGGAACGTTGGAGGAATTATTGCTGAAAAAGATTTGAAAAACGGAATAACCTTTTGGCAGAAAGCCGTTCAAAATGGAAGCAAGGAGGCTGGAGTTCGGTTACGTTTATTGCAAATACTTAATGAAGAATATGTTCAGAATAAAAACGAACTATATCAAACATTCCTTGCCGGTGAAGAAGAAGGCTCAATACTCGCCCAGATCGCATTAGGCATTTGCTTCGAAAAAGGAATTCTGGTAAAAAAAGATTTGGCAAAAGCGGTAACTTATTATCGTAAAGCGGCTTTTCGCGGAAGTCAAAACGCATTTTCCGCTTTAAAAAGAATTTATGATTCTCTGCGACCTAATGAACCTAGATTTATTGTTACGGAATAAACACGGTATCTCTTAAATTCAGCAACTATAAAGTTATAACAAATTAGAATTAGAATTGGGTGCTCTTGCATGGATGAATGATCGCATGGTTGAATGGAGCAATTTTCATTCACCCACTCAATCACGCAATGAGTTTATAAATGCAGTAACCACTGAATCGAAATCAACCCTTGCGGAAAGAGAGAAACTATCTACTATCTCTTTTTCTTTGCGGAAGAATAATTTGCCAGGTCGTATCTAATTTCAGTATCAGGCATTTCAATTCTGTTGATAGGAATCTTTGCTTTCGCAAAAAAATCTTCGGCAAGTGTATCGTGATAATCGGAAAAAATAAAAACTTCTTTTATTCCTGCAGCAATTAACGCCTTTGAACAATTCGTACACGGCATATTTGTAACGTATGCAGTAGAGCCTTTTGTATTTACTCCGTGGGAGGAGCATTGAAGAATTGCATTCATCTCAGCGTGGATCGTTCTCACACAATGATTATCAACTACCAAACAGCCTGCGTCATCACAATGATCATCGCCGGGAATTGAACCGTTATATCCGGTAGAAAGTATCTGCCTGTCCTTTACAAGAACACAACCGCAATGCATACGAGGACAAGTCGAACGTTCGGAAACCAACATGGCAACTTTTAAAAAATAATTATCCCATGACGGTCTGTTTCGTTTAGTTGTTTTCATAATAAGAAAGTGATAAAGGAATAGAAAGGGCGCCAGAGGCGCCCGTTAATTTTTTAGAATCGGGATTATCTTCCCAATTGATCTAATTTTTCTTTACGTGCTAACAGAGTAGCTTCGTCTTCAACACGGTCGGTATCCGGAACGCAGCAGTCAACCGGACAAACAGCGGCACATTGCGGTTCATCGTGGAAGCCTTTGCATTCGGTACATTTATCAGGAACAATGTAGAAAAAATCGTTTGAAAAGAAACCGGTGTTTCCATCCGGGGAAGCGTCTGCTTCACCAAAAGATTGGTCGCCCAACTTCCAGTTTGCGCCGCCTTCATAAATTGCGGTATTAGGACATTCCGGCTCGCATGCGCCGCAGTTGATACATTCTTCAGTTATCTTTATTGCCATATCGGTTCTCCTTTTGATTCTTTATAGGAAAAATAAAATGAGTAATTAATTTTTGTAAACTTTGTGAGTTATCACTTTTTTGAAAATCTTCTATTTCAAAAATAAGATTTTTAGACTTTGAAACAACATAAAAAACGTCAATCTCAGAAAATTCAGGGCTAAATTTCTCTAGTTTTTCAACCGATTTGCGCAATTGGCTTACCGCTCCATTCAAATTTCCCGATACCAGGTGGAACATTCCAATCGAAAGCTGGACTAAACCTTGTAAAAACTCTTTTTCACCGGTTCTGCAGTCGAGCCAGATTTCTTCAAACGAATCGTGGGCAGAGAAGAAATCAGCGTTGTTAAATTGTTCTATCGCGGTTATTAGTTTATCTGATACTTCCATCAAAACTTTGTGAGTTACCAGCTTCCGCTTGCGCCGCCGCCGCCAAAACTTCCACCTCCACCGCTGAATCCCCCAAAACCGCCGCCGCTTCCACCGCCCCCAAATCCACCAAAACCTCTTGAGCCGCCAAAGCCGCCAAGCGCCATTCCGGTTCCGAGATAAATCCCCCGGCTTCTTCTTCCGCGGAATAGAAAAGAAAAAATAATTATCAAGAATGGAATTATCCACCCTCCGATAGATTTTCCTCTTTTCCTGCTTTTCGGTGAATCATTTTTATATTCTCCAATCGTAGCTTTTTCGATAGCGCCAATACCGGCTAAGACTCCGGCAGAGTAATTGTCTTCTTTAAATAAAGGAAGAATCTCATTCCGAATAATTGAATTTGTGGTTGCATCCGGTAATGCACCTTCCAGTCCGTACCCAACTTCAATCCTGATTTTACGATCGTTCTTCACTACGAGAAAGAGAATACCGTTATCGTTTTTTTTTGTCCCGATCTTATTTTTTTGCGCAACCTGGTTTGCGTATTCTTCGATGGGATAATCGTTGAGTGTCGGGATCATCAAAAATACAAGCTGGTTTGAAGTTGAATCTTCAAATGCACTCAGTATCCGGTTTAGATTCAAAATATCATCAGCAGAAAGTGTATTAGTTAAATCTGTAGCGAGATATTTTAAAGTCGGCAGTTCACCTTGAGCTTTAATTGAAAAGCTAAAGGCAACAGAAATAAAAAAGATGAAAAGTATTTTTTTCATTTGGATTAAAATTCAACTTTGGGGGCATTTTCCGCACCGGTAACTGCTTCAAAATATTGTTTGTTTTTGAAATTAAATATCCCGGCAAAAACTGCGGTTGGGAATTTCTTAATGGTGGTATTATAAATCTGAACCGATTCATTGAATTTTCTTCTTTCAACAGCGATTCGGTTTTCTGTTCCTTCCAATTGCGCTTGTAACTGCAGGAAATTTTCGTTTGCCTTTAATTCAGGATAATTTTCAACAGTAACTAATAATCTTGAGAGAGCTCCGCTTAGCTGTCCCTGCATCTGCTGAAATTTTTGGAAAGCTTGAGGATCGTTCAAAACTTCAGGAGTAATTTTCATCGAACTTGCACTTGCTCTGGCGTTTGTAACATCGGTTAACACCTGTTTTTCAAAATTAGCGTAACCTTTAACCGTGTTCACTAAATTCGGGATGAGGTCCATTCTTCTCTGATATTGGTTCTCGACGAGGCTCCAGTTTTTGTTTACATCCTCGTTCATCGTAACAAGATTGTTGTACGACCGGACACCCCACATAATTAACAAGATAATTCCTAGTAAGAGTGCGCCTCCAATTGAAAGCCCGATAAGTAAACCTTTTTTCATTGAATCCTCTTTTTTAGTTAGGGTTTGGAACTTGTTGCTGCTTTGTGAATTATTTTAAGTCTAAAATATAAATTTTATTTGATAATTAACAATCCTGCGCCAAGAAATTTAATTTGTTAGGCTCCTAATCGGTGCAGGTATCTTTCCTCCTCTTAAGACGAATGCCTTGGAGGAAAGTTCTCTTACGGGCATAATTGGCGCTCTGCCTAATAATCCGCCGTAATCCACGTAATCGCCCACACTTTTACCAACAGCGGGAATAATTCTTACAGCCGTGGTTTTATCATTTATCATTCCGATCGCAAATTCATCAGCCATAATTCCGGCAAGCGTTTCCGCCGAAGTATTTCCGGGAACGGCAACCATGTCAAGTCCTACGGAACAAACCGCCGTCATCGCTTCTAATTTTTCTAATGATAAATGTCCCTTTTCAACAGCGCGGATCATTCCGGCATCTTCACTAACAGGAATAAATGCGCCGCTCATTCCTCCGACCGATGAACTTGCCATCAACCCGGCTTTTTTAACAGCGTCATTCAACATTGCCAGAGCAGCAGTTGTTCCGGGAGCACCGACATCCTCAACGCCCATCGCGATTAAAATATCGGCAATGCTATCTCCTTCAGCTGGAGTTGGCGCCAGAGAAATATCAACTATTCCGAAAGGAACATTATTTTTCTCGGCAACTTTTCTTCCTATCAATTCACCCGCGCGTGTAATTTTAAACATCGTTTTTTTAATCAACTCAGATAACTTTTGAAAATCAATTCCACCTGCATTTTTGATCGCGTCCAAAACTACTCCCGGTCCGCTGATACCAACATTAAGCGTAACTTCCGGTTCGGAAATTCCATGAAAAGCTCCCGCGACAAAAGGATTATCTTCTACAGCATTACAAAAGACGACAAGCTTTGCGCAGCCGACCGAATCTCTTTCTTTTGTTTTTTCCGCTGTTTCTTTGATGATGTTCGACATCAAATTGACGGCGTCCATATTTATTCCGGCTTTTGTTGAGGCAACGTTTACGCTGGAACAAACTTTTTGCGTTTGTGAAAGCGCGTTCGGAATAGATTTTATAAGCTCCAGCTCACCTTTTGTAAATCCTTTTTGAACGAGTGCGGAATATCCGGCGATGTAATCTATCCCGATTTCTGTAGCAACTTTATCGAGTGTTTCGGCAATTTTTAAAAATTCATCTTGACCAAAAGCATCCCCGATAATGGAGATCGGCGTTACTGAAACCCGTTTATTTGCAATAGAAATTCCGTAGCGTCTTTCAATTTCCTGCGCGTTCTTTACATGATTTTCGGCATACCGGAGAATTTTTTCATAAATTTTTTGTGTGGTGATGGCGATGTTTCTATCGGCACAATCACGGAGACTAATTCCCATAGTTACCGTGCGGATATCAAAATGTTCAATCTCTGTCATTTTAATCGTTTCAAGAATCTCATCAAATTCGTAGGGCATAGTGTTGGTTGTCCGTTGTTGGTAGTTAGTTGTTTGTTGAATATTATTTAATCGAGTTTATATAAGCGTTTAATCGTGAACTTAACTATCAAATCCTATGCATATATCTGAAAACATCTTCGTGTTGAAGATAGATTTTCACTTTTAGTCTCTCAGCGATACTTTTCATTATTTCTTGCAAGTCTTTAATGTCTTTTGGCGAATTTGTTATATCGATCATCATGATCATCGTAAAAAATTCCTGCATAATTTTTTGGGAGATGTCGAGGATATCGCATTGTGCTTCACTTAATGCAGCAGAAATGGAACTGACAATTCCCGTGGTATTTAAACCAAACGACGTTAGAATTACTCTGCCGGAACTTAAATTTAGTACTCCATCAGGATAACCATCAGAAGTACGGATTTTTTCTTCAACTAATTTTTTAACTGCATCAGGGGAAGCGTTTGGACCAAGTTCAGAGATCGCTTGAATAGATAATTCTCTTATTTTATCTTCTGTAAGTTTCACGGTTTAAGTCCTTGATAATTTTTTTGTAAAAAGTCTAAAGTTTCATTCTTAATAAGTTCATTTTTTTCGACGGCAAACTTTTCTGCGTTTGAAAGATTGCCGTTGTAAAATCTAAGCCAAAGTATAGTCCCAACTGCCATTCCGTCAAAAACTCTTTCTGCCGAAAAAGCTTGCACAGTTAAATATCCGAAAAGGACATTCCAACCGAGCGATAAAATTCCGCTTACATAATTGCCGGTATAAAATTGTCCGGCGCCGGGCAGAACAACCGAAATTCCCTTGGCAAAATTAACTGAATATTTTTTCTTTTGCACTTCTTCGCAAATATTTTTTAATGTTGCAGCAGAATCGATTTTGCCGAATACCTCAGCGGCTCTCTCCCAATCATCGTGGAAAAGGAAATTCCATCCGCGCCAATATTGAAGCGTGGATGAATCTGTTTTATATTTTTCATCTTTTTCCATTTCATCCAACTGATGGTTCACTAATGAAAATGCACGTCTGAGAATGTTTACTTTTATAATTTCAATCTTTGTTGAAAAGAACTCCACTTTGGTTTTTGAAATGATTTCCGCTTTAGTAAAATAGTGAACGGCTTCGGAAAGTTTGCCTCCTTGCCTATAAGATTCCCCAATCAATTTGTTGGATTTAAATGAATATTGATTTGCCGAATCAAAAAAAGCTAACCGTTTTGCTTCTGTTATCGCGTCAAAATATTTTTCTTCTGCAAAAAGAGATTCGGCAAAAGCCAATTGACTTTCGAGCTGAGTTTGTGTGAATCCTTGTTGAAAATAAATCACTAAAATGAAAAGAAGCCATCGCGGTTTCATTTATAACTTCCTTCAATTTCTTTCGGAACAAAATAATTTTTCGAATTCAAATAGGAATCGAATTCATTTTTCAATTTTTCTTCTCTTTCCAAATTATAATTTCTCGCGGAAATATAAGAACCGTAAACATTCCCCGAATAAAAGAATGCAGTTAAACCGGCAAAAATCCATCCGCGGGTATTATGGTTTGCCTGAAAATTATCATACGCAAGGAATGCAAAAAGTCCGGTTACGATGAACGAAGTAATTCCATCTCCATAATTTTTTGTATAAATTTTTCCCGCACCGGGAATAATTGCTGAAAATAAAGCGGCCGCTAAAGGACTCTTCCTCTGCGGATGCGAAAAGTTTTCCGCAAAACTTTTCAATATTTGAGTATCGCTTTCCTCAAAATCATTACTAAGCGAGAACAAATTTGTTTGACTCATTCCAGCCTTTATTTGCGCCGCTAACTCCAACCGCCGGAATGAAGTTTCCAAATCTTTATTCACAAATTGGATTGAAACACTATCCGTTTTTACATCGATGTTTTTATTCAACATGAAAGAAGTTTTTAGAAATAGTAATCTGCTTTCTTCGCCAAGAAAAGAATTTCTTAATAGAAAGAAATGATCTTTTGCTCTTTCGTAGTCATTCATTTTTAAGAAGCATAAACCGATGTAGTAAGAAAGTGAATCGTTTTTAGCTGCACTATTGATTGCTTCATATTCTTCTGAAGCGCGGAGATAATCTTTTTCGCAAAACAAATAATCGGCAAAAGCTTTTCTCTTTTCGGGAGTGAATAATTCGCTTTCCTGAGAAAGTAATAATATTGGGAATAGAGAAAGTAGAATCAGAAAGTAAAATGTTCGCATCACTTAACTTTTGGATGAACAATTGGAATCAAATATTTTTCCGGAGGATCGGCGAGTCTCCCCTTTGGTGTTACACGGTAATCGCTCCGGTTGAAGACATTAAAATCGCGTGTAAATCGGTCGGCGAACATCAATGTTCCTTCAATTATGTTCGAAGCTTTTACGGATTCTAAAAAGAAAGAAGAGCATGAAGGATCAAATGGACAATTATCTCCATCAACATCTGAGATAAAAAACCAGTATGTAACCGCCGCAGTTTTTAATAAAAACTCAAACGGATCATCAGCGCGTAACGAATAGCTTCGTTCGGGATCATCAATCTTTTCAGAATAACTGATCTCCGATTTCTGCCAACGCTGCCAATCCGTCTGAGCAAAAAGTGAAAAGGAAAAAACAAGAATCAACCAGAGAATTTTCAATGTTCACTCAATAAACTTCTTGCAATTACGATCCGCTGAATTTCGTTTGTCCCTTCATAAATCTCGGTGATCTTTGCATCGCGCAAATAACGTTCAACAAGATATTCGCGAACGTACCCGTAACCGCCGTGAATTTGGATCGCTTCCAATGCACATTCAACAGAAATTCTTGAAGCATAATATTTTGCCATTGCGGACTCCTTAACATACGGTTTGTGCGCGTCTTTCAAGGCCGCGGCTTGCAAGGTAAGCAATTTCGCGGCGTCTACTTTGGTTGCCATCTCTGCAATTTTAAATTGAATTGCCTGGTGATTTGCAATTTCAGTCCCAAAAGCTTTTCTCTGTTTAGCGTATTTTATTGATGCTTCAAGCGAGGCAACGGCAATTCCCAACGCTTGCGAGGCGATTCCGATTCTTCCACCGTTCAGCGTGTTCATCGCAAAGTTGAATCCCTTTCCTTCTTCCCAAACAATATTTTCAGCCGGAACTTTGCAATTTGTAAAAGTAAGTGAACACGTGTCAGAACTTCTTATTCCGAGTTTATCTTCTTTCTTTGCCTGTTCAAAACCTTCGGTTCCTTTTTCAACAAGAAAAGTAGTGATCCCTTTATGCTTTTTTTCAACGTCGGTTTGCGCCATTACCAAATAGTAATCGGCATTCTGTCCGTTAGTGATCCAATTTTTTATTCCATCCAGGACAAAAAAATCTCCATCGCGATGAGCAAGCGTACGCTGATTTGTCGCATCGCTACCGGCTTCGGGCTCTGATAGAGCGAACGCTCCGAGTTTTTCTCCTTTTGCAAGCGGTACTAAATATTTTTGTTTTATGAATTCCGAACCGTAAGTTTCAAGTCCCCAGGTAACAAGCGAATTGTTAACCGACATGATAACACCGCAGCTTGCATCAACTTTTGAAATTTCCATCATCGCTAAAACATAACTGACGGTATCCATTCCGGCGCCGCCATAATCGGGGGAAACCATCATTCCGAGAAAACCGAGTTCTCCGAGTTTTTTAATTATCTCGTGTGGAAATTCTGCATTAATATCGCGGTGAATAGATGAAGGGGCTATTTCGGCTTCGGCAAACTCTTTTGCAGTTTGCTGAATCATTAATTGTTCTTCTGTGAAATCGAAATTCATAATGTTATCCTTTTGTGATTTGAAAGAAAGATTTTCTAACCGCTTGTGGCGATTACGAAAAATTATTTTTGTTGATGCATCTTAAACCATAATAAAGTTTGGTTCAAAATTCTGTAACTCATCCCGACATGTCGGGACGTGCTACGATTTTGTAATATTTTTTAAATGTCCTCCAGTAGCATTTCAATCACTTCACTTAAATTTGTCCGTAGTTCTTCAAGAGTTTCTGCCTGGGAATGGGCGCCTGGAAATCCAGGTATATAACCTACATACAAACCTGTATCCTGATCTTTTTCAATTATTGCAGTGTAAAATTTCATTTTGTAACCTTTTAAATTCACTTGTTAAAATATAAAAAATATTATTGTTTTGGTAATCTTAAAAAACAGTTTAGCGCTTGTTTTTTTACCCATTTCTTAAATCGGTATATTGCACTTCAAATTTTATAAAGAAGCATGAACAAAAATAAAACTCAATTAAAAGGATTAACACTCGAAGAACTTCAAACGCTATTTCTTGAATTAGGAGAAGCGAAGTTCCGCGCTTTGCAGGTTTTTAACTGGATGTACAATTACCGCGTAACAAGTTTTGATAAGATGGAAAATCTCTCAAAACCGCTACGCAATAAGTTGAAAGAAAATTATTCACTTATCACATTAAACTTCGCTGCGTCTGAAACCTCAATCAGCGGAACAAAAAAACTGGTCTTTGAAACCGAGGAAGGAAATAAAATTGAGTCGGTGATTATTCCCGATGAGAAACGGAATACACTCTGCATTTCAACGCAAGTCGGCTGCCCGCTTGATTGCAAATTCTGCGCAACGGGATTAATGGGTTACAAAAAAAATCTTTCTGCCGGTGAAATTTTCGACCAGTATCTATTAGCACAGCAGCACTCCGAAAGAGATATTTCAAATATCGTTTATATGGGAATGGGTGAACCGCTTTTAAATTACAACGCCACATTAAACTCGCTTAAAATTTTTAGCGAAGAATTAACCAAAGGGATCAGTCTAAAAAAAATTACGGTTTCGACTGCAGGAATAGCGCCCAAAATAGTTGAGCTTGCCGATTCCGGTTTAAAAGCGAAATTAGCTTTGTCACTTCATTCATGTTTTGAAAAAACACGCTCGAAGATTATGCCGATAAATGAGAAATATCCGTTGAAAGATAATTTGGAAGCGGTTGCCCATTACGCCAAGAAAACCAAAACGCGCATAACGTTTGAATACATTATGTTGAAGGGTTTGAACGATAGAGATGAAGATATTAAAGCGTTAATAAAATTGACAAGTCAAATTCCTTCTAAGATAAATGTAATTCCTTTTAACTCACTTCAACACATGCACCCGACAGGATTTTCGGCGTCACTCTTTCCAACAGAAAAAAAACGGATTGATGATTTCGTTCAAATTTTACGGGACAATAACGTTACGGTGATGGTTCGCGAGACACAAGGGGATGATATTGCCGCCGCTTGCGGACAACTTGCCGTGAAGTTCAAATAAGAAAAAATCAAAATGAAAAAACTTACACACGATGAAATTTCTCAAAACCGGAGTACCCTTGATACTTTGCATGAAGTTAAAAAACTTCCCGTAGTTGCACTGCTTGATAACATTCGCAGCACGTACAATGTTGGTTCGGTCTTCCGCACTTCAGATGGTGCACAGATTGAAAAACTTTTTCTCACCGGTTACACTCCACATCCGCCGAATAAAGAAATTTTGAAAACAGCGCTTGGTTCGACTGACAGTGTTAAGTGGGAGTTTCATAAAGATGCGTTAGCGGTTATTCATCAACTTAAAAAAGAGGGATATAAAATTTGCGCTCTCGAATTAACGGAAGCGCCTAAAATGTATTACGATCTTTCTACGCAGCAGTTCCCCCTTTGTTTAATTGTTGGGAATGAAATTACGGGTGTATCTCAAAAACTTTTGGATGAGTGTGATTTTGCAATTGAGATTCCGCAGTACGGAATTAAACAATCGCTGAACGTTGCCGTAGCGTATGGTATTGCAATTTTTGAATTGAGAAAAATTTTTGACCTCTCTCTCTTTCCCTCCCATGAGTAAGAAGAGAGATGAAAGAGTGAGGTTTTTATTTCATTAAAATGAACTTCTTTGTAACCATAAACTTACCTGCGGTTAACGTGTAGAAATACATTCCGCTTGCAAGTTGCTTACCACCTACGGCGGAGCTTGTTGTAAACTGAGCGTTATAACTACCGGGTTCTTTCCACTCGTTTACTAGAACTGAAACTTCATTGCCAAGAATATCGTAAACTTTTAGCGTTACTACGCTATTGGATGGAATTTGATAACTTATAGTTGTGCTTGGATTGAAGGGGTTGGGATAATTTTGAAATAGTTTATAGCCTTCGGGTAAAAATTTTCTATCATTTTTTACGGCTGTTAAATTACTTAAATCTGCCCGTAACAGAGTATGTGTTTTTCCAGTCCAATCTTTACCTAAAGCATAAGCGACTTTATCTTTGTTAAGTATTATAATTTGTTCGAAATTCGTTTGCATTCCATTTACTTGTATCTCCCAATTTTCACCTCCATTAGTTGTTCGCAAAATTTTTCCCGTTCCACCTATCCAACCATATAGGTTGTCGAAAAATCTAATGGTATAAAAGGGATTGTAATAATCATATCTATGAACTTCCCAGTTTTCACCAGCATTAATAGTTTGATAAATATATCCGTTATATAACTGACGATTAGTACCGACAGCAAAACCCCTTAGAGAGTCAATAAAAGCCACTCCAGTCATAAGATGTGCTCGTTTATGTTGGAATGACCACGTAATACCACCATTTGTAGTCTTTGATATTGAACCTACATCAAACACATCGGATAAATTGCTAACTATCCATCCGATACTATCATTTAAGAAGTACACATCGGTAGGTCTCATAAAATTACTAATTGTATCTTCACCTTTAGTCCATGTATATCCACCGTCTGAAGTAAACCAACCGAAATCATTGAATGCAATTCCTTTTTTATAATTAAAAAAATGAAATTCACAAAAATTATTGCTTACTGAATTTGTATTTTCAGAAGTAATTCTTGAGGTATCCCAAGTCAACCCCATATCTTGTGAAAAAAGTAAACCGCCGTTGCCGCCTGACCCCATAAACCAGATGTTATTTGTATCCAATTTAAATGTTGCAATAACACCATCACCTGAACTATTATTTGAGTACAAATTAAAAGATTTATCTGCTAAAATACTTTTTTTTAATTCCCATTTTAACTTCCAACTTATTCCGCCATCTTTGGTCTCAAGCAGTATTGAACGATATCCTCCAGTATTAAAATAACCATAAGTGGAAATCCAACCCACATTTTTCGTAGCAAAATTCAGTGCAGCATATTCTAAAAGGGTATCTTTTTCTAAAAAATTGGGATTTAATTTTTCCCACGTTTGAGCAATATCGCTATTTGAAAAAATTATTACCAGTAAAAAAAGTGAACTTATCCAAAATATTTTTTTCATGTTCAATTACCTTATCGAATTGTTCATTTGTTCATATCTGTGTGGTATCTGTTTTGTATTAGTAACCCGCATATAATTCATACGGTTCCGGGTATTAATTATTTTGTTCTAAGGCAAAAGTACAACTTCATCTTTCAAAATGTCAATTCATATAAAATCAAAACCCACCTATGTTATGAAAACGACGGAAGTTCTATTAAGTTTTTTTTATACTGATAACTGAAAACTGAGAACTAATTACTGTTTATCCTTTTTCCATAAACTCACTAAAAAATTTCGTCTCTGCATCAAAGTTACCGATGAGAATGATCGATTGTCCTTCTTCTATAAGTGTGGACGGATTTGGATTAATCTTAATAGAATCATCTGAAGCAAGCGCTACAATGCTGCAACCGCTCTTCTCTCTTACGGATGATTCGCGAATTGTTAAACCGGCAAGCGTTCTCGGAACCTCGACTTTGAAAACATCAACCCCTTCCGCGATCATTAAAATATTTCCCTTTTTCAGAAGATTAAAAATGCTGTTCGCTCCCATTGAAGCGTAAGACATTACAAAATCGCAGCCGGCTCGGTACAGCAATTCTACTGTTCTATCTAATTTTCCCCGACTGATGATTTGAATATCGGGTCTGAATTTTCTTATCAAAGTTGTAAGAAAAATATTCATATTATCGTCTTCTGTGGTTATTGCCACAGCCGGGGACATCAATAAACCGGAACGCAGCAGCAATTCTTTATCGGAAGCATCTCCGGTAATATATTTGTCGGACACTGCGAGTTCTACATCCTTTTCAATTAACTTATAATCGATTTCCCTTTCATCAAGAATTTTTCCAACCGCTCGCCCAACTTTTCCTCCACCGATTACCAGCACCGGTCCACTTGCAACGTTGTAAATACAGAACATTTCGTTGTACATGTCTATCTGTTCGGGAGAACCCGCAAGAACGAGAACTGAACGCTCAGAAATTTTTGTATCTGCTTTTGCGAGTGAAAATTTTCCTTCGTTCCAGATACCAACCACCGAAACACCGGCAAGTTCTCTCAATTTCGATTCTCTCAAGGTTTTATTTGCAAGCGGAGTCCCCTTAACTGTTGCTTCGGCAATTTTAAGTTTATCAAAAAATTCAATGTCGTGGGCGAGTGCATCACCGGCGGTTATTCTTCTTGCCAACGATTTTCCCATCATCTCGCCGAGTTTTATTACATTGGTTGCACCGGAGGAAAGCAGCACTTCTTCTGCGCTATCGGAATCGGCAGTTGATACCACCGGAATTTCTTTGGTAACTTGACGAATTGCGTAAGTTGCCGAAGTGTTCACGAAGTGATTTCCCGTTAACACAACTCCGGCTGATTGGTTGATCTGCACTTTTTTGTACGTTTCGCCGTCGTCTAAATCTGCCGAAACAACATTGAGTCCTTTGTCAGTTAACTCCCCGGCTTCTTTTAGATCGGGAATAAGCAGAACGTAAGGAACCTTAAACTGTTTTAATTTTCTGATGAGCGTTTGCGAAACGTGATCGTAGTTAGTTAAAATGACGTGATCTTTTATGTTGCGGGGAAGCTCCCGGTGAATTCTTTCGGTTGATTGAAATAATTTTACAAAAGTGAATGGAACAAGGATAAGAATAAATGCTAATCCCGAAACCGCAACGTAAACATTGAACAGTCTTCCCGGATCGCTCTGAAATGTTATATCTCCCAAACCAAGAGTTGACATGTTCGTTGCCGTCCAATAAAAACAAGTGATCCAGCTGTAATCTCTGTTTTCAAGATTCATAAGATATCTGAACAGAACGGAATTTCCGGCAAGCAAAAAAAGAAGAACAAAAACTAATCTTGAAATTAGAATTGCATTTCTTCGGCTCGTTCTTTTACCGAGAAAAAAGGTACGTCGTTCAAATATTTTCACTTTTAATCAGCCAAATTTTCTTGAACACATGAATAAGATTGAATTAGGTGGTGCAAGATAAAAAATAAAAGATAAAAATGCTCTGTGGCAGGATTAACGATGTTGATAATAAGCGGACGTCCAACGGTTTTCAAATTTGCGATGGGCGGGCTTTCAGAATAAAAATTCATTCATATAAGAGAACTTCCTTTAACCACAAAACTGGCAGCGGAGTAAAAGACCCCGCCAATTGCAAATGTGTTGCTAGCGGTAGGTTTTTTCATTCAGAGTCATTTTAGTAATTATTATAATTTTGAATTAAGTAGTTCCTCCATAAACCGTTACCTCTACCTACAGAGAAAATTCGCTTTTCTGCTTCAAAACCACTACAGTTTAATAGTTGAGCAAGATTGTCAATGTGGTTGCAAAAAATTTCATAGGTGTTGCCATCATTATTGTCATTTACCCAAGAATTATTTGTTAGATTGACAATTTGCTCTCCAGTTAATAAATTGATGGATTTACTTACCCATTGGTCCATAATATAACCATTCAGATCCGGGGCAAGAAAGCAAATTAATTTCGTGAAGTACCCAATTCCTAGTCCTGGTAATAATCCCATAGTCCTATTTTGTCGAAATTCCTCAAAAGCAATTTGCCTTGTCTGATAAATTCCACTGCGTAAATTTTCTACTAAATTAAGTACATGGTTTAAGTTTCTAAAAAGTAATCTACCGTGGTCTCTTCTCATTCCACCCCACGATAGCACAGCTATCAGAACATTTACATGACTATTGGCAGGATTATTGCGATAAGCAAATAAATCGTATCTATTAAATTGTCGGTCTAGAAAAGGGTCTATATTCACATTTGGTCCTAAAACGGAATTTCCCCATTTCAAAGAATTATTCCCTACATATCCTTGGTCATTCTCACCAATTTCTATTAAATAATTCAAGTGTATTTCGTTCATATATTTCTAAATTACTGTCTTCTTAAACTTACGCCAACTTCTCACAGCTATAAGAAGTTGGCGATTTCGGAGAGCAAAATTTCAAGATTGCATAGCAGACCGCATGATAAAAAACTCGGGTTATGGGTGGTTATTTTTTAGAGTATTCCTTCAATGTTTTAACTCCCTCTATTTTACAACCTTTGAATATTGTCTTATATCTTTTAGTTACAATCGAGCCTCTTTTACCGAATTCTGGATTCACTACTGTAACTTTTATTTCATGACGCTTCTCAATAAAATTTAGTTGCCTAAAAAGCCATTCGGTATAATAGTCTGTTGGGGGAAATGAGTAACCAATAAATATTAATTCATGCACGTCAAGTAGTTTTTCTCGAGCAATTAACCATTGATTTTTTAGAAATGAATTTTCATGAATCATTTTATTGCTTACTGGAGGGACAATTTGAGGTTTCAATTTACTACCTCCACAACTGCTGCATTTCCATGTGTCTCTTAGTCCCAAGAGTTTATAACCATTTCCTGAAAACGGAGGTTTGACTTTGTTATAGTATTCACAAATTTTGTTCTCACAAATCATCCAGTTAAAAGAGCCGTGAAGTTTTAACAACAAACCTTGATTTCGATATTTGCTTGGTTCGATGTTTTCGTCACGCATTAATTTCGCGTAATTTTTAAGTTGAATACTTCTTGCTTTTTCAAGTGTATATTCCGCTATAGTATCCCAATTGTAAGAAATAATTGTATCATTTTTATTTAGCTCAAAGAAAACATGCAATAAATATTCACAGTGTTGCTCGTCCGATATCATTGGCATGAAAGGATAAATAAAGCTTAGTAAATATTCTTGAGCCTTTTTAAACAACTTCCGTTCATTTGAACCATTAGCGTGCATTTTTGAACCAACTTCAAAAAATGTCATTACCTCCTCAATATTTACTCCCTTCCATTCTTCGGGGTTATATCCTTCTTCATTTATATGCCAAGCTCTAACAATGAGATCATTTAAGTTTTCATAAGTCAGTCCAAGAAAATTCAAAGAACCAGCCGGTCTATTGTCTGTCTTATTTGTTTTAAAAAGATCATAGAAAAAGTTTTCTGCTGAAGGCATCCTGTCCCGCATTTGGTCTAAGGACGATTTGATAGGATACCTTTTCGAACCAATAGAAGCTCCTGCTCCCAAAACAATCATTTTTCTTTCTTTAGTCATCCTTTAATTGCCTATAACTTGCTCATATCAGTCATAAAACAGCGCATATGCAACAAATTTCTGCCGACTTTGTGCCATAAATAGCTGCATCTATTTCCTGTACAAATATAGAAAATATTATTATAAATCATTAAAGAGACTTTAGACTAATCCACCCTTGCGGATTGTTCAACGTGAACTATTATAAATGCGTAAAAATATTCCATGATGATTCTCAAAAATATATTACACCACCGAAGTAAAATAATCTTCTCCGTTTTCCTTGGTGTGGATAAACAGTAGCTGCGCGCGAACCATCTTTACAAGCGTTCGCGAGGCTCTTCGCTCGGAAATGTTCAGCAGTTCGCTTAATTGTTTTACAGTTATTGTTTCTTCTTTTTCAAGAAAAGCGAAAACGGCTTTTTCAAAATTCCCGACAGCGTACTTTGTTAATTTTGTGTTGCCGGAAGTTGCACGCAGTACGCGGATCATCTCTTTACTCGCAAGAACGCTTTTATCATTTACACGGACGTACACTTCCGCGGTGCTTGTTTCCAATTCACTTTTGTAATCTTGCAGGCGGTGAGGCTTTTGCAACGATTCGGGAATTTCAACAACAACAATTTCTTTATGATCAACTGAAAAGTAAGAGAGAGAAAATTCGATTGGCGGCTCACAGAATTTTTCGGCAGTTTCTTTTATTAATTCCGCTTCCCCTTTTTCACTAGCAACTCCGTAAATTGATTTGTCATCATCAACCCCAATGAGCAGGGCTCCACCTTTGGTATTGGCAAATGCTATTAATTCTTTTGCAATTTTTTCGTGAGATGAGAATTGACGTTTGAATTCGGTGTAAAGATTTTCTCCCTCCTCGATCAATGCGAGCAATTCTCTTTTTTTCATTTTTCGGGAAAGAGGATTACATCGCCAAGTCTTCCGCGGATAATTCCCGAACGGCGCCGCACGTAACCAGAATTAACATTCGGCTGATGAACTAACGGAGAAGGAATTACCGCCGCAAGTTTGGCGCATTCGTTTGTGGAAATTGTTTCCGGTTCTTTTCCAAAATATGTGTCAGCGGCTTCTTCAATTCCAAACACTCCGTCACCCCATTCAATAATGTTTACGTACTGATGGAGAATTCCTTGTTTGCTCACTTCCTTTTCGATGCGGAAAGTTGTAAGCAATTCTTTCGCTTTTCTGAAAACACTTTTGTTCGTAGTGTAATAAAGATTTTTTGAGAGCTGCATCGTAATTGTGCTTCCACCGCGTGCTGCGCGTCTTCTTCTTTTATTCAGCCGCATTGATTTTTCCAACTCTTCCCAATCAACTCCTTTGTGATTGAAGAAATTTCCGTCTTCCATTGACACAATCGCACGGAAAAGATTTTGATTGATCGAACCGAACGAAGCCCAACTTTGGCGCGGGTAAAAGATCATCCAATGTTCAATTGCACGCTGTTCCATCAACGATGAAACGTATGTGCGCTGATATTCGAGCAGAGGAATTTGAAATGTTGGGATGCTGAAATAGAAAAGAAAGCCGACGTAAAAAAAGATTGAAATGAATTTTCTTCTTTTCAGAAAGGGAAGAGTTTTTTCAAGAAGAATTCCTAATTCCATAACTTTACTTACCTAACGGTTGAATCAGACGGAAAAAGATAGTGATCGTCGGGAAATCCAATCATGCTTGCGACAAAACTGAAGTGTATAGTTCTCTCTTATCTTTTTAAGAGGAAAAAGTAACTCCACTTGAGGAGGAATTATCCCATCATCTTTATTTGACGAATCAGGAACTGCCGGCACGTCTTTCTTCGGAGATTCCATCGTCTTCGTTGAATCAATTTCACCAACAGCTTTTTCTTTCAAATCAGAATTAAGGGAATCGACTTTCGGCTGTTTTAATTTTTCAGCTTCAATCCTAAGTGAATCTGCGATTTTCTGTTTCAGTTTTTCGGCAACAATCTTCAGTGAATCCTCGGTTCTCTTTTTCAACTTTTCAGCTTCTATCTTCTTAAGCGAATCTTCAATCGCAACTCTGATCCGTTCTTTTTCCTTTTTATACGTTTGAAGTTTAGGAGAAACTTTCTGTGCAAACGCCGTCTTCGGATATTTTGTAACAAGACTGTCGTAAACCACCGCGGCGGAATCCATAAGTTTTAATTTTTCTTCTAAAAGATACCCGCCTGCAAGCAACGACTTTGCCGCATATTCCGAAACGGGATACTTCTCGTAAATCGCCAGAAATTTTTTCAAAGAAGATTTGATCTCATCTTTTTGCATCAAGACTTCAGCTTCCCTGTACAGGTCTTTTGCCGGATCATATTTAAGGTCAATTTTCGGCTTTTTTAAAATTTCAGCGGCAGCGTTAACGATACTCTCGCTCCGGTAATTATCATAAATATAATTCAGAAGGCTATCGGCTTTAACGGAATCTCTCGACAGATAATAATTTGCCAGAGCATAAAGGACTTGCGGTTTTTGCGCTTGCAAATTGTAATGTTCAACCAAATCGTTGTAATAATAAAAAGCTGAGTCGGGACGATCGAGATCGGTATAAAAAAGATTCCCGAGATCAATTTTAGTTTTTATCAATAAAACTTTAATTGAATCTTCGCTGATGTTGGGCCGTACCGGAAGCTTTAACTTTTGAGTTTTCTTATTATCAGTTGTGGTTGTTTCGGAAGATTTTGTACTTCCGAAATCCCTCGTTCTTCCCTGGGTTGGAGCTTGCTGTTGAGTGTTTTGCTCCTGATTTTCCAGTAGCGCTAATTTTGCTAATGAATCAGCAATAACATATTCGAGCGAATCTTTTGCGAACAAAGTTGAATCCGTAACGTACTTTAATTTTTGATCGTTTTCAGCCTGCTCGTTATTTAACTTTTGATATTTTGTAAAAACCGAAGCTTTGTTTTTTATGAACGGAGTATATTCTTCATTTGTTGGAGCCGTTTGAGCCTTTAGATAATAGATAGAAGCGCTGTCGAAGTCGAAAAAAACTTTTTCATAAATATATCCCATCTCGAACCGCGCCTGCCCGGCTGAAGTAGAATTTGTGTATCCGGTATCGACAATTCCAAAATAAGTTAGTGCATCGTCATACTTTTTCTTGAGAAGATACGTGTAACCGGTCTCAAAGTTCAGCAAATCGAATGATGTTGAATTTTTATCTTTCGAGAGCAAGTTCAAGAAGAGCTCCAAAGCTTCATCTTCTTTACCCAGCGAGCGGATGATCTTTCCGTAATTTATTTTTGCATCTAATTCTATTTCAAATGTTGGTGAATAATTTCCCACTTCATTAAATGCTTGCGCCGCTTCTTCTTTTTCGCCAAGTTTAACTAATAGTTCTCCCTCTTGATATTTAGCCTGCGCGTTAATTTCTCCATCGTCTGAAACTTTAACTAAACTTCTTAAGGATTTTACCGCGTCAGAAATTTTTTCGGCACCAATTTCAAATTTAATTTTAACAATAATGGCTTGCGTTAACAGATCATTGTTTTCATCTTTTGTGGCTCTTTCAATCACCTGCCCCAAAAGTTTATCTGCTGCGGAATAATTTTTTAATTGAAAATAAGTTTTCGTGATCCACAATTCGGTTTCCGGAACGTAATCGCTTTCAGCTTGCTTTGCAATCAGTTCTTGAAATTTTCTTAAAGCTTTTAAATAATTCTTTTGATAATAAAATGACTTGCCGAGCATGAAGAGAGCGTCATCAACAAAAGCGCTCTCCGAATTGAACTGAAGGATATTTGAACATTTCTCGATCACTTTGTTAAGCGAAGCAGCTGCAGTTGAGGGAACATTCGCTTCTGTTAAGGCGAAAATATCTTTCTTATCTTTTTGAATAGCGGTTTCGGCTTCGTTAAAAAGCGAACTGGTGTTGTAGTAAAGATTGAAATAGGTCGTAAAATCATTCCATACTCCACAACCGCTAAATGATGAAAGTAAAACTACAACAAAGAGAGTTGAAAATATTTTTATAGATTTCTTCTTCATGCTTAAAGCGCTTCTTCACCTGATTCTTCAGTGCGAATGCGTATTACGTCGGAAATATCCGAGATGAAAATTTTCCCGTCGCCAACTTGTCCGGTCTTTGCCGTGCGAACAATTGCATCGATAACTTTTTCCATAATGCTATTCGGTACAACAATTTCAATTTTAATTTTAGGAACGAACTCAATCCGATACTCGCTTCCTCGGTAAGTTTCTTTGTGTCCCTTCTGTCTTCCGTAACCGCGGACTTCCGAAATGGTTAATCCTTTTACTCCTTCTTCAAGCAACGCTTCTTTTACATCATCAAGCTTGAAAGGACGAATAATAGCTTCAATTTTTTTCATGAAATTTTCCTTAACTATTTACCGTGACAATTTTTATATTTCTTTCCGCTGCCGCAAGGACAAGGATCATTTCTTCCAACTCGTTCTTCAACGCGGATCGGCTGCATTTTACCGGCTTGCGCAGGCTGTCCATCGCCACCGGAACTTTGCAGACCAATTCCATCAGTATTTTGTTTTGTTTCGATGATCCTTCCGCGAGCCGGTCTTTTTCTTCCTTGAAGTTCTTCCGGCGCTTGCGGAAAAAACTTATAACAGAATGAAACAATTTCATTTCTAATTTGATTAAGCAACTCAACAAAAAGATTGAATGCTTCGCTCTTGTATTCCAACAGCGGATCTTTTTGTCCGTATGCACGTAAACCGATTCCTTCTTTCAAATCATCCATTTCACGGAGATGTTCTTTCCAGCGGTTATCAATAACCGAAAGAACGGAATATCTTTCGATTCTTGCCAACAGTTCTGCGCCGAGCATTTCTTCTTTGTGCGAATAAAAATCTTTTACGGAAGTAATAATTCTTTCTGTAACTCCATGATCACCGAGCGTTTCAAATTCTTCCGACTCAAGTTTTAGTTCAACAAGAAAATGTTGAAGCACCTCTTCTTTAATTTTTTCTGCGTTTACATCTTCAAAATATCGTTTAACAATTTCGTCAACGGTCTCGTGGAGGAACTCCATAATTTCATTCTTTAAACGATCACCTTGCAATGCGCGGTTTCTTCTCGTATAAATAATTTCGCGCTGTTGGTTCATCACGTTATCATATTCCAACAAACGTTTACGAATTGAGAAGTTGTTCTCTTCAACTTTCTTCTGAGCGCGTTCAACTGATTTTGTAATTAACGAATGCTCAATTACTTCACCTTCCTGAATCCCCATCCGCTCCATAACCGATGCAATTCTATCGCTGCCGAACAACCGCATGAGATCATCTTCAAGTGAAAGGAAAAATTTCGTTGTTCCCGGATCACCTTGACGACCGGAACGACCGCGCAACTGTCTATCAATTCTGCGCGATTCATGTCGTTCTGTACCAAGAATAAATAAACCGCCGCGATCAACAACACCAGCGCCAAGTTTAATATCAGTTCCGCGTCCCGCCATATTTGTTGCGATAGTTACCGCTCCCATTTCACCGGCGTGTTCAACAACTTCCGCTTCACTCTTATGCTGTTTGGCATTCAACACATTGTGTGGAACTCCCCTTCGTTTCAACATTCTACTGATCGTTTCGGAAACATCAACCGAAGTTGTACCGACAAGAACCGGTCTTCCGATTTTGCGGAGTTCTTCAATTTTGTCTATCACCGCGTTTAATTTTTCACGTTTGGTTTTGAAGATAGAATCTTCCTGGTCATCACGGACATTTTGTCTATTTGTTGGGATAACAACGACTTCCAATTTATAGATTTCGTGAAACTCGCTTTCTTCGGTTTCCGCAGTTCCGGTCATACCGGCGAGTTTGTTGTACATTCTAAAATAATTTTGAAGTGTGATCGTTGCAAGCGTTTGAGTATCGCGTTCAACTTTTACGCTTTCTTTAGCTTCAATTGCCTGATGTAATCCATCCGAATATCTTCTGCCCGGAAGAACACGACCTGTAAACTCATCTACAATAGCGATCTTTCCTTCTTCTGTAATAACATACTCAACATCTTTTTCAAAAAGTGTGTATGCTTTTAATAGCTGATGGAGCGTGTGGATTCGTTCGCTCTGTTCAGAATATAAATGATAAAGAGCATCTTTTCTTCTTATCTTTTCTTCCGGAGTCAAAGAGGGATCATGTTCAAACTTACTGATCTCCGTTCCAAGATCAGGAAGAACGAAATAATTTTTATCTCCTTTACCGAATCGAGCAAGTTCTTCTCTTCCCTTCTCCGTAAGATCGATTGTGTTATTCTTTTCATCGATCACAAAATAAAGTTCATCATCAATAATGTGCATGTTGCGGGCTTTTTCACGGAGATATTCCATCTCGGTTTGCTGCATCAATTTTTTGTTCGATGGATCGGAGAGCATCTTTTCGATTTTTTTGTTTTTCGGCAAACCGCGGTAAGCGCGCAGCAGATTTACTCCCGCTTGTGTTTGTGCTTCTTTGTCATCTCCTTTGGCAATTAAGTCTTCAGCTTCTGCTGCAATTTTTGAAACAAAATTTGATTGAAGACGATGCAATTTTTCAATTAAGATTTTCATTTCATCAAATTTCTGTTGGTCGTCAGTCTCAACAGGACCGGAAATAATCAGCGGAGTTCTTGCCTCATCAATTAAAACTGAATCGACTTCATCAACGATCGCATAATTGTGTCCGCGCTGAACTTGAAATTCTTTATCGCTTGCCATGTTATCACGCAGATAATCGAAACCGAATTCGTTATTTGTTCCGTAAGTTATATCGCAATTGTAGTGGGCTTTCCGTTGGTCGGGCGACATTGTATTAAGAATTACCCCGATGGTCAATCCGTGAAATCTAAAAATTTCTCCCATCCATTCGGAGTCACGTTGAGCCAGGTAATCGTTTACCGTAATAAGGTGAACGCCTCTTTCGGTTAGCGCATTCAGATACATCGGCAGCGTTGCAACCAAAGTTTTTCCTTCACCGGTTGCCATTTCTGAAATTTTCCCCTGGTGCAAGACAACTCCGCCCATCAACTGAACATCGTAGGGAACCATGTCCCATTTAGTATTTTTCCCCATCACCGTCCATGATTTTCCGACAAGTCTTTTACAAGTTTCTTTAACAACAGCAAAAGCTTGGGGAAGGAGTTCATCAAGAACCTCTTCATATTTTTCATGCAAAGCGTCTTCCAATGCATCAACCTGATCGTACGCAGCTTGGCGGTCGAAGTCATCATCTGTCTGTAACTGATGGTGCAGTTCCTCTAATTTCTGCCGGATTTCAGCAGTGTCTTCCTTTAGTTTTAGTTTGAATTCCGCAGTTTTATTGCGGAGTTCGTCATCAGTTAGGTTTTGTAATTTCGCAAATTCTTCATTTATTTCTACAACTATGGGAAGTAATTCATTAACGTCTTTAGTATTTTTATCGCCAAAAATTTTCTTGAACAAACTTAGCATCAAATATCTCCGTATGAGTAAAAAAAAATAACCGTAAGATTACGGTTTGCAATTTAAGAAGATTTCGCATGGAGAAAAAAGGTAGATTTAAGGGAAAAAGGATTCCCCTCATTTTTGTGCAATTTTAATTTACTCAGGCGAAACACACCAGGCTTTCAAAGCCCAATAACATCCAAAACGCTAAGTAGTCATTCCTTCTCTTTTTCAGTCACTACTCTTAATAATTCCGCAAGAGCATCATTTTGAGCTGTAAGATGATCAAGAATAATCCGGACTTCTACTTCAGTTTTCTGGTTCACCTGATAATCGTTATGCGCTTCAATTCTATCTTTCTCAGCCATTCTATTTTGGCTCATCATCAAGATGGGAGCGGTATAAGCGGCTTGAAGCGAAAGGAAAAGGTTCATCAAAATAAAGGGATATGGATCCCAATGATAGACGTAAGCCGTTACGTTTAATACTGCCCAGCATAATAAAAATATCGATTGGATGATGATGAACTTCCATGAGCCGACGGTTTCGGCAATCTTATCGGAAGCTTTCTGTCCTATCGTTTTTTTCTTCTCAAATAGTTCGTTTACATTAACAACCGGTGGATGATCGTGGAGATAGGGACCGGGGTATTTTATAACTTTGCTCATGTTTCTCTTCTTTCAAAATGATTTAATGAAAAAATTTAACCGTATTTACTAAAATGTCAAAGGATGAAACGCACTCACCGTTACAAAGTTAGAGAAAATATTTGTGAAGATGAACGTAGTAAGCGAAATTTGTCGGCAAAGATCAATGAATGTAAAAATCCAACTGTAATTTTGTATTTTTCATTTACAGTTACTAACAAAGATTGAAAACTATTTCTTGACCAAAACAAATTACCATATTTCCGATACCGTTGTAAAAACTATCGCCGGGTTTGCAGTAGGGTATTTATCAAAAGATGAATTGGATAAACTCCTTTCCGATTGGGAATCCGAAGCAGAGCAAATCTGTTTTACCCAAAGTTCCGAAAATAATCTTCTCCGAATGCTCAACTCGCTGTTCGACAAAGTTTATTTTTTGAAAGATTGTTTAGCTCATCCACATTATTCTAAAGCGTTTTTGCGTATTGCATCGTTCAGCAATTATTTAACGGATATAGTGGTGCGGAATCCGGAATATTTATACTGGGCATTAAGCAGTGAATCGCTCGACCGCAATTTGAACGGACAGAAATTTCAGATAGAATCTGAAAAAGCAGTTAACTTATTCAGATCATTCTCCGGGAAAGTAAATGCGATCAAAGCGATAAAGAGGAAGTACATGCTGCGCATCGGGCTGCGCGATAATCTAGGATTCGCTTCCGTTTTGGAAATAACAAATGATCTCTCGATCCTTGCCAAAACTCTTTCGGCTATTCTCTTTTCGATCTGTTATGATGAATTAAAAGCAAAGTTTCAGATTGAAGAACTGAACCGAAAGTATTGCATCATTGCACTCGGTAAGCTTGGCGGAAATGAACTTAATTATAGTTCCGATATTGACTTGATGATCTTCTATGATAAGAATACTAAACTAAAAAATGGAAAAGAATACCACGAACTTCTCGCACAAACCATTCAGCTTTTTGTAGAGCATGCTTCGCAAGCGACCGATAAAGGGTTTCTTTTCCGAGTAGATTTTAGATTGAGACCCGATGGTAAAAATTCACCTCTCGCAAGAACTTTAACTGATACACTCCGTTATTACGAAAGCCGCGGCGAAGATTGGGAACGGCAGATGCTGTTGAAAACAAGTTATCTCGGCGGTGATGAAAAGTTGTATGTAAAGTTTGCCGATTACATTTCAAATTTTATTTTTCCTAAAAATTTTTCGGTCTCACCGATTGAACAAATAAAAAAATTACGAAAGAATATTCTTGATAAAATTAAATCGGAACAGAACATAAAACTTTCCCGCGGCGGTATCCGCGATATTGAATTTTCGCTACAAGCTTTGCAGTTGTTAAACGGTGGGAAGTATCCTTCGCTGCAAACCGGTAATTCACTTATCGCGATTGATGAATTGCAAAAATTTAACTTACTTAAAACGGGTGAGGCTCAATTTTTAACTAACGCTTATATTTTTTTCAGAAGAATTGAACACTTCCTTCAACTGATGAATGACGCACAGACACATACGATTCCAGAGTCGGGAGAAATTTTAGAAAAGCTTTCCGCCTTTCTTGATTTCAGTAACAAAAAAGATTTTGAACGGGAATTAGCAGACACAAAAAATAAAGTTCATGCATTCTACCGCTCAGTTACGCAAGAAGAAAAACCGGAAATTGATTTTTCAATCTTAGCTTTTAAGGATGTTCACACTGCAAAAAGAAATTACCAGTTCTTAAAAACCGGTGTAGGAATTTTCAATCAGAAAACTTTTGACTCACAAACCATTTCATTATTTGAAAAAATTGAACCCGAATTGATGGAACAATTGTCGAAGGCAAAGCATCCCGACACAATTCTACAAACTTTTGCACGGGTCATCCGGCATGATAATTTCCCTTCAATGTGGTATGAGACTTTTCAGAACAAAAAAGTTTTTGAAGCTTTTCTTACTATTTGTGAATATGGCAAATTTCCCGTTTCTCTTTTCGCAGAAGATAACCTCCTGAAGGAATTATTTTTAACCGGGAAAGTATTTGAGGAACTTTCAACTGCGAATTTAGAAACCTATCCGATTAAAGCGATTCAATTTCTTCTTTCGGTTCAAGCGCTTTTGAAAATTATTACCGTAGAAAATGCTTCCAAACTTCTTTCGGATGCAGTATTTTTAAAGTTGCGAAATGCCGTTGAAATATTTATTACAAAAGAAAAAAACGAAGTAAGTTATTTTGTTGCTGTGCAAGGAAGTCTGGCGGCTTCTCAATTTACATTTACTTCCGATCTTGATCTTATTTTCATGTCTGGTAACGAAAAGGACAATTTTAAACTTGAAAAAATATTTACAAAACTTCTTCATTCGTTGCAGAAAGACTTCTCACCTATTGAAGTTGATTGCAGACTGAGACCGGAGGGAAAAACCAGTCAAATGGTTAGGGATTTACAAAGTTACGAGAATTATTTTGAGAGTAGAATCCGTACGTGGGAGATGCAAGCGTTGTGCAAATTGGAATTTGTTTACGGAGATGAAAATCTTTTCAACCAATTTGAAAAGTTGATTGTAAAAAAAATTAAATCGTTAGACGAAAACCTTTTGCGAAATGATATTTATAACATGCACAAGCAAGTTACAGCGTCTTCAAAACTGAGTGATACATCTATCAACTTGAAAAAAGGAATTGGCAGTTTACTTGAGGCTGATTTTTTAATGCAATTCTTTTTGTTGAAACATGCTTCCCTTTACAAATCATTACGAAACAAATCGGCGAAATTTCTTTTGCAAAAATTCGTTAAGCAAAATATCCTATCAAAAGAAGATTGTGATATTCTTTTATCTTCAAGGGAATTTTTGCGTAAACTTGATACTTATTCCTACATCTTATTTGAAGACAAAAAACATCAACTAAGTTTTCAGTCGGAAGAATTTCTCATCCTTTCGGAATTTCTTAACTTTGCGGAGAGGAAAGATTTACAAACGAAGATCAAAGAAGTACAAAACAACATCCACTTAATTTTTTCAAAATACTTGAACAATACATGATGATAAATATTCTAAAAAAAGTTTACGGACTACTTGCGGGGATAATCGTTTTTATTCTCTATCTTTTTACACTTGCACCAACGGTTACACAACTTGATTCCGGTGAACTTGCAACTGTACAAGCGCTGTTGGGAATAGCTCATCCGACGGGTTACCCGCTGTTTACAATGCTTGGGCACCTTTTCCTTCAACTGCCTTTAAACTTTTCTATTATTTACCGTGCAAATTTACTTGCAGCTTTATGGACGGCCGGGTCTGTTACAGTTTTTATTTACGCGGTTAAACTTGTACTAGATAACATCACTCTTTTCAAATCGAGTGAAAAAGTAGAAGCGCAGAAAAAATCGGCGAAGAAGAAAACAAAAAAAGTCTCAGATGTTGTACTACCCAAAAGGATTATCATTCCGGAATTAACAAAATACTTATCAGCGCTCTTTGGCGGTTTGTTTTTGGCAACTTCAAAAACGTTTTGGATGCAGAGCACTTCGGTAGAGGTTTACTCGCTTCACTTGTTTCTAATTTCAATAATCATCTACACTCTGATCCTGGCATTCACAAAATCAAACAATGTTGAAGCGCCGAAACATTACTTCTGGTATTTTCTTGCAATTGCCCTGGCGTTTGGATTTTCCAACCACATGACGACGTTGTTGATCTTACCGGCTGTTGCGTATCTCTACTTTGTAACGTTCGGATTTAATCTTGCTTCCTTTAAACGCATCGCGTTTATGTTGTTGATTTTCTTCCCATTGCTTATTTCGATATATGCATATCTGCCAATTCGCGGAGGACAAAATCCAATCCTTAATTGGGGAAATCCTCTTGATCTTGAAAGAATACTCCGCCACATTTCCGGTAAGCAATATCAAGTTTGGTTATTCTCATCAACTGACGCTGCTAAAAAACAGCTTGCTTACTTTGTTGAAAATTTTCCTCTTGAGTTTAACATCGGATTGATCCTTACATTCATTGGATTCTTCGCGGCGATCGTTCATAGTAAAAAATTCTTTTACTTCACGCTTATTACATTTCTCTCAACAGTTTTGTATTCTATCAATTACGACATCAACGACATTGATTCATATTTTCTACTGGCATACATCGCTGTTGCATTTCTAATTTCGTTTGGAGTTCTTCAAATTTTTATTCTGCTGAAGGATAGACACCTCGGCTACAGCCTTCCCATCCCGCTGCTGATCATTTTTCTTGTCATACAATCTTACATTACCTTCGGCAAAGTTGATCAGCATGATGTTTATCTGTTTGAAGATTATTCAAAAGCGGCGCTGCAATCGTGTAAAAAGGATGCGTTGGTAATTTCGTATCAGTGGGATTTTCTCATTTCGCCTGCCTATTATATTCAGAAGGTAGAAAAATTTAGACCGGATGTGCATATTATCGATAAAGAACTTCTGCGCAGAAGTTGGTACTTTAATCAGTTGAACAACAACCATCCGCAAATTATTGCCGGTGTTTCATCCACAATTGAGCAGTTCAAAGAAGCGCTTGTTCCGTTTGAGCGCGAAGGGCAATTTGATCCGGTGCTGCTGGAAAAGCTTTATCAAGCTCTCTTAAAAGGATTGATCGAAACCAATATTGATAAGCGCGAAGTGTATCTTGGCGCAGAGTTGGTAATGAATGAAATGCAGAAAGGTGAATTCAAACTTCCGGAAGGTTATACTCTCGTTCCCGATATTTTCTTTTTCAAAGTAGTTAAGACAAATAAATATGTTCCGGCAGATGATCCGGTTTTTCATTTAAGATTTCCAAAACAAAATAATTATTACGTTAATTTTGTTGCGGATATGACCGGCTCGATGTTAGTAAGGCGCGCGTTGTACGAAATGCAATTTGATAACCGCGCACGCGCAAAAGTGTATATCAAAAAATTAAAAGAAGAACTCCCCGACTTTGCTATTCCGGCAGGGTTAGCGGAAGTTATTGAAAAATAAAATTGTTATGTCTAATAAATATCTTTTCAGAAGTAAGTGGAGTATGGAAATGAAATCTTTCTTCTTATCGAGACTTTTGTTCTTTTGTCTTTTAACTGTAATAACAAATGGACAAAACCTTTTACCACAACAGACAATTGAGAATTTTAAAAAGAGTAAAGGGTTAATGATAAATCCCGAAGAAGAGATGCTCATGCACGAAAAATCCATAGGCAGAGACTTGCCATGGCAAGTCTCTATGGGGCAAAGGCAAAACCCGGCAATTAATCCCCGTGCAAATAATAGAAAGAAAAAAGAAATTTCTAAATTAAACAGAAGTATATACCGCCCAATACTTGCTGTTGCTGATACGAACAGGCGTTATAGCTATACGTATGACGACAATGGGAATGAACTTACTTTTCTACTTGAAACATGGACGAATAATGCCTGGGTGAATTCTTATAAATATACTAATACCTATAACAACAATGGAAATAGACTTACCTCGTTAGATGAAACATGGACGAATAATGTTTGGGTGAACTATTGGAAGACTAGTGATACCTATGACAACGATGGAAAGAGACTTTCTTCACTAGATGAAAAATGGACAGATACTGCGTGGATTAATTTTTCAAGAGATTCATCAACTTATAATAACAAAGGGTATCTGCAGACATATTTATACGAGACATGGACGAATAATACTTGGGTAAATAACTATAGAGAGACGTCTTCATATGACAACAATGATAATTTGCTAACTGATTTATACGAAAAATGGGTGAATAATGCTTGGGTAAATTTTGATAGATTTAGTTATGATAATAACGGAAATAGCCACGCTTACTTAGAAGAAAAGTGGTTGGATACTGCTTGGGTGAATTATTTAAGTGTTACTTCTACTTATGACAACAATGGACTTTTGCTAACATCCTTACAGGAAACATGGTCGAATAATGCTTGGATTAGCAATGTAAAAGTTACTTATACCTATGACAACAATGGGAATAAACTTACTTATCTACTTGAAACATGGACGAACAATGCTTGGGTGAATTCTTATAAATATACTTATACCTATGACAACAATGGAAATATGCTTACACAACTATCCGAAACATGGGTGGATAATACCTGGAAGAACTCCGGGAAATCTATTTATACATTCGACAACTATGGGAATGCAATAAAAGGCGAATATACAAGATGGACGAATAATGCTTGGGTAGCAGTAAAAGGAAGTTTGAACCTATATTATAACTCCGGTGCAGATTACCTTTCTTTTTTTAATAGTGTCGTAACTGTAACCTACACATTAATTACAACAGACATTAAGGATAACGAATTAGCCGTAACAACCTACAGCTTATCCCAAAACTATCCCAACCCGTTTAACCCTTCAACGGTTATACAATATGCTTTACCGTATGAAAGTAATGTAAGCATATCCGTTTACAATACACTCGGAGAAGTTGTAAAAACTTTTAACGAAGGCGCAAAACAAACAGGTTCTTACAATGTAAACTTCAACGGAGAAGGACTTTCTTCCGGCATTTATTTGTACAACCTTAATGCCGTTTCCATCGATGGGAAACAAAACTTTCAGGCAACGAAGAAAATGCTATTAATCAAGTAAATATTCGTGTGACTTCGTGAAAATCCTTCGTATAAGAAATTTTTCTTATACGAAGTTACTCGAAGAACAGGCAACTAATATGAAAACTCTTCTTTTCGTACTGTTACTTTCTCTAACATTTTCATATTCACTTCAACTCCAATGCCCGGTTTAGATGGAACGTTCATCGTTCCATCTTTATTTATAATGAATTCAGGCTCAACAATGTCGTTTTTATAATACCTTTTGCTTGCTGAAATATCTCCCGGCAGTGTAAAATTGGGAAGTGAAGAGAGTGCGATATTTCCCGCTCTGCCTATTCCAGATTCCAACATTCCGCCGTGCCATACGGGAATATTTTTAGAAGCACAGTAATCGTGAATTAATTTTGCCTCCGTAAATCCGCCAACGCGCCCAGGTTTTATGTTAATTATTTTACAGCTTTCCAACTCAATAGCCGCGCAGGTATCGTCGAGTGAGCGAATGCTTTCATCAAGACAAATTGGAGTTTTAATCTCACGTTGAAGTTTGGAGTGTTCATAAATATCTTCATGACCAAGTGGCTGTTCGATAAGCAAAAGATTGAACTCATCCATCGCTTTGAAGATTTTAACATCGCTTAAAGTATAAGCTGAGTTAGCATCAACTTGCAAAAGAATATTTGGAAATTCTTTTCTCAATGCTTTGATCGGTTGAATATCATTCCCCGGAGCAATTTTAATTTTTATTCTTTTATAACCTTCTTCTAAATAATTTTCGACGGTTTTGATCAACTTACCAACTGAAGATTGAATTCCAATACTAACGCCGACATCAATTTTATCTCTAACTCCGCCTAGCCTTTTTGAAAGGGAAATGTTTTTTGATTTTGCAAACAGATCCCAGAGGGCAGCTTCCAATCCGGCTTTCGCCATGTTATGTCCCCTGACTTTTTGCCATGATGATATTACTTCATCAAGACTATTAAAATTCTTTCCTAAAATTCCGGGGATTAAAAAATCAGATAATATATGCCATGCGGTTTGAACTGTTTCGTACGTGTAAAAGGGATTTGCGGCAGCAACGCATTCACCCCAGCCGGTAATACCTTCACCATCGACTTTAATTATGATGTGTTCTTCGTTAGTTTCTGTTCCCACAGAAGTGGCAAAGGGAGAAACCAATTCCATTTTGATATGATATAGCGTTATTCGATCAAGCAACATATAAACCAGGAGAAGAATGTGTGAAAGATTGAACGGCTGAATGACGGGGAAAAGTTTTTAAAACAAAACGAAAAGAATGTCTTTGACAATCCAAGTTGAAATTCAATCCATTCATACATGCATCCATTCAACCTTTCTTATTTACTTTTCAAACTTTATTACACTTGTTTTTACTGCGGAACGTGTGAAAGAATTAAGGGTACGTTGGGATAAAAAATTAAATAACAAATCCAGATTACTCCGCCAACAGTTAAAGGAATCGTCATGTTATCATCAGCCCAACCATACGAAATATTTTCTGCAATTGCTCCAAGTGCCACTGCCAAAATCCCAAAATAATATTCAGTTGGAACGTAGAGAATTTTCGGTGTTACTAAAACCACAACAACCGCACTTACAAAAAATGCGAGCGTGCCTTCCAGACTTTTTGCTAAAAATTGATGCTTACCGTAACGTCTTCCGATCAACGCAGCAAATGTGTCGCTTATAATTAAGACTGAAAAAGCAGTAATGAAAATTACCTTTGGAAAAATTATTACGCTCAACAGCGCTGAGAGAAAAACATATGTTGCACCGCTAAGGTTTTTCTTCTTTTTATCCATCTCATGTTCACGCATTAAGAATCCGAAGAGGCGGATAAAAATCTCTCCAACTTTGGGAGAAAGATACCTCAATAATTCAATCGATAAGGAGAAAAGCGTAAGTCCCGAAAGAATTACAATTGCATCGTAACGGGAAATGAAATAATAAATAATTGGGAAGGAAAGTGAACAGAGATGAATCATCTTCCTGATGAGTTCATCTCTGTATTGAATAGTGCCATGATCAATTTGCGTCATTTTCGGTCGGAGGAGGAGTTGGTTGACGTTGTTCCATTAATTTTTTTACATGATCGGGAACCTCGTCACCGTTGCTTCCGTTTTTCTTTTGCGGAGGGAGAACTTCTCCCCGCATGATCTTATCAATTTCATCTGAATCAAGAATTTCTCTTTCGAGTAATTCTGCGGAAAGACGATGAAGTAATTCCACATCTTCGTCCAAGATTTCCGTAGCGCGAACCATACATGCGTTAATGATCGCACGAACTTCTACATCAATTTCAACTGCAGTACTTTCGCTGTAATCTTTATGCCTTTGAATTTCTCTTCCTAGGAAAATTTCTTCTTCTTTAGCGCCGTAACTTAAAGGACCGAGTTTTTCACTCATTCCCCATTCACAAACCATCTTACGCGCAATCGAAGTTGCTTTTTCAATATCGTTTCCGGCGCCGGTAGTATAATGATTAAAGATCAATTTTTCCGCGGCTCTTCCGCCCAAAGCGTACGTGATTACCGCTTCCAAATATTCTCTTGAGTAAGTATGTTTCTCATCTACAGGAAGATAACTTGTAACGCCCAAAGCTCTTCCACGGGGAATGATCGTCACTTTATGAACCGGATCGGCTTCAGGCATCCGTTTAGCTACAAGAACGTGACCTATTTCGTGGTAAGCAGTAGTCTTCTTTTCTTTTTCAGAAATGATCATACTTTTTCTTTCCATTCCCATCATCACTTTGTCTTTTGCTTCTTCAAAGTCTTCCATATCGACTTTTGTTTTATCTTTACGGGCTGCGAGTAAAGCGGCTTCGTTTACAAGATTAGCAATTTCAGCGCCGGCTAATCCGGGTGTTCCTTTGGCAAGTACCTGCAGATCAACATCACTCTTCAAAGGAATTTTTCTTGTATGAACTTTTAGAATTCCTTCTCTTCCTTTTACATCGGGTCTATCAACAACAATTTGTCTGTCAAATCTTCCCGGACGAAGCAACGCCGGGTCTAAAACATCCGGTCGGTTTGTAGCGGCAATAATGATAACGCCGCTGTTCTGTTCAAAGCCATCCATTTCAACTAAGAGTTGATTTAAAGTCTGCTCACGTTCATCGTGTCCACCGCCAAGCCCCGCACCGCGTTGTCTTCCGACAGCATCAATTTCATCAATAAAAATAATACATGGAGCGTTCTTCTTTCCCTGCTCAAAAAGATCGCGTACACGGCTTGCGCCAACGCCAACGAACATTTCAACAAAATCGGCGCCACTGATTGAGAAGAAAGGAACTCCTGCTTCACCGGCAACAGCTCTTGCGAGTAAAGTTTTTCCGGTTCCGGGAGGACCCAACAAAAGAACACCGCGCGGAATTTTTCCGCCAAGTTTTTGAAACTTTGCCGGTTCTTTAAGAAATTCAATAATTTCAAGTAATTCAACTTTGGCTTCATCGGCACCTGCTACATCTTTGAACGTTACACTGTTTTGTGATTGTCCGATTAATTTAGCTTTACTTTTTCCGAAGCTGAAAATTCCTTTGCCGCCGCCCATTCCACCACCGCCTTGCATTCTCTTCATAAAGAAAATCCAAACTACGATGATCAAAATCCAGGGGATCAGCCCAACAAGCATATTAAGCCATTCGCTTGATTGCTTTTCGAATGAATAATCAACTCCCTTCGCTTTCCACACCACTTCTTGATCCTTAACAATGGGTTCGGGAAGATAAACCGAAAAGTTTCTAACTTTAACTTCTTTTGCACCGATCTTTACCATTTCCTCGGCTTTTAATTCACCTTTGAAATAGTAATCGTTGATATCAACTTTGGTGATGGATGCGCGAAGAATTTTTTCTCCGTTGAGGAGTTCTAAGTATTGGTTGTAAGGAATATCTACAAAATTAGTAGAACCTGTTTTTAATAATTGCATAACGATAACTGCCGCAACAATTACCGCTCCCCATCCGAAAACCATCCGGATAATTTTTGACCAATCAAAATTATCATCGGGTTTATTTGGTCCGGTACTCTTAGGGATTTTCAAATTTTTATTGTCTTTATTTTCGTCCATTGTTAAACTTTTATTGTTACTGATTTTCTTCTTTTAATACATAAATAGAGCGTAAATTTCGATACTTTTGAGCGTAATCTAATCCGTATCCAATCACAAATTTGGAAGGAATTTCGAAGCCAATATAATCAATTTTGACATTATATTTTAGGCTGTTCGGCTTCAACAACAGCGTCACCACTTTCATGGAAGAGGGGTGATGTTCTTCGATGAGATGTTCCATAAATTTTATGGAAAGACCGGAATCGACAATATCTTCAACAATAATCAAGTCGCGTCCGTTAACATCGCAGGCTAAATCCTTCAACATTTTTACTTTGCCGGATGAGATTTTTTCATCACCGTAACTTGAGAGACGCATGAAATCAACTTCACACGGGTTTTCGTAATATTTGAGCAAATCTCCCATAAACATGAATGCCCCGTTAAGAATTCCGAGAAAAATTGGAGTTTTCCCCTCGTAATCTTTCGTCAATTCAGCTGCAACATCTTTAACACGCTGCTGAATTTGCTCTTCAGTTAAATAAGGGATGAACGTTTCATTTCCGATCCGGATATTTTCCATTTTTTATTTACACCTTGCTTTAATAATTTTTTTTGTATCGCTCGTAACTGCGTAACGATTGTCTATTCTTCTCTTTATCACCCAAACGATTTCCGATTTGTTTACCAATAGAAGCTGGTTTTCTTTTTCTTCTGAAGTTAATTTCAAGTCGGTTAAAAACTTTGAAATTCGTTTCGGTTTTGAATGTCCGAACGGATAAAAAGAATCAGCATTTTTCCACTTTCGGATTGAAAGAGGAAAATTTAAATTCTCTGCCGAAAGATATTCAACTCCCGGATCAGAAGAAAAAATCAAACTTTTTTTAGAAACTTCTTTTAAGGTGATTGTTGTTCCCTGAACTGATTTCGTTTCATCTTTTCCGATAAAAATTTCTTTGTCAATCTCTTTTAGCTTTTTTTTTATGCTGATAAAAGACCTATCGCGTAAAGCAATTAGACTTCCACTTAATTGAAAGGTTGCGCCGATTTTTTTGTTAAGTAGTCCAAGAACTCCCTCAACCGAATGGACATTAACCTCAACAACTTTTCCGAGCGCTTTTGCAATAATAGCTTTCTGCAAAAAGACAGGCTTCGTTTCAAGAAGAGAAAGCGGGATTTTACATTCCCCTTTTTTATCAAATTGAATGAGTTTTAGATTTTCTTCTAAAATTGAATCCACAAAAGCCAGAACATCTTTTACCGTCGTAGAGAAATTGAAGATTTTTTCATCTAATTTGGGATTGATCTCTTCTTTCAGATTTTTAACAATTTTGTTCCGTAAATAATTCCGTTGGAAATCGTTCTGCTCGTTAGACGAATCAATTTGAAAAAGGATTTTTTTATTTTTTAAATAAGAGACAATCTCATCTTTTGTAACCCCGAGCAACGGACGAATTATGTTTTCCCGTTTTGCCGGAATACCCGCAGCGCCGTTTAGTCCGCTCCCCTTGATTAAATTCAAAAGAACCGTTTCCGTGTTGTCCGATTGATGATGCGCCGTGGCGATTTTTGTGCACTGTTCTTTTACTACCACTTCATTAAAAAGTTTATAGCGGATTTCCCTTCCCGCTTCTTCCAGCGAAAGTTTATTTTTCTTTGCGAAAGCTTTAACGTTTTTCTTCTTAATTACAATTGGAATGTTCAAATCAGCACAGAACTTTCTACAAAACGATTCGTCGGCATCCGCTTCTTTACCGCGTAAATTGTGGTTAAGATGGACGGCAACGAGCGAAAGATTAAATTTCTTTTGGAATTTATTCAAAAACGAAAGAAGAAAAACAGAGTCTGCGCCGCCGCTAAATCCAACCAAAATTTTATCATTTTGCACTATTAATTTTTCACCGGCAATAAATAAAAGAACTTTTTCTTCGACGGATTTCATCTAATAACCAAGTTCTTTTAACCATTCTTCGGTCAATTTCGATTCGTTTTCGATCCCTAAAAATTTTGCAACGTATTTGCCAAGTATATCAAGCTCAAGATTTACAAGATCACCGACTTTTTTCCCTGAAAGATTTGTCTCCTTCCATGTGTGGGGAATTATCGCAACGATAAAAGTATTTTCTTTCACGTCGGCAAGAGTAAGACTGATTCCTTCAACGGCAATAGAGCCGACTCGAACAATATATTTAGAAAATTTATCCGGGATTTTAATTCTTACTTCATGGCTTGCGGAAAGAGGAACGATCTCAATAATTTCTCCAGACACATCTACGTGTCCCAACACAAAATGCCCGCCGAGTCTGGCGTTGGCTTGCAGAGAACGTTCGAGATTAACGCGCTCACCAATTCGTAAAAAACCTAGTGTAGTTTTCTTCAGTGTTTCTTCAATCGTTTCAACAGTAAAACTATTTTTGGTTGTCTGCGTTACCGTTTGGCATGCCCCGCTAATGTTCACGCTTTCGCCGATGCTCAATTCGGGAGAGATTTTTTCGGCTTCGATCGTTAGTCTGAAACCATTTCCAAACTGAGTTTTTTGCTTTAAGATGCCAACTTCTTCAACTAAACCGGTAAACATATTATTTCCTCAAATTAAGTAAAAGATCGTCATCATATTTTTCGAACGAATGGAGCGACAATTTTCTTGCTTTGCTCATTTCTTTTATTCCAAAATCCGAGAGAAATTGAATACCGCTCCCGAGCAGCTTTGGCGCAATAAAGATCTGCATTTCGTCGAACAAATTTTCTTTTATGAAAGAATTATAAACTTTGGCTCCCCCTTCAACAAGAATTGAAGTAATGTTTTCGTCCCCAATTTTTTTCAGTACCGTCTTCAACCTGAATTGCTTCTGTTCATCAGTTCTTGCAAATAAAATTTTTACTCCAAGTTCTTGCAATGCTTTTACTTTCGGAGAGTTCTTTTTTTCTACTGAAGTAACAAGCAGCACATTTTTTTCAGAATGAAAAATTTTCCGGTCAATACATGATTTTAGGTTTGGATCAAGAATAATTCTTTTGGGATTTCTTCCTTCCACCAGCCTAACCGTTAATTGCGGATCGTCTTTATTCACTGTGTTTGCCCCGATCAAAACAGCGTCATATTCGTTGCGGAGTTTGTGCACTTGTTTTCTTGAAGCTGTGGAAGTTATCCATTTCGATTGGAATGAAGCGTCGGCAATCTTCCCGTCTATTGTTATTGCTGATTTCAGAGTAACGTAGGGAGTTTTTTTTGTAACATTTTTGAAAAAGAATTTGTTTAATTCAACACATTCGTTTTCAAGAATACCGACTTTAACTTCCACTCCATTATCTTTTAATTTTTGAATCCCGTTTCCGCAAACAATTGGATTCATATCAAGTGTACCGATAACAACTTTTTTAATTTTACTTTCCAGAAGTGCATCAACACAAGGAGGTGTTTTTCCGAAATGAGAGCAAGGTTCTAAATTCACAAAAAGTGTAGCTCCCTCAACACTTTCCGAAGCGCTGTTGATAGCATTTACTTCTGCGTGCGCTTCCCCATATTTTTGATGATACCCGGCGCCGATAATTTTTCCTTCTTTTACTAAAACGGCTCCGACTAAAGGATTAGGACTTACAAAGCCAATCCCTTTTTTAGCAATTTCCAGCGTTAGTTTAATATAGGATTCATCGGTCACAAGTTTTCTTTATTTAACTGAAAGAATTTGGAACTCCATTACCCCGGCCGGCGCATTTACTTTAACCAGTTCGCCGACTTTCTTTCCCATCAATCCTTGACCAACGGGAGAAACAACGGCAATCTTTCCCGCTTGAAAATCTGCTTCCTCTGCTGAAACCAAATGATAGGCAAAAATTTTATTCGTTTTTAAATTTTTCACTTCAACATGAGACAGAATATGAACCACGCCTTCTTCAAATTTTGAAGTATCAACCACGCGCGCGCGCGAAAGAACATTTTGCAATTTACTGATGCGGAGTTCGAACATTCCCTGTTCCTCTTTGGCGGCATCATATTCGGCATTTTCAGAAAGGTCCCCGTGAGAGCGCGCCTCTGATATTTTACCGGCAATTTCTTTTCTGCCGCTGGTTTTTAATTCTTTTAATTCTTTCTCAAGCTCTATCAATCTTTCTTGAGTTAAATAGACAAAATTCGCTTCGGCCATGGGGACAATCTCACTTTTGTTGAAACATTTAAAAAAAAGCGCCACCGCTTTTCGCAGTGGCAGTACAAAATTAAAGAATTTTATGCCACATGTCAAGAAAAAGAAATGAGAAGTTTCTCCAGCGCACAGAATGCCGGACTCCGATGTAAACGACATAAATAGGATAAACTTGGTTGTGTTAGTAAATTTGCATCAACAAAAAATGGAATTATGAAAATAGCAGTATTGGTTTCCGGCGGCGTTGATAGCTCTGTTGCGCTTCAATTATTAAAGAATGAAGGACACGACGTTACCGCTTTCTATTTAAAAATTTGGCTCCAGGATGAGTTCTCTTTCCTTGGCGATTGTCCCTGGGAAGAAGATTTGGAATTTGTGCGTAAAGTCTGCGAACAGACAAATGTTCCGCTTGAAGTTCTCTCACTTCAAAATGAATATTGGGAGAAAGTTGTTTCCTACACGATAAGTGAAATAAAAGAAGGACGCACTCCGAATCCCGATATGTTCTGCAACCGGTTAATCAAGTTCGGGGAATTCTACGACAAAATTGATACAAGTTTTGAGAAAGTCGCTTCAGGTCACTACGCAAATATTTCTTACGAGAACGAAAAGTACTATTTAAAACGTTCCCCCGATCCGATTAAAGACCAAACTTATTTTCTCGGTTATTTAACCCAGCAACAATTGTCTCGTGCGCTTTTTCCAATCGGGAAATACGCGAAAAAAGAGATCAGAAAAATTGCCGCAGATTACGATCTTGCAAATCAAACACGGAAAGACAGCCAGGGAATTTGCTTCCTCGGACAAATAAAATTTTCCGATTTCATCAAACATCATCTCGGTGAACTTCCCGGTGACATTCTTGAAATGGAAACGGGAAAAGTTCTCGGCAGACATCCGGGTTACTACTATTTTACTATTGGACAGCGAAGCGGTTTGGGATTGAGCGGAGGTCCGTGGTTTGTGGTCGAGAAAAATATTGCAGAGAATAAAATCCTCATCTCAAAAAATGTTGAGCTGATAGAAAGAGAAAAAAATCATTTCTCCGTTACCAATTTTAATTGGATAAATGAACCTCCGGAACACGACAACCTTTTAGTAAAGATCAGACATGGAGAACATTTCTTCAACTGCTCACTCAAATTTCAGAGTGAAAATCTCGCCAATGTTTCTATCGATCGTCCCGACAGAGGAATTGCAGCCGGACAGTTTGCCGTATTTTATGATGGCGATTACTGCCTTGGCGGCGGCGTGATTTGTTAAAACTTGATCAAAAAAAATTAAATCGTTTTCAATCTTAATTACTTCACCAAAGTAATTTTATTCTTCAAACTGCTGATCGAAGCCGGATCAGTTTTTATTTTTACATATTTTCCGCTCAACCATAATTTTGTTTGATCTTGATAATGCTTACTCAGCGGATGTCCGGATTCTCCAGTTGGCAGCACCAAATAAAATTCATCGGGATTAGCAAAATCATAAATAAACCGCATCGATGGTCCAAGATGATTTTCATATTCTTTATGCTGAAACGCTCTTACATCTCCCGAGTAATGATTAAACGTATATTCTGTATTAAACAATGTTGTACCGTCGCCGCCAATTCCAAACGGACCAATATCGACCAGATCATCAATTAACTTATTCTCACCGCTAAAAAAATGTTTAAAGGTGAGCGAGTGGAGTTTCCCCCACTGCCATTGATTGATGTCGGTTCCCATTTTCGATTCAAGATCAGTTAATGCATCACTCAGACTTTTTCTGATTATATCATCTCGCGTTTCAATTTTTGAAGTTGTTTTATCATCAAAAATCGTAGAAGCGTTTTCCGTTAAAATTCTCTGTACAACTCTGTAGGGAACGTTCGGAACAAAAAGAAACTCATTATACAAATCATACCCGAGATCATCTTCAAAAGTATTTTTTAAAAGATGGGTGAGAAAAACGGCATAGATAGCCGGAGCTTGATAAAAGGCATCGAACTTGCCGTCCCATGCTTTAAATAATTGAAGAGCTTCGGTAAGATTTTTATCATTAACTTTTTTCCCTTCAAATGCTTGAAGAATATATTTCGTAATATTTTTAGCATAGGGAGAAACAAAATCCGTTTGATAATTTTGAAAATCATCAGGCGAATGTTTTTCTTTTGCGGTTATTAGTTCAGTAATTCTTTCGATGCGCGATGATGGTTCCCACAAGTTTGAAATATGATATGGGAAATCTTTTACCGTTTTGTTATTTGCGGAAGCAATAAAATTTTGCGGAGGATTAAAGAGCATCGGCATTTGTTCAAAAGGGACGAACCCTTTCCAATCATTCCCGGAAGTTGTACCATCAAAAACAAACGTGGGTGAATTGGAAGAACGAATGGGAAGTTTAGCAGCACAAAGATAACCGATGTTCCCTTTCACATCGGCGTAAACAAAATTTTGTCCCGGTACGGTAAAGTTTGATACCGCGGTTTTGAAAGTTGACCAATCTGCTGCTTTGTTCACAGAGTAAAAAGCATAAAACTCATCACTCACATCATTGCCCGTCCATCTCATGCTTATGTTCAAATTTTTATCGAGCGAATTGGGATACATCGAGTTAAAGCTGTGAATATTAGAGATGATCGGACCCCGGTGCGTTTCTTTTATTTCAATCGAAGCATCCGGCTCATCTTTTACTTTTATTTTTTCCGTTCTGATTTTCAACGGATGCCATTCATTATCGCAAAAATATTTCTTCCCGGTCGGATCAAGTTTTTCAAAATAGAAGTCGGCATCATCAGCCATAACGTTAGTGAGCACCCAAGAGATATTTTTATTTTTCCCTATCACCACCGCGGGAACTCCGGGAAGTGTAACTCCTTCTACTTGAAAATCACCGGCGCGAATAACCGCTGCATACCATTTCCCCGGCGCTGTAAATGCAAGGTGAGGGTCGTTAGCGATAATTGATTTACCGCTTTGTGATCTCTCTTTATTAACAACCCAATTGTTCGAGCCGATGTGCGTTCCGGTGAATCCGGTAAACTGTTTGTAAGCGTGATTCACATCGATGAACGCTGTATTAATCTTCGCCTCTTTTGAAAGCGAGGAAGGAATAATCGTTGGTGCATTTTCCGGAAAATCAGGAAGGATGAGTTTTGCTTTTTCTTCGCCAAGCTGTTGAACAAGTTTTGTAAAGATGATATCCGTCCACCAACTCATATTAAGTTCCCAAGCCATCAAGCGAACGATCATTAAACTGTGAACAGGTTTCCAGTCATACGGTTCATACTTCAAAACATCAAATTCGATGGGAAGTTTTTTGTGGAATTTCTTTATGAAATAATTTACGCCATCAGCATAAGCAGAAAGCATTTTCTTCGTTTCGGGATGTGAGGCTTCAAACATTTTTTCCGCGGTTTGTTTGATTCCCACCGTCAAAAACATTTTATCGAAAGCTAAAGTTTTATTTCCAAAAACTTCACTTAATCTTCCGGCGCCTGCACGGCGAATGAGATCCATCTGGAATAAACGTTCGCGTGCATGTAAAAATCCAAGTGCAAATGCTGCGCTTTCTTCGTTATCGGTAACAATGTAAGGAATCGCTAACGAATCAAAATGAATTTCTACATCACTATGAATTTTTTCCGCTTGATATTCTCCGTTATATTCGGGAAGTGAAGCGTATAACATCTGCCGGAAGAAGTAGCCTGCAATAAGAAGAATAATGACGAGAGATACGACAGAACCTAAAAGAATTTTTGCCCAAGGTTTCATATGCGTTAAATGTTTGGTGAATGATGATGTAATTTTGTAAAGAAAAAATTAAAATCAAAACTTCGGTAAAACGGTATGCACGAAAGCATTCCCAATATCGAAGAATATCTTAATCGAAAGGAATGGTTATCATCGTTCCGATTCTCATTTACAATTTATTTTCTCATTTGCACCAGCACCGCTCCAACAACTGCTATTGCCATCCCGATTCCTTCTTGAATCGTTATTGTTTCTCCTAAAAAATACCAGGCAAGTATTGCAATCTGAATGAGCATTGTCCCGTTAATTATGCTTGACTCCATCGCTGTAAGTGAGCGAAGAGTCAAATTCCACAATGTAAATGCAAATGCCGTATTGACTCCCGCAAGCCACAATAAGAAAAGCCAATTTTTAAAACTTAATATCGGCGCACCGTTCAGCATAAAACCGATTACAATTAAAATTATTGCGCCAATACCCATACTGATAAAAGTTACTACAACCGGACTAATATTTTTCTTCCGGTTTACATCGCGCCCAATAATTGCAGAAGCCGAATTTGCTAAAACTCCAACCAGCATTACTAATAAACCAAGTCCTTCGTTACCAATTAAAGTAACGGGGAAAAAATATGCGACAATCCCTATGATAAATAAACCTGACCCGCTCCACTGAAGGTAAGATGGTTTTTCATTTAAGAAAAAAACTCCCGCTATTGCCACAACGATCGGAGTGAAATTGAGCAGTAAACTTACGGTAACGGAAGGGAGAAGCGAAAGCCCGACAAACTGTGCGCCTTGCGTAAAGGTGTAAAAAACTAATCCGAGAAGAATAAGTTTTTTCCATTGCGAAGCGTTCAGTTGTTTTATTTCTGTTAAATATTTTCTTTTGAAGAGGAAAGGGATGAAAAAAAGAAACGCCAAAAAGTAGCGTAACCCTGCATAAGTAATGGGCGGAATGTCAACCAAACCCCACTTAATTATTATAAAAGAAGTTGACCAGAGAAACGTTACAAGCAGCGCTTGAAGAATCGGGATTATATGAGATTGTTTTTTTTCGTTCATAATTTCAAGTTCAAAATATAATTAGAAAGAATGGGTGGGTGGATGGATGGATGATTGCATGTTAGAATAAATTAGTCAAACATTTCCATTGCCGACTGTTAACTGCCGACTGATGATTGCCAACTGCTGACTGACCACTACTTCACTATCTCAATCTCCGTTCCCATCGGAACATTATAAAAGAGTTCTTCAATTTCAGAATTTGTTAGCGCGATGCAGCCCAAAGTCCAATCTTTGAAGCGTTGAAATTTGCCGATGAATCCATACCCGTTTGGTAAACCATGAATTTTAATTTCTCCTCCGGCAGATTTTCCAAACTGTTTTGCGTGAAGACTATCAGATTGATTTGGATAAGAAACAGCAAGGTTCAGATGGTAATCGCTGTTCGGATTTTTATCGTTGATCGTGTAAATACCTTCGGGAGTTTTTTTATCTCCCTCAAATTCTTTTTTACCGATTGGAACTCCACCGAGTGAAATCTTATACGATTTTAATACTTCACCCTTTGAAAAAACGGTTAATAACCTTTTACTTTTCACCACCAAAATCTTATCGATTTTTTTTGAAGTGTCCAATTTTTTCTCGGGCATAAAATAGTAACCGAGAGCAACGAGAACAAGAAAGAGTAATTCATACAAGAATATTTTCTTCATTCAATTAGCATTTGCTTTTTTAGAAATAGAGACATCATTAGGTGCAATATAGTAATATCTCTAAATTTTTAACTGCTAATGAATTCTCACTTCGTCTTCTTTCGTAATAATCTTCGCGGTATTTCATGAAAGAATTTTGTTACACAGGTTCACATTGAAAGCATGAAGTTATTCTAAAGGAACGAATTATATCAATCACTCCATGTCTTAAGTATGCCCACCTACTTCATAATAGAGATACCGGAATTTTTTGCTTCGATGTCCAGGCAAATTGATTAACGATCCGGAAGCATCAAAACTATCTTTTAAATAAACACAACTTTTGCCCTGGAATTATTTGAAGACACACAAAAAACGATTAATTTAGATTAGTCAGTTTCCAACGGAATCAACTACGAGTTCTAGATTATATTTAATAAAACTAGTTAAATATTTATTAAGGATGATAAAATGAAATTCAGGGAGTTCGCAAATCAATTCAGTTTACTAATTGTTTTTCTCACTGTATTTATTTCTATCTCATGTAAAGAATCTTCATCACCTACCGAACCACAAAACAAAATATTAAATGCAGAGACCATTGAAAAGCTACAAGCTGCAACCGATAAAATAATGATGAACACCCAAGCCCCGGGCCTAATGGCTTATATCGGTGTTGATGGAGAAGGGGAAGGATTAAGTATTACACGGGGCGTCTCCAATTTAGCTACCAGTGAACCGATGAATGTTAATAACTATTTTAGAATTGGAAGCATTACAAAAACAATTACTACCGAGGCAGTTCTGATATTGGTTGACGAAGGCAAAATTGATTTGAATAAAACAATCTCTTTTTATTTACCAGAATTAAACATTCCAAGTGGAGATAAAATTACAATTCCGATGCTTGCAAATATGACCAGCGGTTTGCCCGATTACACTTGGGTGGAAGATTTTCTGCAATCATTAACTAATTCGCATGGACAAAAAGTCTTTACCCCAGAACAATTAGTTGCTTCGGCTTTCAAACTTCCTATGCAATCTGAACCGAGTACAAAATTTTTCTATTGCAATACCAACTACATTTTATTGGGATTATTAATTACAAAAGTGACGGGAAAATCTGTCATGGATGTTTTTAACGAAAAAATATTTCAGCCATTGGGAATGAAAAACACATTTTGGCCGAATACAAGTTACATGCCTTATCCATATTCTCACGGCTATTACCTCGTGGACGATAATTCTTTAACAGATGTAACAAATTGGAATCCATCATGGGCAGATGCTGCGGGATGCCTTATCTCCAATTTCTCCGACCTGAAAATATGGGCTAAAGAAGTGAATGAAAGAAAACTGCTTTCAGATAAAATGAAGAGTGTAAGATATGCGTGGGTTGATGGCGATTTTCCTGGAGTTACATCCTCCGGGTTTGGTCTTGAAAAAGCTTGGGATTGGATTGGTCATGTGGGATCTATACCTGGTTATAACAGCCAGTTATTCTATAATCCGATTAAGAAAATTACAATTATTATAAATACAAATTCTATGGACGGCTATCCTGCATCTTCAACATTTACGGCAATTGCCAGCATCTTAACTCCGATTAAATAAACTGACCAGCTAACTAAAAGTTTATTCAATATTAAATGAAGGAAATAAAATGAAAATCTGGAAATTCACAAATCAGTTCAGCTTACTAATTGTTTGTCTCTTTACATTTATTACTATCTCATGTAAAGAAGAAAATTCATCACCTACCGCACCACAAAACAAAATATTAAATGCAGAGACCGTTGAAAAGCTGCAAGCCGTTGCCGATAAAGTAATGATGGAAAAGGGTATGCCGGGCCTGATTGCATATATAGCCGTAGAAGGCGAGGGAGAACTTTACATTTCCCGCGGCGTCGGTAATCTGGCTACAAGCGAACCAATGAACATTAACAACTACTTCAGGGTGGCAAGCGTAACAAAAACTTTTACTACCGAAACTGTCCTTATTTTAGCAGATGAAGGGAAAATTGATTTAGGTAAAACGATTGGTTTTTATCTGCCCGAATATTCACTGCCGGGAAAAGACACAATTACAATCAGGATGCTGGGCAATATGACAAGCGGACTAATTGAGTTCATGAGCGATCCGGTCCTAATTGCAGCATATTATAACAGCCAGGGCACCGCAAAATTTACTCCCGAAGAATTAATTGCACCGGTATTAAACTCACAGCTTATGTTTACACCCGGCACTCACTATTTTTACTGCAACACAAATACTGTTTTGCTGGGGATGGTAATCAAGAAAGTAACCGGGAAAGAGGTAAAAGATGTATTCGCCGAAAAAATTTTCCGGCCTCTGGGGCTAACTCACACATTCTGGCCCGAGACCAATTTTTTACCATCTCCTTATCATCATGCTTATACAAATTTATTGGGACCCCCCAATGCTGACGTGACTTATTATGGAAATTCATGGGGCAACTCGGCGGGTATCCTTATCTCTAATCTTGCAGACTTAAAGATATGGGCTAAAGAATTATCCGAAATGAAATTACTTTCCGCCAGTGCGAAACTTGAACGGTTTAAAATTGGGTCACCCGAAGCCCATTATGGTTTCGGGCTTGAATTATATGGCAATTTGGTTGGACATGCCGGCGCGATAGTGGGCTATAACAGTATGGTATACAGCGACGGTGTAAGAAAGATTACGATTATTACTCACGTAAACACATTTGAAGACAATCCGGCCGGCTTTGCCTTTGTAGAATTCGCAAAGATTCTGGGTTATGATTTATCCGGGTATTGAAAGAAAAGACATTATTAATAAGTTGTTGACATCTTAACTCCAATTAAATAAAGTGACCGGCTTAAAGTCATTAAATATTATTAAATGAAGGAAATAAAATGAAATTCTGGAAATTTACAACTCAGTTCAGTTTACTAATTGTTTGTATCTTTGCTTTTATCGCTATCTCATGTAAAGAATCTTCAATACCTACCGCATCACCAAACAAAATTTTAAATACAGAGACCATCGAAAAGCTGCAAGCAGCTACCGATAAAATAATGATGAACAAACAAACACCCGGCATAATGGCATATATCAGCGTAGAAGGGGAGGGTGAATTATATCTTTCCCGCGGTGTCTCTAATTTGGTTACAAACGAACCGATGAATGTTAATGCCTATTTTAGAATTGGAAGCATTACAAAAACATTTACTTCGGAAGCTGTGCTTATATTGGCAGACGAAGGCAGAATTGATCTGGACAAATCAATCTCTTCTTATCTGCCCGATCTAAAAATTCCAAGCGGTGATAAAATCACTATTCGAATGCTCGGGAATATGACCAGCGGATTGTTCGACTACACAAGTGATATGGTTTTTTGGAATGCTTTAAATAATTCGAATGGACAGGCAAACTTCACACCGGAACAACTACTAGATATTTCCTTCACTCACCCCATACAGTTTGAACCGGGAACAAAATACAATTATTGCAATACCAATTATATTTTGTTGGGATTATTAATTAAAAAAGTAACCGGTAAAGAGGTAATAGATGTTTTTAATGAAAAAATGTTTCTTCCGTTGGGAATGAAAAACACATTATGGCCAAATACAACTTACCTGCCTTATCCATATAATCACGGTTATGTCTCTTTAGTGGATGTTACAAACTGGAGTCCGTCAGGTGGAGGCGCTGCGGGTATACTTATCTCGAATTTCTCTGACCTGAAAATATGGGCTAAAGAATTGAACGAAAGAAACCTGCTTTCAAATAAAATGAAAACTGAAAGAATTGCGTGGATTGCTACTACATTCCCAGGCTTTGACTCGGGGTTTGGTCTCGAAAAGTACCATGATTGGGTGGGTAAGGATGGTTCTATTCCCGGTTATAACGCCGAAGTGTGGTACTATCCAAGTAAAAAAATTACAATGATTATTAATTCAAACTCATGGGATGGCGATCCTGCAATCACAACATTTTTTTCTTTTGTTGACATCTTAACTCCGACTAAATAAACCGACTTGCTGAAAGTTCAATAAATACTAAATGAAGGAAATAAAATGAACGTCTGGAAATTCACAACTCACTTCAGTTTGCTAATTGTTTTTCTCTTTGCTTTTATCGCTATCTCATGTAAAGAATCTTCAATACCTACCGAACCACAAATCAAAATTTTAAATGCAGAGACCATCGAAAAGCTACAAGCTGCCGCAGATAAAGTAATGATGGAAAACCAAACACCGGGCATGATGGCTTATATAAGTGTAGATGGTGAGGGTGAAGGGATATACATTACAAGAGGCGTAAGCAATCTAACTACCAGCGAACCGATGAATATTAATAATTATTTTAGAATAGGGAGTATTACAAAAACCGTTACTACCGAGGCAGTTCTGATATTGGTTGACGAAGGCAAAATTGATTTGAATAAACCGATCTCTTTTTATTTACCCGAATTAAATATTCCAAGTGGTGATAAAATTACAATTCCGATGCTCGCAAATATGAGCAGCGGTTTATTCGACTATAGCAGTGATATGAACTTATGGACTCCGTACATAAATTCAAACGGGGAAAAAGTTTTTACACCGGAAGAATTATTAGCTCTCTCTTTCAGTCATCCAATGCTTTTTGAACCCGGTACGGAATACAATTACTGTAATGCCAATACTGTTTTATTGGGATTATTAATTAAAAAAGTAACCGGAAAAGAAGTAAGAGATGTTTTTAATGAAAAAATTTTTCAACCATTAGGAATGAAAAACACATTTTGGCCTAATACACGTTACATGCCTTACCCATATAATCACGGTTATACAACTCTTTTGACAGGCTCTTTAATTGAATCAACAAATTGGAACACATCATGGGGAGATGCTGCAGGTATTCTTATTTCCAATATCTCCGATATGAAAATATGGACTAAAGAAATGTATGAAAGAAACCTGCTTTCAGATAAAATGAAGAGTGAAAGATTTGCATGGATTGATGATATACCGGGAATTAAATATTCTGGTTTTGGAGTTGAAAAGGTTTTTGATTGGATTGGAAAGTCAGGTTCTATATTTGGCTATAACAGCGAGGCATGGTACAATCCGATAAAGAAAATCACAATTATTATAAATACGAATTCGAACGACGGCTTGCCCGCAGACAATGTATTTGCATCATTCATTGACATCTTAACTCCGTATAAATAATCAACCGGATTGAGATTATTTTTCACGGGAAAAAATACCATAATGAAGGCGGCTACATCAGTATGGCTACCCGTAACTTCACTTTATTTTGAATATCGAATATCGGACAAGAAATATTGAGTGATGAAATTTTTGTTTTCGATATTCTACATTCATTATTCATTATTTCTTTTTGGTTCTGGCTTTATTTGTAACAAGAAACCGAACTCAAAAGAGAATTCCTTCAGGTTTCAATGTTTTTTACTGTAACGCTTGGTCAACAACCTACATATAAAAAACCGCACAACCATGAATGGATTGTGCTACACAAAAAGATCCCGATAAATCGGAATAAAAATTACATCATCGTTTACGATGATCTATTTGTACAGCGATACCGTTTACGGTTTCGCTGATTATTTCTGCTGTGGTCCAAGGCCTCTCAATGCTTCCACAACTCCTTATCCAGACTTCTGTATTGTATCGCTTCGCTTACGTGCTGCGGTAAAATATTTTCGGACTTTTCAAGATCGGCGATGGTGCGGCTTACTTTTAGAATTTTTATGGTGGGATGGATTGATTTGTTAAGCAGTGTTTCAAATAAATGTAACTTTTATTTTATCCTTTACTTTATTAAAATCCTTATCCATCGTGATTATTTCCAATCCATGTTCTTCAGCAATTTTAAACTGGTAAACATCATCAAAATCCAATCCCGTATTCAATTTTGCATTAGCCAAATTTTTATAAATGTCTTTTGATAACGTAATAATTTCAACTTTCGGAACTACATCAACTGAAAACTTTTGAAAAATATTTTCTTTACCATTTCTAAATAAAATAACTCCAATGGAGTGTAATGAAAAATCCGAAAGATAGAGACTGCCAACATTTGCATCTAAAGTTTGCTTACAAATATCTTTTTTTTCTTGAGATAGCAGTACCTCTAAAAATATATTAGTATCAACGAGGTACATCATCGCCATTCCATCGCTTTATGCTGCAATTCAACAGAAGTATATTTTTCTTTTAAATCGGATAATCCACCCTCCCAATCAAATTTTAATTTTTCCTTCTTTCCACCCTTATACTGTTTCATAATTAAAAAATCAATGTAGTCAAACACTTCTTTTTTTAATTCTTCCGATAATTCTTCTAATTTAGTTTGAATCAAATGAGTTTCCATCTTATCATCTCCAACTTTCAAAAAGTTTCCTTTTTTCTTAATAATTACTACAATCGAAATTAGAAAGGTTTTTATAGATAACCAAAACTTTTTTGATCTCAGTCCGCCGCCGGTGGAAATGGTCAACGAATTACGATTTTTGATTTGTCTTCAACTTCTTAAATCAAAAATCGTTAATCCCCGTCTAAGCCGGGCAGGCTTGTTCTTAAATCTTTCTCAATGCTTCCACAACTCCCTATCCAAACTTCTGTACTGTATCGCTTCGCTTACGTGCTGCGGTAAAATGTTTTCAGACTTTTCAAGGTCTGCGATGGTGCGGCTTACTTTTAAAATTCTATCGTAAGCGCGGGCGGAGAGTCCAAGTTTTGTCATCGCCATTTTTAGTAACTCGGCGCTTGCGGTATCCAATTGGCAAAACTGCCGCACTTCCTTTGAACCCATATCGGCATTGTTATAAATTCCTTTTAATCCCGCAAAGCGTTTTAACTGCACATCGCGCGCGGCAATTACTCTTTCTCTAATTTCCTTAGAAGCTTCTCCGTTATGCGTAGAAGAAAGCTCGCGGTATTTTACTGCGGGGACTTCGATATGAATATCAATTCTATCCAACAACGGACCGGAAATTTTCGCCATGTACTTTTGAATTTGCTGCTGTCCGCAGGTGCATTCTTTATTCGGATCGGTGTAATAGCCGCATGGACACGGGTTCATCGCCGCCGCCAACATAAAATTTGCCGGAAACTCCAGCGACATTTTAGAACGGCTTACGGTAACTTTAGCGTCTTCCAAAGGTTGGCGCATTACTTCCAAAACATTTTTAGGAAATTCGGGAAGCTCATCCAAAAATAAAACTCCGTGATGCGCAAAAGAAATTTCTCCCGGACGAGGAAATGAACCGCCGCCAACTAACGCGGCATCGGAAACGGTGTGGTGAGGCGAGCGGAATGGTCGTTCAGTTATCAGTGCAAATTCTTTATTAAGTATTCCCGCCACCGAATGAATTTTTGTAGTCTCAAGCGCTTCATTAAAAGTAAGCGGCGGAAGTATCGAGGGAATTCTTTTTGCAAGCATACTTTTGCCCGAACCGGGAGGACCGATCATAATAATATTGTGCGCACCGGCTGCAGCAACTTCCAACGCGCGCTTAACATTTTCTTGTCCTTTCACATCGGAAAAATCGAGTTGATAATGATTTACTTTTGAGAAGACTTCTTCTTTGCTTGTGTAAATCGGCTGAGCATTTGATTCTCCATTCAAGAATTGCACAACATCAAAAAGATTTTCCATTCCATAGACATCAATTCCGCTTACAATTGAAGCCTCCTTAACCGACTCGCGCGGAAGAATGATCTTTTTCTTCCCTTGCTTTTTCGCTTCAACAGTTATCGGCAGCGCCCCTTTGATCGGACGAAGCGAACCATCAAGCGCAAGTTCACCAAGAATAACAGCTTCATCAAGCAGCGCTGGTTCAACTTTTTCTAATGAAGTTAAAATACCGATGGCGATTGGCAGATCGAAAGAACTTCCTTCTTTTTTAATATCTGCTGGAGCTAAGTTGATGGTAATTTTTTTGATGGGGAATTCGAAACCGGAATTTTTAATCGCCGAGATAACCCGCTCGCGGCTTTCTTTTATTGCGCTGTCGGGAAGCCCGACAATGATAAATCCCGGAATGCCCCGCTCGCTGTGGGTTTCAACTTCAACTATGTAAGCATCTATTCCAATAGTTGCTGATGAGAAAACTTTTGAAAGCATTATTTCCCTCTTTCATTTAAAATGAGAAAGGTTCACATTTTTTTTGTGAACCTTTTGTTAATCCTCTTACTATTTGAACTGTCGTACAAAATTTATTCTGTCTTGCAGCCTGCTTACGGGCGTTAGCAGTTTGTCTTTCCCATAAATTGCGTCTGCCCGGTTTGTAAAAGCAAGTTCGTAATCCTTGCTCATCAATATTGCTTCTTCGGGACAAACCTCTTCGCAGAATCCACAGAAAATACAACGCAACATATTGATCTCAAATTTCTCAGGATAACGTTCTTTTTCATTCTCCGTTTCCGCCGCGCGAACTTCAATTGCAAGAGCCGGACACACGCGTGAACAAAGCCCGCAAGCCACGCATCGTTCTTGTCCGTTTTCTTCCACAGCCAAAACCGGTCTGCCGCGGTAAGATGCCGGCGGATCAAATTTTACTTCGGGATATTGCATCGTGAACTTCGGTTTGAACATATTCTTTAAAGTCAGTCCTAAACCTTTTGCAATTTCGGTTATGTAAATTCTTTGTCCGAAGGATAAATCTTTTAGTCTATTTTTCTTAGCCATTCTTTCTCCGAATCTTTATAAAATCATTGCTAAAATTGCTACCCAGAGCAAATTTAAAAGTGAAAGCGGGAACATTACTTTCCAGCCGATGTTCATCAATTGGTCATAACGGAAACGCGGAATTGACCAGCGCACCCAGATAAAGAAAAACATGATGAACACTAATTTGAAAATGAATGCACCAACTTGCAGCGCTACAACCCATCCGGCTGAAAGATTCAATAATTCCAAATAAGGAATTTGCCAGCCGCCGAGATAGAGTGTAACAATAAGCGCGCTTGAAATAATCATGTTTGCGTATTCCGATAAAAAGAATGCCGCGAATTTCATACTGCTGTATTCTGTGTGGTAACCGCCGACAAGTTCAGGTTCAGCTTCAGGTAAATCAAATGGTAATCGGTTAGTTTCTGCAAAAGCCGAAACAAGAAAAGTTATAAAGCCGATCGGTTGAAGAACAATATTCCACATCCAACCGGACTGCGCATTTACAATTGCTATCGGGCGAAGTGATTCAGCAAGAAGAATTACACCGGCAACAGAAAATCCCATCGAGATTTCATACGAGATCATTTGCGCCGAAGAACGGATTCCGCCTAACAAAGAATATTTACTGCCGGATGACCAGCCTGAAAAAGTTATTGCGTAAACTCCGACTGAAGTTAAAGCTAAAACATAAAGTATTCCGATGTTCACGTCGGCGACAACAAAAGAAAACACTTTTCCAAAAGCCGTGAACGAAGGACCAATCGGTAAAACAGCGAACGTACTGAATGCAACGAACAACGCAATCATCGGCGCAAGTGTGTGCATATATTTATTTGCTGCGGTCGGAACAATATCTTCTTTTAAAAGAAGTTTTAAAACATCTGCAAATGGCTGGAAAATTCCTGCGGGTCCAACGCGGTTAGGACCGATTCTGTTTTGAGCCCAGGCGGCAATTTTTCTTTCAAAATAAACTAAGTAAGAAACCGTTAAAAGCATTACAACAGCGATAACAATGATCTTAATTAGCGAAACAATTATTAATTCTAAAATTCCCATAAAAAAGTCTTCCTTTAAATTTTTTCCGAAAGTTTCTGGGATCGACCCGACCCGCCTCTGGCGGGCTTACCGGTTTCTGTCTTCAATTGAACTCCACTTTCACCGATAACATCATAATCTAAACCGGTGAACAAAGGATTTGTATGAGCGATCTCATTAAAGATTTCTTCAGCCATCGTGAATTTATATTTTGTACCGAAGGCATTTGCTAAGCCGGAAATAATTTTCCATGTCGGGCGAGCGTCATTCTTTTTCGCTTTTCCCCAACTGTCAAAGTCGGTTCCGAATTTATCCCAGCGGCTTTGAGACATTCCGTCGAGACTTCTTTCCATTTCGATGGTTGTAACCGCAGGACGAATACGCTGAATTCTTCCCTGGAAATTTATCCACGTGCCGTTCTTTTCAGCATAAGTTGATGCGGGGAAAACAACTTTTGCTAATGAAGTTGTCGCATCAAAATTAGTTGAGAAGGTTACAAGAAAATCTAATTTCGCCAAAGCTTTTTCAAATGCAGAATCCAAGTTGATCAAATCTTCTTCAATTAAAATAAGCGCTTTAATTCTTCCCGACTCAATGTGTGAAATTATTTCATCGAACTTCAATCCCCCTTTAGAAGAATCAACGTTCATCAATTTAACACCATTTGCATTGGCTGATTTATCTTCTCGAATTAAAATATCATCACCGCTTCCGGCAATTACTTTGGGGACAAAGTCAAAATTTTTCACATTTATCGCTCGGACAAATTTTGAAACAAGATAAGCATCTTCAACGGTTAATGAAGAAGAAGCTAATGCAGCAATCTCATCTTTCGCATAACTTTTTAGTTCGGATAATGTTTTTGCGTAAGCTTCGTCCCAGCCAACTTTTGTAAATTTACCTTCTTTTCTAATGTGTGGACCGTTCACTCTGTCATTCGCGTTGATGTGTTTGAAAGTATTTAATCTTCCGTTATCGCACATCCAAAAACTATTTACCTCATCATTTTGGCGTGGAGTTAAACGAAGCACTTCGTTGTTGCGGGTCCATAGATCAATGTTGCAACCGCGCGCACAGCCGGAACAAATTGTTTTTGTCGGAGCCATTTCCCACACACGCGATTTGAAACGGAAGTCTCTATTTGTCAATGCGCCAACAGGACAAATGTCTGTAACGTTCATCGAGTAAGGATTTTCTAATTTCTTTCCTGGAAAAGTTGTGATAGTTACGCGGTCGCCCCGTTTGATGAAGGTTAATTCCTTTTTGCCTGCGATTTCATCACAGAAACGGATGCAGCGTGAGCAGGAAATACAACGTTCGCCGTCGAACATTACATTCGGTCCAAGCTCAACGCGTTTTTCTTTATGATTTTTTTCTTCTGTAAATCTGCTTTCGCCAACGCTGTGTTGATAAGCGTAATCTTGAAGTTTGCATTCGCCGGCTTCATCGCAGATTGGGCAGTCAAGCGGATGATTGATTAAAATGAATTCCATAACCGCATTACGTGCTGCAACAACTTTTTCAGATTGAGTTTGAACAACCATTCCGTCCATTGCTTGTGTTGCGCAGGAGATTACAAGCTTCGGCATTTTTTCAATTTCAACAAGACAGACGCGACAATTACCGGAAACCGAAAGTGACGGATGCCAGCAAAAATGAGGAATCTCTATTCCGTTCTCTCTTGCGGCTTGGATAACTGTCTGACCGGCTTTGAATTCAATATCTTTTCCGTCAATAATAATTTTAGGCATAAGGCAATCCTTTTTTCCTTGTTAAGCGGCTGCTTTCTGAATCTTTTTCTTGGAACGAATTTCGATTTTCGAGAAGTCTTCTTCGTTCAACATTTTTTTTGCTAATTGATGAATCTCTTCCGGAGTAACTTTTTCAACGTCGCGAATAATTTCTTCCACCGGAATAATTCTGTTAAAATATAAATATGAATTTGCAATACGGATCATCCTGTTCGTTGTGTTTTCCAAACTGAGCAGCATGCTTCCCTTTAAATATTCTTTTACTCGCTTCAATTCTTTTTCAGAAACTTTTGTTGTTTGCAGTTTCTTAAATTCCTTCGATAAAATTGAAAGAACTTTTTCCGACTGTTTCTCTCCCGTTGAGAAGTAAACGCCAAACGAAGAAATATCTAAATACGAATTGATGAACGTATTTATTTGATACGTGATTCCGAGTTTTTCGCGTATCGCCTGGAACAAACGGGAACTGCTTCCTTCGCCGAGAATATTAGCCAAAAGGTTTAACGGAATTCGTTCTTTCTCTTTGTATCCGTAAGCTTTCCTGCCTAAGATAACGTGCACTTGCTGAAAATCTTTTTCGAGTTTACTGTGCTTTACAAGATTTTCAACCGAAGCGCTTCTTTCGCTTTTTGCCGGTCTATATTCTTTCAACAAATACTTTTGCGCTAATTGAACAACTTCGTTATGCTTAATCGTACCGGAACAAACTATGGTTAACGAGTTAAAATATTTTTTCTTAAAATAATTTCTTACCGAAGCAGAATTGAACGAAAGAACATTTTTTTCATTCCCGATGATCGGAAGTCCGAGTCCATTTTTTTCAAAAAGATGTTTTTCAAATTCATCAAAAACCAATTCTTCGGGATTATCATTTATGTCCCTCAGTTCATCTAAGATAACACCGGCTTCTTTAACAACATGTTCTTGTTTGAACAGCGGATTTTGCACCATGTCCGAAAGAACGTCAAACGTTTTTTCAAAATGCTGCCCGAGTCCTCTTCCGTAAAAACATGTATGCTCTTTGGAAGTGAAAGCGTTTAAATATCCGCCGCATGATTCAATTTCTTCCGAAATTTTCTTGGAACTTCTTTTTTTCGTTCCCTTAAAAACCATGTGCTCGATAAAATGGGCGATGCCGTTGTTATCCGGACTTTCATCGCGTGAGCCGATATTGAACCAAAATCCCAACGAAAATGATTTTACGTAGGGAATAAATTCCGACACCACCGTAATACCATTTTCCAGGCGAGAAACCGTAATATTTTTCAAAAAATTTTGTACCGAAGGTTGATTTTTAGCTTTGTAAATATATTGAAATGCATTTAGCGAAACAAGGAAGGTGCATGTGGAATAAGCTTTCCCCAACGAAATTTCGATGGTAAAACTTAATAACTAGCGTTTCGTGTATTGGAATTATCATTAGATTTGACTAAAATATAATTTCTAAAGCATGGATGAATGGATGATTGTACGCATGATTGAAAGGTTCAAATTTCAATTTATTAACGTCTGAATGATTTTCATGCAATCATTTACCCATTCAATCATTCGTGGTTTTCTTCAAAATATTGTCAAATATTAAATTATTTATCATTTCTTGTGTGATGTGATTTAGGAGAAATACGCAAAAAATACGACAAAGTTCCTTTGACTATCGGCAGCAAATTCGTTTATTTTGCACCCGTTATCATTACAGTTATCTGTACTGAAACAAAAGAGGCAATATTATTAATAACTATAAGGACAAAGCAAATGAAAAAATCGTTTTTATTCTTTGCGACTGCTTTTCTCGCAGTTTCACTTTTCTTCGTCGGATGTAAAAAAGACGAGAGCAATCCAACTGATTCAAACGGTACACCACAAACAACCACAGGACCCAATCAACCAATGCCAACTTTTAGCGGGACGGTTGATGGGGTTGTTTTCGCATTTCAATTTACTTACACGGATCCAAATGTTCCTGCACCTTACAACTCCTTTTCTGCGGATATGGGCTACGCTAAATTTGGAGACGTATCAGGAACTGGCACAGATGCCGGAACAGTTACATTAAATGGCAAAAACATAGCAAAGACAACAACAAATGATTATAATTCCTTTACTTCTTTTACTCCATTAGAGTTAAATTGGGATGGGAATCCGCATCATTGGAGTGTAAGCGGCGCTGGAAGTACACCAGCTTTTACGATTGACGTTACAAGTCCGACAGCTTTTACTGTTTCATATCCAACAGAATCTACCGTTGCATCAAAAAGTAGTAACATGAATGTTAATTGGTCAAACTACTCTAATGCTTCTACTGATTCTGTACTGATTGTGTTAAGTGCCGGAAGTTCCACTTTTACAACAACAACTAGTAATAAAACAGGAAGTTATTCAATTCCCTCAAGTCAGCTCAGTGCGATGTCTGGAAATGCAATTTTGCAAGTTGCAAAATATAAATACGCATTAAAGACGGTAAGTAGTAAGAATTTTGTGGGTGTTGCAGAAATTGTTAAAATGGTAAGTTTCAAAATTCAATAGTTCGGTTAGGTAAAATAGAACAGAAGGCGTTTGGTAGAAATACCGGGCGCCTTTTTTATATTAATTGAAACATCCCGAATCACTTAGCCCTGTAAGGGCGAAATACATCAACGCAAAGCGAGGTCCTACGCTAAAACAAACAAAGGAACACTTAAGCCCTGCAAGGGTGGAATAGCTTTAAAGTTTTATCTTCTAATTCTAACGTTCATTATTAATAGAAATTCTAAGAATTATTTCCAAAATAAATGGTTTTTAATCCTGAACTGGTGGTTTATTATTTTTGTCTATCCATTTATAAATTAAATGTCGTAAAATAGGTGACAAAAAAATTGTTATGAAAATAGAAGAGATAAATAGGACATAATCCGAACAACTTATTTTTGAATTCGAACATTCTTTCGACAAGAATGCCAACACCGTTTGAGAAATAAATGCTACTATAAGAAAAACAAATCCAAATGAATAATCTAAACGTTGAAAAAGAAAAACTCTTTTTATAAAAATATTTGAATCATAACGAGTTGTCGATATTTTATTTATTTTTTCATTAGATAATAACACAGTTCCCAAAACAAAATATATACCGCCAACAAGTCCAAAAATTGCAGAAAGAATACTTAATGTGGAATTATATGTCATAACTACCTTTCATTATTACTGGATATATTTTTTTGTCGTCACTGAAGTACTAATATATCTTTTACTTATAAATTTTTCAACAACATAATACTTAATTCATGCCGATTGTATGAGAACTCACCGGCGCACAAGTCGGCATGTAGCGATAATTAGAAATAATATTTATTTGGTTATTTGGATTTTCTTTTAGGTTTGGTATTGTTTTTAATAACTACATTATTGTTTGTTGCTGTTAATGAAAAATCAGAGTTTCCTTTTATAGTACTTTGTGTTGAATAAATCCCCATGTATTTAGGCATATTAGTTTTTTGGGGATTAAGGGAATGATATCCTTTAATCGAATTGCGAAATTTATCTGCAGCATCTTTAAAATCTTCAAAAAATCCTTCAAGAACGAATACACGATCATTATCCATCGTTTTTAAATGTTCTTCTATACTTGCTCCATTTTTACAATTTGAAGTTAAAAGAATACCACTTCCAATCCTATATTGATGAATTAATGGACCTCTGAAAGATTTGAACAAAAAACTTTGGTTTTGTTTGTACCAATTATTTTTAAAAAGATTTTTTAGTCCGTTACAAAATCGTATTTCAGATTGACTAAAATCAGTAAATTCTTTGTCATCATAAAAAGCTCCAAGGAATTCTATTCCAATTGCTATAATAATAAAGGCAATATAGTCTTCCTTTTTCTCTATTAGCCGATAAACATCATCTATTATGTTTATTATATTGTCAACTGCAGATGTAATTTTGATGGGATTCAATTGCATATGGGTATTCCTATATTTCTAACTATTAATTCTACCGCCATAATTCCATATAGTATTCCTGCATATCCACAAACTATTTTTTTATAAATTTTATTCTACCTATTTGTTCAAGCAATTTAATTTTTATTATAACTGTTTTAGAGGAAATATCTTTTGAAAAAAATAAAAGGGGAGAAAGCAAATCCTTGCTTGCTAATGTTTTTCTATGTAAAATTATATCAGAAATAAAGCTGCCTCATCATGCAATAATTATTGTGGGTAAACCTAAACTAATTTTTACTTTTTACAAAACAAAAAAAATTATACTCGATTTTCCCAATCCCCTATTCCCTCGTCTCACCGTCCCCCGTCAAGTTTTTAGTCTTTCGTCCTGCCTTCACTGTATTTTATCCTCTGTTTTTCCTTCATTTTCCCGAATTGTCCATTTTTACCCGTTTTTCGCACTTTCCCTTCGGGGAAAACCTTTTTCCCTAAAGGAATTTTCTTTTCTCCTTAAGGAAAACTCTTTTTCCCTTTGGGAATTTTTCTTTTCCCTTAAGGCAAATTACTTTGGATGTTGGGGATTTCATTTTCCATGTTGGGGAAACGCTTTTTCATGTAAGGCAAGCCGTTTTTCCCTTCGGGAATATTCTTTTTCCCTTAAAGGATTTTCATTTTTCCCTGGTAAAATCATTTTCCCTTAAGGGTTTTCCTTTTCCCCTTAGGGAATTTCTCTTCCTCCTTAAGGAAAAGTACTCCCTCCTTAGGGCAAACCATTTTGCTTGTTGGGTATTTTCATTTTCCCTTAGAGGAGATCGATTTAGATGTTGGGGATTTCATTTTACATGTTGGGAAAATCCTTTTTCATGTAAGGCAAATTGTTTTTTCTTTCGGGGATTTTCTTTTTCCCTTTCCCGGTTCGCTTTTATAAGCGCCTTTGTAGGGTTAAGTCGCTTGCTAAAAAATGTATAATTCTCTATGTTGCGCATGCAAAAACAAGGTCTATAATGAAAACAAGTTATCAAGCAATAAGTGAAGTCAAACTATAGAAGTTTTGCGGTTAATAATCGAGATGGTTCACGTTATTGTTATATATATCAAAAAATTTTAAATTTATGTTAACCGAAAAAGAAATAGAGTTTATAAAAGAAAAATTGACTGAAAGGTTCAAACCTGAAAATGTTATTCTCTTTGGATCCCAAGCAAGGATGGATTCCGATAAAAACAGCGATATCGATTTGCTTGTGATAACCAACCCGAACGGGAATAGACGAAAGTTAATGCTTGAGATGGACAGAGCTTTAAAAGGATTGAATTATGCAAGAGATATAATAATTCTTTCGCCTGCAGAATATGAAAAAGATAAATTGATTGCCGGAACAATTGCCCGTTATGCGTTTATAGAGGGGAAAATGATTTATGGCGCTTAACGAAGATATTAGTCTTAATGTAAAAAAATGGATTAATTACGCTGAGGAAGATTTACGACTTGCTAAACACAGTTTAACATTAGAAAGCGGCTGCCCTTTCCGTTTAACGGCTTATCACGCGCAACAATGTGCAGAAAAATACTTAAAAGCTTTGTTGGTATCTCATCAAATTGATTTTCCTTATACACATAGCATTACAAGGTTATTGGAAATTTGTTCCGAACTAATAAACACAAATGAATTGACTGAAGCTGAAATATTAACTCCTTTTGCAATTACTACACGCTACCCGGGTGAAGATGAAGAAGTGACAAAAGAAGAGGCTATTGATGCAATTAGAATTGCTGATCTTGTAAAAGAAAAAATCATCCTTCAATTAAAGTTAACTTAACTGTTCAAAAACTTCTTATAAAACTCCCCGATATTATTATACGCCTTCGTTAAAATTTCTTCATTCGGTAAAAAGACAACTCTAAAGTGCTGCGTGCCGGGTAGCTGTCCGAATCCGCTTCCGTGAACAACGACCACTCCGGTTTCTTTTAACAATCCCTTTACAAAATCAACATCGGGTTTATTCGTGTGCAATTTAGGAAAAGCATAAAAAGCTCCTTCCGGTTTTACACAGGAAATTCCGGGAATCGTATTCAGCATTTTAAAAGTTAAATCTCGGCGTTTAGCAAGTTTTGCCATCGCTACAGTTAAATGAGATTGATCTTGTTCCAGCGCGGCTACTAATCCGTATTGCTCAGGATGATTTGCAGAAAGTCTTGCGCGGAGAATTTTATTTATCGCTTCGATATATTCGCGTAGGTTTTCATCCTTCCCGCTGATAATTCCCCAGCCAATACGAAAACCGGGAACCATATAATTTTTAGAAAGTCCCCCAAACGTAATGCACGAAACTTCTTTATTAAGCGAACCGATCGAAACATGTTTCTTCCCATCAAACAATAGTTTATCATAAATCTCATCAGCAAAAATTACAAGATTATGTTCAAGCGCAAGCTTTACAATTTCTTCCAATATTTCTGTTGAATAAAGTGAACCGGTAGGGTTATTTGGATTGATAAGCACGATCGCTTTTGTTTTATCGTTAATCTTTTTCTTAATGTCGTTAATATCCGGCTGCCAATTATTTTCTTCATCAAGATAATAGGGATTTTCATACGCCTGCAGTTTGCTTTGAATTGCCGTGTACAATGGATAACCGGGAGTTGGCGTTAAAACATTTTCACCTTCATTTACCAACGCAGTTAAACAAATATCAATAGCTTCGCTTGCCCCGGTGGTAACAAAGATATCAAGAATATTTTCAATTCCTTTTTTATTTCCCTCTTTTCTGATCGCTTCAACAGCTTCTTTAATTCCCGAAGAGGGAGAATAACCATTTTTATTTCTTAGCATTGCCTGGTAGGTTGCTTCAACAAGATGTTTCGGCGGTTCAAAATCAAATAGATTCGGATCGCCGATATTTAAGTAGAGCATTTCCTTTCCAGTTTTTGCTACTTCATTTGCAAGAACCACGATATCTCTTACGGCATACGTTATATTTTCTGTACGTTTAGCGGGAATAACAATTTTACTTTTCATTTGAACTCCAAAATTGAATTTTATCTATAAACTATTTTTGTTTTTTAATCATTTCGAACAATAAAACTCCTGTTGCAACCGAAACATTCAGCGATTGCACTTTTCCCTTCATCGGAATTTTTACAAGAAAGTCGCATTGATCTGCAACAAGTTTTCGCATCCCTTTTTCTTCATTCCCGACAATTAAAGCTGAAGGGAAATTATAATCGATCTCATCATAAAATTTGGAGTCGTTCAACGTTGAGCCGATAATCCAAAATCCGCTTTCTTTCAACTCTTGAATTGCTTGCACAACATTTCCAACGAGACAAATCTTTAAATGATTAACCGCACCGGCGGAAGTTTTCATCACGGTTTCGTTTAATGGCGCGGAATTGAATTTGGTTAAAACAATTCCATCAACACCGGCGCATTCCGCGGTTCGTAAAATTGCACCAAGATTGTGTGTGTCTTGAATCGAATCAATGATGAGTATAAGAGAAAATTTATTTTTCGGATTTGCTTTCGCGCCGTTAATTATGTCTTTCAAACTGAAGTAAATAACTTCATAACCGACGGCGACAACGCCTTGTGCGTTTACATTTTTTACAAGCGATTGATATTTTTCTAATTTAACTTGTGAGCATTTAATTTCTCGCTTGGTGCATGCGATGCGGATTGCATCAATGATCGGGCCCTGCTGACCAAAGAGAATAAAAACGCTTTCAATTTTTTCACCAGCGTTAATCGCATCAAGAACCGGTTTGCGTCCTACGATCAGTTTCATTTTATTTTATGTTTTGGTGCGGTTTGTTTTATTGGTGCCGGGACAAACTTAAATTTATCCGGGAATTTATTGATGAAGATAATTCCTGCTATACCAACAAGAATTAAACCGATCGAAATTAACTGCGCTTCCGACAAGCCGAAAAGAAGTAGTGGATTAAGTCTGATAAACTCAACGAAAAATCTTGAAATACCGGAAGCGATGAGATACATCATGAATAAAATTCCCATATGAAATTCTTTTTTCCTCAATTGCCAAAGAATATAAAAGATTATTAATCCGACTAAGAATTCATAAATCGGTGTTGGATGAAGCGGAGTATTGTTGGGAACAATTCCGCCCGGAAAATTTTTTGCTATTTCACTTCCTTGAAACATGAGTGAAGGTTTTACAATTCCGTTTTCGTAATTAACTCCCCACGGTAACGAAGTCGGCAAACCGTAGTCGCCGTCACCCGCTAAATGACAACCTATTCTGCCTATCCCGTACGCAAGAGCTAGGGAAGGAGAAGCTGCATCAGCGATATAGAGAAAAGGAATTTTTTTTCGTTTAAGAAAGATCATAATTGCAACGATGGCAAGAATTAATCCTCCGTAAAATGTTAAACCACCGGCAGAAAAAATCATTCCGAATGGATCAGCAAGAAAGTCGCCCCAGTTCTCAAACAAATGAAAAAGTTTACTTCCCGCAATACCAAAGATGATTGCGAGCAGCGTTACTTCTGAAGCAATGTTTGCTTCCAATCCTTTTCGCTCAACTTCTTTTGTTAAAAGATAACTTGAAACGATGAAAGAAACAGCAAGCATAAAACCGTAGCTGTAAACTGTTAGTGGTCCAAGTTTTAGTAATTCTGGATACATAAAATTCTTTTATTTAAATGAAAATGATTCGGGGACTACCTCGAACCTCGTGAAAACTCGATTGTTTTTTTTCTTCGGCAGACTTATCTCGCTTAACTTGATCTCTTTTTTATAAATGTTGAAATCAAATGCTGCGCTATTAATACTCCCATCTTGCTTTATAATGTTGACGGTGTATTTTCCAAAAAGATTTTCGAAAAGAAGTTCGGTAGTAGCAGGATTTGGAGAAACGTAATAAGACTGACGCGTGTTCAAACCGAGGATGCTAATATCAATCGCATTTTTCCCTTTTTGCACATCAACAGAAATTTCATACGACAAGCTTGTAAAAAGTTTAATTGTTGATAAAGAAATTACTGAAAATTGCTTTTTCAAAATCGGATCGTACTTGTAAAAAACATTTACCACATATTCTACCGAGCCCTCCTTTTTTTGAGGAGTAGCATTTTTAACTTTTGTAATTGTTTTTTTTCTCGGCTTTGAAACCTTCGGCATTTCTTCAAGTTTTCGCAGAGACATTTATACACCTAATGATAATGAAATTTCTTTACCCGCATTTTCAAGCGGTATTACTTGCTGCGATCCGGTGCTCATTTCTTTTAGAACGATTTTACTATCCGCGAACTCTTCTCCGCCGAACAAAGCTACGAATTTAGCATTAAGTTTATTGGCTTCGCGCATTTGCGCTTTAACACTGCGTGAAAGATAATCAATTTCTACTTTGTAATTGTTTTTTCTTAATTCAGTAGCGAATAAATAATATTCATTGGTTAGTTCCTTGTTCAAAAGAACAACGTAAACATCGAGCGGAGAACTTTCAGGCAATTCGGTTTTTTCATTTTGTAATGCAAGGAGAATTCTTTCAATCCCAGCTGCGAAACCAACTCCGTAATTTGGCGCTCCACCGAGCAATTCAATCAGTCCGTCATATCTTCCCCCACCGCAAAGAGCGCTCTGGGAGCCTACTTTACCGCTCACAATCTCAAAAGTAGTTTTTGAATAATAGTCTAATCCTCGAACTAATGTTGAATCCAAAACAAAAGGAATTTTTTCTGCTTGCAAAATATTTTGAACGATTTGAAATTCCTGTTTGCTTTCATCATCTAAATTATCGATGAGTTTCGGCGCGTCTTTCATAATCTGAATATCGTTCTCAGATTTGCTGTCGAAAATTCTTAAAACATTTTTTTCGAATCTTTTTCTACTCTCTTCAGAAAGTTCGCTTAAGTAAGGTTCTAAATATCCTTTAAGTATTTCAATATATGTTTTTCTTGACGAAGTGATTCCAAGAGAATTTATTTTTACGGTGATGTCTACTAATCCAAGTGATTTTAATATCGTATAGGCAAGAATAATAATTTCAGCATCTAATAACGGTGAGGAACTGCCTAAAACTTCAGCCCCAAATTGATGAAATTGACGAAGTCTTCCTGCTTGAGGGCGTTCCTGCCGGAACATCGCAGCGATATAAAATAATTTATTTAGAGATGATTGGTTAGCTAAGGAATGTTCGATGAAAGCGCGAACAACCGAAGCTGTCATTTCCGGACGCAGCGTAACACTTGTTTCTCCCCGGTCATTAAAAGTGTACATTTCTTTACTTACAATATCAGTCTCTTCACCGATACTGCGGGAGAACAGTCCGGTCTCCTCAAAAATGGGGGTACGAATTTCTTTGTAATTGAATGATGGGAATATTTTCTTAACGATGTTTTCGAGGTAGTACCATTTCTCAATATCTTTCGGCAAAGTATCTTTAGTACCGTATATTGCTTTTATCATCAGAACTTTCCTACAGATTAGAGATCAAAATAAGTTTCCTCTTCTTCTTTGAAAATATGCATGATTTCAGCCTTTGTTTTCGCGGCTGAAAGCTTTTCACGCATAGTTTCTTTTGTCATCATCCGGGATATTCTGCTTAGCAATTTTATGTGAAGGCTGACGAGATTATCTTTTCCGATCAGGAGAAAAATCAAGTTTACAGGCTGTGCATCTAAAGCTTGATATTCAACGGGATTTGAAGTTCTACCAAAAGCACAAAGAATTTCTGTGACCAAATCAGTTTTTCCGTGAGGAATAGCGAAACCTTTTCCAACACCGGTTGACATTACCTTCTCTCTCTCTAAAACCGACTGCCTAACTTTTTCAATATCCTTAACTCTCGGATCATCAATGAATAAATCAATCAATTCATTGATCACACCTTCCTTGGTTTCACTTTTTAATTCGGGAATAATAGAGGATTCACTTAATAAATCTGTAAGTTTCATTTTACACGGCTCAATAAATATTTGAAATTGCAAACACAATTTAGCAAAGTGGCAATGAATAAGAAAAGAAAAGAAAAACTAAAAAAGATTAAGTTAGGATATGAATAGAATTCGTGTGAAAGATTGATTGGTTGGAAGCCTTTTACATGTGAGAAGAGAAAACAAATAATCTATCATCTAAACGATGCGGATTATAAATACTTACGGACTTTCATTCTTTGATGGCACAATTTTTTAACACATTTAGCCTTCATTTAAAAATAAAAAAGCCCTAACGAAAATCGAAAGGGCTTAAAATAAAATCTGGCGACTACCTACTCTCCCACACACCTGCGCATGCAGTACCATCGGCGTATAAAGGCTTAACTTCTCTGTTCGGAATGGGAAGAGGTGGAACCCTTTAGCTATAATCA
>JBAZBI010000010.1:0-151062 GCA_041671545.1 Ignavibacteriaceae bacterium
ATTGCAAGATTAAAGACTTCCAGTTCACTTAATTTCATTTTACAACTTCACTTCCAATGTCCACTGACTGATGACCAATGACCATTATCCTAATTTGTATAAGTTTTTTCTTTTCAATTCGGCTTGATGCCGTTTCTTCAAGCGCTTTTTCGCAAACAATGTTTCCAATTTGGAGATGACATCATTAAAATTATCGTACGGGAAAAAGGTTACTTTTTCCTTCTCACAAAATTTGCGAAGCGAATCTTTTGCGAAAATAAAATCGCAATATTGCGCCGGACAAACATCCGAACTTCCGTTCCCGATATAAACTGTAAACTCATCATCGCCACTGTTTTCAATAACGTGATTGCGTTTACAGTTTGCGCAGCTTTTACATTCTTCATCGCGATATGGGAAAACCGGCTGAGGTTTCCCGCTTCCGTTTTCTATTAACCGGTTTGAATAAATCTGAATACCGTTAATATTTTCTCTTTCCAAAATGGTTCTGATGTAAAATTCAAAACCGTCGCTTAGAATTATCATTTCAACTTGCTGTTCCCGCGCAAACGAAACAAGCCGGTGAAATGCCTTATCAATTTCAAAAGAACGAACAAAATTTGTTAATTCATCAATTGAGACCGGATTCAATATCTCGAACAATGCTTTCCAACCTTCAACAGATGTAAGTTCCCGCGAACTTATTCTTTTAATGATCGCTTCGGCTTTTTCTGTATCGCCATATTGTAAAAAAAGTTGCTCGCCGATATCTTGTTTTGTAATTGTACCGTCAAAATCAACAAAAATTTTATAAACACGTTTTAACGGTTCAAGACCAATACTCATAAGAACTTTTCAGAACAAAATTTTTGCATAAGCTATTTTGTTACAACCATTTTTTTCACGTCAACAAAATCGTCGGAAGTAAACCGGTAGAAATATATTCCGGGAGTTAGAGCACTTCCGTCAAAAACAAATTTATTTTTCCCCTCTTGGGTATCGGTTAAAATAACTTCTTTTATTTTTTCGACTCTCGAATTAAATATTTCAAACTTAACTTTGTTCGGTTGCGTTAAATGAAAAACGATGGTTGTTTTTCCGGAAAAAGGATTTGGTGAATTTTGCACAACATAATTTTCTTCAGCAGTTATCGGCGCAAAAGTTACTTTTTCTATCACCGAAAAATTTTTCTTGCCGTCTCTGCCGAACTGTGAGAGTCTGAAATATATCGTGCCGGCATCATCCAACGGTTCTGAATAATTATATTCGTTTGTCTTCCCGACGCTTGAAGAATAAACCGAAGCAACGGATTGCCAAACATTTTCAACCGCGTCTTTTTCATTCATCTTTTCGATTTTGTAAGAAAACAGATCCGATTCATTTGTTACCGTCCATGAGAGTTGGACTGAATCAACAACAACTTTTGCCGTGAAATCTGTTATTTGCGAGACCAATGCTTTCGCGCTGAATAACCGCTGCCCATAAATTCCGGTTCCTTCTTTTCGATTTTCTTTGAACAAAACAATCACTCCTCCTTTTTGATCAGAAAAAAGAGAGAGATAACTTTTATCGGATTTTTTATCCACAGCAACCTGTGTTCCCTCTTCATTCCAGAGCAATTCTTTTTTTGATGAAATTTTTTGAGCGAAAACCATTGGCTTTTGTGTCTGATCTGTTTGATCAAGCCAGGCGAGAATAACTCCCCCTTTTTCACCGGAAATAATTGTCTGTCCGAATTGATCACCTTTTGTTTTCGCAGCAGAAATTCCTTCGGGCTCCCAAACAGTAGTTCCATTCGTTCTAAACTTTTGAACAAAAATATTTTTTCTACCTTTTGTGTCATTCACCCAGCTCAACATTATTGTGGAATCACCGGCTAAAGTTGCTTGTGGATTTACTTGATTCCCCTTTTGTTTTGTAATTAAAGCTCGGCGGTCATCCAACAATGTTTTCCCGCTCGACGTTAACAGTTGATGAGAGATGGTTTTATTCTTCCCAAGGTTTTGCCAGTAAATATAAAGAAGTCCCGGTTTTGCAAGTAACGCACGGTAACCGGTAATACTTGTTAAATGACCTGAAACATCAATGACTTGTTTCCACAAAAGTTTTCCACGTTCATCAACATACTGCGCATGGATCTGATAAATTTTATTTTCACTTTCAGCCCATAAAATAAAACAGCCGCCTTTTTCATCGGGAAAAACTGTTGAATTATTTTTTACAGAAATCGATTTATTTATCAGCAGTCCATCATTTGAATATTTTGGTTCACCGGCTTCCGAAATAGTTTGAAGTTTTAAATAATATTGGGAGGGGGCTGAATCAGATTTTTCAATATACATGAAATAGGAATTATTTTTTTTATCCAAAGCGGCGGCGCAATTAATAAGAGTATTTTCACCGTTTGTTATTTTCAAACCAGATTCATTCCACAAAAGCGTTCCATTGCTTTTAACAAGCTGACCATAAAGCACACCGGTATTCACAGAAGAATAATCATTCCACACTACAACAGCGGTGTGTGTATCATTTCCCGCGGTAAGTGGATTTTTCTTCTCACCGTAATTATTGCTGACTGATTTTCCATCGGCACGAAAACTTACGTTCCCATCGTTATCAAAGTGAAGGAAATAAATACCTGTTGGAGTGTTTGGTTTTGTGTCCTGCCAAAAAAGAAAAGCTCCGCCGTTGCCGTCTTCCAAAGATGAAATATTTACGGGATTAACAGAATCAAATACAAGCTGCGTGTTTATCTGCGAATTGGTAATCCACTGACCGAATAACGAAGAGTTAAAAGCAAAAAGGAGAAATGCGAAAGTAGAAAGTAATATACTACGCAACATTCAACTCCTCATCAAACCGCACACTAACAAGTTTGGAAACACCTTCCTCCTGCATCGTTACGCCGTAAAGTGTATCGCAAGCTTCCATCGTTCGTTTGTTATGCGATACCACAATGAACTGTGTATTCTCACTGAAATCTTTTAGGATTCGCGTGAAACGGTCAACGTTCGCGTCGTCAAGCGGAGCATCGATTTCATCAAGGATACAGAATGGACTTGGCTTAACGAGATAAATGGCGAACAAGAGCGCAATCGCCGTTAAAGTTTTTTCTCCTCCGGAAAGAAGTTCGATCGAAGTCGGACGTTTTCCTTTTGGCTTCGCGATAATTTCAATCTTTGCTTCAAGTGGATCGATCGCTTCTTCCAATTTCAAATCAGCTTCATCGCCGGGATTAAACAATCCTCTAAAAATTCTAATAAAATGTTCCTTTATCTTTTCAAATGTTTCCATGAAAAGCTGTTGGGCGGTAACGTTTATTTCTTCAATCGTTTGAACCAAATCTCTTTCAGAATCAAGCAGATCGTTTCTTTGTTTAGAAAGGAAATCTAATCGCTCTTTTTCTTCTTCGTATTCCGAATAAGCAAGTGGGTTGATCATTCCAAGATTTTTTATTTGCTGATTATAACTTGCTACTTCTTCCTGACGTGTTTTAAAATCGAATGAATCAAGATCATCAAATTCTTTTAAAGCAAGCGTCAGCGAATATTTTTCTAGAATGTGCTGCTGGAGCGTTTCAATTTTAAAGTCGGATTCTTTTAAAGAAATATCAGCTTGATGAATTGCATTGCCGGCTTCTTCCCGTTCGTTGCGGATGTTTTTTTGCTGCTGTTCTAAATTGGTTATGTTCGTCCGTACCAGCTTAAATTGTGCATCAATAGCTGTCTCTTCACTCTTCAACAAACCTTGAACTTCATTCAGTTCAAAAAGTTCATCGTTCTTTTCTTCCAATATTAAGTGAAGACTCTGCAATTCTTCATTAGCAGAAGTTACGTCCTCTTCTCTTTTTTCAATTGATTTGCGAATCGTTCCAACTGATTCTTGCGAACGTTGAAGTGCGTTTTCAAAATTTCTTTTTTCACCCGACAAACGTTCGTGTGCTAAGTTCGCTTGATTCTGCTGCGTGTTAAGCAGTCTGAATTTTTCTTCACAAGATGAAAAATCTTCTTCAAGTGAGCGGAGCATTTCATCAGCTTTTCGCTTCTCTTCAATTTGTCCGCTCAAAACTTCACTGAGCGATTCGATCTCTTCTTCAAGTTTGTTGGATTGCGTAACCAGAGCCTGCATCTCTTGATGGGCTTTTTCAGATTCATCGTACGCTTTGCTTTTTTCAAACTCAAATTTTTCGATCTGTTTTTCAACGTTGCGCAGATCGTTCAAAAGAATTTTTCCATTTTCGGAAAGAACTTTTAAATCGATAGAAGAAATTTCATTTTCGAGCTGCTCAATAGTTTGTTTGATCTCGATAAGATGGTTGTCTCGTTGTGGAATTTCTTTTTTCAGATTTTCGAGTAACTGTTTTCTACCGAAGAGAGTATCGTCTAATTTAGGCGCTGAACCGGCTTCAATAACTCCGGAGTTGTGAAGGAAGTCGCCGTTAAGCGTTGCAAAATTGAAAACCGGAAAATGTTTTGAAAGTAAAAAAGCATTTTCAAGAGAATCAACAACCGCGGTGTTCACCAAAAGTTTTTGAAAGAAGGGTTTCCAGCGTTCCTCTGTTTCAACAAAGTTTTCAGCCCAGCCTAAAAAAGAATTCTCATTTTCAAGTCGTTTACTTTTGCGTGCAAGAAAATAATCTTCAATTTTTTCAAGGAGAGATTTCTTCACGCTTTCGGTAAATCCAAAAACATAAAACGAAGCTTTTCCGTAATCGTAGGTGTTTAAGTATTCTATACCTTTTTTAACATCGTCAATCGTTTCAACAAGAATATTGTTCAAATTATTTTTTAGTGCGGCTTCAACGGCAAAACGGAATTTATCATTCGCATTTCCGATGTTAGCAAGAATGTTTTTGTCTTTGGTTTTCCACTCCGGGTTTGCGATTAACTCTTTCGCTCCTTTGGAAAAACCCTCAAGATTGTTGATCAAGTTTTGCAGAAAACCGATCTTATCTTTTAACGCGCTGATCACAGTTTTGGTTTCAGCTTCTCGTGCACGGAAGTTAGAAAGTTTTTGCTCGAGGTCGTCTTTCTCTTTTTGTTTTCCGTTAAAAAAAGAATCAGCTTCGGCTAATTTTTGTTCAACATCAATTTTATCTTCGGAAAGTTCGCCGATAAATCCAACAAGTTTAGCGATGGTATCGGTGAGCGTTTTAATTTTCAAATCGGTTTTGTTAAGCGAGTCGTTTGCCCGTTTTAGTGCCGCTTGCACATTTGTAAGATCATTTTCTTTTGTGGTGATCTCTTTAAATTTATCAAGAAGCGTTTCAGAATAATTTTTTAGAGCGATCCGTTTTTCTTCAAGTGCATTTTTTTGTTCATCAACTTGAATGGTGAGAGCCTCCCGTTCATTTTGCTTTGCAAGAAGCGACGCTGTGGTCTCTTCAATTTTCTCTCTGAATTCTTCGATCTGTTCAACGGTAATTTCTAACTGAACGGCAAGTTCTTCTTTTTCTCGCGAATATTTCTCAACGTTTTTTTCTAAAGATTTTTTTCTTTCTTCAGCAACAGAAATAGCTCGTTGAACAGAATAAATTTTTTCCGTTTGCGTAGTTATCTCGTTGCGCTTCGCTGCAAGCTGTGTCTCTATCGCGTACAATTCATCTTTTACTTCTTTTATCTTATCATCAAGCTGGGCAAGTTCGGATTCTAATTGAATCTTCTTTGCAAAAAACTCTTCTTTCTTTAACTTAACTTCTACTTTCCGTGCAGTGTAAAGAGCAAGTTCGCGTTCGCACAGATCAATTTCAAGTTCACGCAGGGTAGTTGAAATCTTATTGTATTTGTCAGCTTTTTTCGCCTGACGTTCAAGCGAAGAAACTTTCTTTTCCACTTCGGAAACAATGTCATTCACGCGTGTTAAATCGTTTTTGACTTCATCAAGTTTTTTTAACGTAAGCCGGCGGCGGAGTTTGTATTTATTTACGCCTGCAGCTTCTTCAAACATGTTGCGGCGTTCTTCGGCTTTGTTGTTAAGAATCGTCTCAACCATCTTCAACTCGATTACCGAATAAGCATTTGAACCGATACCCGTATCCATAAAAAGATTGGTTATATCTTTTAAGCGGCAGAGATTTTTATTTAAAAGATATTCGCTTTCTCCGGATCGGAAAATTCTTCTCGAAATGGTTACTTCGGAATATTCAGTTGGAAGAATACCTTTATTGTTTTCTATGGTAAGCGAGACTTCGGACATTCCCATCGGTTTGCGTGTAGCTGTTCCATTGAAGATCACATTTTCCATTTTATCAGAACGGAGTGTACTGCTTTTCTGTTCACCTAAACACCAGCGGATCGCATCAACAATGTTTGTTTTGCCGCATCCGTTTGGACCAACGATTGCAGTTAATCCTTTATGAAAATGTACTTCCGTTTTTTGAGCGAAAGATTTGAAGCCTAATATTTCAAGTCTCTTTAAATACAAAAATTATATCCTTGCCAAAAATTCTTTTAATCCGTATGAAAGGAAATCAAACGTTGCGTTATAGGTTTGCATAAAAAGCAAAAAGACGGCTGAAACACCGAGGATAAAAACCATTGTATACAAATAAACTTTTCCCGGTGAAACATCATAAATAACGTAAATGCCTTTCATTAATCGGTAGAGAGACAGAACGAAGAAAAGTAGAAGAACGATATAGATGTAGAGATTCATCGTGTCCATTGCAAGCAAACGATAAAGGATGATCGCACCGGGTATTAATAACACAAACGGAAGAAAAGACCACACCACCACGTAATATGCGTTTGAAAGAAATATCTTGTTCATCACAAAAAAGGAAAAGAACTTTACCAGCAGCGAAACGATCAACAATTTTACAAATACAATTACCGATAAACTGATTATTGCTTGAACCGGGTGCCAGGAAAGATAACTCATCGCCCATGAGATATTTTCACTTCCAAAGGAAAGAATAAACCGCTCGAAAATAATTTTATCTTTAAAGTAAAAGAAAAGACTCGCCATCAGTGTTCCGACAATTGCAGAAACAATGAACGCCAAAATTGTTGTGTGCAAACCGGAGATAATTCGCAGATCCCGGATGTCGGCAAAAAAGTTATACGGACGCAACAACGCGCGCGAGGTGTCTTCTCTAAATTTTCTTCCTGAATTAATTAAAAATCCGGTGAACAATGCAAGCAGCAATCCACTAATAATAAATGCCATCGGCGATTGATCTTTTCTTAGCCCGATAGGAATGGTTACTTGTTCAAGATTATGGAGTTTTGCGTAGAGAACTTTGTAGCCAGGGCGACCAGTGTTACGTTCTTCGTTACAGATTCCTAACGTAAGAATTTTGTTTTCGTTATATAATGAAAGTACCGAATGGTAATCACAGCGGTAATCATACATTGCATTGATAAAGTATCCCGCACTTTCATTTTCTTCCGAATAAGAAAGAAGATCGCTAAAAAATTTTGCTTGAGCTTCAAATGTTGATTTGTTCGTATACCCGCTCGATCTTCCTTGTGTTACCATGTAAGTTGCTTCGCTCAAAAAAACTTTTCCTTTTCCCAATTCTTCTTGAAGCGGTTTAAAAATAACATCAAGCGATGATAACGAAGTTGCGAACAATTCTATTCCGTAAAAATCCAGTTTAGGAATTTCACTAAAATTACCAGCGATAAATGAAGCATAAATAGGTTTGGAAATAGTTCTCTTAATTTCATTCGCCATTGATTCCAAATAAAAAGAATGACTCTGTGAGTTTGGTAAAAATCCGCCGCCCAACCCGATCGCTGCTACTGCGCTGTAATTTCCGTATGCAGAAAGAAATCTTTTATAATAATTATTTGAAAGTGAAACGAAATTTTGATCTTCAACCAAATTTTCCGGAAGAGAGGAAGCCGGGGACTCAATAAACGCGAGCAGCCCAAGCTCGCTGCACAAATAGAGCAAATATGGATGCGGCGCTTGCTTTGGAAAACGGACTGCATTAAAACCTAAATCTTTGATTTGTGTAAGATCATTTTTCATCTGCTCATAAGTGAACAAACTTCCGTAGCTTTTATTGGAAGCTAAATACGTTACTCCGTTCAGTTGAAATTTTTCTCCGTTCAAATATGGAGAATCTTTTTGAATCGAAAAGTTATAGAACGAAATCGGTTGTCTGATCTCATCAATTACATTTCCATTCAGTAAAATTTGTGTGATGATAACGTAAGAATTTGGAGCTGAACAATTCCACATTGATAAATTTGTCGCTTCAAATGATTCAGATAGAATCTTTTCTTTCCCTTTTCGCAATTCGATCTGATTTGTTACAGAACCGTTTGAGGAAAGATCATTTTTGTCCTGAATTGAAAATTTTACTTCAAATCTTTCTGCTGAAGTTGAATCGTTTTTGCCGCGAAACTCATGGTTGGCAAAATTTGCCGAAACAAAAACTTTAGCACGTGATGAATTCGGGAAAACATCGTAATGGAAATTGAAACGGGAAATATGAATATTTGGGACAAAAGTCAGATAAACATCTCTAAAAATTCCCCCAAATCTTTCAGGAGCTAAAAATTCATTTTTATAAGGAATGGTCTGTGTTGCGTCAAGTTTGGAATTTACTTTTACGGTCAGCAGATTTTTCTTGTCGCTTTTTAGTAAATCCTTCGGAAGTAAAATGGAAAAAGGGAACTCGCCGCCAGGGTGCAAATAAATAACTGAATTATTGATGGAAATTTCAGCTGTATAGCTTACACCGAGAAAATTCATTTCAAAATTGTTGTTTGCCAGCTCATTTTTAGATAGTTCGAAATACTTTTCGTAAACAACTTCAGCATTTCCCTCAAAATGTGAGGGAACGCCAACAATGGCTTTTTTCTTCTCTTCATCCTTAAAGCTGTAAACTTTCCAGGGACCATTTAAGATCATGGTTTTACGAATAGATGAACTTTCGATAAAATTTAGGTCGTTTTCCGAAACCTCATAATGGGGCAGTTCTTTAAAAATAATTTGCGGTTGGATCGTTTTCGAGATGAAAAGCAGCAAAAGAACAGTAAAGAGAGTAAAATTTCTGTGCAAAGAGGTCAAAAGCAATAATCCTTTAAATAATCATAATCGGAGATGCAAATATACGATTTAAAGGAGGGGTAAATCAATATAAAATTGGGCTTCTTTTAGCTGCATTCTTTAGTTGATTTTGTTATCTCTCTTGTTTATAAAGAGTTAACAAAGATTTCGGGTTGCGAAAGTTAAAATGATTTACTAAAAGAAAAGTTTGACAACGAAAGGCGAAATCTCTATATTTGAAGCGAAATTTTAAAGAATTATTAAAAAAGGTCGTAATGGCAAATCATAAGTCCGCAAAGAAAAGAATTAAAGTGACCGAAAGAAGAAGAGTTGAAAACAAAACTTCTCTTTCAAAATTAAAAACACTTACTAAAAAAGCATTGGGTATTTCAGAAAAAGAAGAAATTGAAAAAGCTTACAAAGAAGCTGTTGCTTATACCGATAAGGTTTCCGCAAAGGGGAGAATCCACAAAAACACCGCAGCCAGAAGAAAAGCCGCTTTAACAAAACATTTCAATGCTGTTGTCGCCGCTCCAAAAACTGAAGCCAAAGCATAAAGATTTTAGATAAAAATCCCGCGGTAAATTTTTCAGCGGGATTTTTCAATCCTTACAAATTTTCTATCGCATCAATTCCAGAAGGCATCGGCAGAAAGAATCTGATTCTCTGCACTTCTCCGTTCCGTTTAACGAGTTTGTTGATTTTCTTTCTTATCAAAACGCTATGTTCGATGTAAATATCATCTTCAATTACACATCCGAAAATATAGCTCGTCCCTTTTATCAACACGTTTTTACCGATTACCACAGGAAACTCGTCGCTTCCAGTCATGTTTACGCTTGATTCAATTTTCGTGTTTTCGCCAATCTCAATATTTCCTTTGATGATGTCGCCCCAGAGGATTTCAACTCCGTCACCGATCACAAATTTTTGATGGGCAAAAGTTGAAAGATGAACATTCTCCCAAACATGAACATTTTTGCCGAAGGTAACATTTCCATCTACAAACACATTTTTCTTCAAATTCAAATTGTAGTTGAGTTTAACTCCTTTACCGATATAAGCGCCTTTCCCGATACGGATATCAAGGGGAGTCCCGTCTCTATCCATTTTTAAAATATCTTCAACAACCGATTCGGCAATAAAAAAATCTTCATGATCATCTATTTCGATGATATTCTTCAGCTTATCATAAACGGTTTTTCTATAGATGTTTTCCATTTCTTTTAAAACGGATTTGTCGTTAAACCCCATCACAACGTTATGGTCGTCGGGACTAATGGCAGAAACCGAATAGCCCGATTTATTAAACAAAGAAATAAGATCGGTTATGTAGATTTCGTTCTGAGCGTTTTCACTGCTTAGGTTTTTAATTTGCGCCACGAGTTTTTTGTAGTCGAAAGCATAAACGCCGGAGTTAAATTCACGGTTCTCGATCAATTCTTGTTTTGTGTAGGCGAAAGTTTTTCCTTTATATTTTAAAAGATAGGGTTTGTCTTCCGGCAGAGAGAGAATGTCTTTATGTTCTTTAATTTCGATAACGTTTCCGCAATCGCCTCCGCAAGGATTTCCCTCTGCATCTATTCCTTTAACACGGATAATTCTGCCGTAAGAATTTTCTGTAGAGTTGCCTTCAAAAATTCCGGTAAGCACCATCATATCGGATTTTGACGAGATGAAAGCTTCACGAAACATTGCAGCCGTTTCTTTATTAATCAGCCCCATATCTCCAGGAAAAACAAATACATTTCCATCAAACTTTTTCGCATCGATTTTTTCAAGCCCAACTTGTACAGCGTGTCCCGTTCCTTTTTGTTCTGCCTGATAAGCGAAAATTGTTTGTGGGCGTTTGCCGATAACCGACATAACATCTACCGCTTTTATTCCTACAACTAAAATTGAATTAACGGAAGGAATACCTTGGTTTGATGCATTGAAAACGCGCTCGACGGTTGGCGTGCCCCAAATTGCATGAAGCATTTTTGAGCGGTGAGATTTAATTCTTTTGCCGTGTCCAGCCGCCAGAATAATTGAAACTTCTTTAGCTTTATAATTAAACTCGGAGGAAAGCTCTTCCGTTTTTTGATAAACTTCTTCTTGTGCAGTCAAAATGGAACCTCTATAGATGATTAGTAAGAATATTCAATCCGAATATGGAAAGAATCTTAGTGCAACAAAAAACTTCAACGCATGAATGAATGAAGATGAATGGCTGAATGGTTTAAACTCCGGATTTTTTAACATTTAATGATTTCCATTCAATCATGCAACCATTCCTCAATGATTATGTTCTTTCTTTACCAGGTAAAGTTAAAGAAATTGAATAAATTATTGTGCGAAAATTACTCAAGTGAAACAGGTTTTGCAACTTTCTCATTTAATTGAAGTTGATGTTCTAAACTTTTTAGAATAACTTTGGCTTATACAAAAGGAAAATTTATGGCAGCGTTAAAAAAATCAAGAAATAAAATGATCGCCGGCGTTTGCGGCGGTCTTGCAGAATGGCTTGGCTGGGATCCCACAGTTGTGCGTCTTGGATACGTACTCGTTTCAATTTTAAGTGTGGCTTTTCCGGGATTGCTTGTTTACATTGTTCTCTGGGTTGTAATGCCGGCAGCAGACAGCGAAGAGTAAAAAAATTCGCCGCAACATTCAATCATTTATTGGAAGACTGCGGCGAATCAAGACACAAAATACTTTCTACTTTCAACCCTTAGTCTTTCATCCTCGTTCCTTTTTCCTCGTGGATGAAAATCCAGCTTACAACCCTGCCAATACTTATTTCTTCAAAATAATTCCAATACTGTTTTGTACGCACGTGAAGTGAACTTGTATCTTTTTCACTGATCGCTATCGCTTCATCCATAATTGCTTTTATTCGTTTTATCCACGCATTCATATTTGCAGGACGTAAGTCGAACCAGCCTTCATAAGCAAAACGGTTGATTTTTGTAGTATCGATAAGGATTTCTTTATCTCCGGTGGACACGGGAATTTTCATTTCATTTCCACGCAAAAGTGTTTTACCGTCGGGCAATAAAATAGGAATTCCGATGGAGAGCATTTCGTTCCGCAGATCATGATTGCTCTTTACTAATTCTGTGCATAACTGTGAAAGTTTTTTTGCAGAAAAAGTAGGAACATTTTTCATCGTTCCGGCAATTGTTTTTATCAAATGAATTTCGAACAATAATTTAGAAAGCCGCGGAGGGCCGAGCATCTCAAAAGCAACACTGCTGATGTCATGTTTCTTTTCAAGATCAGACAAAATATCAACCGCAAAGTGTTGAAGGTATCCGGCGCGGTAACTTGGATTTAGAGTTGCGTTATCAAGTGCATTTATAATATCACTGCCAGTGTTTCGTCCTTTAATTTCGTAAATGATATTTTCGGCAATCTCTTCAGGAGTAACAAATTCCATTTGCTTCTGCGCCGTTATTACTTCAAACTCACCACGGGAAAAAATTCCATTTTCACCGGTATCAATAAAAACTGATTTCAAAACTTTTCCGTTTGGAGCATAAGGTTTATCTAATAGAAAAGATAATTTATTCTTCAAAGGGATTTGTTGTTCAAAAGGAATATCATATAATTCAATCGGTTTCCCTTTTTTCTTTACGGTATTGAATTCAATTTTTTTCCATGCGATCGCAGCTGTCGGCTTTATCTCTTTGGCAATTGCAGAATCGGGGGTTCTTCCCATCAACCAAAGCAAAAGTGTGTGCGCGCCGGCAATGGCGGATTTACTTAGTAGAACACGCGATGGTTTTTCTTCGCTGTGTGTATAAGGAATGTTCAATCCCATTCCACCGGTTCCGCTTGTTCCAATTTTAAAATAGATTTCAGTTTTTGCAACGTGCATTGCATTGTAAAGAATTTGAATATGTCTTATTAACTGTGGAATGTACATCGTACAAAGAATTTTTTCCGTTTCTTCAATAACTTCTTCCAGTTTGGGTTTGTTATTCAGTTTGTGTTTTACACGTTTGTAGGTTGTGTAAATGTCCTGATATGCAATTCCGGTTGCTGTGTTGATGCAATCAACAATAATTTGCGGTTTGTGTTTGTTGATGAGTTTATAAAGCGATGAACTTTTTAATATTTCACTCCCAAGTTCTTCAAGCGTATCCTGCATTAAGATTTTTCTTTTCGCCGGATCGGCAAGAAGTTCGTACCTGTCTTTATCCTTAAATTCTTCCCGAACCAAAATATTTCCCCACCAGGGCACAAAATAATTTTTTGGCAGATGCGGGTATTCTTTTTTGAGCTTGTTAACTTCCTCGAAGGCTTCTTCTTTACGAAGAGAAGTGACGATAATCTGTTTGGGCTTTTCGGAGATCAGTTTTTTTGTAACTGCGTTTCCGACCAAACCCCAGCCGCCGAGAACTAAAACTTTTTTGTTTTGAATGTCCATTGACGAACCTTATTTAATTGTAAATAATATTTGTTACAAAATTACAACCGTTGAATTGGAAAACCTAAGTTGGAAGTTTTGGTTGCCGGAACTAACGCCAACGAGTAGCAACAATATTTTACAATAAAAATCCGACGGCATGGATGAATGATTGAATGATTGATGAAAAAAGTTTCCTCTGCAAACTGCGAACTCCGACTGGAGATTGCCGACTATTTTCTCTGTCTAAAAACTTCTTCACTTTTTCTTTGATTTGCTACACTGCAAATAAAAATGGTTAATAATCCAATCAAATTTGTTGGTATAATCTTTGGGATAGAAAGCAATTATATTTAGAAAGGGTTGTATGAAAAAGACGATGATCTACATTTCACTTTTCAGTTTTCTCTATTATTCACTTTCCGGATGCGCTACTCCACAACAGACACAATTCTCACAGAACGGGAAACAAAACGAGGTTGTCGTTTCAGATCATACTTTCCGTCATTCAAAAGAAGAAGTTTATAGAGCAGGAATTTCTGCGCTTCAAAAAAGAAATTTTATGATCACGCTGAGCGATCCCTCAACGGGAATCATGAATGGAGAATATTCAAGTTCTGATTTACTGCCTGAAGAAATGCAAGCATTGTCCAAAGGTGGTTCGCAATTTATGAAAGCTTGTGCTACAATTCTTGGAATTATCCTTGTAGTGGGTTTATTTGCCGAGGCTTTCAATTCAAACAAATCTTCATCAAATAATAATTCATCAAACAATTACGATTCTAATTCCGATTCACGGGTTTATTCCCACAGATACTTAGCTTCGCTTAAACTGGAGCCAATACTTGCAAATGAAACTGATGTGTCGCTCCATATTATAAGAATGGATTTGGAAAATGGAGCAGTTGTTAAACAAGCGGAAGTACAGAACCAATTATTTAATAAGGCTTTCTTCTCCTCGATAGAGAACGAACTGACCAATCTCAAGTCGAGACCGAATTAAAGCATTTCACTAAAACAAGTCTTTATGCGTTGTAATGTTTTATTGCATGTGCAATATTGCGTTACACTCACGTGTAACGATATGTTACACGCCAAAATTTTTTTCATTAAATTTGCCTTAAATTCGCAATAAATCACTTGGCATTAAAATTGGATTATTAACTTGCAATGTAATTTCACAAATTATCACAAAGGAGTTCTAAATGAAAAAATTAGCAACAATCCCGCTTCTCTTAGTTTTGTTCTTTTTCGGATGCCAGAAACAAGAATCCGTAGTTTCGCCGGATCAAAACAGCACAAATTCGATGAGCAAACCTGTATGGGTGCTTGCAGCTGAAAAACAGGGATTGACCTTCATTTCTTTACCGCAGAGCAATTCTATTTCTTTACAAAAGAGATATGATTCTGAGTTTATTAAGAGCGGTGAATCAGGTAAACTTTCCGTTGAAAAAACTTATCGCACTCTTGGGAACCATAGAGTTTCCGTTGAAGCAAGCCTCTCAGTTTTGGAAAACTCACTTGATCAAAACAGTCTCTTAACAATGGCTATTTCCGATGATTTCTTAAGCTTTGAATTTGGTCCTTCGGGAACAACTTTTTCAAAATCAGCTTTACTAAATGTAAAAGTTGAAGGATTGGATTTTTCTGCATCCAGTGAACTTCAAACAGCTCACCTTAAATACTTTGATGAAGTTAATAATGTATGGGTTGATGTTGATGCGGACAATATTATAGTAAATGTAGAGGAAGGAATATTCATTTGCAAGAACGGAAAAATTAATCACTTTTCACGTTATGGATTCACTAATTAACTCTTTTTTATTTATAAAAATTTCCAAAGCAATAAAACATTATGAAAATAAAAACAACTGATCTCATTGAAGAGATTAAAAAAGTTTTGGGAAAATATATCAGTGGAAAAGAGATTTCAATCTTTATTAAGAAAATCAACAGTTCACAAAAGCATTCTGACGAACTCCTCTCATCACAATTGAGATTAGTTACCGATCAGGTTATAAGCTTTACAGAAAAGAAACTGCCGATATTCAATTTTCTTAATTTTCTGAAAGACCTTGGCAAACTTTACATCTCATACGGAGAACTGGAGCTTGCTTCTGATATATCCAACACAATTTTATCTTACACAAAAAAAGATAAACGTTTAAGCAGTATTACTGCCTACGCATTTCTGAATTTCGGGGAAATATTTATCCAACAAGCTATGTGGAGCGAAAGTACTTCTTACATAAAGAAGGCTTTTTCTTTCTTCTACAAAGAAAACGATCCCGTAGGATTAGCGCGTTGCGAAAGTTTACTCGGAACTCTTTATGCTGAAAGAGGACAACTATCAAATGCGATGACCCATTTTCAAAAAGGATTTTCTTACGTTGACACATCGAAAGATGTTTCCGTAGCAGCCTTACTGGAAAATAACATCGGCATTGTTTACAATATTAAGGGAGATTATAACTCTGCTTATACTTATTTCCACAGAGCGTTAATTCACTTTGAAGGATTGAAGGATACTAAACGGGTTGCGAAGATAAGACACAACCTTGGAATGCTCTTTCTTAAAAAGAAAGAATACAACTCAGCGTTAAAGGAATTTGACACGAGCATCAGTGTTTCCCTTGCAAAAGATTATTATCCTACTCTTGCAATTTCTTACATCAGTAAAGCATCAATCTATTGTTCGCTTAATGATGACACACTTGCGGGAGCTCTTGCCGACCGGGGCATGGAAATCAGCAACAAGATAAATGACAAACTGACAATCGCTGAAGTATATAAAATTAAAGGAATTTTAGAACGCAAAAAGAAGCGGTATGAAATTGCTCAAAATTATTTCTCCAGCAGTTTAAGATTGAACAAAGAACTTGGCAATGATTTAAACTATGCTGAAACCGCCGTAGAATTCGGCATCCTTTTATCAGAGAATAAACAAGCCGAAGAAGCAAATAACTATTTTCAAGAAGCTTTAAAGTATTACAAAAAAATTAAAGCCCACGACGAAATAAATAGGATAAAAGTTTATCTCTAGACCAATTCAGTACATAATCAAAGAAAACATAGAGGGCCTTTTGTTTCAAAAGGCTCTTTTGTTTAGTACTCATTGAATCACAATTTTTAATCGGTAAACATTACAAGAATAAAATGAATTTTTCAGATTTTAAATCAACCCTTGACGCCGGAACAAAAACCAGAATCTTTCCAATGTTCAATTATGAAAAAACTAAAACGTTGGAATTGATTCTCGATATTACAAAGAGCCTCAATCACTCTCTTATTTTAGAAGATGTTCTGAGATTGGTTTTGAATAATGCTATTTTCATCACCAACTCTGACCGTGGATTTATTGTTCTGAAAAATCCAAACAGCTTATTGGATTTTGCCCTCGGATTAAACTCCAAAGGGAGTATGTTAACAGAAGAAGATTTTCAGATAAGCAGAACAGTTGTCGAAGATGTTTATCATACCGGCTTAGCGCATTTTATCGAAGATGCTCAGAGCCATAATAATCATGATATTAGCAAAAGTATTTTATTTTTAGATCTGCAAACAATTCTCTGTGCACCGTTAATCATTGGTGACAAAAAAATTGGAGTAATTTATTTAGACAGCAAGTCACTTAACAAAATAAAAATCACCGAGATAATGTATTCGTTTGAAATTCTTGCAGGCCAAGCTGCGATTGCGATTCAGAATGCACAATCATTTAAAGAACAGGTTGACGCAAACAAAGAACTGCTGAGAGTAAATAACGAGCTAAATGAAGCCCGCATCATTGCTGAAGAATCGAATAAGTTTAAATCTTCACTGATGAAAAATATGAGTCACGAATTCCGCACTCCGATGAACGGGATTCTCGGACTCGGCGGGATACTTCGGGAAGTTCTCAAAGATCATGAAGAAGGAATGCTTTTAGAAAATATGCTTGATGCTTCCCGGCGTTTATTAAAAACATTGAGTGAGTTATTGGATTTATCAGACCTCGAATCAAGTGCAATCCAGTTAAAAAACGAAAAAATTCAAGCTTCGAAAATAGTGGGTGAGATTTCTGCTACGGCTCTTGGCTTAGCGGAAATGAAGGGACTCAAATTCATAGTTGATATTAAAAATGATTTTTTCATAAAGTTTGATGCAACCTATTTCCATCGCCTTATAGAAAGTTTAGTTGATAACGCAGTTAAATTTACTTCGCACGGCACGGTTCAAATCTCCTGCGATGTGGTTGATGGACAAGGGATAATAAAAGTTGCCGATACCGGAATTGGAATTTCAGAAGAACATCAAGCTATGGTGTTTGATGCATTTAGACAGGCAAGTGAAGGATTCAGCAGGTCTTACGAAGGTTGTGGATTGGGACTTACTCTTGTTAGAAGAATTATCGATCTTGCCGGCGGGACTATATCAATTGATAGTAAAATAGGTTCGGGAACATGTTTCACTCTCGCTTTTCAAAATATTTTATCTCCGGTTACCGTATCAAGAAAACACAAAACTGAAAAGAAACATTCGGTTATTTAAATCGAATAGAGAATCAGTTTCTTGAAAATTGTGTGAAGTCTTATCGTAGTACTTTTTATAACTTAATATCTGCATCGGCAGGCTTTGCTGTACTCTCGGAATAACTCAATTTGATGGTATTCTTTCTTCCTGAATTGTAATCAAAAACCGCTAAACTAAATAATTCCTTTGCTGTTCAAAAAAAGGCCAAACAATTTATCGGAACCGACGATATGATCGTGCAGCCAATCATGAAGATAATTCATTACATCGATGGTGATGCTTTTTTCGCCCGATTCATATTTCTTTTGTAAAGTTGTTATTTGTTCTATTAAATCGGTGTGTTGTTTTTTGTGTGATTCGGAATCGGGATAATTGTAAATATCGAAGAATCTTTCCTCCGTAGCAAAATGATATACGGTGTAGTTTACCAAATCACCTAAAACTTTAGCCATTACATCTTTAGCCTTGCCGGTTTGTACGGCATCGTGAAGTTCGTTAACAAGCGTTACCAACCTTTTATGCTGATTATCAACTTCTCTAACGTTTACAACGTATGTATCGCTCCACTCAACTAAAGCCATGTTAATTCTCCTATTAGTTAGTTTTACAAAAGAACTAATTTGTTGATTAAAAATAAATTTATTTTATGCAGAATCCAATAACATAATTGCATCATCGAAAAGATGCTAATAGAATTTTCAATGACCCGCAAAATATATTAAATCAATAAACATCTATCTTGAGAGGTTGTGCCATACCATTTTTCGCCCGATACCGCCGGAAGCATCTCTCTACAAATTACAATTAACATATTTCAAAAGACAATTAATATCTCATCTACAAAGAAATTTAATTCCCTCTTTTTTCATTTATCTACCAATATAAAAGCCCTACCGGGATATACACTGCTCCATCCCGATGGTAAGCGAGTTAGCTTCTATAACACCCGTTTCTTGCTGAATATTTGTTTGGAAATCTTATATTTGCGCAGAATGAAATTATTAAATTTTATAAGATCTAAGATTCTTTACAAACTCATTGTGGGATTTGTCTTCGTTTCGTTTTTTGTAGGGGTTGTAAGTTATATTAGTTTAACTACCATCTCAGGCATCTCCTATAACTACAATCAAATCACCGAAATCTCAATGCCGTTGATCAATCAGCTTGAGGAGATGAAATTTAGCTGTCTTAGGCTGGTTTCTTCAGCTACGGAGTTTGGATTTATCCAGGCGGAAAGCAACTATAAAACGGATAGCTCTTCTATTACCCACGAAAACGAGCTTATGCAAGGGGCATGTTTATCATGCCATAGCGCCTTTAAACAATACCAAACCTTAGTAAAAAGTTCTTTACCGGAATCAAAAAGAGAGATCAATTTCCTAAAGAAAAAGAGTATCCAGCTTCATAAAACGATAAAAGAATTTATCGATATGAAAACGAAAGGCGTTTCAGGTATAAAGAGTCTGGAGAAAAAAGAGGAGATGGAAGTTGGCGAAATGGAGTTTCTTGAAGCTATTGACTCTGTGAGAGACCGGACATTCAAAATTTTTGAAACACAAAAGAAAAGCCTGGAGAATACGATAACTTCTTCTTTCAAAAATATTCTCTTCTTCACCGGATTAACCTTTTTATTAAGTGTTTTAATCGGCATCCTTTATTCACGTTCAATCTCAAAACCAATAATTCAGCTTACTAACTCAACAAAAAATTTCAGTGAAGGAAACTATTCTTCCAAAGTAGAAGTAAATACATCCGATGAAATTGGAATATTAAGCAGCGGTTTCAACGAGATGGCAGAGAAACTAAAATTACTTATCCACCAATTAGAATCTGAACTCGAAGTTGTTAAACAAACTGAAGAAGAAATTACAAGCAAAAATGCCGAACTCTCAAAAAGCAATTCGGAAAAGAACAAATTCTTTTCGATCATTGCGCACGACTTAAGAAGTCCGTTACACGGGCTGATGGGATTAACTGAATTAATTTCTAATAACATAAAGGCATTTACTGAAGAGGAACTGGAACAATACAGCAAACATTTACACGCATCTGCATTAAATCTCTATAAGTTAATTGAAAACTTGTTTACCTGGGCACAAATGCAAAGAGGTTCAATAACTTATGAACCAAAAGAATTTGTATTAAATAACATTCTGCATAGCAGTATTGAAACAATTCATCTGAATGCCGCACAAAAAGAGATCACGATAAAAAATGAAATAGTAGAAAGCATAAACATTTTTGCTGATGAAAAAATGATTGAGACGGTTCTTAGAAATCTGCTGTCAAACGCTATAAAATTTACAAAAAGAAACGGTCAAGTTGTTATTAAGTTGAAGAAACAAGAATCCGGATTGGTAGATATTTCCATTTGCGATAATGGTGTTGGTATTCCCGGATCAAAAATTAATAAGTTGTTTAAGATAGAGGAAAAAATCGGCTCAAAGGGAACCGAAGGTGAACTAAGTACCGGTTTAGGTTTATTACTCTGCAAGGAGTTTGTAGAAAAAAACGGCGGTAAAATTTGGGTAGAAAGTGAGTGGGGAAAGGGAAGTGTTTTTACTTTTAGTCTACCTACCAATTGTACGGAATAGAGGAAGTTGAACCGGTTAGGAGAAGATAAAAAAACACCGTCAACCGTCACTTTATTCTGCACAACAAAAAAGCCGATAAACACATCGCGTTTTGCAAATTCCGGTATATTGCTTAGAGTTAATATATCCGAATCTTTAACCTCATTAATCACATCTCAAATCATGCTTACAAACTCAATCCGTATTGTTGTTCTTATCCATTGTGTAAACAAAAGAAAGGGCGACTGTCCATTCCGATTTTTGGGGGATATTGATCGCGTTCAAAATAAAATTATCTGCAATTGTAAGTCCTGCTTGAAATGAAAAAAATGAATTTTGTTTATCAATAAAACTATGAGTTGTCATATTGAATTCGGGATTTGTTTCTTCGTTATAGAAAATACCGATCACCGGTTTGGAGAGAAAAGAAAATCTCGCTTCATCAAAAACTTTAAATAACTCAATCGCTCTAAATCCAACATGGTTAAGCTTACCCGGAATCATTTGAATTGCTTGATCGAGATACACATAGAACAACGTTATATCAGCGTTCCGGTAATCATCGGTTATACTCATCAGTTGTCCTTGCCGCAGTTCGCTGTTTTCTCTTAACGCGGTGCTGCTTATAAACATTCCTTGACTCATCCCAATTGCCGCCGGACGAACAAAAAGATTTTTTTCGCCCCAGAAAAGTCCGCCAAGTTGAAAATCGTAATTGTCTTTATGTTTCCAAATAAATATTGAACTTGGTAATCCATCCGGACGATAAGGAGCCCATCTGCCAACTGCAAGAGTTCTAACATTTTCTTTTGCTTCAGAACTTTTAATATATCCCCCCAACGCAAAAGTATTAAAAGGTCCTTCAATTATTCCAGCAAAACCGTAACGTGTATTCATCAGATTATCAATTTTCCCTTTTCCAACCAATCCAATTAGCGAAAACGAACTTACAACAAACTTACCAACAAAATAATTTGAGTTAAGTATTGTACGGCGATAAGAGGAATGGCTGCCTATTGTATATCCGTCATAATATTCCGAACCAAAACGAAACCAAAGATCTGATTGTGGTCGAAAAGTAATTCGTGAATAAAAAGCTTTACCGGATAGAGATGTATTTTTTATAACATCATAGGTTCCGCCAAGATCAAGTTGAAGACGGTCATCATCGTTTATAGGAAAAAGGATCGCGCCGCCGGTAATTTCTTTAACACGCATCTCATTTCTGTTATTCAGATTGTTGTTAGCTATCTTGAAGAAAAGAGTTTTGTTCCGCTGATCTTTTTTATAAAAATTGAATGACGAAATATTTTGCCCGTCTTCTTTTAAATTAGATAGTTGAAATTCCCATGTTGCAGGCATTGGCGGACCAAAAACCGAATAACGCGAATCGCTATTCCCGCTTGTTCTTGTATGTTCAGTTTGAGCATGTGATGTTGTAATGAAGGAGAAGAATAAAAGCGATAACAAACAACAACTTGATTTCATAAACAGAAAATGTCCTTTCGAATTTCCCGATTTTTGGATTTGTTTAATTATTTCTTTACACCAAGATGTAAGGATGAAATATCCATTATGTATGGACTAAGTTTTCTATCACCATCTTTTGCGTCACGATTTGAATCAAACGTTAGTAAATTTCCATCGGGAGAAATAACCGGGAATCCGTCAAAAGCATCATTATAAGTTAGGCGGGTTTGCTCACCGGTTTTTAAACTCATCAAAAAGATTTCATAATTGTGCGGAGGAAGAACTTTTACAAATACAAAATGATCTCCATCCGGCGCCGGGTGAGGAGCCCAGTTTGTACCGCTATCGTTGGTAATTCGTTTTCTATTTGAACCAACGCTATTCATTGTGAAAATACTCATCGGCATTCCGCGTTGCGCTTGATCTTTTATATCCCACGCGCGGCAAATAATGGTTTGGTCATCGATAAAAAATGATCCGCCTTCCTGCCATTCGGGAGTAAAGGTGATTTGCTGTTGTTCGGTTCCATCAGGTTTCATTTTCCACAAATCTAATTTTCCGTCAATCTGACGACTGAAAAGAATCCACTTTTCATCCGGCGAAACGGAAACTTCCGCGTCATAAACTTTATTATCGGTTAATCTTTTCACGTTGCTGCCATCGAGGTCGCATAAATATAGTTCGGCTCCTTGCGGATAATCTTTAGGATCGGAATAATTTCCTTTCGCAAGATCAAGATTATCTTTTGTTGAAGTGTAAAGAAGATGTTTTCCATCCGGAAAATAAAATGAACATGCATCTTCGCCTTTATTATTGATACGCAAAATGTTGGTTCCATCAATGTTAAAAGTATAAACTTGATGAACCGGATCACCTTTCATCTTTGCATTTCCGATCATACTCTTTCCGTCAGGTGAAAAATAAAATTCCGCGCCTTCATTAATGTTCGGGATTGCCCAAACTTTCAATTCTTTTTGCTCTTGCGATTGCCCAAAATTTTGCATTGCTGAAAGGCAAAAGAGTAAACTTGCAATGAAGAAAAGTTTTGAAGTGGACACAGTTTTAGTAGTTAGAAAAAAAATTTTCATTTTAAACTCCTGGATGTTTGTTAAAATCAATGCTCGTTTTTTTACTTCGCCATTAATTCAATTTTTGTGTTAAGTTCTTTTCCATCGCGTAAATAAAGGACATCAACAACGTTGCCCGGTTGAAAACTCTTTAACGCCTCCGAATATTCGCGGAGGTTAGTAACTTTGAATTGTCCTAATTTTACAATTACATCTCCCTTTTGTAATCCACTTTTTGCCGCCGGAGAGTCGGGAGAGAGATCGGCAATTTTTACACCTTCACCTGAGAATGTAAAATCGGGAACGCTTCCTGTAGAAACTTTTCTATCACCTGCCGGAGTGGCTTGTGGTTTTTTAGTTTCACTGATTGCTTGTCCCTGAAAATTGAGAGGTTCGATTCTATCTGCCAGATACAACAAACCTTCTTGCGCAATTGCGGCAACTTTAATTAATCCGGCTCCATCAATTTTATCAGGTGTGTCTGATGGTTTATGATAGTCGGCATTTGCACCCGAGAAAAATTGAACGCCGGGAACACCAACTTCCAGAAAACTTCTTTGATCACTTGCATCAAGCTCTTGGGTAACCATTTCAGTTTCAACTCCGGTAACATAACTCGCTCCCATGAAGATGAACCGCCATTCACGCGCAGTTGAAGCGCCGAGCACTAATAATTTTCCATTTCCAAGTTTACCAACCGTGTCGAAGTTCAGCACACCAATAACTTTTTTAGCCGGAAAGCGTTTCATGTTCTGTACATAATATTTTGAACCGCGCAATCCGCTTTCTTCCGAAGCGAACGCGACAAATATTACTGTTCGCTGAGGTTTTAAAGATTTACCAAGCAGTTCTGCAAGTTCGAGCATAACCGAAACACCGCTCGCGTTATCATCAGCGCCGGGATGTATCTTTCCTTCATTCCCTCTGTTTGCGCCGGGCCAACCCAATCCGAGATGATCGTAATGGGCGCAAACTACAACCGATTCATCTTTTAGATTCGGATTTGTTCCCGGAATTATTCCGATAATATTTTTTATCGGAGCTTTAGTTCCGTTCGCATCAACAACTTCATCCCATGTTTGAAAATAACTTCCGTCATCTGCACCGGGAAGAAGTCCCGCGCTCTTGAATTTTTCAGTAATAAAATCAATCGCTTTATTTATTCCGGCTGATCCCGGAGCTCTTCCGGCTAATTCATCACTCGCCAGGTAGTTAACAGTTTTCAACATTCTTTCCGAAGAAAAAACTGGAGCCAACATAGCCAGCGCTTTCCGTTTTGGTAATTCGGCAAATACTTCACTGTTAATTTTTTTACCTTTGGTTACAACTTTTGCACTTAAAGGAGAATTAACAGAACCCCATTCCCCTTTGCCGATATTCGCCGGTTCGTTTCCTTCAAAGACAAGGTAACTGTATTTACCGTAATGCGGTAATTTTCTTGCGAGTCCGGGAACCGCTGCTTTATTTTCAGTTGAAAGATAAACGAGAACATTATCGGGATTTTGCGGATGGCGCACCGAAATTATAAAGCTGTTATTACTGATTGGGAATGAACTCTTACCGATAGCAATAGCGTCGCTTTTTATTTCGCTGTTGTAATCTTTCAAGCTATTTTTTATTACTCCGGTGAACTTATTTTCCGCACCGAAAATCCAAATGTTTTTGCTCACGGGAAGTACATCGTATTTGCTGTCAAGCGAAACTTCGATCTTCTTTGTTTTATCATCCGACCAGATTTTTGCCAGTTCCTGATAAGTTTCAAGTTTTTCTTTCGTGGCTTTTGAAGGAAGAAGAATCAGCAAATCTTCCGCGCCGAAAATTTTTGACAGTGACGGCGGAATTTCGTTGTAGTTCAGTTTTCTAAATAAGTTGAATTGCGGATCGATCTGCACCAAACGGGGATTTTCCGCGAAGGTGAATTCATAATTTTGTGACTTCTCAGTCATCGCAACTTTATTTACAACTACATTTTTAGAAAATGAAATCGCTACCGGAACATCAAGAGAAAAGGCATCTTCTTTCTGCAACTGTTTCAGTGTGAATTGAAGCTGGTATTCATTCTTCACTTTTTTGCATTTCACATTGGAAACACTTAATTCCGGCGCACCTTTTCTATTTATCCATTCGCTAAAAAATGCTTTCAAATCTTTTCCCGAAACACTTTCAAACGAAGCGCGAATGTCATCGAACGAAGCGGCTTTAAATTTATTGTCTCTGTAAAATTTCTGAAATCCTCTTTCGAACATTTCATCGCCTACCAACTCACGAAGCATATTCCAAAACATAGAACTTTTACCGTAACCGATCGCTTCCGATGAAGGATTGGTTCTCGAAGTAAATTTGTCGAGAGAAAAATCATTCGACGGATTTACATAGTCGGTATATTTCTGCAAAGTGGTTCTTCTGTATTCATCCGCTTGTCCACGCTGTTCGGCAATAAGATGATCCGCCATATATGCGGTCAATCCTTCACACCAATTTCCTTTTTTAAAATCGATGTAAACACTATTGCCCCAATAATTGTGGAGAAGCTCGTGCGGATATGAAGAATGAAGGATGAAAGGAAATCTAATAATTTGTTCGCCGAGAAGCGTGAACGACGGCATGCCGTATCCCGTTTCCCAAAAATTTTCAACCAGCGCAAATTTTGTAAAGGGATATGTTCCGATAAGTTTGCGGTACATTTCCAGATACTGCGCAGTAGTTTCCAAATATTTATTTGCGAGCGTTTCATCCGGTGTGCGGAGAAAAGCCATCACATCAACCGCTCCGGCAGATTTAGCGTATTCATTAAATTTTGCAGCGATCAAATAAATTTCTTCCATCGGATCGGGAGAATTCCAGGTGCTTGTCTGCTCATCGTTCTTCAATTCGTTAAACGTTCTTTTACCTTGACTAACAACGCTCCAGCCTTTAGGCATTGTTGTGGTCAATTCAAAACTGATCCAATTTTCATTGAACCAGGGAATCCAATAAGTAGAGCCGCCGAGGTAAGCGCCTTTTTCATCAATGATACCGGGAGTTTGGCTGAAGCCTCGCGCATATTCTTCGCCAATTTGTTTTATCGGATAGTTTATCACTCCGCTGAATTTCAACGTAAATGTTACATCGCCTTTTATTTCGTTGGCAAAACTGATAGAGTATTTATTTTGTTTGAATTCAGACGCAAGGTCGAGGTCTTCACGATCCATCCCTAAATCATCAGACTTCACTCCGCTTTTTTCTAATTTAATTGTAACACCGGGAGTTTCAGAAGTAACAGTCAAATCACCGTTAAGAATAAATGTCATGTTCGGCTTAACTTGATCTGCCGGAATGGTGATTTGATCGACAGCATCTACAAAATGTTTTGCGGGATCGACTTTTACCGATAATTTATGATGCACTGTTGATCCGGCAAACAATACGGTGGATAACAAAGTTATGGTGAATAAAAAAAGAATTCTTTTAAACATTATTTTCTCCAATTAAAATTCAATTCAGCTTTATAGTTTTTCTTTTGATCTCAAATCTTTCAACACTTTATCTTACGATCAACGTCATCGGATTTTTGATGAGCATATATTTTTTTGCAGCCGCTTTTACATCTTCAAGCTTAACTTTTTTGAGAGCTTCCAGAAAATCTTTATCGTGGTTAAAATCATTATAGAAGTATGAAGAACTTCCGAGATAGAACGCTTGATTAATGCTCGAAAGCCTTCTGAACATCATTCTTCCCAGGTACATGTTAATTGATTTCTCTACGATATTTTGTGTAAGCGTATCAGCAGCTTTTTTTCCGAAGAATCCCGGATATTGCGGTAAAAGTTTTTCAACGTTCTGCGGACGCGTTCCCTGGTTGATATAAAAAAGTGCGGTGTTCTTTACTACTTCAATTCCGGCGCTCATGCTGTAAGCCATTCCTTGTTTCTCACGGATATCAAAAACGATATTGTCTGAAAGAACGAGTGAGAGCGCTTGAACAGCGGGTGCATCTTTCGGATCGATTTCACTTTCAAATCCGTAAAATAAATAAGAACGCTCACCACCACCAGGTTTATCAATGGTTTCCGATTTCGTTTGTGTTAAAAACTTAGAGACAACCGGAGCCGGTTCATCTTTTATTGCAACGAAGTTCATCGAGCTGAAAAGTAAATTGATCGTTTCCGGACTGCCGGGAGAAACAACCGAAATGATCATATTCGACGGCTGAAAATATTCCTTTGTAAACGCTAAAAGATTTTCATACGTAAGCGTTGGCTGATTTTGTGTGTACTGATTCGGTTCAAACACCAATTTTTTATATTCGGCATCAAAAACCTTTTTCGGTTTATCGCCTCCCATTTTCATCATTTCCATACTTTTAAATTTCTCTACAGATTTTTTAAACTCCGCATCGGTGGGAGTAAAATCTTTCAATACATTATTCATAAAGCTGATCGCGCCGGGAAGATCATCTGCAAGTCCTTCAACTCTTATGTAACCAAAATCGGGATGAAGATAAATATCGTCCATCGGGATCATCGGGTTATCGTTTACTGTAAACGTAAATCCAAATTGACTGCTGAGCTTCTGATTGTCCGGCGATTTCAAGCGTTCTCCAAAACAGTCATGCAAAATTTTTGCAGCATCTTTTCCATACTTCGATTCAAACACGGCTTTGTGTTTTACAAGATAATGTATCGCAAGAAGATTGCTCACTTCATTTTGAACCACGATCAAATTTTTTCCTGTCGCATCATCTTTGAATTGTTTAACATTACTTACAACTCCGGCATTTTCTTTCGCAGTTTTAGATGAGGGAACTTGAACAAGAACTATTGGTTGAGAAGTTATCTTAAGCGGTTCCAATTCCTTTGCAGCTTTGTAATATTCGTTTCCGCTAAATGATGCGAGGACCGATTCAATCCCATCAAGCACTATTGCGCTGGAATTATAAATCCCGAACATGTGGGGTTTCTCAATATTTCTCACAAAATCAGTACGCGCTTTTGTCGCTTCCGATTCAACGGTTAAACTTGGAAGTGAAAAATTTATCGCTGCAACTTTTGCGGAAAGAGATTTTACAACTGCACTCAGATCAACATCTTTATCAAGCATTATGGTCGCTTCAAGATAGTTTTTAAGCGGCGAAAGTCTTGTTGAGAATTTTACCGATTTAATATTTTGCCCGAATTCCGTTTTCATTGCCGACTGAATTGCATCTTTGTTTTTCTCAAGCACAATTCCCATCAAACTAAAATATTCACCGGAACCCTTTTGCGGAATTTGGTAGAACACCTGAACGAATTTTTCTTCACCGTCATAAAAGCGGTAAAAAGTTTTTCCCGATTCATCTGCTGTTTTGGGAATTTGAAATCCGGTTGCCCATTGTGGATTCACGTCGTAATTAACTTGTCCCGAATTTGCTTTCCCATAAATTTCTTTAATTAGTGCAAGCATCGATTTAGTTTGAAAATTTCCGATGACGCTTAATATCATATTATTCGGCACATAATAATTTTTATAAAACGAATTAACGTCATCACGTTTCATTGACTGAATTGTGGAATACGTTCCAAGCGTTGGGAGCGAAAGTGCATGTCCCGAGTAGAGAATGGAAAGAGTATTTCGTTCCGATTGTTCGCCCGGATTTACCAGGCTTTTAGATATTTCTTCGAGCACAATTCCTTTTTCTTTTTCAAACTTTTCGTTTGGAAGCGTTGAATTGAAAAGCATATCAGCTTGAATTTCCATTCCCTTTTTAATATTGTCCGTTGGTGTTACCATCATAAAATTGGTGTAGAATTCCGTGGTGCTAGCGTTATTGTACCCGCCGATCATATCTACATCGTCATACAATTGTTTTTGTTTTCTGGTAGTTGTTCCGTTGAAGAGAAGATGTTCAAGCATGTGGCTCATTCCGCTTGTGGAAAATGATTCGTATGCAGAGCCTACTTTAATTATCACGTTTGCGCCAACCATCGGCAGCGCGGGATTTTCAATAAGAAGAACCTGCATCCCATTATCAAGTTGATAAATCGAAACACCTTTTGGAAGCGTTAATGTTTGTTGTTCTTTTGCAGAAACTTTTTCCTGTGCGGGAAGTTTCTGAACAAAAAGTGCGGCTAAAATAAAGACAATTATACAGAGACGAGAAGAATTTATTCTTTTCATTTTGAAATACTCCAAAGTTTTAATAATTAATATTTCCCCTAAGAAAATTTTTGCTAAAAGTTTCTCTGTGTCTCTGTGGTGAAATCCCTTTCCACTAAGGCACTTAGAGAACACTTAGTTACACTAAGAAATTAAAATCCCAACTCAAGTGAGATTCTGGAAACCTTTTCCAAATCGTTGTAATCAACTAAAGCGTAATCAACGCTAACGGCTTGTCCGCCTAAATTTAATTTTACTCCGCCGCCGAACGTCCAGTTCTCAACGTCGTAATTAAATTTATAACCGACTCTCGCGAAAACCGTTTCATCCCATGAATACTCGCTTCCGAAATTCACACGCTCAGAATTATCATTCGGATGATTTCCATCAAGAGCAACTGTCCATCGATGCTCGCCGGAACTGAAGAGAGGATCACTGCCGCCAAACAAATCCATCGATACACCTACACGGAAATTAAGCGGAAGAGAATACGGCTCGGTCTTTAATCTTGCGTCGGGATTATATTCGCCGGAATTGTTTTTGTTAATATCGGCAAGCTGGATCAGGTCGCGTCCTTCAAGCTGCATATTGCCACCGAAATTTGAAACGCACATTGCGATGACAAGATTGTGAAATCCAGTTTTTAAATATGTTCCGATATCCAAAGCAAACGTGTTTGCGCTTTCGTTATAAAGATCTTCCTGAATATATTTTGCAGTTACTCCTACAGAAAACATATCGGTAAGTTTTCTTGCGTAAGAAAGTCCGATAGCAACATTGTTTACACTGTAATAAACTCCGGCGCCGTCAGGTTTTTCTACGGTTGTAACTTCCTGCTCGTTTGTGGTCAATGATTGCACACTTATTCCTAAACCATCACTTTCACTCAAGGGAATAATCATTCCTGCGTAGTTGTGAAAAATTTCTGCAAACCACTGAGTATGACTCGCACCAACACTTATTTTGTCCAGGTTTGTAATGCCGGCGGGATTCCAATACAATGTGCTTACATCATTTGCAACCGCAACGAATGTTTCGCCCATTCCCATTGGTCTGGCGCCCGCGCTGATTTTAAGGAATTGCGCTGCTGCTGTTCCGACTTTTGAAAATCCCCCGCAATAACTGCTTATCGGAAGAGAAATGATCATTAATACTATTGCTAATCTTTTCATTACTTTTTCTCCAACGGCTTGGGATTTATTATTTAATAACCAAGAATTTACCAACCTTCTTCTGTCCATCCGGCAATGATACAACGTAAACATACAATCCGTACGCTATAAATTGATCGTTGTAGGAACGCATGTTCCAATACTCATATCCTAAATTGTTACTGTGGTCAACATCGGCAACGTGGTCGCCAGCCATGGTGAAGATTGAGATTTTACATTGATTCGGTAAATGATTGAACATCAACTTTTTGCCAAACTGATTTGTCTCCCACACATTTGAAATAATGTAAGGATCGGGAACAGCCCGGATTCTATTTAGGTCAATCTCTCCCGTGTTCGAATAATCGGTTTTTTTAGTAGAGAACCGGTACAATATTTCTTTTCTGAACGGTTTGTAGGTTTGAATGGTAAACTGATCTCCTTGAGAAGGTGCGACTGCTTTTTTATAAACGGCATTACCGTCGGCATTTGTATAGTTGTCCGGGAAATTATTTGTGTTCAGATACAAACCTTCGTAAGTAGTATCATGCGGCGAGACGGGATTAATTACCAGCTTTTCAAAGACCAACACATCAGCATATTTTTCGTAAAAACCGGAACTTGCTTTCGCATATCCTTTCCCGCCGGGAACAACGTCCCATCCTAACGGGCTATAATACTCTCGTCTGTAATCTTCAGCCCCTTCTATTGCAAATTCAAACAACCATGTGTTATTGCTTATATCAATCGGGTTAGCCGGATCATTTACAATTTCAACCTTGAGAGGAATATGCTGCTTTGTATCTTGAATTTTACCTCTAAAAAAATCATACCATAGAGCTTCAAGTCCGCCAGTCAGTGTGGTATCGACAGTGATTCTAATATCGTCTACCGTATAAACTGTTTCATTAATAACATCTTGACGGCCTGCGTATTTAGCGACCGGTGCGGTTCTCCAATCGAACGAGCAAGTATCTCCGTTTACTTTAGTCCAACCGATTTTTTCAACGCCGGAAGGGCAATTTTGTACGGTCAATCGAAAGCCGTCAACGATCGGCAGATTATCACCGGTTTCATCGGAAAAGAGATGATGATCCAGCAGCAAAGTTGTATCGCCCGTAATTGGAGAAATGCGGTAGAGATTAAATCCGAGTACGTAATTCGTTTTATCACCTACAACTTGTTTTGCGGAATCGACAAACGTAACAAGATAATTGTTGTCGGTAATTAAATCGGACTTTACAATATCAACTTTAACAAGTCCTTGAGAAATTCCTCCTATCGGCGGAATAGCTCCTTCAGTTCCGGCAACGGGTGAATATTCCGGCGCCCTATAATTCTGCGCGTCAACTCCGGGAACTACCGACACAGTATTCTGCTGCAACAATGAGTGCCCAAGCGAAGATTGATATGATTGTTCTAAAGAATCAGCCAATTGATTCCCTTGATCGTAAGCGGTTACGCAGTACCAATACTCAATTCCGTTAATAAGATTTTCATCAACAAAGCTGTGTTGAATACCAACATCGTCACCAAGTGATTGATTGTAAGCCGGATCGGGTCCTTTTATTCCGTCGACCAGATCGAAAATTTTTATCGGTTTATATCCAATTACAGTTCCGTAATTATCGGTAATTGGAATGCCCCATGTTTTTCCGAGATCATCGCTTCTGTAAATTTTATAACCTTCAAAATCAGTTTTACCGGTGAGCGCATCTTTCGCATCTTCGGCGTTAGACTCCCATGAAATTTTAACTTTTTTATCTCCCGGTTGAGCAACAACTTTCGGCATTGGTGGAGCGCTGGAGCCTTGATAATTGCGGGCATACATCTGTTGTACCATCCGGTAGTTTTTCATAAGATCGGATGTGTCGGGTTTGTCCGGAGTTGTTCCCGAATTTCCCATAATTAATGCCACCGAAGATTTAACGGTTTCACCCGGCGCTAATGTGAAAGGACCTGTCGTCATAAAAAAATCGAGTGGTGCGCCATCCGGAAAATATTTTTTTAAACTGTCCGGATGTGTTGTATCCATTCTTCTATCCGAACCATGAAAGAGTGCCGAGGGAATCGGGAGAAAACCGCTGGTCGGATCGCTTGTAATTATCGGCCACATTTCTTCATCGACGCTCGGAGCTACCTCGCGGTTGAAAAAATGAAAATCAGTTACGCCGAGATTTTTGGGAGTCTTGAGTACGTTCAGTCCTATCATTCCCATTGCAGTTGGATCACCGCCCCAGGCGCCATCTTTGGTGTTGTTGACATCCCAGATATAAACAAAGTCGCCGTTCGCGCCTGGCTTGCTTGGAAGAATGTTAATCAAATCTTTGTTATCATAATCAGGTCTAAAGAGTGCGTAGTAGCCGACATAAACGCTGTCTAACTGTTTACCACTGTTGTTGTGAATTGTAAAATCCCAAATAAGAAAATCTTCCGCATAAGGTCTGCCGTAAGAATAAGCGGTCTCTTCGACTTCAATTCCAACTTTCCCTTTTGGATTATAATTTTCATTGTCGTCAAAAATGGAATAAATATCTCTATCGGAAACAAACTCGTTGGGAACTTCTTTACCATAATTTGTAGAAAGAGGATCAATATCGATTCTAAAATGTCCGGGCCAATGCCGTTCTCCCGGCGTACTCACCCAGCTTCCCAAAGCATCAAAATAGCCTTCCGGCCATGTATCTTGATTATCGCTTGAAGCAAGAAACGGAGTTTCATCCGGCGGAGGAGTTTTTACATCACCCGAAAATAATTTTCCGCGTGAACCATTCTTTGGACTCCAATCAACCTTTTCTGAAGGACCACCAACAACCGAAGTGATCACATTTCCTTGAGTTGCAACAACCAAACCCAAACCAAAACTGTATTGTGTAGCAGTATTTGCATCTGCAGGCCAATGAATTGCATCATTAAAATATTCATGAAAACTTGAAAGAATTCCATAGTTGCCAAGATAATTTGCAACCTGACCCTTATCCATGATACCCAGCCCGCGTTCATTGGATGAATGCGTTTTTTGAAAACGGGCGATCTGTTCCGGCTTTAAATCGGTATGGCAAGAGTTGCAATTTTGCTTTTGAGCAAAAATTGATGCGGGAATAAAAAGAGATACAAGTAGTGTACGATTAAAAACTTTCAGAAAATATTTTGTCATTTCATCGTTCTCCGTTTACAAAATTAATTGAATTCCGGCTTTAATAATTCGCGGCGGATCTAAGTATGCCGGGTTATGATCTGCATCGGGAGAGGAACCAACTAATCCCGCCTGTCCGGTGTCAAACGGTTTGCCGGTGCGCGAGTAAACATACCGGACATTTTCAGTGTCGAATAAATTTGTTACTTCAACAAAAACAGAAGTAGCCAGATCAAATATCCAGATTTTTTTCACCGCTCTTACATCAACGGTTGACGTCCATGGTTTTCTTGCAGAGTTAACTTCAATTCTCACCGTCGGATCAACGTAGGGAGTGTAGGGTAAACCGCTACCCGCCTGGAAAAGAATATTAAAATTAAAATCGGAGAGTGGTTTTATTCCGAAGAGTTCCGGTCCTTCGTTTCGGGGAACATTGAAATTAACATTCACTGCTATGTCATGCCGTTGATCAAAATCTAAAAAATATTCTTGATGCGGAATTTCTTCTTTTGCAAATGCGTCTATAAATCCGGCAAGTGGTTGCGAATTATTTCCCTTTGCAACCATAAAGGAATAATCAATCGAACCGGAGAAATAATTGCTGTATCTTTTGTGAAGTGTAAGATCAATTCCTTTCACGCTCGCGTAATCTGAATTATAGAACACCACATAATCACGCGACAGGTAACTGATTTGAAGTGTGGAAAGAAGATCAGTAATGTCTTTGTACCATGCGGATATGTCTAAAGCCCAATCTTCGTTAAGCTTATATTTCAAACCGGTTTCGTACGCAACGGTTTTTTGAGCTTTAATACCGGGATTACCAACGAGTGGCATCGCAGTGGAAAGATCTTTTTGTTGATTATAGTAGAGAGAATTGTAATCCGGGTTTTGGAAAAAATGTCCGTAAGAAAAATGAAGAACCGCACGATCGGAAATTGGATGCGCTAAACCGATTCGGGGACTTAATTGTGTTTTTGCGGCAATTTTTTCTTCATTCGACGGGATCCACGTATTGTTCGCATCAAAAGAACCGAAATGACGAATATCCGGCCACATCGTTGCTTTAGGATCGGCATAATCAAAACGAAGTCCAAGATTAATAATTAAGTAATCGTATTCTATTTTATCCTGAGCATACGCAGCCAACTCAATTGGAGTGCGCTTGTATTTATCTTTGTACTGCGAACCGGAAGGCCACGGTTCATCTTCTTCGTGAACGTTGATGTTGTGGCTCTTTAATTCAATTCCCGTCTTTAATTGATTATAATTATTCGCCTGGTAAGTAAGATCAACTTTGCCGCTGTAAGTAACGGTTTTGTCATCGGAATATTGTCCATCATCTCCGCTGATATAAAAGTAAACGCTCTTTCCGGTTTGTCCGCGCACATAATCTGCAGGTTGTTTATCGCCGACTTGAACTTTCATCGTGTTTTCAAAACGGGAAACTTGGGCGGTATAAAATAAACTGTTATTCAGAGTATGCGTAATGGTTAAACCGAAGCGGGATGTATTCTTCAGCGAGTGAGCTTGATTTTCACTTAAATATTTCCATTTGTGATTATAACCTTGAGATTGATTCTTGGTAAGTTGCCCTGATAAAGAAAATTTCAACATCGGTGTGGCTTTGTAGGTAAGCTTGGTAAATCCGTCTCTCTCTAAATTGTATCCATGCGGTAAATAGCTGTCCTCATTTTTTACCCTGCCGGAAAGAAAGAAAGTTAGATTCGGAATAAAAGAAACCGGTCCGTTCAAAGATAAATTAAGCATTCCGTTTACCGGGATGTCGAGATTTTGTGGTTTAAATTTAACTTTATCAATAACACTTGTCTTCTGATAAGGATAAGAATCTTCGACTCCGGTGAAGGGATTGCTTTTGCGGTAAGGAGATTGATTGATCATCGGCGAGGTATATTCAAACTTTCCCTTAAAAGTTTCTCCGCCTTCTTTCGTTACAATATTCACAACACTCGACATTGCGTTTCCATATTCAGCATTAAAAGTTCCGCTCAAGACAACCATTTCATCGATCGCGTCTTTATTTACCATCGAATTGAATCCGCCGTAGAGCGGGTCTTCAACGTACATGCCGTCAACCATATAAGCGATTTCTCCGGTTCTTCCGCCGCGTACGTGAATGTTACCATCGGCATCGGTGGTAAATCCGGCTTTGGTTGTAAGCACTTCCTGGAAATTTGCAACCGGCATATTATTAATTTCATCGGAACTAATAATAGATAATTTTGAGGTGACGTCTTTTTCGATGATCGGACGCTGACCAACAACCACGGTTTCGCCAAGGTCTATTGTTGTCGGCTCGATTGAAAAATCTACCTTTGTTGTTAGATCAACCATTACCTGAATGTTGGTGAATTTATAAGTTTTGTAACCTACCATTGAGGCGACAAGATTATATTTTCCGGGTCTGATGTTGATGATAAAATATTTTCCGTTAACATCACAAACAGCGCCAAGCGGTGTACCTTCAATAGAAATTGAACATCCGGGAAGAGCTTCACCGGTGCTTTTATCTCTTACAATTCCCGAAATTTTACCGGTTGTTCCGGCAAAAACATTTACGGAAACCGCGAGCAAAAGAAAACCTAAACCGAAAAGAAAGACCGAACTATTTCTAATGTATTTTCTCAAGGGGAATCCTCCCTTAAATACTAATTTGTAAATGTCATGTTGCAAAAAAATCAAAGATCTGTTATTTGAAACAACTAACTAACAATCCAAACAACAGACCTTTGCAAATTGAGTTAGAGCATTATTTCATTAAGATCATTTTCATCGTGCTCTTATAATTTCCTGAACTTAGAGAATAAAGATAAACGCCGGAAGGAACTGCGTTCCCGGAATTGTTTTTGCCATTCCAGGTTGCGCTATGGTGTCCGGCAGATTGTTCTGTAGAAACTAAAGAAGCAACTTCCCTTCCCAATAAATCATAAACATTCAAAGAAACTAAACCGCTTGTAGGAAGGTTGTAATTTATTGTTGTGCTCGGATTGAAAGGATTCGGGTAATTTTGTTGTAAAATATATTCTACTGGAACCGGGGCATTATCTTCAACGGCAAGAGGAGCGAGCTGTGAAACTACGATGTTATCAAAGTACGCTGCGAGTCCGGTTGTGCTTTGTTGAAAAGAATATAAACCAAAACCGCCGGATGTATTTGCACCTTTATAAACACGTTCAATTGGACAACCGGTTAACAGTTGATTATTGAAATAACACCAGAATTTTACTGTTGAGTCATTTATTGTTCGTACTTCAACTTTCACTTTATACCAACCGTCAGTTGTTGGAAAAAGTCCAACGTTGTCGACTCCTTTGAAATCTTTGTTAAATACCGGTAAAAAAGTGTTCGGATCGGATTTAAGGCCGGAGAAATTTATACGATTGGTGGCGTCAAAATCCACGCGCATTTTATAAAAATCTTTTTTAGAACTATCGGCATAAACAACAAGACCGGAGTATGCAGAAAGAGATTGATTTACATAACAATAAACATCAGCTTCGATTGAATAATCTTTTAAAGAAAGAGCTCCAGCAGTCGCTACGGCAGAACCGGTATAAGTACCATCAATGTCTTGAAGTAAACCGACGTAGTTCCCACCGGTGGCAAGAGCTTGGGGAGCGTTCGCCATAGGCTTGGCAACGAGTTTGTCTTCATTTTTGTAATATGTCGCCCACGATGCGTCAGCAGAACCTGATTCAAAGTTCTCTGTGAAAATTACCGTTGAAGGAGGATCCACTGGAGCAAGCTGTGTAACTACTATATTGTCAAAGTAGGCTGCAAGCCCAGCTGCTCCTTGTTGGAAAGAATATAAGCCAAAACCGCCGGATGTATTTGCACCTTTATAGACGCGTTCAATTGGACAACCGGTTAGCAGTTGATTATTGAAATAACACCAGAATTTTACTGTTGAGTCATTTATTGTACGTACTTCAACTTTCAGTTTATACCAACCGTCAGTTGTTGGGAAAAGCCCAACGTTGTCGACTCCTTTGAAATCTTTGTTAAATACAGGTAAAAAAGTGTTCGGGTCAGATTTAAGGCCGGAGAAATTTATACGATTAGTGGCGTCAAAATCAACACGCATTTTATAAAAATCTTTTTTAGAACTATCGGCATAGGTAACAAGACCGGAGTAAGCAGAAAGAGCTTGATTTACATAGCAATAAACATCAGCTTCAATCGAATAATCTTTTAAAGCAACATCTCCGGTAACAGCTACTGCCGAACCGGTATAAGTCCCATCTGCATCTTGAAGTAACCCGACATAATTTCCACCGGTTGCAAGAGCTTTTGGCGCGTTCGCCATCGGCTTGGCAACGAGTTTGTCTTCGTTTTTATAATATGTAGCCCATGCTGCATCTGCTGAACCTGATTCAAAGTCCTCGGTGAAAATTACAGTCTGAGCTGAAGAAATTCCCGAACCTAAATAAAGTAGAATTCCGAGAAAAGTAATTATTTTTTTCATAACACACCTCTTAGATTAATTAATGAATGTATTGATACTTCTTTTTTTAGTCATTTCTCTATTTTACTGACGAACTGAAGAATTCACTTAATCTGAAAGAACAAGAATGTTGAAATATTTTTCACAGGATATTCCACCATGAACTTAGAGAAAGAAAATCATCTTTTGAACCCAAAAGCGATAAGAGGTAAATAGCTGCGAAAAGTGGTAAAATAATTTGACCACCTTAAAGTATCAAGGATTAAACGAACTTCTCCTTTATTCTGGCGGCATATCTTCTACTCATCAGTAATGGTTTCTCAAATCCGTCTAAATAAACCTGGTAAGAATTGGAAAATGAATTTTCTAATTTGGTTACATAATCGAGATTAACAATAGTTTCTCTGTGAATTCGGCAAAAATGGTTTTCAGGCAGCCGGTGTTCCCATTCCTTCATTGTCTTTCGAGTAATCGAATGTTTTTTATCAATCGTATAAACGTATGAATAGTCTGCATCGGAAGCTATTGCCACAATTGTATCTATTCTCAAAAAACGGTAACGGTTATTCAGCATCAGGAAAATTACATCGTCATAATTTAAGCGGCGAAAGTTTGCTGTTTCCTTTTCGGCATCATGGGACAATTTTTTAATTGTGTTCTGTATTCTTTCCGGACTAACGGGTTTTAACAGATAATCGTGTGCGTTCACTTCAAATGCCCTGATGGCATATTTATCGTATGCCGTTACGAATACAAAATCCAATTCATAATCTATTTTGTTCAACAGATCAAAACCCGACTCACCTCTTAATTGAATATCCAAAAAGACGAGGTTTGGATGCAGCTTATTGATCAATTGTTCCGCCGAACTTACATTGTTCGCTTCCCCGATAATTTCAATCTCCTTAAAAGTACTCAGAACATTGCGCAAGTCAAGTCTGGCAAGTTTTTCATCATCTACAATAATTGCATTGTATTTTGGTGTCATTTTAAAGTTTACTAATTCTTGTATTAAGGGATAATTTCACTTGAACAGAGTCATCATTTTTTATTACTTCAAAAGTATGATGAGCCGGAGAAAAAATTTCCAATCTTTTTTTAATATTCTCAAGTCCTTTACCGGTCGAGTTTTTTTCTCTTCTCTCAATCCAACTTCCCGTATTGTAAACACTAACATATAAAATGTTGTCGATAATTTTTGCGGTAATTACAATTTTGAGCGGGATGGGAGAAGTTTGCATCCCGTGTTTTATTGCGTTCTCCACCAAAGGATGAATGAGAAAAATCGGTATCGAGCACATCTCCGCTTCATGATCGATATCAAATTCCACCAGCAGTTCATCCTCAAATCTAACCTTTTCAATATCGAGATAGTTCTTTATAACCTCAATTTCATTTATCAACTGGACTTCGTTATTACCGCTTGTTATCAACGTATAACGGAGGAATTCAGAAATCTTGGTGATTATTTCTTTCGCCTTTACATTTTCCTCCGAGATTAATGCCCGAAGTGAACTTAACGTGTTAAAAAGAAAATGAGGATTTAATTGATATCGCAACATTTCGTACTCAGCGTTATGTGCTAAGGTTAAAGCGTTATCCGTTTTTTCTTTTTGTAAAACCCATTCCATCCAAAACTTAATTCCGAAATACAACCCGCTCCACCCGATAAAGACGACATTGTTTCTAAACACACCCACAACGATCGTCCAGAAAGTAATATCCCTTAATTCTATTTTAAGTGATTGAACAAATTCAAAAATAATGAGAGAAGTTCCTTCCCAAATTATAGAGCAAACAAAGGAAGAAACAAAAATTATTATCGAAAGTGAGATGAAGGAGTATTCGAGGAAGTTTATTTTTTTCAATCTGTAACGAAGCAAGATGGAAATTGTGAATCCGATTGCCCAGGTTATGGTCTTATTTAATAGGCTGTTAAATGTAAAATCGATGATACCGCTAAAGACAAAAACGTGCTGAAAATAGAATAAAGTCCAACCCGAGATCTGTAAAAACCAGAAGGTTTTTTCCTTGTTGGAAGATAAGTCTTTAATCAGCGCCATCTGTTTATACATAAAAATATGTTACCGAATTATCATGTGACAGAATAATAAAGAATAGTTAATTATCATAAGCGAGAACATATTGCATTATCAATTTAAGTTATTTTTTAATGAAATTCTTCACTTTGCGATAAGAGGTTTTTCCGTACGACGAAAGGTTGTTGTCTCAACTCTGTTTCTGCAGTAAAAACTATGACCAGAAGAAATTAAAATTGCAGGACGATTCTAAATTTCGCCCTGCAATTTTTATCACCTTGCATCAGGTAACATATTAAATAGAAATACTCAACCGGGAATAAATGTAGCGCCCATTATATCCCGATGGAGATGAACTGCTGTAATCAAGAATTCCGGTATTGCTGTTTTTCTTAAGTACTTTATCCGGGTATTTATCAAATAAATTATTTCCGCCGAGGGCAACAGATATTCCTTTGATGATTTGATATGAAACCTCTGTATCTACGGTCCACAAAGCAGCATACGTTTGATCTTGAAGCGGATTGCTGTTGTATGCAGTAATTGTTCCATACCTAACTGCTCTTAAAAGAAAATTCCAATTATGTAATGCATAGTTCCCTTGCAAGTTCCATGAACTTTTCGGCTGCCCCAATTCAATTCTTCCTTGTTCAACACGAGCCAAAATTGGTGTTGATGTAACAGCTTGTAATTCAACCGGAGTAGTTATTTGAGATTTGTTGGTAATTTCCGTTTTATTAAAATTGACTGCTCCTGTTAATTTAAGAGTTCCTTCGCCGATGTCCAATCCGTAGTGAGCAGTAATGTCTAATCCATTGGTTTTTGTATTCACAGCATTGGTGAAGAATCGTCCGCCGGTAGCATTAATGCCATGTGCGGTTAAGAAATCTGTAACTTTTGTACCGGTGAAATTTTCGGTTAAAACAATTCTGTCTTTAATTGCAATCTGGTATGCATCAATCGTTACAGCCAGGTCAGATACGGAAAACGTAAATCCGGCGCTTAGGTTAATTGATTTTTCCGCTTTTAAATCTTTTGCGCCAAGTGTTTTCGCAACTGCTGAATTCACAGGGAATGTTCCAACTTCGTAAGGAACGCTACTGATAAACGTTGTGGAGATCGAAGAAAAATATTCTTGTGCAAGCGAAGGAGCTCTAAATCCGCTGCTTACTGCCCCTCTTACGGCAACTTCCGGAATAATTTCATAACGTGTAGTTACTTTCCCGGTAAGTGTCGATCCGAAATCACTGTAATTTTCAAATCTGGTTGCAGCGCCAGCAGTCCACACCGAGGTGATTTTATTTTCAAGATCGAAATAAGCGCCAACATTTGTACGAATTTGTTTTTGTGCATTAACAGGTAAGAATCCCGGAAAAACTTGTGCACCAACACTCGCAGATTTTCCAGCATTCGGTCCGTCCAATATTTTTACACCGCCATCAATGTATGAATTTGGTTCGCCGGATAAAAGTTGGTATCGTTCCCAACGGAATTCAGCACCAACAGCAATGTTAAGCGGTTCAGCAGTTCCAATTTCAAGTTGTCTTACAAAATCGGCATTGTTTGTTGATTGATAAAATTTTAAAGTCCCGGCATAAAAAGATGTCGGACTTGCTGTACCCAGCGAAGTGTTCAATGAATTATTTACGTAGAAGTTAAACGAATTTCCTCCAAAAGTTTCACTCACATCATAAACCCACGCTCCAAGACTTCCTTTTAATCCTGTAGAAATCGAACCGTCATAAATTTTTGTATTTATGTATGGCAAAAAACCATCGGGATAAATTGCTCGAACATTTCGATCATCATTTGCACGTCTGTAGAAACCACCGGCAGAGCCATCTCTTTTGCTGTAACCGCCAAATAAATAAACTTTAGCGTTTTCATTAACTTGATAAGAACTATTCAAGAATAGTGCAATATCTTCAAGATCGGCATCGCCAAATCTGTGATTGAGTCTTCCAAACGTTGCTTCTCGCGGATCGGGTTGACCATTCACGGTAAAATATTGTTGGCGCGGATCTATACCGGAACGGTTAGTGGGATTATGTTTTCGATATTCGCCGCTAACATAAACCGAACCTTGATCAAAAAGATTTAAACCATATCCCAGGTGAACTGCTTTAGAAAAACCATCTTTAATTTTTACATTTTCAACATTTCCATCCCAAGAATAAGTTGAAGCATTTTCTCCTTCTATATTTCCTTCGGTTTCTGCGTAACCTCTTTTTTGTGTAGATACATATTCACCGAAAGATGCCGATGCATCAAATCCGGTTTTATCTTTTAGAATGATATTGATAACACCTGCGATTGCATCGGAGCCATATTGAGCTGAAGCGCCGTCGCGAAGCACCTCAATTCTTTCTATCGCAGCAGGCGGTATTGCATTAAAATCAACTCCGGTAGAACCGCGACCAATGGTCCCATTTACATTTACAAGTGCGCTTGTGTATCTTCTTTTTCCATTTACTAAAACAAGAACTTGATCCGGTCCGAGACCTCTTAATGATGCCGGTCTAACGTGATCTGATCCATCTGTAACACTTGCTTGCGGCGCATTATATGACGGGATAAGTGTTTTTAGTAATTCACTTGTTTGCGTAAAACCGGACTGCTCAATCTCTTTAGCGCTGATAATATCTACCGGCACGGGTGAATTGATTACCGTTCTATCGCTTGTTCTTGTTCCAAGAACAACAACCTCATTTGCTCCAACGATATCGCTTTGTAGAAAAATATCTTGAGAAAGAATCTCAGACGATTGAATTGTGATTTCTTTTTTAATTGTCTTATAACCTACATAACTTAATTGAAGTTGGTATTTACCGGCCGGAACGTGTAGACTAAACTCACCGTTTATTTTTGTTGTCTGCCCGATATGAGTCCCAACAAGAATAACGTTAGCTCCCGGTAAAGTTTCTTCTGTCTTTGCATCTTTCACAACCCCCTTTAACGTGCCGTTACTTTGCGCAAACGCGCTATCATTTAACGATAGAAAAAGAAATATGAAAAAGAAACTCAACAGATTTCGTTTTCTTTTAATTAGATAATTGATGAACATGATTGATCCTTTCCTTATTATTGAATGAATTAATTATTTCGATTTTTTTGATTGAAACACTTTGTTATTCTCACCGGATGGCAACCATCAACGGAAAGAATATTTTTTAAGTTTTGATTGAATAAGTATCTGGAAGGGAATTAATGTTTGAGGAGTAAAACAAAAAAGCCCTTCACGGATGGAAGGGCTTTACTCAAATTTATTTTAATACTATAACTTTAAAAAAGCTTCTCCATCTGCGTAACGCAACACATGGTGCAACAGCAACACATTGATGCTGCGCTGAAACTTAAGGTTATATTTTTTGCTTTATTTTTCATTTCGTGGGTGCCAATATACTACCTCATAAAGGTGATGTCAAGTAATTTATAATTTTTATGAATCTGCGCCTTGCCATTTAAACAAAGTATTTTACACACTCGTGTAATATAACAACAGCTCAATAGATCGGTAGCAAATATGTGGATGGAATAAAGATTTTGTTTCCCTATATCTTTTTATCTAAATTTAATGTGAAGAAAATATTTGTAGAGAATTTCCAAAGCATTCATTAAGTACTATGAAAAGACTTATTCCCCATTCATTGGTTCGATATATTCTTTTTTTTCTCTCTTTTGTTGGGGTTACTAATGCTTTTAGTGAAGCGCAACTCAATATCATTTCTTCAAAGGAGAAATCAATAACTCTAGGGCATTGGCAAATTGCAAAAGATCCAGCTCCAAAAGAAATTCTCAACTTTCCCGACTCCGCTTCATGGAAACCATTAGTTCCCTCTTTAGAAAACAAAAAATATTCTAAGGGTAATTGGCTTATAAGAACAGAAATTATTATTAAGGATACTCTTAATAAAGATACTGTCTTGGGATTATTCCCGATTTATTTTTTTACTGCGTATGAAATTTATTGGGATGGAATAAAGATTGCACAAAATGGAATTATCGGAATAAATAAAGATGATGAAAAAGCCGGCACTTATAATTTTAATCTGCCTCTCCCCCAACGCCTGGTAGTTACGGGCAAACATACACTTATTGTTCGATTATCAAATTATTCTGATTTTACATCATGGCAATGGGTTTATGGAGGATTTTTAATCGGTCAATATGATCATGTACTTGAGAAAATTTACCAGTCAAATTATCAAGCATTTTTCATAATAGGTATTGTATTTATTCCTTTTCTATTTAATATTTTTCTCTATATCGCAAGGAAGAGAAAAACCGAACATCTATTGTTCAGTTTGATTTGTTTTTTAGTGATAGTGGATTCGGGAACTTTGCTGGTCCCAAACTTCATTGAGATGCCAACAACTTTTGTACACTGGGAATTATTTACCTGGCAGATAATTACCGTCTTATTTACTGCCCTTTTTCCGGCATTTTTCATCTACGCATTTTCGTTTTCTAAAAAAATTATTGGGGTTATTATTGTAATAGACCTAATCATTTACATATTTTTTACTAACATCGTGAATATCTTTGATGTAATGCCTCCTACCGTACTAATTTTAAGTAGTATGATTACACTGTGGGCATTGTATAAACGACGGGAAGAAAGTATCATTATTTTTATAGGACTTATAGTAGCCTGGGCAGCATATTTTTTCAATTTTGCTTTTGCCGGGTTGGCAACAACCATGGTTATATGCACAAGTTTTTCTATAGCCAGACAGTTTGCAAGAAAAGAAACCGCCGAAAGAGAAGCCCTGCTAAGATCGGCTCATTTGGAAAATGAATTATTGAAGAAGAATATTAATCCCCATTTTGTTTTAAATACATTAACATCTATAATCGTATGGCTTAGGAGAGATCCCAATTCAGCTATAAAACTTATAGAAACGCTGGCGGAAGAATTCAGGATGATTACACAAATCTCTGCACTAAAACTGATTCCTATCCAACAAGAAATTGATTTATGTAAGGCGCATCTGAAAATAATGAACTACCGCAAAGGAGCTGATTATAAAATAGAAACGATGAACATTGTTGAGGAAGAAAATGTGCCGCCGATGATATTTCATACGCTTATTGAAAACGGACTTACGCATGGGTATGAGAATAAAGTCCAGGGAACTTTCACATTGCTGCGGAAAAAGAATTCCGGTTGCATTCAATACATTCTTTCAAATGACGGCGACTTTTCAAGCGATGAGCAAAAGGGATCAAGCGGTTTTGGGCTGCGCTATATTAAAAGTCGGTTAGAGGAAAATTATCCTGAACGATGGAAACTCATCTCACAGCGACAGAAAACGGGATGGGAAACGATTATTGAAATTAGGGATAAATAATGCGCATCCTTATTGTTGAAGATGAACGCCCTACGGCTGAAGATATAGAATTACTCGTCAGACAAATTCTGGGAAAAGAAATTACTTCTATCCATATTGAAACCACATTGAGTAACGCCCTCATGTACATCAATGAAAAGACAATTGATGTTTTATTATTAGACTTAAATCTTAATGCAAAGGACGGGTTTCAAATCCTTAAACAAGTTGTAAGCAAATCATTTCAAACTATTGTTATTTCTGCCAACATCAACAGGGCGATAGAAGCGTTTGAATACGGTGTGCTGGATTTTATACCTAAACCATACAGCATGGAAAGATTGACAGCCGCTTTCCAACGCTTAAAGTCAAGTCACGCTGTGGATGGACACGCAATAAAATATCTTTCTGTAAAAAGGGGATTTGAAATTCGAGTTATTCCCATTGAAGAAATTCGATATTTCAAATCTGCAAACATCTATGTAGAGCTGCATTTGAAAGATGGGCATTCCGTTATATACGACAAACCCATAAAGCAGCTTATCCCATTATTACCATCCAATTATTATCGCATTCATAAATCGTTTATTATTAACATAGAAACAATCGAAACAATTCAAACCCTTGGCGGCGGAAAATATCGTGTCGTTTTAAAAAGCGGCGACTGTTTACCGGTTAGCCGTAAAGTAATAAATAAGCTAAGATCAATTTTGGGTTTAGAGTTCAATTATTCTAATATAAATAATTGATACACTTTCTATTAGTTTCACTTCTTTGATTGTTAAGCTTTTTCTTATCTAAATAATTCTTCTTTATCCTCTTCATTCGTGCATTTCACAAAGTCCTGGTGCAGTTCTCAAGGTTTTTATCACATCATACTTTGCCAAAAACTAATTTTGTAAAGGTTTTTAGTCATTATTTATGTTAACTAAAAATTAATATATCGATTAAAGAATAGTATAATTTAGCTGGAGCTCCATATGCAAAAAATAGTGCGACTTTTACTTGTCGTAACAGTGTTGATAGTTTCATCCATGTCGTTATATGCACAAGCCATTCCGCCTGATAGTTTGTATTTGGGACAAACTCCTCCCGGAGATACTCCCAAAATATTTAACCTCGCTATAAATAGAGGATCATTTGCAGCCGAAAGGATAGCAATTTCTAATGACAACAGAGAAATTTATTTTTCAGAAGTGCGCAGTTACTACCCTGCCGCCGGCGATACAATTAAATATTACAGCTATTCCGGCGGTAACTGGAAAGGTCCTTTCAATTTATTCGGAGGTTATCTGGCGCCTGCATTATCGGTTAGCGGCGATACGATGTATTTTCAAAATGCTAACATTCAAAATAGCAGCTCAGTTTATGAAACATTTATTTCTGTTAAGAATGGTCCAAACTGGGGAAGTCCACAAAGGATTTTATCAAACCTTAACTCAGCACATTATTTACAAGTTACCAATAACGGTAATTATTATATTTCATCAATTTCTAATCCTACCGTAGGAGCTTCCGATTGGTGCAAATTATTGATCGATGGCGTTGATACTTCAGCTATTAGTTTAGGGCAATTATTAAATTCCGGCGGAGATAATTTAGACTTTTTTATTTCAAAAGATGAAACTTTTATAATATTGGCTAAAGGTGGTTTGCAAATTAGTTATCGCAAAAATGATGGTAGTTGGACAAACCCGAAAAGCTTAGGCTCAAAAATAAACTTCGGTCTGGGAATGTGGGGACCTTATGTTTCTCCGGATAATAAATATCTGTTTTATACAACAGGAACTAAGCAGGATTATTCCGATACCTATGTCCATTGGGTTCGCATCGATGAGTTGATTGATAGTTTAAGACATACCAATTTTACTCCTTATTTAAAGAATCAAATAAAAAACCAAATTGATACTGTGGGGCACTCATTCAATTTTACAATACCAGACAGTACATTTTTTGATGACGACGGAAACAGCACACTCACCATTTCTGCAAAATTGAGCAATGGCGCTCCTTGGCCTTCATGGCTAAGTTTTAACCCCGGAACGAGGACCTTTTCAGGCATACCAACTGCGGCAAAAGTATTTCCCATAATGGTAACAGTAACAGCCAAAGATACTGCCAATGCAAGCGCTTCAGCGACATTTGGTATTACTATTGTTGCAAATCCGGTTGGTGTAGAAGAAATTAATGACCAACTTCCTAAAGATATTAATCTCTATCAAAATTATCCAAATCCGTTTAACCCAACAACGACAATCGAATTTGCAATTCCGAAAACCGGGAAATATACTCTGGGTTTATATAATGCACTTGGTCAACTTGTAAAAGAAATTTCAGATGAGGAATATGAAGCGGGAAACTACAAAGAAACATTTAACGCAACGGGCTTATCAAGTGGAATGTACATATATCGGCTAACGGGCAACGATGCAAACATAGTACGAAAGATGGTGTTTCTTCGTTAAGACCATTTCAAAAAAAAATGTTTGGAAATATTAAAATGAAGAATAATATAATTTAAGAGGATATCTATATGAAAAAAATACTGCGACTTTTACTCGCCATTTCAATATCGGTTATTTCATCAATGCCTTTAGATGCACAACCAATTCCTGTGGACAGTTTATACCTGGGTCAAACACCTCCCGGGAAAACTCCTAAGATTTTTGCACCTGGAATTGTATCATTAACAGGAAGAACTGAATATGGAATCTCCATCTCCCCCGATGGGAAAGAAATGTTATTCGCAACCGGGAACTGGCCAAATAAGCGTACTTCAATTATGGAATATAAAAATGATCACTGGTCAAGCCCTGTACTTGTTTCTTTTTCAAAAACCAGATCAGCGGAAGAAGCCATTTTTTCACCCGATGGCAAACGAGTATATTACTATGCTTACAATGCTCCAAATTCATTCGGCGCGGCAGATTTATGCTATAGTGAAAAAGTCGATTCGGTATGGAGCGAACCTATCAACCTTGGCAGCTCGTTGAATACATCAGAGGATGAATACCATCCGTGTGTTGTGGCTGATGGATCAATTTATTTTGAAAACACTTCAGGGCAAATATATTATTCAAAGTATGAAAACGGCACATTCCAACCAAGAGTTAAATTGCCGTCAATATTCAATGATGCTGTTGTTTATGGAAACCCTTATGTTTCACCTGACGAAAGTTATTTTATTTTCAATTCTACCCGGGCAGGTGGTTTTGGAAATAATGATTTATATATTTCCTATAAAAAAAATGATGGTACCTGGACAAATCCAAAAAACCTAGGGAATATATTTAATACCCAATCTGATGAAAATGGAAGCGAAATAACCAGCGATGGTTTATATATGACTTATGTATCAAACAATGATATTTACTGGGTGTCAACAAGTTTCATTGATAGTTTGAGACACACTAATTTTCCACCTTATCTAAAATATCAGATACCAAATCAAAAAGATACTGTAGGACATTCATTCGATTTTACAATTCCAGACAGCACGTTTTTTGACGACGATCCAAATAGTACATTCACCTTTTCTGCAAAATTGAGCAATGGCGGTCCTTGGCCTTCATGGTTAAGTCTTAATCCCGGTACAGGGACTTTTTCAGGCATACCAACTCAAGCAAAAGTTTTTCCCATAATGGTAACAGTAACAGCCAGAGATACTGCCAATGCAAGCGCTTCAGCTACATTTGGAATTACCATTGTCGCAAATCCGGTTGATGTAGAAGAAGATAAAAACCAACTTCCCCGGAGTATTAATCTGTATCAAAATTATCCCAACCCTTTCAATCCAACAACTACAATCGAATTTGCAATTTCGAAAACCGGAAGATATACCCTTGGTTTGTACGATACTCTCGGTGAACTTGTAAAAGAAATTTCAAATAAGGAATATGAAGCGGGATACTACAAAGAAACATTTAACGCAGCCGGGTTATCGAGTGGAATGTATATATACCGGTTGTCGGGTGCCAACGTAAACATTATCCGTAAAATGGTGCTACTTAGGTAATGATTCCATATGTACTAATGTTATTGATTTTTATCCGAAGTAATGCCCTACGGAGCAATACAAAGAGTTTCAAGTTTAGACTAAAAACCATTCGTTACTAAAAAGGGATGCCATGAAAAAGGAAGCTTTATTTATTATTGTTTTCTATTTTGTTTTTTATTCCGCCAATCTGTTTTCTCAAACGCAGGCATGGGAATACCTGGGACAAATTCCTCCCTCAGAAAAATCAGTCGTATTTGCAAAAGATATTGTCTCCAAGGAGAATATACACAGCCGCCTTGTTGTTTCGCCTGACGGGAAAGATATATTTTGGAATACCGTCGATATGAGTACATTTTCAACACAGATTCAGCATATTGGTTATCAAGACGGTAAATGGTCTCAGTCTGCAGCGCCATCATTTGCACAAATAGGAATAACCGCAAACCCCATGTTTTCACCTGATGGGAAGAAATTATTTTTCGATTATAGAAGTAGCCTAAATGCAGTTTGGATGACCAAATATGTTGAAAAAATAAATGATTCGACATGGAGCGCGCCAAAAAACGATGGCTTTTTGATGAATACTTCTTCATCATTCACCCAAAGTGGTAAAGTTTATTTTTCTGATTATAAGAGGGGAAAAATTTGGGAAACCGGAATTTACTCCGCTCAGTTTTCAGATCTCGGTTATTCAAACAAGCAAATACTCGATCCGGTTATTAATTCGCAATTTATAGATTATACTCCATTCATTTCCCCGGACGAAAAGTATTTACTTTTTTCTTCTAGCAGACCTTCACCTAAAGAGGATATGTATCTCAATATAAGTTTTAGAACAAACGATGAGAAATGGACTACACCTCAAAAAATAAATGATGCAATTGGTTTTACAGGTAATGCAAGATTTCCGGTTGTTTCTCCCGACGGTAAATATTTGTTCTTCTGTGGTGATGATGGAAATTTTTATTGGGTTAGTATTAATGCGATCTTAAACCTTAAACCGACTAATGTTGATGAGAGTGAAATTCCCCCATCAACATTTAATCTCTACCAAAATTATCCTAACCCGTTCAACCCAACAACGACAATCGAATTAGCAATTACGAAAACCGGAAGATATAAACTATGTTTGTACGATGCACTCGGCGAACTTGTAAAAGAAATCTCGGATAAGGAATATGAAGCGGGATACTACAAAGAAACATTTAACGCAACCGGGTTATCAAGTGGAATGTACATATACCGGCTAACGGGCAACGATGCAAACATAGTACGAAAGATGGTCGTTCTCCGTTAAGGCTTTCGTCAATAGTTAAAGCTATTTCTAAAACTAATTATTTATTAAAAATGAAAAAAAACATTTTATTAATCTTCGTTCTCTTTTTCTCAATAGAGATGTTTGGTCAAGAGACTAAAACAACTAACTATGATCTATTAAATCATTATCCATTACCAAAGGTTGACGAGCGAACAGAACTACTTAGTATCGTATTTCGTCTGGCGGGCAATCTTGAGTACAATGATGATATTTATCGAAACTATGTTACAGATATTCATAACCACTTCGACAAATATAAAGATCATCCCCTTGTTGCTTTTGCAACTGAACTACGCAGCAAAAACGGTGTAAGTTTTGATGCTGTTATGTTCATGGCAATCCACCTGGAACAGCCTCCATCATTAAATCCAATTGCCCCATTTTCATCAAAAGTGCCGGAACGAAGATGGGGGGAGAATAATGCTTACAAATTCGTCGGGTTGCTGAAACAATTTTATGTTGATGCTAAATGCGAAGAATTTTTCAAAGAACATGAAGGGCTGTACGGAATCGCGCAAGAAAAATTTATACCGGTTTACAAAGCGTTGGATATAAACTGGTACAACCAGTATTATGGAGTACAACCTGAAGGTGGCTTAAATATTATTATAGGGCTAGGGCTTGGAGGAGGTAATTACGGACCCAAATTAATATACCCAAATGGGGAGGAAGAAATTTATGCTATCATGGGAACTTCGTCTATCGATAGTTCCAATAAACCTTTTTATACGGTTGATAATTATCTGCCAACACTCATTCACGAATTCAACCATTCCTATGTAAACCATTTAACAAAAAAATATGAAAAAAAATTTGAGAGTTCTGGTTCCAAACTTTTTGATCTTGTAAAAGCGGGTATGGGAAGCCAACGTTATACTAATTGGCAGACAATGATGAATGAGGCTTTGGTAAGAGCTTCTGTAATACGATATATATTAAGACACAATCCTGATGGTAAGGCAGCTAAATATCAATTGATATCTGAATTTGGTAAAGGTTTTTTCTGGATGAAAGGTCTTGTTGAATCCTTAGGGGTTTATGAAAAAAACAGGAACAAATATCCTACCCTTGAAAGTTATATGCAGGTTTTAAGTTCTTTTTATAATAGGGTTGCCAATGAGAGCGAGTTAATGTTTGAAATTAAAGAATGACACATTCTACACAAAATAGAATTCGGTTTTATAATCAGTGACTCCGCGCGGGATATTTATTCCTCTTTAGCAGATATTTTGATATTAATATGAGCATGTGCGAATACGAACATGGGTATACGAATACGGACGGTTGGGGAAAGCTCTTATTTCAAAAACATATGAAATTTATTTAATCCGTTCACTTTTAAGAAATAACTCTTCCGGCACACAAGTTGTCACCTATACAACAACACTGAGAAATTAATAGTTTAAATATCGAAAAGAAAAACCAGCAACTCTGGATGAGATATTTTGATATTAATAACTGAAGTGATAATAACAATTTTGACAACTATTTAAGGAAGTACATAAAATGAAAACATTTTGCATAACCCTATTAATTGCGCTGTTCTTTTCAATCAGTATAAAAGTCGCAAATGCCCAAACAACGGAGACAAAACTCAACCAGGTTGAATTGGTAAAGGATCTTATTAATAACAATTATAAACATGCCCTAGATAATTTCTTGCAAGGATTAAAATCCAAAAATACTGGTGTTCTAAGATCTTGTATTTATTTCAGCGGTAAATATAAAATTGACAAAGCAGTTAAACCCTTAGTGAGAATATTAAACTCATTTTCGGCAAATGAAGATATTAAAATTCTTATCGCGTTATCTCTTTATGAAATTGGGTCTGATGACGGAATGTATTATGTATATCAAGTTTCAAAATTCGGTAGTAGCGAAAAGTTAAAAAGAACATGTTTTTTACTTTATGACGCCTTTTTGTTGAATAAAAATGTTAGATCATAAAAAAAATGAAAATTATTAACTATTTAAAGTAAGTACATAAAATGAAATCATTTTGCATAACAATATTAATTGCGATGTTCATTTCAATCAGTATAAAAGGAACATATGCTCAAACACCACAAACAAAACTCAACCAGGTTGAGTTGATGAAACAGTTTATCGGAACCTGGGAATGTGAATTGGGAAAAAGAACAATTTATAGAAGTGATAATAAACAGTTTGGAAACGGGATGGCTTGTATTATTCAAGTTATCAGTAATGGAGAAATTGTTGATTCAGTAGAACAACTTTTTGGATATGATGCCAATACAGACAAGTTTGTCCTTGCAGAGCTCATAAAATCATCTTCTATTGTTGAGATCAGTTCTGCCTGGTTCACCTCAGAACATACAGGAGAGATCGTTACTACCGATCCCGATGGTGGCGAACCAAAATTTAATTTTGAATTCATAACACCTGATTTAATAAAGGAAACTGCAATGCTGGATAACAATATGGTTGTAGAAATGGAATTTAATCGAGTTAAGTAGTAATAAGTGAAACGTCATAATAATTCTGCTTTATCTTTCTATGGTGTATTTCACAAAGTCATAGTGCCGATTGCAAGGTTTTTAGCACATCAAACTTTGCTATTAATTAATTTTACAAAGGTTTTTAGTCATTACTTATGTCAACTGATAATTAAGTTACTCTTTCAAGTAGTCTGTTAAAAAAAACATTTTTATAAATAAAAAAATGTTTAATCATTAAGGAAATCAAACAAATATGAAAAAGTTCATTATGACAATGTTATTAATCGCGATGTTCACAACACTCGCATTTAGTCAAAAACTAACCCAAACGGTAAGAGGTACCATAACTGATACCGATAGTAAACTGCCACTTATCGGGACCAATGTCTTCATAGTCGGTACTGATCCGATAATCGGCACGACAAGCGATGTAAACGGTACGTTTAGATTAGAAAATATACTAATCGGCAGAATTACAATACGAATATCGTATATGGGTTATGAAACTAAAACGATTCCGGACATCGTTGTAAACTCAGGCAAAGAAGTGGTTTTAGATCTCTCTATGCAGGAATCCACTGTAAAAATGGATGAAGTAGTAATCACACCAAATAAAAATAAAGGAGAAGCTCTCAACGATCTGGCGTTAATTAGCGCTCGTTCTATTTCTGCTGAAGAAACAAAACGTTACGCCGGTACCTGGGACGATCCTTCTATGATACTCAATAATTTTGCAGGTGTAGCAACTTCAGGACTCTCAAATGATATAATTGTAAGAGGTAACTCGCCGAAATACATCCAATGGCGTTTGGAAGGAGTTGAAATTACAGCCCCGAACCATCAGGCAGACCAAAATGCAACAATTGGAGGGTTTAGTTTCTTAAATAATAAATTATTGGCTGCCTCCGATTTTTATACCGGGGCATTTTCGCCTGAATATGGTGGTGTGTTGTCGGGAGTTTACAATCTAACACTTCGAGCAGGGAATAATGAAAAATTTGAAACGATGGCAGGCGTTGGTTTGCTGGGCACCGACTTTACAGTAGAGGGTCCGATTAAAAAAGATTACGCCGGTTCGTATCTTGTAAATTACAGATTTTCTAACATCGGCTTAATTCAAAAACTTGGTTTAGTTGGTGATATAGAGGGAGTTTCTACTACTTTTCAAGATGCTAATTTTAAGGTTGTGCTGCCCACAGAAAAAACGGGAACATTTTCTTTCTTCGGAGTAGGGGGTATAGATGATTTATTGGTTAAAAAAGTAAAACCTAATTTATGGATAACTCCCGGCACCAACGGAATGATGCCGGATATTACACAAGATTTTGACAAAAAGAATTATAAAGCAAATGTGGGGATGAATCATACCTTTACTATTAACAACAATAGCTATACTAAAACTTCCCTTACCTATTCAGGAACGGGTTTGAATGATGGTATTTATGAGTCAACAATAATTGGTACTGATACCGTTGGTAGAAAATTAAACTATAACAGCAAGATAAAATCTTCAACTTATAAAGCTTCTATCTCGTATAGCAACAAAATTAATGTTGAAAACATAATTCATATTGGCACAGAATATTCTCTTATTGATGAAAATAATAATCAAAGCCAGCTTAAGAATGATTCAACTACCACCCGGTTTACTTTAGTAGATTACAAAGGGAACATCACTACTTTACAAAATCATATAACATGGAAACATAGTTTCGATGATAATCTTACTCTGGTTACCGGATTTCACAACACGAACGTTTTACGAAACAAGAAAAGTACGTTCGAACCAAGAATTGCATTAAACTGGAAGCTTGATAATACAAGTTCAGTGCACGCCGGATATGGCAAACACAGCACCATGGAAAACATTCACAATTATTTTACAAGGATTCTACAACAAGACGGCAGCATAATCGAACCCAACAAAAACCTTGATTTACTAAAAGCAGACCATTATGTGCTGGGTTACGATAAAAGCATTACTGAGAATATGAAGGCAAAAGTAGAAGTTTACTATCAGCGCCTTTACAATTTACCTGTAGAAAATAACAATACAAGTTCTTACGCAACCATTAACGAAGGCGCTGATTATCAATATGTTCCTTTAGTAAACAGAGGAACCGGGAGAAACTACGGTATTGAAGCAACCGTAGAACGATTTTTCGACGATCATTATTATTTCTTGATTAATGGTTCGTTGTTTGATTCAAAATACAAATCGTTAGAAGGTGTTGAGCGAAACACAAAATTCAATAGTAATTTCATATTTAATGTATTGTGTGGAAAAGAATTTGTATTTGGAGAAAAGCAAAACCAAACACTGACTTTGAATGCAAAAATATTATTCAGTGGTGGTCAAAGGTACATTCCATTGTTACGTGATGCGTCCGGTAATTTAGCTGTTGACCCTGCAAACAATCGCTTTTGGGATTATAGTAAAGCTTATGATAATAAGCTTGATAATATCTTCCAGTTAAATTTATCTGTAAGCTATAAATTTAACACACAAAATGTTACACACGAAATATTTCTTGATATACCAAATATTACTAATCGCCAAGGAAGATTGTACGAATATTACGATGTAAATAAACCTAACAAAATCGGATATGTTACTCAAATGCCGCTTCTTCCTAACTTAATGTATCGTGTATATTTTTAATTAGAAGCCTAAAAAAATGAATACAAACAAAATGAAAGCAATTACTTGCACCAAATACGGACCACCTGAAGTCCTTCAGATTACAGAAGTGGAAAAACCGTTTCCTAAAGATAATGAAGTACTGATAAAAGTATATGCTACAACAGTACACATTGGGGATACTAAGGTTCGGCGTTTAGAACCTGGTTTAGGACCAGTACAAGATTTCTTTTTCAAGCTCATAATGCGAATCATAGTTGGTTTCAATGGACCAAGAAAAAAGATACTTGGAATGGAATTAGCCGGAGATATTGAAGCAGTCGGTAAAGATGTTACGCTGTTTAAGATTGGCGATCCCGTTTTTGCATCCACTGAATTTAGATTTGGCGCGTATGCCCAGTATTGCTGTATTCCTGAAGATGGGATTCTAGCAATAAAACCGGCAAATATGTCCTACGAGGAAGCTGCACCGGTATCTAATGGCGGATTAACAGCCTTAATCAATCTTAGAAAAGCAAATATTCAAAAGGGTCAAAAAGTATTGATCTATGGAGCCTCCGGGAGTGTTGGAACTTATGCAATACAGATTGCCAAGCACTTTGGGGCGGAAGTTACAGGAGTGTGTAGTACTACGAATTTGGAAATGGTGAAATCTCTGGGAGCTGATAAAATTGTCGATTACACACAAGAAGATTTTACCCACAGCAGTAATGTTTATGACGTTATTTTTGATGCGGTAGGTAAAATTGCATCTTCAAAACGGAAAATGTCTTTGGCGAAATCAGGGGTCTATATAAGTGCTCTTGCTTTATCTGGCAACATTAAGTTAAAGGTTGAAGACTTGATCTTTCTCAAAGAACTCTGCGAGGCTGGAAAGTTAAAATCAGTTATCGACAAACAATATTCATTTGAACAAATTGTTGAGGCTCATAGATATGTTGATAAGGGGCATAAAAAAGGAAATGTTATAATAACTATGGAAGATATTTACAAAACCTAACCGCAAGTAAAGCGGATGCTGCTTATCGGCAACGTTATTAGGCACAAAGTTGTGATGTTCTAATTAAAAAAAAGGTTACGATTATGAAAAAACTTGTTTTATTTATTTTATTAATGGTCGGCTTTATTGGCTGCGATAAAATGGACGATCCTATAACTCCTCCCCAAAATAGTGAAGGGATTTATTCTGCTGACTTTGAATCTATTTGGAAAAATTTTGATGAGAATTATGTGTTTTTTGATTATAAGAAAATAGATTGGACTGCGATGCACAATACATATTCCACGCAAGTAGCAAAAATTACTAACTATGATGATTTTATAAGTAGTGTAAAAAATATGCTTGCCCCGTTGAAAGATGTTCACGTCTGGATAAAGAAAAGTAACGGTCAATTTGTTCAACCTTTTTTCCCTTCTTATACAGTTAATTGGAATAAAGCAGTTTGGCAAAATTATATTTCAAAATATCGTTGGCATCAACAAAGTTCTTCGTGGGGATGGTTTAAACAAGATTCAATCGGATATATAGCTATTTCAAGCTGGAATAAAGATGAAGTATTGTTACATGATTTTGATGCCGCAATGGATAGTATGAAAAATTGTAAAGGAATTATTTTTGATATTCGCATGAATGGCGGCGGATATGGTCCGCTTGCCGGCAGCATTGGCGGAAGATTTATTACAAACACATTTAATTGTGGTTATATACAAATAAGGAATGGAGAAAAACATAGTGATTTCACTCCAATGGTTCAGATAGAATATCCAAGTAGAGGTGATTGGCAATTTACTAAACCAATTATTTTGTTAACGGGAAGGGGATGTTTTAGTACATCTGAGATTTTTGCTGCCGGTATGGCGAAGTTACAGAATTGCATTACCATTGGTGATACAACCGGTGGAGGTTTAAGTAATAGCAGACAATTTAGTTTATCAAATGGTACGATTTATTCGATTTCAGATCAATTAATCTATGATACAGATACAACTATTATTGAATCAAAAGGTGTTCCGCCGAAAGTAATCGTAAACTGGAATTTAAATAACGTTAATAATGGGATAGATCCTGTTTTCGACTATGCTTTAAATTTGTTGAAAAATAAATAGTAGGAAATATTTTATGAACAAAAAATTTCTTATATCTGGTCTAATAACAACAGTTGTTAACCTTTTGCTCAATGCTACTGCTTATATATTTATTTTAAAAGACTTCTATCATTCGCATCCTGTTATATCGGAAGATTTTATGAAGCAACTTCACCGGCAACCGGGTCAGCTAATTGTCTGGGCTATGGTTGTTACATCATTGGCAATGGGTTTTCTAATAACGACAGTAATTAAATGGTCTGGTGCAAAAACCTTTGCTTCCGGTTTAAAGTATGGATCTGTATTCGCGTTTCTTTTTTGGGGTTCCGTTAACTTTGGATTATATGCTTCATCCAACTTTTTTTCTCAAACAACTGTATTTGTTGATTATGCTTGCAGTGTAACTGCAATGACAATTTCCGGAGCGGTTGCTGCATGGTTATTAGGCAGAGGAAAAACAAATTAAAAATGAAACGAATGCTATACGAGAGCTATTGTGTCAATTGTTATTTAATCATGAGAAATTAGAATGAAAATTAAAGTAACTGATATTTTTAAAAATGGTATTTGGCTGACGTTCCCATCTCTGCTTTTTAGTCTGAGTTTTAGACGGCGCGTTGGGCGTAACGCCATTATTATATAAGTGAAATGAATTATAAAGGGAAAGTATGAAAACTAAATTTTATTTAATGGTCATTTTTATTTTCAGTTTGTTTCAGCTTTATGCAACAACAAATAATGCAATAAAAAGTGATTACAAAACGGACATTAATGGCATAACGTTTTGTATTGATAAAAGGATTGAATTGTTTAATGTCGTTGCCTACCTTGCAGATTACCCCTATCTAAACGGATTGGATTATAGCTATAAAAATGACATTGAAACATACTTTACCAAATATAGAAAACATCCAGCAATTGTTAATTTTGAAAATTTATTTAGAAAAAGTTTTCGTTCAATAGATGCCCCTATTTTTTTTATGGCATGTTTAGATGATGAATTGAATTACAGAGCAGAACCTCAAGGCGTTTTCAATGAGGCATACGCCGATAGTCTTAGGAATATGATTAAAAAATTTCGTAAAGAGTGTAAGTTTGATGAATTCTATGTTAATCATAAGAACTTTTACAATTTAATATTATCTACAATTCAGTTTAACTTTAGGAATTTTAAAGAAAAGGAAAGTATAGAAAATTATTATGGTTCAAAGCAGAACTCATACACAGTTATTTTAAATTTATTAGGCAGTGGGAATTTCGGCCCAAGAATTAAAAGTGCCTCGGGAATGGATATTTATTGCATTATAGAACCAGAATCAAATATGGGTGATATTCCCGTTTTCTCAGCAAACAGGATATTTAATAACTTGATTTGTCATGAATTTAGTCACTCATTTGTAAACCCTTTGGTTGAAAAACACATCGAAACTGTAAACAAGTCTTCAGCATTATTTGATACCATAAAACAATCGATGAATAGTCAGGCTTATCCGGATTGGGAAACAACAGTGAAAGAGCATATAGTGAGAGCTGTTGCGTGTCGCTTGGCTGCAAAAAAATATGGCGAGGAATCTTCAAATCTCACTGAATACCGGAATGAAGTAGGACACCGTTTTATTTATGTTATCCCGTTGATTGCCAAATTGAAGGAATATGAACGAAACAGAGAACGATACAAGAATTTCGATGATTTTTTCCCTGAATTGCTCTCGGTTTTTACAAAAATAAAACCGGAGGATATTTCTAATTATCAAAATACAGTAGCGGACTTTAGAAAACCTAATATTTCAAACATGCCTGAGTTCGGTAATGTTGATGTAGAAAGACTTTTAATTATTACGCCAACCGAAGAAAGTGATTCTGCAAAGCAGCAACAATTATTAGGTTTTATAAATGATTATAAACAACAATTTTCCCCTGATTCTAAATTGATTTCAGATAAAGAAGCTTTAAAAACAGATGTTTCAAATTATGATATTATTATTTTTGGAACGCCTAATAGCAATTTGTTTCTAAAAAAATATATTGAGCAAATTCCTGTATTTATTGATTCTAATAAAATAGTTGCCGATAAGGAATATATAGGTGATAATTTTCAGATGTTAATATCGTGGGTCAATCCTCAAAACGAAAATAGGCACATGTCAATTTATACTGCTCAAAAAACTCAGGATATAATAAATATAAATTCTATAATGCCAAGCATTAATTATACAATTGCTAAAAATTACAAAACAGTTAAAAAAGGGAAATACAAAAATTCTATGAATATTTGGATGTGTGAATGAGTAAAACTGATAATTTACAAAGAGTTTAATCTGTGCCTATTCATTATTCAATACGCATTATAAATAGACTGATTCGTACCTTATCAGTAAAGTTCATGTAATTCGCCGCTCCGCCGCGGCGGAGAATTGGCAGAATATTAACATGATAAATAAAGCGAAAGAATGACTGAATGAAAATGAATGGATGAATGTTTTTCATTCAAACATACAGCCATTCAATCATTCTAATGTGATAAATTGGTTCTGGCTTGTCCAGGTTAGGTTGTTACGCATATTAAATAAGGAGAATTGTTCATGTTAAAACAATTCGTTTTTTTCTATCTGATGAAAAATAATCTCGAAAGAATTCGAAATATTGTTCCCGAACATATTAGATATTGGAAAGAGAGTAAACCAATCAATTATTCCGGTGGTCCATTCAATGACAGAAGCGGCGGATTAATATTATTCGAAGCGGAAAATATGGAAACGGCTACCAAGTTTGCTATGAATGATCCGTTTGTTGTTCAGTGTCTAATTGAAAGTAAATGGGTGAAAGAATGGATTCGGGAATAATTAAAAAAGCAAATCCGGATTTTATCAGCCGTTTCTCTTTATAGGGTTTGGTGAAAAAGATATGCATCGCAAGTGAGTTAGTTCTATAAATAAAATTGTTAAAACTTTTCCAGTAAAAGGATTAAAGATGAAAGAAAATATAACATGAACAAAAAATTTCTTATATCGGGTTTAATTACAACAGTAAGTAACCTTATTCTTAACGCTGCTGCTTATATATTTATTTTAAAAGACTTCTATCACTCGCATCCTGCCGTATCGGAAGAATTTATGAAGCAGCTTCACCGCCAACCTGACCAATTAATAGTGTGGGCAATGGTTGTTACATCATTGGCAATGGGCTTTCTAATAACGACAGTAATTAAATGGTCAGGTGCAAAAACCTTTGCTTCCGGTCTAAAGTATGGATCTGTATTCTCGTTTCTTTTTTGGGGTTCCGTTAACTTTGGATTATATGCTTCATCCAACTTTTTTTCTCAAACAACTGTATTTGTTGATTATGCTTGCAGCGTAACTGCAATGACAATTTCCGGAGCGGTTGCTGCCTGGTTATTAGGCAGAGGAAAAACAAACAACAACTTTAAAGAGAGTGAAAAACTATGAAAACCAAATTGTTGATTATTGCTTTACTTTTTGTGGGTATCGGTTCCAACATTATTGCCCAGAAAATAGATTTCTCAAGCTATTTAGCCGCAAGCGGAGGAGTACACACTTCTACTCCTTCTGCTATAGATAAAAATGGGAATATATTTGTTGCCGGTGGTACAAGAGGAGGGCTAAAAGTAACAAGCGATGCTTTTCAAAAAAATTATCAGGGGTATACTACAGATGATATAGCCGAAGGCGATGCATTTTTAATGAAATTGTCACCTAAAGGAGAATTAATTTATTCCACTTATATAGGCGGTTCGGGGTCAGAGTTCTATTGTTTACAAATTGCCCTTGATGATTTTGGCAACGTGTATGTTGGCTTTACAACAGATTCGAAAGATTTGCCTGTTTCAGATAATGCTTATCAAAAAACAATCAAAGGTGAAAATGATCATTACATTATAAAATTCAGTAACGATTGCAAGTATATTGCTTCCACTTACTTTGGAGGATCAGGCGGCGATCACTGGACAAGACTTGCAGTTAATAAAAATGTTTTGTATTTATTTGGAAAAACTAAGTCGTTTGATTATCCAACTACACCAAGAGTTATTCAAAAGGAGTATGATAATTCTGCACCACCTGATAGTAGCAACCGATGGTTAGTTGGTGACATAACAATTACCGCCTTAACTCTAAGTTTAGATAAAATATTATATTCTTCTTATTTAGGTGGAAATTCTTTGGACTTTATTAAATCATGTTCTTTCGGTTTAGATGGGAAAATTATTCTCGCAGGTCAAACCTATTCTGTTAATTTCCCTATCACAAAAAATGCTTATCAAAAATCTATAGTTGGAAAAGAGGATGGCTTTTTTACAATCATCAATAAAAATCTTTCTAAGATTTATTATTCAACTTTTATAGGAGGGGATTCAACTGATCAAGTCAATTCTGTCTTTGTAGAAGATGCAGACAATATTATTCTTGCAGGTCAAACAAAGTCACCTAATTTTCCAGTCACATCCGATGCATTAAATGGAAAGTATATTGGCGGAAATGCTGATGGTTTTATAATGAAATTTAATTTTAAATCGAATAAGCCTGTATATTCATCTTTCTTAGGAGGCTCAAGAACCGACTGGCTAAATTATGTTTCTAAAACCGATAAGCAAAAATATTTAGTGGTTGGCACATCAGCATCAAAAGACTTCCCTATTAGTAAAGATGCGCTATACAAATCCGTCGATGGTGGATTGGATTTGGTTGTATTAATACTGGACAAAAAACTGAAGATTATTGAATATTCAACATTCGGCGGCGGTTCAAAGCAGCGAATTATGGATCCAAGTGTCAACTATGTTAATGGAGGAAAGTTGTTAATTTCATCTATGTGTGTTTCACCAGATTTCCCTGTAACATTGAAATATGCTGAACCAGATAGCACATGGACAAATTGTATATGGAAATATGATCTGAACAGTAAATAAGAACACGAACCAAATTAATTATGTTTTTAAAGAGAGAATAAAATGAAATCAATTTTTGCTTTATTAGTTGTACTAACTTTAAACACATTTTTATTCGCTCAAGAAAAATCTGTAGCAATTACTATGGATGATTTATTCAGCGCTTATAACAATATTGATATAGAGAAAATAGAGGAGGCAAGTGATTCTTTGTTAACTTCTATTACAAAACATGGTGTACCTGTTACTGTTTTTGTTGTTGAGAAATCATTCAGTGAAAATGGAAACGCTGATAGAAAATTATTTGAATTTAATAAATGGATTAATAATCCTCTGGTAACAATTGGAAATCATACCTATAGCCATCAAAATTATGCGAAGACAGAATTATCTTTATTTGAAGAAGATATTCTCCGCGGTGAAACTATTACAAAAGAGCTGCTTAAAAAGGAAAACAAAAAACTTAAATATTTCCGTTTCCCTTATAACAGCACTGGAAAAGATAGTATTTCAAGAGCGGAGATTTATGATTTTTTGAATCATAGAGGATATACAATTACTCCATTTACCATTGAAAGTATAGATTATGTTTATGACGCATTATATTGCAATTATCTTTCATCCGGGAATACAAAAGAAGCGGATAGAATCATAGAAAAATATATCGACTTTACCGTTGATCTATTTCAATATTTTGAAGATTTAACAAAAGAATTATTCGGTAGAAACATTAACCATATATTTTTGTGTCATACAAACCGGTTAAATTCTGCATGCTTTGAAAAACTTATAACCCGGTTAAAAGATAAAGGCTACAACTTTATTACGTTAGATGAAGCGCTAAAAGATAATATTTATAAAAGTAAAGATTATTATGCCGGACAATATGGTTTTTCCTGGATATATCGTTGGATTGAAAATAGCAATGAAAGAAAAATGTTAATGAAGAAAGAACCGTATTCAAAGGATATAGTACAACAGTATAAAAATTTGAAGTGAATCTATCATTCTTAAACGATGTGCTTGCATAATTTATGTCTGAAATTTGTAATTACTTGTAATTCAAAAGAAATAACTCATCGTATGAATTTCATTGTTGATGTTACAAAACGCTGGAGACTTATTACAACAATTTTAGGACTAATTTAAAACAACTTATTATTAATTCTCAATCTATTATGTAATATATCTCTTAATAACTATGGAGTCTATATATGAATCTTCAAAAAGCATTGTTGTTTTCAATTTATATAATACTTTCATTTTCCTTACCAATTATGTCACAGGAATCCGACCGCAGTAAAATTCCTGACCGTTACAAATGGAACATCAGCGATATTTATCCTTCGGATGAATCCTGTAAAGAAGCTATCAGAAAATTGAATAACGAAATACCTGCAATTGAAAAGTTCAAAGGTACATTAGGTAAATCTGCCGCTCAATTATTAAAATGCCTTACATTGAATTCTCATTTAAATAAAGAATATACACGGCTCCTTACATATATCAATATGAGATTTGACCAGGATATGAGGGATCAGAACGGACTTGCCTTAAAACAGGAATTAGATAATTTGGGGACTTTATTGAGCGAGAAAACCGCTTTTATTCAACCTGAAATTTTACTTATGGATATAAGTACAATTCTATCATTTATCAGAAATGAAAAGAAACTCGAAATTCATCAGATGTTCTTAAATGAAACCATACGTTTGAAAAAACATATTGGCAATGAAGGTGAAGAAAAGATTTTAGCGCTGAGTTCGTTATTATCAGATGCTGCTAATAATATTCACGGTGTATTTATTAATGCCGAATTTCAATATCCCTCAGTTACATTAAGCACCGGCAAAACTGTAAAGCTTAATGAATCAGGTTTTTCATTAAACATGAGAACCGCAAACCGTGAAGACAGGCAGAAGGTTTTAATTACCTACCTGGGAAAATTTAATGAATACTACCGGACATTCGGCGCGCACTATAATGCCCGGATTCAAAATGATCTTTTTAACATGAAAGCCAGGAATTACTCTTCATGCCTTGCAATGTTTCTGGCTAATGACAATATACCTCCTAAAGTTTATTACAATCTTATAGAAAACGTAAATAAGAATCTGAGCTCCTTTCACCGCTATCTGAAATTAAAACAAAGAATTTTAGGTGTTGATAAGCTGCGCTATAATGATCTCTATGTTCCGTTATCGAAAACCGCTGATCTGAATTATCCGGTTGAGGGGGCTGAAAAAAGTATTATTGCCGCTTTACAGCCGCTTGGTAAAGAATATACAGACGTTGTAAGTAAAGCCTTCGGAAACCGGTGGATTGATTTTTTCCCTTCAGAGGGGAAGCGTTCCGGTGGATATTCAATCGGCTATGCTTATGATGTTCATCCCTATATTCTTTTTAATTATGAGGGCAAATACAGCGATTTGAGCGGCTTGGCACACGAACTTGGGCATACCATGCAAAGCTATCTCTCCAACAAGAATCAACCGTTTGAGACCGCGTTTTGCGCCAGGTCTGTTACCGAAGTAGCCTCAACATGTAACGAGGCATTGCTTATTGAATATATGCTCAGGCAGATAGATAATGATGAAGACCGCCTTTCACTATTAAATAGTTACCTTGGAATTATTAAAACTACTGTGTTCCGTGCGGCTCAGGTTTCAGAATTTGAACTGCGCGTTCATGAAATGGCAGAAAAAGGAGAACAGATTACAGGAGATGTTTTGAACAGCCTGTTTTTAGACATTGCAAAAAAATACTACGGTCATGATAAGAACATCTGTATTGTTGATGATGAGATTAAAGCTGAATGGATGCTGATTCCCCAATTATTCCAACCGTTCTATGCTTATGAATACGCGACTTCCTATACAGCGTCAGCAGCATTATCGGAACTTGTTCTTAACGGCGACAAACCAGCCACGGTAAAATATATTGAATATCTTTCTTCCGGCAGTTCCGAATATCCTATTAACCTCTTAAAGAAAGCGGGAGTAGATATGGCATCCTCAGAGCCATTTGATCTTACAATGAAAAAGATGAACCGTCTGATGGATGAGATGGAGAAAATTTTAGATAAGAAAAAGTAGTTTTGTCTTTACAACTCCTCCTTTGGCGGATTCATTGCGTATGTATTTATTGGTAAAGTTTAATTACGCGATAAGTTAGATGGTGTAATTTAAAGAATGGAAATGAGACACATATTAACATTATTGATTCTCTTATTATTTTATTCTTGCACCTCGATGAAGAATTTTGATAAGCCGGAAATTATTGATAAAAGCGAAGGTCACTTTTTAAAAGTTAGAGATGGACTTCAATTGTTCATCTACGATTACAGACCTATTGAAAATTACAACTCGACAATATTTATCATTTCAGGTATTACAGGAATAAATCACAAAAGAGAAAAGGAATTAATTGATCTTTTATCTAATAATGAAAACAGAGTTGTTGTAATACATCCCCGTGGTACTGGATATTCAGATGGTACACGCGGTGATATTTCTAATTTCAATGATTTCATAAACGACTATTCAGAGATTATTATAAATGATAAAGACTATGGTTCGAAACAACATAAAGTATTTCTGTTTGGTCACAGTATGTCAACCTCGGTTCTATTAGCTGCGGCAGATAGTTTGCACAATATCGCCGGAGCGATTCTTGTTAATCCACCATATATGCAAAAAGCAGCTAAAGGTATGTCGCCAAGTTTTGGACAATACCTGCGCCCATTGTTCCCGCCCCGACAATTCCGATTGATAATGCCATGGAAAGAATGGTTGTGAAAAAAAGTAGGACACGATACCATCGTGTCCAACAATAACGGAATGAAATTACGGAATGATTGGTGCAAAGCCAAAGGAAAAACTTTTGAATAACGGTTCAGACTGCCCAAATAACACTTGAGCATACTTAATCTTTCTTTCTGCAACTATTTTTTGCCGCAGCAAGCATTCAATTGTATCTTTTCAGTGTTCATTTGAAATACCATTATTAAACCAACATTAAAAGGAATGAATTCCATGAAACACGCACGATCATATTTCCTCCGGTTTCTTTCACCGGTACTTTTCTACCTTACATGTATTGTACTTTCTTCCTGCCAGGATGTTACACAAACTGAGAATGAAGATTATTTAACCGAGCTGCCGAAAAATTTAACAGTGGATAACAGCACTCCCCAAACTTATGAAGTATCTCTTCACTGGAATAATAGAGATATCGACGGAGCCTTGCTAAACAATAACTTCGTAAAAGCACTTTACACAAGAGGATTAGAGGATGGTTATGTGAGATGGAACGACGTTCAAATGAAAAATTTGATGGATACCCTTAGCGTAATGCGACAAATACCGGAGTTGAACGGGTTACTGTATAAAGTTGATGGAGATAATTTCGTAAAACAGGAATTCTACAAAAATTTCCCACAACAACATGTTGATCTCATCCGGTGGTTTGTTCAAGACGGTGTCGCCATTGAAACTTATGGATGGATGTATTTTGATAGTTTAAAGCTTAATGAGATGTTTTATCCAGCCTATTTTCAGAACCAAAGAATTGACATTGAGAACTATGTCAATTTTACTAATCAGAGCTTGAGTCTGCGCTGGACAGGCGTCTCTAAAAGGAATAATGAAACATGTGCAATCATCCACTATCAGGCAATGTATAACAATATAGATGCTAATACAGATGTTATGAAACTAAGCGGACGCTCAATGTACTGGGGAGATATTTGGGTTTCATTGACCGATAAGCAGATTGAATACGCTACAATGTACGAAGATATTGTCTTTAAGATGACTCTGAAGGCAAATAACTTTGAACAGCGATTAGACCTTCAACGTGAAATTATTTTTAAGAAAATTAATTAATAAATGATTATCCTAATGGAACAGCGGATGATAAAAACTCCCATTCAAATTGAGAATATATTGCACCCCAAAATAGTGAGAGAGTCGTAAGGTGGAGAGAAAAGGATTGATTCAGAGGCACGAAGCGGAACGTAGTGCCTCTGAATCCGGCGAATAAATAACATAATAATTTGAAAGAAATTTCTTTACAAACCAGAAATGAAATACTTGCTCACGTTTTTAATTTTGTTAACGTTTTATTCTTGTACTTCGATGAAGAATTTTGATAAGCCGGAAATTATTGATAAAAGCGAAGGTCACTTTTATAAAGTTAGAGATGGACTTCAATTGTTCATCTATGATTACAGACCCATTGAGAATTACAACTCGATAATATTTATCATCTCAGGTATTACAGGAATAAATCATAATAGTGAAAAGGATATAATTGAACTTCTATCTAACAATGAAAATAGAGTTGTTGTAATTCATCCCCGTGGAACCGGATATTCAGATGGTACGCGCGGTGATATTTCCAATTTCAATGATTTCATAAATGACTATTCTGAGATTATTAGAAATGATAGAGACTATGGTTCGAAACAACATAATGTATTTTTGTTTGGTCACAGTATGTCAACCGCTATTCTATTAGCTGCTGCGGACAGTTTGCACAATATCGCCGGGGCAATTCTTGTTAATCCGCCTTATATGCAAAAAGCAGCTAAAGGTATGTCGCCAAGTTTAGGACAATACATTAAATATGCTTGTTATTATCTTTTTGCAAAACACACACCCATCGTTAATATGGCAGGTGATCCAACTAAGATCGAGAACGAAGAAGATAGAAAAGAATCAGAATCAAGAATAAACGATCTATTATTGGTAAAGTATTTCAGTATGTATATGATGACTGAAACAAAAAAAATAATGGATTCAATGATTGATTATTCCAAGACGGCAAATTATCCACTATTGCTAATTTATGGTGAGAAAGATAATATCGTTGACAAAAAAGGATGCGATTTAATTTATGAAAATTGGAAACACAAGAACAAAGAATATAGATTAATAGAAAATGGTTCACATGGAAAATCAACTGTAATATTCTCACAAGATATTATTTACAAATGGATGAATGAACAATAAAATATTACTGCTTATATAACACAAAGACAATCAAAATGAAAAAAGCAATAATTATCGGTGCGACATCAGGAATTGGAAAAGGACTTGTAAAATTACTTGTCGTCAATGGTTATAAAGTTGGCATAACAGGCAGACGAACCGAATTACTTGAAGAATTGAAATCAGAAAATCCAAATTCTTATTATGTCAAGACTTTTGACATAACAGACATAATAAAAGTAGCCGAAAAATTAGAAGAATTAACAGCCGAACTCGGTGGACTTGACCTGGCAGTTATTTGTGCAGGAACCGGCGACATGAATGAGACTCTGAATTTTAACGTTGAAAAACGTACTATTGACACGAATGTACTTGGGTTTACTTGTGCTGCCGATTGGGCTTTTAACTACTTTGAAAAGCAAAAATCCGGACATTTAGTTGGTATAAGTTCAATTGCAGGGCTTCGTGGAAGCAGACAAGCACCTTCTTACTATGCGTCAAAAGCGTATCAAATAAACTATTTGGAAGGATTAAGACAAAAAGCAACAAAACTAAAAGAACAGATTTTTGTTACAGATATTAGACCGGGGCTTGTTGATACTGAAATGGCAAAAGGAGAAGGATTATTTTGGGTTGCATCCGTGGACAAAGCAACTAGACAAATTTATAAAGCAATTAAGAAGAAAAAGAAAATTGTTTATGTCACAAAACGTTGGGGACTAATTGCAACAATTTTAGGACTAATACCAAGACCAATTTATGATCGAATGTAACAATTAAAATTATTAAAAGTTACTTTTTCATTTATTTCTAAATTTTATAAATTATCGATCCATCCATTCTTTGAAATCTGCGACTCTTTCTCTGCTTACAAGAATCTCAAAGTTATCCGATGTGTTATTTAATAATATTCTTAGTCTTGAAGAACTGTAGGAAACCACATCCTTAATAGAATTAAAATTTATGATGAAATTTCTATTAACTCTTAAAAACAATTTAGGATCAACTAATTGTTCTATTTTATCAAGAGAATAATCAATCAAATAATTTTTACCAATATCCACTTTGATATAATTGCAGCGGTCTTTTACAAAAAAATAATTTATACTTGAAACTTGTACGGAATGTAAGTGCTCTCCAATTTTGATTAAAAAGCGTTCTTTTATCTTTGGTTGTAATTGGCTCATTAAAGAACTAATGCTTGTTAAGTCAAATTCTTTTTGATGAATAGTACGGTATTTATTGACAGCTTTTTCAAGTTCTGATAAATTGATAGGTTTTAACAGATAATCAACACTGTTTACTTTGAATGCTTTAAGAGTAAAGTTATCAAATGCAGTTGTAAAGATAATTGGTGTTTTTATATAGCATTTGTCAAAAATCTCAAAACATATTCCATCTTCAAGCTGAATGTCCATAAAAATTAAATCCGGGTGTGAATTTGATAACCACCAGTTAACTGCTTTTTCGACTGATTCAATTGTATTAATAATTTCAATGTTTGAATCAATTTTGTTTAGCAGTCTAATTAACTTTTGGGAAGCAGGTTTTTCATCTTCTATAATTAAAACTTTCATACTATGCCTTTATAATTGGCAGTTTAACAATAAATTCATCCGGGTCTTCGTTAACAACCAAATTATTTTTTGTGATCAGCTTTACTCGCTCCATTAAGTTATTCAAACCAGTCTTTGTTGAATTACCTAATGTATTTTTTTTCTGCAAGTTATTTGAGACAACCAAATAACTATCACTATTTGATATTATTATATTCAATGGTTTGCCTTTTGATGCAATGTTATGCTTGAGAGCATTCTCAACTAATGTTTGTAATGATACGGGGATAACTTTAAATCTTTCCGGATTATCAATTTTTATTTCTAATAATATTTTGCCTTCATCTCTTACTTTTTGCAAGTCAAAATATTGTTTAACAAATTCCAGTTCATTGTTTAAGGGGACTAAATCATTTTCTTCATTTTCCAAAATGTATCTATAAATACCGGATAATTTTTGTATATAGTTATCTGTTCTATCTGCATCGACATAGACTAATTCCGAGATAGTATTAAGGCTGTTGAACAAAAAATGCGGGTTAATATGTGCTTTAAGGTTGTTGTATTTGTATTTAAGATTATCTTCCCTCAAATGGCTTTCTCTATCAAGTGCGCTTTTATAAATCATGTAAAAGAAAAATGCCGAACTAATTAAAATCCAAACCGAATATTGTTTTAAAATACTTGGCAATTCAATATCAATAAATTGTTTTAGAAAGTTTGAGGTATCAAAACCGTTCAACTGATAATAGATATAAATGCCAATATAAATAAGAACTAAGGATTCGAGTAATGCAACAACAGCAAAAATTATAAATGCCGGTATAACTTGTAATTTATGTTTACCAATTTGATTAGAAGAGAAACGCTTTAATATTTTGAAACCGGTAAAACCAAGTATCCATATATTTAGAAATACTAAGACACCATAAAGTACTGTTGAAGGACCAAGGGGAGAATCTGATTGGAACCATTTGAACAGTACTGAAAATATAATACTTAATACTAATGTTGCGCTAACTGCAATTACTATTTTCTTCATTTTACTTCACCGGGTTTTAAGTTTTAGCATAACTAAAATATTTACTATTAGAGCTTTGATACAACAATCTTTCTAACGGTATAACCTAAAATATGTTGCGGCTGATTATTTATTTGCACATCTGTTATTACATCTTCAGCAAGAGTTGCATATTCAATTTGTTTATTGTTTAGCGAAACATAAATTTCGCCCCAATAATGACTTCTGCCACTCATTTCGAGACCTTCTATCTTTAAATGAAGCGGATTATTCATGGTTGAATATTTGATAATTGCACACAGGGCATTATTTATTTTGGTGACACCAATCCAATTAAGAATCATATCCTTGTTTTCGAATGTTCCATCTGAAGATAAGTTGACTTCAGTACTCAATTCTTTAGAATGATAATCTTTATTTAGAGTTAACGAATCCCACCCGGAATAAGCTATAACATTAAAACCCAGCATATCCCAAAATAGATTTTTAACTAAATAGTTTTCAGAGGGAATTCTTTTGAAGAATTCAGGTTTTACTATTTCAGCGTCTTGAACATACTTAAAATTCTCCATAAAGTTTTGTTTTTCACCAACCGGAAAAGGTAATATCAAATCTTTTGATTCTGAAATGTTCACATCATTCCACTTGACAGTATCATTACCCAAGCCGCAAGTGTATTTACCCTCAATTCTTTTTTTATCAATAAAATTGGACTTGAGATCGTAATTGAAATAATCAGTTGTTACAAGATAAGTTTGCTTAATTGCTTTATCTAAATGCAAAGATTGGGGTAAATGGTTTTTATTTAAGTAATCCTTCTCTTGTGCTAGTATGGACACTGTAAATAAAATTGTTATTAATGCAAAGTATTTAATTGATAAACTCATGGCTACACCTTTTTAGAAAATTATAAATGTATGGTTCAAATAAAACAGATATAATTACTGATAACAAATTTATGTTACTAAACTGTGGAATATTTATGTTGAATTGTAATATGTTTAGCTGAATCGTTTGTGAGCAATCTTAAAAAATTATTAAAACTTAACCTCCTCGTTTATTCATACTTCAAACTATTCACCGGATTTGCTGTAGCAGCTTTAACTGCCTGATAACTAACAGTAGCCAGTGCAATTACTAACGTTATAACTCCCGACGCAAGAAACATCCACCAGCTTAAATCAATTCTGTAGGCAAAATCCTGAAGCCATTTATTCATAAAATAATATGCAATAGGCCATGCTAAAATATTTGCAACCAGAATCCATTTGAGAAAATCCTTTGAGATCATAAAGACAATCCCATGTATTGATGCACCTAATATTTTTCGTATGCCGATTTCTTTAGTTCGTTTCTGTGCTGTGAATGAAATCAACCCGAATAATCCCATACACGATAGTGCAATAGAGATAAAGGAAAACAAACTATAAAGTGTGTTTCTGCGCTGCTCCTTAGCATAAAGATTGTAAAGCTCTTCATCTAAAAACTTGTATTCTAAAAAGTAATCCGGTTCAATACGGGAAATTACATTTTTAATTTGCGGTAATACTTCAGCAATATTTTCATTCCTTACTTTTATTCCAAGACAGCGCAGTTGCTTTGGATAAAGTACAAATAGAAGAGGTGTAATAGTTGAATGCAAAGATTCCCAATGGAAGTCTTCAACCACACCAACAATACGTCTATTTGCGCCGTTATAAAATATTGTTTTACCAATCGGAGCTACCATCTTCATTGTCTTTACAGCGCTTTTGTTAATAACAATAGCTTGCTGTTCGTCGGAAGGAAAATCTTTAGAATAAAATCTTCCTTGCGAAAGCTTTATTCCGTATGTATCTATAAAATTATCGTCTACTTCTAATATTCCGTATTGAACGAATTGATCTCCCTTTTGCCCTTCCCACTCTTTTACGTTTTGCCACCATAAAACGCGATCCAATTGTGCGCCTGAGCCTGCAACATTTATGATGTTTGGATTTTTCAGAAGCTCTTGTCTGATAGCATCGTTATTAAATCCCGATGTCCATGTGTAAATCAAATTATCTTTTGAAAATCCCAAATCTTTTTTCTTAATAAAATTCATTTGAGTTGATGTTACTAAAGTTGCGATGAGAATTACAGTAGTAAATGTGAATTGGAAAACGATAAGCACTGTTCGAAAAGAAGAAAGTTTTTGTCCCCCTTTGGAAACAACTTTTAAAGCATTTATAGGCTGAAACGCAGAAAGATAAACAGCCGGATAAAATCCGGCTAACAAACCTGTAATTAAAGCAATCGCAATTACACCGATTAAGAATGTTGGATCCAGATAATCAATAGAAATGTTTTTCCCGGATGAAGAATTAAACAAAGGTTGAACAAAATATATTATCAGCAATGCAACAATTAACGCAGCAAAGGCATATACCAATGATTCAAAAAATTGATACATGCCTATCTGAACTCTGTTGGCGCCAACCACTTTTCGCAAACCTATTTCTTTACTTCTTTGTGCCGAATAAGCTGTAGCAAGATTCATGTAATTGATACATGAGATTAACAAGATGAAAAAAGCAATTCCAATAAAAAGTTTTATGTATGTAAAATCACCTCCGGCATGCCTGTTTATATCAGCATTTAGATAAACATCTTTTAACGGCTGAAGAGAAACCCCTCTCTTTTTATTAGTGTTTTTTTCGTAACATGCACTGATTTTTCTATTGATAAATGAGATATCACTTTTTTCTTTAACTAGTACATAAGAAGTGAAACTATTGTTAGTCCATTTTTCTGCGAAATCGTTCCGATACCATTGCCCAAATAAAGTATATGAAAAAAGAAAATCGAATTGAATGTGAGAATTTTTTGGAACATCATGCATTACTCCGGTTACTGTAAATGCTTCTTTCTCTCCCATTCTGTTCCTAATATAAATTGTATTTCCAACCGCATCTTTATTTGCAATTAAACTGTTAGCAACACTTTCTGTGATAACAACAGAATGATGATCTTGCAGCGCAGTATTTTTGTCTCCCTTTAGAAGTTGAAATGAAAAGACATTGAAAATGGAAGGGTCAACATAATTTCCCACTCGCTCGATGTTTTTACCGCCGTAATACAATTGCCAGGGATTCGAATTCCAAAATCTAACCACATCGGATATTTCCGGAATTTCTCTTTTGATAGTAGGTGCAAGAGCACCGCAGACTGTACTTGCCTTCTCACCGTCAAAATCAATTAGTACACGATAGACCTGATCTTTTTGTTTATGGAAAGAATCGTAGCCCGTTTCATCATTAACCCATGATAGAATTAGGATTGCAGAGGCAATTCCGATTGACAGCCCCAGAATATTAATAACAGAATAAATTTTATTCTTCTTAATATTTCTGATAGCGGTAATAAAATAATTTCGAAACATTCCATTCTCCTTTTTAGAAATCAGATATTTTATTCATACTTCAAACTTTTCACGGGATTTGCAAGTGCAGCTTTAACCGCCTGATAACCGACAGTAAACATTGCTATAAGTAATGCAATACCTCCGGAGATAATAAAAATCCAAATGCTGATATCAATTCTATAAGCGAAATCTTGAAGCCATGCGCTCATAAAACAATAAGCAATTGGCCAGGCAATTACGTTTGCAACTACTACCAGTATTACAAACTCACTAGATATAGTTTTAATTATGCTTTGGACAGAAGCGCCAAGAACCTTTCTAATTCCGATCTCTTTTTTGCGTTGTTCTGTTACGTATGATGTTAAACCTAACAAACCAAGACAAGCAATAAATAATGCTATTGCTGAAAAAGTGGAAATTACATTGGAGTATCTTGCCTCCGCTTTATACATCTTATCAATTGACTCATCTAAAAAACGGTACTCAAATGGATACCGAGGAAAAAACTTTGCCCATACATCTTTTAATCTTCCAATTGTCATGCTAACATTTGCAGAGTTTACTTTTACTGTAAATTCAGAAAACCAGCGTGGTATATGCATAAAAACTTGGGGCAATACTTCATTATGCAGTGAATTTGAATTGTAATCTTTTACAACTCCAATAATTTCCGGTTTGTAACCGTTTAAAGAAATGAAATATGATTTCCCAATAGCTTCTTGGGCATTTTTAAAACCAAGACTCTTAACCATTTTTTCATTAATCACCATTGCTTTTGAATAATCATTTTGAAATTCAGTCGAAAAATTTCTTCCGGCAATTACTTTTATTCCGAAATGATTCATATAATCAAAGTCTACCGAGTTTACATGAATGCGAAAAGCTTCACTTGAGCCCAATCCTTTAGGCCTACATTCGGTATCAGTCCCGTTCATACTGATAGGAGCTCCTTCGCAAGCAGTGGCACTTGCAACGCCAGGAATGTTTTTTAATTCGTTCTTTATTGTAGTATAATTTTTCCCAACTTCATCGTGAGCAGGTAAAACAAGCATATACTCCTTATCAAATCCCATATTATATTCTCGCAAATATTTGAGCTGGAGGTTAATGATGATAGTTCCGGCAATTAGAATTATTGAGATCGCAAATTGAAGAACAACTAAACCTTTGCGTAGATATGAAGCGCTTTTCTTTCCACTATTAGAAGAATTAATACCTCTTATAGCTTTGATAGGCTGATAAGAAGAAATAAATAAAGCCGGATATAGCCCCGCCAAAACTCCGACCGTTAGAACACCTACAACTATTAATAATAATGTCATCCAATTATTGTTAAGATCATATCCGATTTCAGTTCCAACTAGTTCTGAAAAGAATGGGATAACTATTATTACTGTGATGAGAGATATTATCAAAGAAATCAACGACAATAAAACCGATTCACTAAGAAATTGTTTAATGAGTTGGATTTTAAATGCACCAAGAACTTTTCGTATTCCAATTTCTACGGCGCGTTTTGATGATCGGGCAGTTGCAAGGTTAACAAAGTTTATGCAGGCTAGCAGTAAAATAAACAAAGCAATAGAACTTAGGATAACAATCCTGGACATGGAACTGTTTTCTTCTATCTCATCATCCAAATGAGAATTTAGATGTATACTTAATAAAGGTCGTGTATGAACTCTCCAACTTTCACTAGTAATATTTGTGTAAGTTTTAAAAAAATTCTCTGCTTTCTTTTCAAAATTTTTCGAATCAAATCCTCTTTCAGCAAGCATATAAGTATAAGAACCAAAAGTAGCGCCCCACTGCGGAAGATAGGTTGCTTCCGATTGTTGATTGAGCGATGAATATGTGGCAAGGAAATCAAATTTGAAATGAGAGTTTATAGGAACATCTTTAATAACCCCTGTTACTTCAAATCTATATTTGTTATTTATTTCTAATTCCTTTCCAAGAGGATTTTCATTCCCAAAGTATTTCTTTGCTGTTGATTCAGTTAGAATGATACTGTTTGCTTTTTTAAGGAACTGGGTTTTATTTCCAACAATCGCCTCATAAGAAAATATTTCAAAGAAGGTAGAATCTGCATATGAAATTCTGTCTTCATAATTTTTCATCTCTCCTACTTTAACAAGATTATGTTCTGAAAAATAGATTCGGGAAAACTTCTTAATTTCAGGATATACATTTTTAAGTGTGGGTCCTAATAAAGCTGGTGTTTGGGCTGAATATGAAGTCTGGCCTGATTGGGAAATACTGAACTCGATACGATAAATCTGCTCAGCATTTTTATGATACTTGTCGTAGCTAAAATCCTGTTTGATATAAAGCCCGACAAGAATATATGCTGTAATTCCGATTGATAGACCAACAATATTAATAACCGAGTAAAATTTTTGGTTCAATAAATTTCTTAACGCAACTTTAAAATAATTCTTTAACATCTTCCATGTCTCCGGTTTTGTGTTTTGCTATTTTTCAATCCATCCGTCGCTTAGCATTATAATTCTGTTTCCATACTTTGCGTTTTCTTCGGAATGCGTAACCTGTATAATAGTTGTGCCTTCTTGATTTAGCTTTTTAAGAACCTTCATTACTTCCTTCCCTTGATCTGTATGAAGATTTCCGGTTGGTTCATCTGCAAGAATTAATTTTGGATTACCCACAATTGCTCTTGCCACCGCGCATAATTGCTGCTGTCCGCCTGAAAGCTGATTGGGAAAGAGATCTTTCTTTGCTACCATGTTGAACCGGTCAAGTATTTCTGCTACTCTTCCCTTGCGTTCACCGATCTTAACTTTTTGATAGAGCAAAGGTGTTTCGATGTTTTCATAAACTGTCAACTCATCGATTAAGTGATAACTTTGAAACACAAACCCAATATGATTTCTGTGAAGCTCCGTAAGTTGTTTTTCACTTTTTTTATGAACCGGCTGATCATAAAAATAATATTCACCACCCGACGGTGTGTCGAGCATTCCAATTATATTTAACAAAGTTGATTTGCCGGAACCGGATGGACCCATCACAGAGAGAAATTCACCTTCCGGAATTTCAAGATTTATATTTCTTAACACGAAAGTTTTAATAAACTTATTTGTGTAATATTTTTCTATATTCTTCAGTGTTATCATTCTTGTATCCCTATTTATTATTCATATCTCAAAGATTCAACTGGATTTTTAACGGCGGCTTTGATAGCCTGATAACCAACTGTAATCAACGCAATCATCAAAGCAATTAAACCGGAAAGGGCAAACATCCACCAGCTTAGTTCAATTCTATATGCAAAGTCCTCGAGCCACTTATTCATAACATAATATGCTATAGGCCAGGCAACTACATTTGCAGCAATAACTATTAAAATAAATTCTTTGGTTATCGTAAATACAATGCCTTCAACCGAGGCTCCCAATACTTTCCGGATGCCAATATCTTTTTTTCGTATTAGTGAGATCAATGATAATAAACCGAATAGCCCTGATAGCGAAATGACAATTGCAAAAGCGCTGAAGATCATTATAAGTTTTTCTGTGCGCCGTTCCGATTGATAAAGTTTGTCAAACGATTCATCAATAAACTTGTAAACGAAAGGACGATCGGGCATAATTTCCTTCCATTCGTTTCCCAGCATTTGTACAGTTGATGCGATATTATTTCCCTTTACTCTAACAACAATATTTCCGGCGCTCCATGATCGCAAATAGAAAACTATCGGCATTACCTTCTCTTTGAACGATCTAAAATGAATATCTTCAACAACACCGATAATTTTTTGTCTGTCTTCAGCATTATTTACACCGTTTAGCTCTACGTTAAGCGGGTTTGATAATCCGAGTTCTTTAGCAGCGGCGCTATTGATAATAACGGCGCGGTCCTTGTCACTTGTTATTTCTCTCGAAAAATTTCTGCCTGCAAGAAATTTGGTTTGCCAGGTTTTTAAGAGATCATAGTCAACAGCAATCTGCGCCGATTTAATAGTCTCCTTATCGCTTTTCCCTTTTTGATAAAGAAAAGTATAATTGTTTATATTTTCCGAAGGATTATTACCGCTCGCCGACACCGATACGATCTGTGGATACTGAATAATTTTGTTCCGATAGCTCTCGAACCGCTCGTACATTTTACCGTCCCAGGGGTTTTCGATAGTTAATAAATGTTCTTTATTAAACCCAAGTTTTGCATTATTGGCATATTTTAACTGGTTATAAATAACAATGGAACATATTAGAAGTCCAATGGTAATTATAAATTGTAACCCAGTAACAGTTTGCCTGAAACTAAAAGTATATTTTGAGAAATTAGATTGATTGACAAGAGGAGTTCCTGCTCCTTTATTCATTGTACTTCTCCTCAATGAAATAAAGATAGGATAAAGTATTGAGAAGAAGGCTGTGAATAATAACAGACCCAATACCGATAGTATTATTTCAGGTGATAACAACGAATCCGAATTTAGCTGTTTGCCTGTAAGCTGATTAAATTCATCCAATAAAACCTCTATTAGAATAACTGCGAACCCAAGCGAGATAATCAGATATAAAAAAGTCTCGTAAATAAATTGAATTATAATATCCTTCCATCCGGCGCCAAGCATCTTCCTTGCGGCTATTTCTTTCTCTCTTATTTTTATTGATGTTGTTAGAATGTTAGTATAATTAAACGAAGCCATAAGCAGAATGAGAATTGCAATAATTATAAAACTTCGCACAATATTTATATCACCGTGTTTAGCAATATCCCAGGCATTTCTGGATGGATGTAAATATAAATCGGGCAGTGGTTCCAGTACAACTTTGCACACTTTAGCCCAATCTGCTCCATATTTTTCATACACTTTTGCTGTCAGTTTCTTTAGAAATAATTCCTTTGAAATATTCGGTTTTACAAGAAAATAGAAATAACAACTACTGATATGCCAGTCGTTCATAAGAGAAGGCCGTGTAGTATTAAAAGTTGAAATTGATGCAATTGCCGATGGATTTATGTGTGAAGTAGCGGGGATATCTTTTAGAACACCGGTTATTTTATAATTATCCGTGTTATCAAGCGTTATTGTTTTTCCTACAGGGTCTTCATTCCCAAAATAAGTTTTTGCTAAACTTTCAGTGAGGAGAAGAGAAAAGGGTTCTTTTAACGCTACCTTTGGATCGCCTTTTAATAATGGAAATGTAAACACATTAAGGATTTCATTATCAGCAAAATAGATATCTTCTAAAAACCTTTTTGTCCCGATCCCAACAACCTGCTGACCCGATTTCATCAGACGGAAACCGCTCTCAATTTCAGGTAGATCATTTGTGATCAAAGGATAGTTGCATGCAGGTATAATCAATGCTGTTTCACCGGTGGCTTTTGATTGTTCCATGTAGCGGTATATCCGGTCCTTCTTCACATTGAATTGATCAAACTTTAGTTCATCAAAAACAAATAAGAGGATAAAAACACAACCGGTAATCGCAATTCCCAATCCTGTTATATTTACAATTGAGGATGTTTTGTACTTGAACATGTTTCTAAAGAATATTTTCAAATAATTATTTAGCATATAACATTTCCACTTTTAAATATTTAAGAATTTATTTTTTCTTTATCACTGTTTCAGACATGAAATTTGTTGTTAAAATTTTCCGTAACAATATGACCATCAAACAGATGAACAACTCTGCTGCCGTATTCGGCGTAAGCCGGTGAGTGCGTTACCATTATTACTGTTGTTCCGGCTTCATTCAAATCGCTTAACATCTTCATAACTTCATCGCCGTTTTTTGAATCTAAATTTCCGGTCGGTTCATCTGCCAGGATCAATTTTGGATTGCTTACTATTGCGCGTGCAACCGCTACTCTTTGTTGTTGTCCGCCGGATAAATGTTGTGGAAAATGATTTCTTCTGTGCATAATTTCCATTCGTTCTAATACTGCGTTTACCTTTTTCTTTCTTTCGGTTGCTGATACTTTCAAATACAAAAGCGGTAGTTCAACATTTTCAAAAACTGTTAGCTCATCAATTAGATTAAAACTTTGAAAAACGAATCCGATATTCTCTTTTCTGAAATGTGCGCGTTGTCTTTCGGAATATTTTGCTACCTCTGTTCCCAGAAAATGATATTCACCACCGCTCGGGTTATCGAGTAATCCAAGAATGTTCATCAACGTAGATTTACCACAGCCGGAAGGACCCATTATTGAAACGAATTCTTTTTCGTTTATTTCAAGACTAACATTATCCAAAGCTGTTGTTTCAACTTCTTCTGTTCTAAAGATTTTTTTTAGATCAACTGTTCTTATCATTTGAATGCTCCGTTTATTATTGTTATTTCAAAATTAGTTTTTCTATATCGCCGTAATTATCATAAGAGGAAGTAACTACTTTCTGACCGGGTTTTAATCCTTCAAGTATTTCATAGTAGAGGGGGTTTTGTCTGCCGATTTTAATCGGGTATCTCACCGCAAAAGATTCAGTCTTATCAACAACAAAAATCCATTGACCGCCGGTTGTTGAATAGAATCCGCCACTTTCAACAAGCACTGCGTCTGAAAGTCCGCCGAGTTGAAGTTTTATATGAACCGTCTGACCTCTTCTAATATCTTTCGGTTTTTCAGAAGTAAAAATCATATCAACATAAAATCTTCCGTTTGTAACCTGCGGGTAAACGGTTTTTATTTTCAAAATATAACTCTTCCCGTCGAGTTCATACTCGCCGGTTTGTCCTTCCAAAACTCTAGAGATATAGTGCTCATCAATTTCCACCCGCACTTTTACCGAATCTACGTTGTCTATTTGCCCGATACGATAACCCGAATTAACGGATTGCCCGATTTCAGCATTAAGAGAAGTTAATTGTCCCTTGATTGGCGCTTTAACGGTAAGGTTGGCAAGCTGGTCTTTCACAAGATTTAAATAATTTTTAGACATTTCAACATTGGATTCACTTTGCCGAACCAACTGCGTGAAGGTGAGTGAATCCCGTTTTAATACTTCCAAAACTAATTCTTTACTTTTAAGAAGCGTTTCATATTTTTCTTTCCCGTCTTCATATTCATTTTTTGAAATCATTCCTTTTTCAAACAGCACTTTATTGTTTTTGTAAGTTCTTTCCTGATTGAACAAATTAAGATTTAGATTTAGAAGTTGATCTTGTTTGTTAAGCAAATTCTGTTCAAAAGTAAGCCGTGTTTGCCGCGACATGCTCTCCGCCTGAAGAAAACTTGATTGTGTGCTCATCACTTGCAAAGAGAGATTGGGGTTGTCCAATTTAACTATCGGGTCGCCAACTTTTAGAAACGCTCCTTCCTGAACAAATTTTTGTACGACTCTCCCACCATCAGAAAGATCGAGATAAAAAGTTTGTATTGGTTCAACAGTTCCGGTTACAGGAATAAATTCCTGAAAGGAAGCTCGTTTAACTTCAGAAATTGTGATCTTCTCTTTCTCAACATTCAGTTTACTTTTCCTATCTGCAAAAACAAACGTGAACAAAAGAAACAATACAAACAGTGCGGAAACCAAAATGATTACTATCTTTTTTGGGGTCCACGTTTTCTTTTCAATAACTTTATCCATCAATCTCTCATTTTTAGTTCTTTATCTCAATTGGTGTGCCGGAGAGAATTTCTTTAAATCAAATGAATTCAACATATATTCATAATTTTGGGAAAGAGGTTTCTTAGCTAATCGTCCGCATCCGCACACCGATGTGCGTAATCGGACAGTCCCAATTGGTTTTCATTCATTTATTGTCGAATTTTGAATGGAATAATTTTTGAGCAATAATACCATTCACTTTATGAGAAAGATAATGTCAAAAGTATTAGTTGTTGATGATAACGAAGATATCTTACTTGCTGTAAAATTACTTTTAAAACCTTACGCTTCAGTAATTCTTACTGAAAATAATCCGAACAAAATTTATTCGATTCTACAGGATCAAACTTTCGATGTGATCTTCCTTGATATGAATTATTCCAAAGACACTACCAGCGGACATGAAGGTTTTTTCTGGTTAAAAGAAATAATGAAACTCGATTATAAGGCAGTTGTTGTTCTTATAACCGCCTATGGCGATGTTGATACGGCGGTGAGAGCGATAAAAGAAGGGGCAACAGATTTTGTTCTTAAACCCTGGCAGAATGAAAAATTTATTGCCACGTTTAATTCCGCCTTAAAACTTCGCGAATCCCGAGATGAATTGGAAAAGATGAAAACAAAGCAGAGTTACATCAATCAAATTTCGGGGAACGGATTAGATGAAATTATTGGAATTTCCGAGCCGATGCAGAAAGTCTTTAGTACGATTCAAAAAGTGGCTGAGACTGATGCAAACGTTTTGATACTTGGAGAAAACGGTACGGGAAAAGAACTGGCAGCTCGTGCAATCCATAAACATTCTAAAAGAGCAAAAGAAGTTTTTATAAGCGTGGATATTGGTTCTCTTACCCATTCGCTTTTTGAAAGTGAACTTTTTGGTTACACTAAAGGAGCGTTCACAGATGCTAAAGAAGATCATATCGGAAGGTTTGAATTATCAAGCGGCGGAACTCTTTTTTTAGATGAGATCGGTAATCTTCCGTTGGAAATGCAATCGAAACTTTTAACGGTTATTCAAAATAAGGAAGTTTTTCGCGTTGGTTCTTCTAAGTCGATTTCAATTGATAGCCGGATGATTTGCGCTACAAATGTTCCGGTTTATGAACAGGTTGCGGGAAATAAATTCAGACAAGATCTACTTTACAGGATCAACACAGTTGAAATTCACCTTCCTCCTTTAAGAGAACGGAAAGGCGATATTCCTCTTCTAACAGAATATTTTTTGTCGATCTACAAAAGAAAATATAATAAACCGGAACTGACAATTGATCCGGTAACGATAAGATATTTTGAAAATTATGAATGGCCTGGCAACATCAGGGAACTTCAACACGCGATTGAAAGAAGCGTGATTCTTTGCGATTCGCATACATTAAAGCTCGCGGATATTTCTCTTCTTCCAAGTTCAAACACCGGCAATGATGAATCTTTTAACACTATGAATCTGGAAGAAATTGAGAAATTGATAATTCAGAAAGCTCTCGTCAAGTTCGACGGCAACGTTTCAAAAGCCGCGAAAGAACTTGGACTAACCAGGACGTCTCTCTACCGTAGAATGGAAAAACACGGATTGTAAAGTGAAAAATTTTAATCTGCGAGTTATGCTAAGAATTATATTTTTATCCGCAATAATTTTCTTTGCGGCATATTTTATATTTCTCAAAAACTACAGTGTATCCGGCATGCTCATTCTCGCTGCATTATATCAGAGTTGCTCATTAATTAGATTTATCAATCATACGAATAGAGAAGTAACGGATTTTTTACGCGGTATTAATTACTCTGATTTCACGCAAAATGTTCGGCTTGGAAAACTTGGCGGAACATTTATTGAACTTGCCGAAGAGATGAACAAACTCCTTACTAAGTATAAAGATATTCGATTCGAAAAAGAAGAAAATTTGCGTTATCTGCAAACCATTGTTGAGCATGTGGGAATTGGTCTAATTGTATTTGATGCAAAAGGTTCTGTTGAATTAATAAACAAAGCCGCAAAAAAGATTCTTAAACTCACACACCTTCAAAACATTTATACTCTGGATGAAAAACATAACGGCTTTGGAGAATTTCTTTTTCAATTGAATGATAAAAAACATACTACATTTAAAATTTATGATAATGGCGAAACGATCCAATTAATGGTTCAAAGCACCGGGTTCAGAATGAAAGAACAGAATCTAAGGTTGATTTCCTTCTACAACATTCAATCGGAACTGGAAGAAAAAGAAATTGAAGCGTGGCAAAAACTTATCCGTGTTCTTACACATGAGATAATGAATTCCATAACACCGATTTCTTCGCTCGCTTCAACCGCAGCGGGAATGATCAAAAATTCGGGACAAGCAGAGATAAGCTCAGAAACACTCAATGACATTGAAAATGCGTTAACCACCATTCACCGCCGTAGTGATGGATTGACTTTATTCGTAAACAAGTTCAGAGATCTTTCAAAAATTCCAAAACCAAATTTTCAAACGGTGTCAGTTCCGGAATTATTTTACCGCGTACGTCTTTTAACCGGACAATTAATTTCGTCATCCAATATTCAATTGACTGTTTCAGTTAAGCCTGAAAACCTCGAAATAATAGCTGATCCCAACTTGATCGAGCATGTTCTTATTAATATAGTTAACAATGCTGTTCATGCTTTAAGAGAAACAGAGGATGGTAATATTCAGCTAACGGCTGAAATAAACGAACGAGGAAGAGCTGTACTAAAAGTAATCGACAACGGCTGCGGGATTTCTGAAGACGTGCTTGATAAAGTATTTGTCCCTTTCTTTACAACAAAGCAGGAAGGTTCGGGTATCGGATTAAGTATATCTCAAAGCATAATCCGCGCTCATGGAGGAAGTATTTGGGTTCAATCTCAACCAAAAACCGGAACTGTTTTTACGTTACGGTTGTAATTAACTCCTCACTGGTTAAGTAAATTTAGCAACTACCATTCCGTTAACTCCACCGATTAGAAATGTAAAAGTAAGTTCGATTGATTTCTTCAGTTACAGTTATCTGTTCAAAAAAATCCTCAGTTTAGTTAAGTTAGTTGAGTCTTCATTAAAATGAATATAGGTTCGATTTAAATAAAATCGAACCTTCACGTGCATCCTGCGGAACTCGCATCCGCGACATGATGATTGCAATGTGGTCTTGTGAAGTTTTATAATCGTGTAATATTAGACATGCATAGCTCTATAACAATTTAAAGTACTGTTTCTTCATTTTCGAAATCAAAGAAATGGAGTTTCTCTAAATTGATTTTCAATTTCCGTGATGTCCCGGTTTTAGGAATGTCGCGAGCCGGAATTCTTGATATGCATGGCACGTTATCAATTACAAAAAATAAATGAGCTTCGTTCCCCATCGGTTCAACAAGTTCAAGCATAATTTCAAACTCGTGATAATTGGACTTCAGAGATTCATCATTAATATCGTGTATATCTTCGGGTCTGATCCCAAGCCAGATTTTTTTCTGCGCATGCGATTTCAATAAATTTGTTTGTTGGACAGTTAAACTAATGATCAGTTTTTTATTAGCAGATTCAAACTTTAATCCATCAGCGTCGTTTATCTTTCCTTCAATAAAGTTCATCGCAGGGCTGCCGATAAATCCGGCAACAAATTTATTTGTGGGAAAGTTGTACAAATTCATCGGCTTATCAACTTGCTGCACAACGCCATCTTTCATAACGACTATCCTATCTCCCATCGTCATAGCTTCAGTCTGATCATGCGTAACGTAAATCATTGTTGCATCAAGTTTGTGATGAAGTTTAGAAATCTCCGTTCTCATCTGCACTCTCAACTTTGCATCAAGATTGCTTAACGGTTCGTCAAACAAAAATACTTTAGGTTTACGAACGATCGCTCTTCCCACCGCCACTCTTTGTCTCTGTCCACCCGATAAAGCTTTTGGTTTTCGCTCAAGATAATCTTCTAAATCTAAAATCTTTGCTGCGTCAGAAACGCGTTGTTTTATCTCATCCTTACTGAATTTCCTTAATTTTAATCCAAACGCCATGTTTTCGTAAACCGTCATGTGAGGGTAAAGAGCGTAATTTTGAAATACCATAGCGATGTCGCGGTCTTTCGGAGAAACCTCATTAATAAGTTTACCGTCAATATAAATTTCTCCTTCGCTGATTTCTTCCAGCCCGGCAACCATTCTAAGTGTTGTAGATTTTCCGCAGCCGGATGGGCCAACCAGTACGACAAACTCTGAATCACCGATAGTTAAATTAACATCGCTAACAACTTTTAATTTATTGTCATAAATTTTTGAGACGTTTTTTAATTCAACAACTGCCATAACAAACTTCCTTAGTACTTATTTAAATTTTACCGAATAATGATTTCTCTTTGATCCGGAAAGATGTTCTAGATTTATCTTATAGATATTATTCTCTTTTGTTTCCGTAATTCCACTGGTAATATTTTTCCCATTTAAAGAAATATTTTGATTTGCCGTTGGCGAAACAATCTGTGATTCAATTAAATGACCTTCAAAAGATTCAAGATCAAATTCAAGCGTTTTTGTTTTTCTATCATACGTTGGAGAAATTACTAAAGCATTGGCTGAATTTAAGTAAGGCGTTTTAGCATTCCCCAATTTTAAGTTAATCTTTTCTATATGATTTATATCCTCAGGAACTATAGCTGATGGAATTTCTTTTCCATCATATAAAATTGAAGATAATGCATTTCCCTTTCCTTTAATATCAACTGTAACAGGAACTCCTTTGAGTGTAACTGTTAATTGTACGGAATCCATTTCTTTAGGAATGAATGGATTGAATGAGATATTCCATTCATTTTCTCTCAGTCCAAATAAATTATACAATGTATAAAAGTACCAACCTCCCGCCCACAAGAATTGTGGTTTATCTATCTTACCATAAACAGTCGGATTTGTCTTATCACTTATTCTGTACTCATACAAAGCTGGTTGACCATTTGGACTATTTATTATTCCATTCAACGTCATAGTTTTTTTTATAAATTTAAACGCATCGTTGTTTAATCCATTATTGATTAATGCGAGAGCGTACCAGGCGTTTCCGTGCGGCCAGATTCCACCGTTGGCATAATGATAAGGCTCTCCGGCTTCATTGCCGGCAAATTTCATATAATCGATAAGCAGGTGCAAATCCATTGGATACAATGTATAGATGCCAAGTTTTTCATCCAATAATTTTTCTTTTGCCGTAGTTATCAACTTTAGATTTTTATCTTCATCTAACAAATCGAAATGTGAAGCCAACAGAGAACCCATATAAATATGACGGTCTTCTTTTCCATCTTCAAAGTAATTGATCAAGTAATTCAGTTTATCGTCCCAAAGTGTATCGACTAATTTGGTATTCATTCGATTTGCGAGATGCTCATAAGCTTCTAATTCCAATTGATCTTTGTGCAAGACTGTTGAAACATAAGTAAACTCTCTCAACGCACGAATTGCCAGAATCGTCATATAAGCACGTGGTCCAAAATTTTTACCAATATCCCACCAGTCAGGTCTGAATGACCACATTAGATCGTCTGTTCCTTTATTCTTCAAAGCAGTTTTTATACTTTTCTCGATATAAGGATAAAGCTGCTCTAAAAATTTACTATCGCCTGAATGTCGCAGATAACGAGCGCATACAAGAGTGAACCAAAAGTGATTCCAGTTTTCTGTTCCGGCAAATTCAGTTTGATATTTTGTATCTTTCCAATAGTAAGCATGAGGTATTGTTTTGTCGGTGTCGGCTAAACTGACGATATACTTTAAATCATTTTTAACTCTTGTCAGATCGAAATTAACGGCAGCCAAATCAGTCAGCAACGCATCGTGAGTAAAGTAAAAATTGTATTCTGCCTGCGCGGGCATGGGAACAATTTGTCCATTTAGATAATGTGCATTCGTAGCCAAAACCGCTTTTGACCACCGCGAAGTAAAATCAATATCTTTATTACCTGTAACGATTTCTTTTTTGTCAACAGATTCTTTTAAAATGTAATGCTCATACTCATCAATTTCTTTTTGATAATGTTTTAACAAGAAATCTGTTTTCTCTTTCGCTTCTGTAATTAATGATGATCCTACAATCTGGACAATTTTAATTGATGAATGAGGTGCTAATCGTTTTTTATATATGAATGCAGCAACAGGTTCGCCATATTTTTCTTTCTGAATTATTTTTCCGGGAAGATCACCATCTGTATTCAACCACCAATCATCGAGGTTGTTAAATCCATTATTCTTTTCTGCTTGGGTAGTAAAGCTTGAGGGCTGCAATCCGGAATTCATAACAAATACTTGAGCGTTTCCCGTTTCTGTAAACGGGTAGTTTGCTCTAATAATTGATCCATTTTTTTGAAATTCAGTGTAGGCACTATCGATCATTTTGTAGGTGTGACTTGTACGAAGTGTTGTTTCTAATCGTGTATATACTTTATATTCTTTTTCGGTTTCAGAAGAATTAGTGATTTCATAAGTGATAACCATTGCCGGTTCATTCTTGCAAAACTCGTATTTGATTTTTATTTCACTGTCGGATTCTTTTCCATTAAAGGAAACTGAATATGGTGTTTGCGAAACTTTATATACTTGATTTTTCAGAAATCTCTTTGGCGAATCACCAACTTTCAATCCAATAGACATAATTCTGAAATTTTCACGCTTCCAATAATCCTCACTAATATCAATACTATTTGCTACCGGGTAATAAAAACTTATCCGGTTCAGCAATGGAAAACTCTTATGAATTTCGATACCTACATAGGGACTTCCAACTTCTATTTGTCCCACTTCTTTCACACTTTTAATTGTCAGTAACTCTTTTTCTTGTCCGACAACTCTGAATGTTGTACAAAGCATGATTAAGAAAACCAGGCAAATCTGGCAATATTTATTTTTCATCGTAAAACTCTTTCTTACTCGCTAAACTATTCATTTCAGCAGCGTCATTTTTTTTATATCTGAAAATTTGTCTGAGCTAATTTTTATAAAATAGATTCCCGAATTCACCGAAGCGCCGGAATCGTTTTTCCCATCCCAACTTATATTATAGTAACCGGGTAATTTTTCTTCGTTCATTAACGTCTTAATTTTTTGTCCCATCACATTAAATATTTCAAGTTTTACGATTGATTGAGTTGAGAGTTGATATTCAATACTCGTCTGGTTGTTAAACGGATTGGGATAGTTTTGCCGCAATCCAAAATTCTTTGGTAGTTTAATTTCTTGTTCATCTTTAGCATCAGTAACAAAATCATAAAGAGATTGAATATTGCTGTAGGGCAACGCGTAATTGTATACTCTGATATCATCCAATATGCCTTTGAAATTATATTGAGTATTATTTGGAAGCACTTGCCCGATCATTAAATCGATTGGAGTTGTCAGCATCAATCCTGAAAATGAAGTGAACGCGTCCAGTTCACCATTAATATAAATTTCATAATCATTCCCATCGTAAAGAACTGTTACATTGTAAAGAGTATTTGCCACCAACTCGGTTTCAGAATCAAGATCCTTTATTCCTATGTTAGTTTTAACAGTCCATCTTATATGTTTATTTGTGATTGAGATTTTCCATCGGTTCTCCCAATTGCCGTGCGAAAGTGGATACGCTTCCCTATCGAAAAATTCTCCGACTTTTATCCAAAAATTAATTGTGATACTGTTCTGGAAATTCAAGTTTGAGTTGCTTAATACTTTTATATTGTTAGCTGCACCATCAAACGAATATGAGCTTGCAGCATTTCCAAAACGATCTGTTGTTAATGCAGCGCCGGACACTGTCCCATTATTATTAAATCCGCTTGCATCATTTGCATTTCCGGTAAAAGGATAAAATGCAACAAGTTCGCCAGTCTGCTTAATTGTGGTGTCACGGACAGAAACACCAATACTATCAAGCGCTGTTCCTCCACGCCCATCTATTACCGAACAAAAGATGTAGTAATTTCCGACATTAACCGGCGCAGTCCATGTTACAGAAGAATCACTTCCGGCAAGTGTTCCAAAATCTGCCGACCAATTGTAAGTTAGCGTATCTCCATCCACATCAGAGGCAATACAATTTATTTTAGTAGCTGAACCGGGATGTATTTTTCTTGGATGCGCAGTTATTTTATTTATTGTCGGTGCAGTATTGATGAATTCCACTGCATCAACTACTATTGAATCAGAAACTACACCTCCGTTATTATCACTGACTTTACATTTGATAGAAAATTTTCCGGAAGTTGAAGGCGGCAACCAGGTTACAATTGGTTCTGTTCCAGTAACGTTTCCGCCTGAGACAGACCATTCATAATTTATCGGGTCATTATCAATATCAACCGCTGAACAATAAATTTTTGTAGAATCCCCTAAGGTGACAATTTGTTTTACTGCTGAAAGTGATTTGATTCGTGGTGAATGATTAGTTACACCTTGACCGGAATTAAAATCAATAACCACATTATTAACAAAAGCTTTTTCATTATCGTAATTAATTGTACTTCCTGCCGGAATGAGTACTGCAATAACTGAAGCATCGGCGGGAATTAGTATAGAAGTTTCTCCAACTACTGCTGATTTTATAATCGTATTGGAAACGGCATCATAAATATCGTGTGCTTCATTTCCAACATTTATAACAACTGTCTTCTCTATTGAATAAGGATTGTAATATAGAAAAGTTGGGAGAGCGGTCTTATGAAAATAATCTGTCTTAAGTAAATCTAATTTTAAAATCATTGAAATATTTGTTGTGTCGATAATTCCGCCTAATATTCCAACGTGCGATGAACCGTAAAGAGCAAGATTTGTCATTCCCCAACCGCCGCTAATTGCATCACCGGTAGCATATGGACTAACTGCATATTGATTTTGTCGAAGCGCTTCATGCCCGATGTATGAATTCGGATCGTATTGATGCGCCCATTCTTCACTATCTTGATATTGATCCGGAAGATAGTTGGTGTAAAACAATCGCGCAGAGTTAGCGGCATTTAAAACCCATTTGCCAATTGCCCGTGCATATCGGTCATCATAGCGCACCAATGGAACAAGCGCTCCCACTTGCTCAAGGGTATTCATTAGAAAAGCATAATCATTTGAGCCGTTCACTTCACCAATTAAACCATTAATATCATAACCTCCCCATTTACCAAGAATAGCGCCCCACTGGCGGAGCGCCCCAACATCAAAACACCAATTCATCATTTTTGAAATATCGTATTTTGTTCCAAGTTCTGCATTCATTCTTGCAGCGACATAAACACCGTACGGTAACTGCAATTCGTAAGAAGGATTCGTCGTTAAAGAGTTTAGAAATTCCAAACACCATTCGGCTCCGATTCTGTATTTTTCATTTTGGGTTTCCAGATATGCGTTGTAAAGTATCCATGCAAGAGCGCCTGCAGCTTCCGGTTCAACCACACCAGATGAAAGCGGTTTCATCGTCATAAGATCAAAGGCACGATAAGTCATATATGGAGTTTCCCAGGGAGTAGTGCTTCCTCCCATCGTTTTTACAGCATCCAACCATCTATCAGCAACTTTTGTAAATTGATTTGAAAAATCTCCGGTCGCCGGATACTGATCATATAATTGATAGAAAAAAATATTCGGCATTACATCGTACCACCAATCATCCCAGTTGCTGCCTGTTGGATGATTGAGATAAACATTTGCATTATTCTCTTTATTAAAATATTCTTCGCACATCAACACCCAATTGTTTCCGTTCTGATTACTTTTATCGATGCCGGTTAAAGAGGCTCCAATAGTGGCCGGTATTAGATTTATAGTTTCTGCGGAAGATGGCGATTTTGTTCCCACTACCGTATGAAGACCAAAGCTGTTGTGTGCGGGATAGTTAATCGTATTATTATTTATCCAAATAAGCGGAAGATATAACCCGGAGCGAGTAATATCGAAAACAAGACTATCATAACCTGCGGTAATTTTTTTCCAGTCTCTCATTTCATAAGGAGATGGAAGATTTGGCATCTGCTCTATCCGATTGATATTTATTTGTTGAGCATTTATTCCAATTAGAGAAATAAGAAAACAAAAAATAATTTTAAGAATTTTATTGTACATAAAATCTTTCATAACAAACGTCCCTATCTTCCGGATAGCATTCATTTCCTCTACCATGCATAATACTGCGGAGCTATTCCCGCCGGTGGAAATATGGTATCTATCTTTGACAGCGATTCCTTTGTAAATTTAATTTCCAAAGTTCTAAGTGAAGTTTCCAATTGCTGTAGAGTTCTTGGTCCTATGATTGGTGAAGTAACACCGGGTTGATTGATAAGCCATGCCAGTGCAGTGCTTGCGGGCTCTTCTCCAATTTCATCACAAAAGTTTTCCCACTTTTCAATTTGTTCTCTATTATTTTTTAATTTATAAATAATTTCTTCAGAAGTTCTTCGACCTTCAGTTAGGTTTTTTAAAACGCCTCCAAGTAAACCTCCTTCAAGCGGACTCCAGGGAATTATTCCGACGCCATAATAATTACAAGCCGGAATCATCTCACGCTCAATTTTCCGATTGAAGAGATTGTACTTACTTTGCTCGCTGACCAATCCGAGTAAATTTCTTTTGCGTGCTTCTTCGTTTGCGGTTGCAATATCCCAACCGGCAAAATTGCTGCTGCCGACGTAAATTATTTTCCCTTCGCGTATCAGTTGTTCCATCGCCTGCCAAATTTCATCCCATGGAGTCTCCCGATGAACATGATGCATCTGGTACAAATCAATATGATCGGTCTTCAATCTTTTCAGACTATCTTCGCAAGCTTTTTTTATATGATAAGCAGAGAGGTGTTTTTCATTCACCCTATCTCCCATTTCTCCGTATACTTTACTTGCCAGCACGATGTTGTTTCTCCGGTCTTTATTCTCTTCTAACCATTTTCCAATAAGTTTCTCAGTAATGCCTTCTCCTTTTTTGCCGCCATAAACATTTGCAGTATCAAAAAAATTAATACCGAGTTCTAATGCGCGATCCATTATTTGAAAACTTTCTTTTTCCGATGTGAATGAACCAAAGTTCATTGTGCCAAGACAAAGTTTACTAACCTTTAAACCGCTTCGTCCTAATTTTGCATATTGCATTTCTTCTCCATGTGGATATTCAATAAAAATATTTTTTAATGTAAATAAGCATTCAATGTGTTGATTTTAATATCCTTCACTTTAAATGGTTTAATTTGTTCTCCAATGATTTTCACTTTGATCTGTTCGCCAGGTAAAATAAAAAATCCTCTGTCTGAAAAAGTCAATTGCGGATGATATAAATCAACAAAGAAAACCGGATCGCTGCTTTCCAAAATTAACTCGGTGCAATTATCACCGGCAAAAGTTTCCAATTTTAATTTTGAATTTTTCAACTTAACATGTTTCCATGGTTTAGTCAGATAATAATTTCTGCAAACCGGTTGATTTGATTCGTCATACAAGACTGTCGTTAATACCCAATTTTCATCGTCTGGTAAATTCTTACGGAGGATCGAATTAATTTCTATTAGTCCTTTGTCGGCGATGTTCACCTTGACCGAACTGTCTTTCACTATTTCACCGGAGAATGAATTGATAACCACAATTCTCAATCTTCCGCTAATTTTGTTTTTGTTTTGATTGAGAAGAATTATTTTGATTTTACTTCCTTCATCTTTTAAGTAAAGTAATTGCGGCGCGAATGCATCCTTTACAAAATGGTATGCTAATTTTGGTTTGATTTCGGAATCAACGATTGACCAGCTTGTAACAGGCCAGCAATCATTCAACTGCCAAATTATACTGCCGTTTGTTCTTCCATTTGTTCGCCAATATTCAAGACATGTTTTCAAAGCGAAAGCTTGATTCAATTGTGCCAGATACAAATAGTCGTTCCACTCTGTCTTGACGGGAAGATGACCGCTTAAGAATTTAATTATTCTTTCCGGTCCTTCAATTTGTTTGTTATGATGTTCGAAAATCTTGTCGCTAATACTTCTGTTTTCCATCGGCATATATTTTTCAAAAGTATCTTTGTTGGCGGGACCTTGAAAGCCAAACTCAGTGACAAATAAACTTCGGTCGTTTTTCACTTCATCATAATCAATCCACTTGCTCCAGATATTCCACTGATGCGTATTCCCGCTTTCAAATGAATTTGGATCATCGCCATTTCCAAAGGGAGAAGATTCCCAATAAGGACGTTGGGGATCTATTTTTTTCATCAGTTTAGGAAGAATGCTATGAAAGATTTTATATCCCGGCATTTTTTTGTAGGATATTTTCTGTTCCTGAACCCATATCCATTCATTCTCATTATTGCCGCACCAAAGCGCAAGGCATGCATGGTGTTGAAGTCGTAAAACATTTTGAGTTACTTCTTCGCTAACATTTGAAATGAACTCATCATTCTCCGGGTAAGCGCCGCACGCAAACATAAAATCCTGCCAGACGAGTAATCCAAGTTCATCGCACAGATTATAGAATTCATCGTTCTCATAAATACCCCCGCCCCAAACTCTAACCATGTTAATGTTGGCTTGCTTAGCCATTGAAAACAAATCCGAATATTTTTTTGTAGTTACTCGCGGAAGAAATGAATCAGCCGGTATCCAGTTTACACCTTTACAATAAATATCTTTTCCGTTTATTCGAAATTTGAAAGTTGATACTTCTTTATCCTTTAATATTAATTCAATCGTTCTGATTCCGACTTTTCTTTTCACTTCATCAAGAAGAACATTTTTATCATCAACAATTCTAACATGCAACGAATATAAAGTTTGCTCTCCATCGCCATTGGGCCACCACAATTTTGGATTTTTAATTTTAAAAGTAATTTTGTTGCTCTTTGATCGTTGAATCGGAATTTTTTGTTCGTAAATATTTTCTTCATCTGATAAAGAAACAGACAGCCAAATATTCTTTGGCGTCATAAAGTTAAAATTTGTAGCAACTTCAACCTCAGCAAAATTTTTACTGATTTTTTTTGTGTTAAAAATTAAACTAACAATTTTAACACTTGGTCGTTCTTGCAAATAAACTTTACGCCAAATACCGGATGTCGGGAAAGATGGTCCCCAATCCCAGCCAAACGAATACTGCGCTTTCCTTATATAAACTCGGCTTGAATTTAGTGCAACGGGAAGCATGCCATACTTTTTTTCTTGCTGAAGAGCATATCGAACTGGCGATTTTATTATGACCTTTAGCGTATTATCCGTTGGCTTCAAAATATTCTTAACGTTATATGAACACGTTAAAAACATGTTATTCGTACTATCCAGTTTTCGATTGTTTAAATATATCTCACTAATAGTATCTATACCTTCAAAAATAAGATCAACGCTTTTATTTGTATCACTATGAAAATCAAATTTGGTTTGATAGATCCAATCACATTCGGTTATCCAATCCATTTTTAGTTCATTGTCGGTATAGAAAGGATCATCGATAAGTTTGTTGTTGAATAGATCAGTATGAATTGTCCCGGGAATTGTGGCGGCAAACTGTTTCCCGGGTTTTATTTTTTTGTTTGTGATACTTTTAATAGAATTAGAAGATTCCGCTAAAGAAAAAGTCCAGTTCTTATTTAACTCATGCATTGCAACCACTTTTGTAACCTTTGTCTCATTTCCAATTTCTAAAATATCTTTTCAAAAGACGAACGATATGAATTTGAATAATCGCTTTTTGGATTGAAAATCATTTAATGTTTTCAAATTCCTTTAATGCAATTGGGTTTTGTGAAATTCTTAGTAAGGATAATAATCCTTCGATAGTAGATTCAGCGCCTGAATTTTTATTGATTAAATTTTCATTTTCAATTCCGTCATAAAAAATTCCGGTATGAGGATTATACATAACTTCATGAGCCGGATTTCTTCCAACAAACCATTGCGCGACTCTGCCAGCCTTTATTGCATACACTGAATCAGATGTAATTTTATATGCTTCCAAAAGCGCAAAAACCATCGGTCTTACGTTATATGCTATTTGTGAATACCGGCTTGGTCCCACGGTTTCTATTTTACGATGATGTTTTCGCACTTTGAAGTAGCTTAAAAAATTTCTCTTGATTAGCTGATCATAAAAATTATCCAGCTCATAGAGAGCGCTCTTTTTAATTTTTTCATCTTTTAAAATTTGATACGCTTTGAGTAAGGCATATGCTTGGGAATTGCCCCAACCGTGCCAGGTGTTTTGCCAGCTAAGAAAAGCGCCGTTGAATTCTGAATCTTTATCTTTTATCTGCATCATCATGATGCCTTGGACCAAGGAGTTAATGTAAGTAAGAATTTCTTTATCACCGGTATTCTCGTAGTAGTCAGAAAGAAGTAAAACCAAAACGGCTGACTGATCAGCGGCAGTTAAACCGGGAAGCCAACTCGGCAGCTTTACTCCGTCAATAATAATTTTGCCCTTAGTCTTGGGAATGATTCGTTTGATCGCTGCAATACCTTTTTCTATACTTTGTTTAACTCTAATGGATCTATCATCATCTGAATTTTTAAATTCCTTATAATTTTCCATCAACGCCCAGAGCACTCTCCAAGACCACCAATTTGGTTCTGCTACGCTTGTTTTAAAAGTTTTATTTATTGCATTGTCTTTCCAAATAAAATTGTAGAAGAATCCGTTCTCCGCCTGCATAGACACAAAGAACTCAACTAAATTAAAATATTTGACAAGACTTGCACTATCGTTATATGCTTTAAAATATTCTAAATAAAAAACTGCCGCGCGCGCCGCATCATCCACACAAGCATACCCTTCATCAATATCATCAACATATTTGTAGTCAGGCGCATTACTATAAATATGGATTACTGCCATCTGTCTGCCATTCACTTCAATTTCTTTGTAGAGATAATCAAGGTGTGATTTGTTTACCGTAAAAGTTGTTTGACCTATCGATAATTCACTACAAACGACAATGAGTATCGTTATCAAAATCCATTTTACAAATGAGAGATTTGTTTTCATTCTTGCTTAAAGCTATTTACATAGTGATAAAAGATAATCGACATTAGTTTCCGCTAAGCAGATATTTGTATCAGCGCCTGAATAATAAATCTTTATATCGCCGTTCTCTTCTATTATCCAACCATTGGAGAAAATAACATTGTTAACATCACCGATACGTTCATAATCTTTTTCAGGAGAAAGAATTGGTTCTTTGCTTTTCCCTTTTACAATCCAGGGTTTTTCAAGATCAAGCAGAACGACACCAAGTTTATAGATAGCACCCATACCAAATGATCTTACTCCGTGGTAAAGCATCAACCATCCTTCTGAAGTTTTGATCGGATTACTTGATGAACCGATTTTATCTGATTCCCATGTTCCTTCTTCCGGAGAGAGAAGGACTTTATAACCGCCCCAGTGGATTAAATCCGGACTGCGACTTATCCATATATCTCTTCTGTTTTCTGCTGTTGGGCGATCTACTTTCCAATAAGAGCCATTAATTTTTTCAGGAAAGAGTGCGCAATCTTTATTTGAAGGTTCTGAAATTGGACCGTGAATTTTAAAGTCTGCAAAATTTGTTGTTTCTGCTAACATTACAACCGGTTGATATTTCGAATAACCGGTATACGTTATATAAAATCTATCTTCAATCTGTGTAATGCGTGCATCTTCAACTCCCCAATTCACATATTCATAACAATCTTTATGATCTTCTGCAGTAAGTACGGGCTTTGAAGAGACGGTGAAATTATATCCGTCTTCGCTTTCTGCAACAACAAATGATGACCTCCCTATCGGCATTTCAACTCTGCATAGGAGTAAATATTTCCCGTTGTACTTAACCGCTCCGGGATTAAAAATACTATTTATCTTGAATGAAACATTCTCTTTAGTGAGGATGGGATTTTTACTATATCTATATATTTCCAATTAATTTACCTTTTGGTTTACGATCTTGAATCAAACTTCAGTTAATTTTTTTAGTAATTCACTAAGATTGACTTTTGCAATGCTGCTTGCATGGTCAGACATAGCGTAGGGAATTATAAGTTCATCTCCATGTATTGCCCCACCACAACTATAAACCACATTGGGGACGTAGCCTTCTCTTTCATTTTCGTTGGGTGTCAACAAAGGTTCTTCCAATCGACCGATAACTTTTGACGGATCATCTTTATCTAACAAAAACGCTCCAATTGAATATTCGCGCATAGCTCCAACACCATGACTTAATACCAGCCAGCCAGCTTCGGTTTCAATAGGTGAACCACAATTGCCAAGCTGCACAAATTCCCACGGATATGTCGGTTTAAGAATTAGTTGTTTTGAGTACCAGAAGTGAAGATGTTCAGAAAACATTAAAAAAATATTTTCATTATCCTGCCGCGAGATCATGGCATAGAGTCCATTAATTTTTCTTGGGAAAAGTGCCATGCCTTTATTTTGTACTTCAGGTCCATTTAAGGTACTTACTTTAAAATATAGGAAGTCTTTGGTTTCAAGAAGCTGAGGGAAAGTTACCTTACCATCGAATGCCGTATAAGTAGCATAATAAGTTCGCTCTCCGTTTTCATCAGTAAATTCAACGAACCGGGCATCTTCAATCCCATTAATTTCTGAAGGAGAATGAGGAAAAATTATTCTCTCCGAAAGTCTTTGGTCGGGTGAATATTGGATCTCATAATTTGAAAGTGCCAGAGATAAAATTGCTTTTGCTGTAAGCTCTTTTTCTCCCCCTTTCTTTTTGAAAGGACGTACTAATATTTTTATACAGTCTTCAAGATCGGTCATGGTAAAATTATCCTCTAGACCGCTCATCACTTGTTTGGCAAAATCATTCAGTAAATCAAGCTCGATAAGCTTTCGTTCAAATAGTTTTTTTTCGTAAACAGGATTTGTAATATTTTCTGAAGTTGTTACATAGCGGGTTGGAGTATTAATCGTAATTCCATTTTCCTTATCGATTACCCCTGATCTGAACGTGATAGATGAAAGATGTCCTTCACCGGTAGCTCGTAAACTTAATATAAAACGGCGACTTCCTTCGGGAAGCTCTGATTGATCAGGGTGCCACACCATTGAAGGATTAAAAAGAGCGGCGGACTCCATAGAATATTCTTGTGTAAAATAAGCGCCGATCAACAATTTTCTTTCCTCACTAAGAACCTGATCTGTTAACAAATGTTTTTTCATCTCTTCAAATCTGTTAAGGAAAAAATTGCGCAGTCTTTGATGGCGTACTTCAAATTCAGTAATCACCTGCCCAAGTTCTTTTTTAACTTCTTCTTCAGAAAGAGTAAGAATTCTGCCAATAATCTTTAAAATTCTTTCTTCTGATAATATCGTAAACGGCCTGTATACAACTCTCTTGTAATCAGGTTTAATTACTATGCCGGTTCTAATTGCTTTCATCTTTTTCCATAAATTGTTTTTCAATCATTTAAGATAATATCTTTCTATTCTTTTATTCCTGTTGATGCCATACTTTGTATAAAATATTTCTGGAAGAACAAATATGCCAACACTATTGGTAATGCGAGCATAACAGCCGATGCGAGTTTCACACCAAGTTGAGACTCCGCTCTGCCACCAACCGCAAATAACGTAACGAGCTGCGGCATCGTCATTAAACTTTCGTCGCGGATTACGATCAATGGCCAGAGCACTTCATTCCACGATGCCATAAAAGTTATTATACCGATAGTTATAATTGCCGGCATCGAGTTGGGCCAGAGTATTCTGAAAATTATCTGCAACTCATTACACCCGTCAAGCCTTGCGGCGTCAATCAAACTATCGGGAATGGATTTAAAATATTGTCTGAACATAATTATACTTAACGCATTGATCAGATAAGGGATAATCAATGCCCAATACGTATCTATCCAACCAAATTTTACCATAATAATATACTGTGGAATAAGTGTAATCTGAAATGGCAGCGTCATTGTGAAAATGATGATATAAAAAATCAAATCTCTCCCTTTGAATACAAGTTTGGATAACGCATAACCGATCATCGAACCAAAAATCAACACACCAATTGTAATGGAAGAGGCAACGATAAGGCTGTTAATAAAAGCTCCGCCGATGGGTATCTTGTCAACCATTTGTGCATAGCTGCTTAATGTTAAGGACGTCGGCATTATTGTAAGACTACCAATTTCATTTTCCGGAGCGATTGATGCTATTACCATCCAATAGAATGGATACACAAAAATAACCGCGCAGATGGTAAGCGCTATATAAAACATTATTGATTTAAATTTTTTCAATGGTCTTTCTCAATGAATTTTTTCTGAATTATTACAACAGCTAAAATTATGAAGGCAAAAAACAGACCTAAGGTTGCCGCATATCCCATGTGGTAATAGAAGAATCCTTGCTTATAAATATATAGCACTGCAGAGACTGTGCTATTCAAAGGTCCGCCGCCGGTCATAATGTATGGCTCTATAAATAACGAGAAACCTCCGATTGTCGAAAGAATCACGACCATAAAAATTGTCGGATTGATCATCGGCAAGGTAATTTTGAAAAATTTTTGCCAATGGTTAGCTCCTTCAAGATCAGCAGCTTCATAATACTGTGCTGGAACAGTTTGCAGACCAACTAAAAAGAGGATAATGTAAAGCCCGACATTTTTCCACGTTGCCATAATTGCAATTGAAACCATTGCAATATTCGGATCCGTTAACCACCCTACCTTACTAAGTCCGGCTCCGGTTAATAATCTATTGAACAATCCTGTATCAAATCCATAGAGTTGTTGCCACAAAATAGTAACGACGACTCCGGAAACAATCACTGGTAGAAAGAACGCTCCTCTAAAAACTCCTCGCAATTTTAATTTTTGATTTAATATTTCCGCGAGAAACAATGCGACTATTATTTGTAATGGTATATGAATAAGCAGAAAGATAAGCGTATTGCCCATCGATTTAATGAAAGTTTTATCGTTGAATAATCTAACGTAATTATTCAAGCCGGTGTATTCCATCGGCGCAATGATATTCCATTTATGAAACGTAAGTACAATTGAAAAAACAACCGGAAACGCAACAAAAAGTAAAAAATGTACGATGTACGGAGAAACAAGTAAGTAGGGTAATATTTTTTTTCTGGTAATCATTTTAAAAACAATAGATTAACTGCATCTGAAGCATCTTTTACAGCTTGTTCCGGTGACTTCATTCCATAAATAACACAAGCTTCGTACTCTTGAGAAATCAAATCAAATACTTCTTTGAGAACTGGCGAAGCATCTGTTCCTCTAACATACTTTGACTGATCCGCGAATATTTTCATCTTCGGATTTTTGGTAAAATAATTCCCGAAGTATGGATCGATATTAATATTTTTTCTTCTCGGAAGCTGATTGGTAAACTCCAAAAGTTTGAGATCACCATCGCGATCGATCAGTGTTTTCACATATTCCCATGCGACCTGAGGTTTTTTACAAGTTTTGAATATCACAATATTTTTAGGATCGCCATACGTATATTTTGGTCCTTTATGATCATCCGGCACGGGCATAGAGCTGAAATTATATTCAAATCCCTTTGGTTTAAACTTATCCGCATGCGCAATCTCCCAGGGACCGGTAAATCTTGTCGCAATTATTTCCGAAAGAAAAACATCCTGTCTTGCTGAAAGTTGTTCTTTAGAAAAATAATTTTTCTTATAGAGCATCCGAAGAAATTTAAATACCGCAACACCATATTCATTATTGAAAACCGCTTTATCTCCTTTTACTAACGGCGCGCCGCCGGAAGCCGCAAGGTACAAAGGATAGAAATCAAAAAATCTTTGCCACCAGGTTACAAGCACTTCAGAATATCCAAACCACCTATCAACATAACCATCGCCGTTCACATCTTTTTGAAATTTCGCAGAGAATTTAAAAAAATCAGAATAAGTTTGAGGCGGCGAAGATGATCCCAAATCCGCCATCATCTTTTCATTGTAGATGAGCATGATCGGATTAATCTTCCACGGGATCTGATAAATATGCCCATCGAGTGACCTTATCTCCTCAATAACTTCGCTATCGCATCTTTCATTAAGAAAATCCATAAAACCTTTGAGTGTATCAAGCGCTACCAAAACTTTTGCTTGTGCATAGGCTTCAACATCACCCTGCCACATGTTGGAATAGATATCGGGAGTAGTTTTGCCAACTACGGCAGCGAGAATAATTTCTTCACTTGACCGCCCTTCAGGAACGGGTTGATATTTAACTGAAACATTTGGGTTATTTTTATTCCATTTTTCAGTCTTCAGTTTTGCAAATTGAATTTCATAACTATTGTTGGAACACCAATAGATCAACTTTGTATCGGAACTTTCATTTCCCGAATTACACGATTGTAACGGAAGCCAAATCAAAATTAGCAAAGCAATATTTATAAATAATCTATTCACTCTTGTTTATTCCCAGTTTACCCAGTCATTATCAATTGAAGGAAATGCAGGCCTTGGAATTAGATTGCCTCGTTTAGCGATGAACATTTCGATTGCTTTTTTATCATTTTCGGTTGAAACTTTTATCTTGGCAAGAATTTTTTCATTAATAATAATTTTATATTTTTTCTTCAACTCAAGAATTTTGTGCAATATTTTTTTTGAGATTTCATCGCTCATAATTTCGGACTGTGATTGTTTCTTCTCACTTACCAAACGCTTCTCTTCGGAATTTAACGTGAGGGAATTCGCTAATTCGTTTCTGTACGCGCTGTATGATATTTTATCTTTCCACCAGGTTGATTGCTTTCTAACCCATTCGGATTTGTTATAACCTTTTTGGTACGCTTCAACAGTCAACAATTTATCTCTCACCATAACCCAAACTAAATCTTCTAAAGACTTTGAGAATCCAATCAGATCATTTTTAGAGAATTTTATGTATTGCTCACGGTTCCTAAACCAGATGATAAATTCATCCAAAGATATTTTGCAGTTCTTGCATTCTACCAACGTTAAACCGGTGTACTTCGCACCTCTTTTTAATCCAAGATTAGTTAGAGCATTATCAAGTTTGTTCTCCAATTCCCATACGGAATATTTTTCGGATGTAAGAATAAATTTTCCAAGATAAGATCGAAGTACATTAAACACATCACGTTTTATAATTGGATTTTCATCTGCAAATAATCCGTTGACATATTGATTCGACAAAATATCCATCTTGCTTTTGGTAATAGCTTCAATTGATTCGGATTTTAGTTTGTTATATTCTGCTTCACCGGTGATCATACTTTTAATAATGTTGTCAATCTTAATTATATACCAGCCGTCATGAGTATGAATTGGAGCAGAGATTATTCCGGCTTTCAATGTATCCACTATTTGAGCAAACTGCGGATTTTTCATATAAATGCTGTAATGGCTACTCAAAAGCCGCCTGTCATCAATCAAGACAGAATCAGTTAACTGGGAATTGAAAAGAAAGTCAAATGATTTTCCGTTTTTTAACTGATTTAAATAATTTTCCAGAGTCGCTGAATTCTCAGCGTATAACCATCTTAATTCATATTGACTTAGTTTCTTTTCGATTATCTTTTTAATCTCTGCATCATTTATTTCAACTTTAGATAAAATTTCTTTCCGGAACATCTCCTCCGCCGCTAAATCAGATTCGATATCATGGTAGAGCTCTTTAGTTTCTTCTTTTTTCAAAACGTTTATATTATAACCTTCCAGTGCGAGCAGTTTTTCATTGATCATATAATTAAGATGTGTCAGTTTTGAATTCTCTTTTCTTTTGGTGAAGGCGGGTCCAAACTCATAACTATAGATGAACTCTTCCGCTGTAATTTTAATTGATCCTGCTTCAGCTACAATTTTATTTTTGATTTTCGAATTATCATTCCCTTCAAAAAATATATTTTGAGAAAAGCTGTTGCTGAAACAGATAGTCAGTAATATGAGAAAGATAATCTTCAAATTTTTCTTTAAACGATGATTAGACATTTGTACAAATTTAACTACTAGAATTTTATCCCGACAGAAAAACTATGAACATTTTTCAACTTACCGAAATCTCTAAATGCATAATCGAATCTCACAATTGCGGAGCTTAAAAGCATTTTGGAATTAACTCCGGCGCCAATTGAAAATCCCCCTTCAGCGTCCTTAAGAAAAAGTGAATTATATCCTCCCCGGATTGAAAACATTTCCATAAATGAAAACTCCGAACCAACATTTAAACTCTGATAATCATTACTTGGAACAAGAGCATCAGCGGCAACAGTTAGTTTATAATCTTCATATTGAAAAGCCGGAGTGGAAACGCCTATCTGAAAATAAAGAGGTAAATCCCACAAATCCATTTCAACATCTGTCGGAATTCTGTCATTTGAACCTTGTTTCGTATCGTCAACGCGAATAAAATATCTTGAATCTCTCCCCTCTAATCGCATGGGCGTTCCGAAATTTGTCATTACTGCGCCTATCGTCATTCCTCCCAGAAGATCAGTTTTGAAAATTGTTCCGGCATCAATAGCGAATGCTGAAGAACTCATGTGCCAGATGGACTGCTTGATATATTTTGCTGTAATTCCGATTGAGAATCTGTCTGTTAATTTTCTTGCAAAAGATAAAGCGATAGATATATCCGAAGCGCTAAAATTTTCACCCGTTCCCTCCGGTTGTTCAACCGTTCTTACTTTCATGTCTTCCATAGAGAGCGAGGTAAAACTCAAACCGAAATTTCCAAAATCTCCTAAAGGAATTACCAAACCCGCGTAATCAAATTTTGTATCCGCAATCCAGTCCGTATGTACAAGTATTACTTCAGACTGATTAAGGTTGGCTATTCCGCTAACGTTCCAATATAAAGCGGATGCGTCATTTGCGATGCTTACAAAAGCGCCGCCGATTGAGTTTGCGGGAGCGCCGACTCCTATCTCCAGAAAAGATGCGGCGGTTGTTCCCACCTTAGATACATTTTGCGAAAAGAGTAATTGATTTGCTGAGAAGAAAATCATAACAACTAAAAAAATATTTATGTAAGTTTTTTTATTCATAACATTCTCATGCAAGAATTTATATTTTATCGATTTCATCATTTTATCACCGCGAACTTTCCGATTTTTTGTCCAACGCCGGGAGCTTCTATCTGAAAAACATAAACTCCATAGGCGATGTCCATTCCATCCTTAGAAACAAGATTCCAGCCTTCCTGCCCGTCTGCAAGCGTACTTGAATGCTCGATCGTATTAACTAACTTTCCACTTAACGTGTAAATACTGATTGTGCATTGGTTCGGCAGATGAATAAAAAATACTCGTCTTTCGCCACGCCCAACTTCAGTTGAAAACGGCTCCCAGGATGCTGCTCCAACATACGGATTGGGCACGACTGCGATGTCGTTCATATCCGTTTGAGCTTTGCTCTTGTCAAATCCCTGTCCCTTTAAAGTGAACTCATAAAACTCTCCATCTCTGAACGGCTTTTTGTTCACAACTCTAAAAATGTCACCGTATTGAGGAGGTCTCTGTTTATCCTCCGCGATTGTAGTATCTTTAATTAACGTGATTGACCAACTAACATGTAGATTTGAATAATTTGTTGCTCTTTTCCCGAGTGAGTCTCCGAAGACTAAAAATATTGCATCACTATCGTTAAATATCTTATCCGACTTTAAATCTCTGAAGATAAATTGAAAGTGTTCCGTTCCTTCGGTAAGATTATTCACGATGATATTTGACAGTATCGGCTGTTGAAACACAACCGGATATGTCAAATCCCCCTGCCCGGGTTCCATAAATTTTATTTCAAAGTCGGCAGGGTAATCTATTTTCTGTCCGAGATAAACTGATGCGTACCTGGAATCGAACCCCACTTGAACAAGATAGTTGCTGTTTCCCTTAATCCACTTAGTCTTAGTTGTGTCAAAATCTACCACTACGGCGGTATCACTTTTAATATCAATGGTAAATCCGTCAAGAACCGGAGTTTGCTCATCAACGCCATTTATTTTCTGTTTCGTTACTAAAGTATCCCCGCGAATAACGTTAATAAGTGAGTACTCCGGATGTGCAGAATTATGGAAAGGAGCGTCATCATAAAATTCTAATCGATAAGTATTAAAATTTTTAATTGAATCGGGATTTAATATCGAGATAGACGAGATCGAAATGTTTCCCGTCCCCGGTCCGGTTCCCTGGAAGGATTCAACACCAGGTGCAAGATAACCTGCAGCAGGAGCTCTTGGAGTTATAACGGCAGTATTAATATCAGTTGTAATATTCCCGTTAATATCTTTCTTCAGAATTGTTGTCGTTTCAGATGGAGGTATACCTTCAAAATTTCCTTCGATTGTGGTGGTTTCGTATCCTCTATCGTACGCCGCAACCGCATAGTAGTAAGTTTGTCCGTTCTGCACGGTAGAATCCGTGAAGGAATGTTTTAATCCCGAATCGGTTCCAAGATTGAACATTGCGCCGTTCACATTTATCGGATGAAGTCCTTTCACTCCGTCAATCAAATCAAACTGGGCAATTGGATTTCTGAAAATTGATTTTCCGTAAGCATCTGTAATTACTTTATTCTCGAGAAAATTTGGTTCTGTCGATCTGTAGATTCTGTATCCTTCAAAATTTATTCGCTGATAAAATTCATCGAAAGTCTTTTCAGCTCTGTCATCCCAATAGAGCGTAACCTTATGATCTCCGGGAACCGCTGTTACTATTGGTTTTTCCGGTGGTTTGGCAAAACGGTAATTCGCGTTATAGATTTGCTGCACTGTTTTCTTTCTTCTGAACAAATCGTCCTGATTAATTCCGAAGATCATAGACATAGAAAATCTTTCCGTCTCTCCTTCTTCTTCCAATTTACCGGTGGATGAAGAGTAAGTATTTCTTCCGTTCATGCTGAAAAGATAACTTGAAAAATAATTCGCGAGGTTAACACCAATAAGCGATTGTCCGTGTGGGGCTGGTAAACCGGCAAGCACCGTCCAGTTTTCTTCATCATTGTCAAGCTCATAAGTATGTACCGCATAAATCTTAAAACCGGTAAGTCCCAATTGATCCGATTCATCTTTATCAAGGATGCCGAAATTCGGTTCACCTTGATCGGGTTTACCGTTCCCCTGTGTGCTGTCTCCATCAGCTTCAGTATAACCTGAATCAAAAGGACCTAATCCATCGGCACCGACGTCGTCTTTCAGAGGTTCTCCAGAGTCCCAGACACCGTTATCATTTATATCGGTAAACGATTTCCAGTTGCCATTTTCATCTGCATCCCAATGCTCGCTCCACGAAACACCGTAAAACTGAAAAAACTTTGAAGTATCCTGAAAAACATTTTTTAAATAGGGGTCTTGATTGGGATCTTTAATAAAGACTGTCGCGTTGTTATCGCGTTTCTCATTGGTTAGTCCATCCTCATCGTTATCTCTCAAATCATCCGGAACACCCGGACTTTCAAGAAAAGCATACCCGGCAAGACCCACCGGACTCCAATTCCCCGGGTTGCCAATGGGAACAACAGACCAGGCATAAGACATATCCAACAGTTCGTTATAATCGCCTGCATTGTTCGAGGAATTATCATGTCCACCAATTCCCCAATCCACATATTGCGCGAATAACGTTTTTTGATAATCATACGTTCCCATATTCGTGATCTCGTAATACCAGAAGATTACGTCTTCAGCCAGCACTTGCGACCATTGAAAACCGCGCGCTCTAACCTGCATGCCCAAACCGCCTCTTGTCGGATCATCTACATCGGGAGTAAAATTATTTTTTAAAAGATATTCTCTGTCTTCATTGTCATCAAACACAAAAAACGTTTCAACATCAGCGTTGAAGATTCCTTTTCCGAAAAATCCATTCCACTTTCCCGCCCAATCGGAAGGTCTATCAGGCCATTTCTCAGGCCATGTGGCAGGGATATCACTTCTTGCCGGTTCATTACCGTAAGTTGCTGAATAACCGGGCAACGACCACCAGCCGTATGTTACTTTCGTCGCACTATTTAATCGAGTAAACTCATAATAGTTTGATTCAAGTGGATGAATCAGTCTCCCGGCAGGATCCTTTGCTTCAGCCTGTACAATAATTGCGACGCCATCTACATAAGTGTGGTTTGTCCCTTTAGGCCAAACCCCGCTTCTGCTTGCTTCATGTTCCCAGTCTGCAATTTCACCGAAGTTATAATAAACAGTCGCGGCAAGATTACCATCCAGATATCCTTTCTTGGTCTGATTGTGGTCTCCTTTGTTTTTATCGACGATCCTCTGTCCAAGAGACTGATTAGATACAACAACAATTACTGCAAAAAGTAGAATTATAAAACTGTAACTATTCTTTGTTATCAACATTTTTTCTCCAATAAAAAGTCAACCTAAAATGAAAAATCAGCTCCAATTACAATTTGTCTGGGAGTTGAATAAAAATCTGGTCTGGTAAAAAAATCTTTAATTGAATTGACACCTCTCGGTTGTGTCTGATTTCTTGTAAGCTCTAAAGTCTCTCCGGCTCTTCCTGTGTCGCCGAAAACATTCACCTCATTGAGTGTGTCGAATAGATTAAATATCTTCATATAGATTGAAAATTTTTGCCCGGCTAATTCTAAATACTTCGTTACATAAAAATCGACATCGTAAAACGCAGGTCTAGTATCGCTGTTTTCCAATCCTGTTCTCTGATTTTGTAGAGACGGTGTATAAGGTAAGCCCGATCCTAATCTTCCAACAAAACTTGCAATGTAATTTCCCGACTCACCAAGTGTTAAAGTAAAATTAAGTGAATGGGTTCTGTCCCAATCTAACGGTACAAGTTGTTTGTTCTGCTCAATGGGCGGATTAGATTGTGCATTGTTAAATGCTGCATTAGGATCCGAAGCGCTCCCCTTTGCAATTTGAAAAGTATAATCTAAAGTTGCGCCTATACCATTTACAAATCTCTTTTCAAAAGATAGAGTTACACCTTTTACAGAACCGTAATCTTTGTTTATAAGCTTACTGAATTTTTTGAAATTATTTTTGATATATATTTCCGACGCTAATAAATTTCGTATATCTTTATAATAACCGGTAAGTGTAATTCCGAACTCATCGGTTAAGGCTTGTTGTAATCCTATTTCGTACATCGTGGTTTGCTGCGGTTCAAGGTCTGCATTGCCAATGGTGTTGCCGATATTTTCAGGAAAGTCACCGGATAATCCAATTCTGAAATTAGGATTGCGGTACAAATTTTCGAACGGAGGAATCTGGAAAAAATGACCATAGGAAATGTGAATTGCTCCTCTATCGGTTATCGGATAAGAGAGCCCGATGCGCGGACTGAATTGGTATTTTGATTTTGCTTTTACAAATAATGAATCTGGATATTTCGATGGTGAGAAGTCATCCAAAAGATTAATTCTGTTGGGATCTTTTAAATATTTTCCGTCCGGTTCAAAATAATCAAACCTAAGACCAACATTAACTATTAAATAATCGATTTCAACTTTATCTTGAACATAATATGCTAACTGAAAAGGATTAGCTTGATAGGCGTTATAACTAAATGCTGTATCAGCCGGCATCACAGGTTTAAAATTTGATGAAGCGTCCACAATAATTTGAAAATCTTTGTACTTAAGATCGTGGTAGGTAAAATCAATTCCTGTTTTAATCTGGTTGATATTATCAACCTGCCAGGTAAAATCCGATTTTCCGGTATAACTTGATGTAGTATGATTAAAATGCCAGTTTTGTGTACCACCGGTCAGGAATGCATTTCCACTCACATCTTTTTTTCTGTCGGGATTTACATAACTATATCCATTATATACGATCTCTCCCGCATCATTGTAGGTTGTTGTTGTTTCAAATGGATTTTCGTAAACGTATTGTTTAAACTCAGATCTGAGATAAGATGCGGAAAAATCTATAAACGCCGAGTTGCTCAATAACAAAGTATAACTTGCTATTCCTAAATAACTTTTTTGAAATTTTTTATAGTCGCCATCAGGATTAAGTCTATAAACATGATCATAATCCCGGTATTTATTATCCTGATAAAGTCCGGAAAGGACGATCCCTTTTCCGCCGCCAACATTTATCGCAAGTTTACCTTGTAACGATAACTTCCGGTGGAAATTCATCGGGACATATGTGCTGTCACCTGTAGCTCCAACGTACCAATCTTCACGATTGTTCGCAGAGAAGTTGGAAGAATCCGAAGGATTGAAAACTTTTTGCCCATAGATCGAACCTTCATCGTAATTATAACGACCTGAGATAAAGAACTTTAATAAATTTTCTAAACCCGGTACCGGACCGCTGAGATTTCCTTGAATATTGTAAACATTGGTAGGACTTATATGATTTATATTTGTAAAAATATTTTTATGCGTACTTACATAATCACCAGTATAAAAAGATAAATTGCCTACTAACTTTTCACCTGCAATCTTTGTAACTTGATTGACGACACCCGAAAGAGCCTCGCCATATTCAGCGTTAAACGTGCCTGTGAGAACTTGAATTTCCTCAATACTGTTTACTTCTGCCGATAAAGATGACTGTCCGGAGTAAACATCATTTACGGGAACACCATCGATCAAATATTTTACTTCATTACCTCTGCCGCCTCTAAAATGTCCATCGACAACTCCCGCTTGTAAATTTACAACCGCAGAAACATCTTCAAGAGGAAGCATGGAAATATTTTCGCTACTAATGGTTTGTTCGGTAGAAGTGAGATCTTTTCTGACTAAATGTTTTTCGGCTGTTACGATTACATCGGCTAATTCCATTGATTCGGGATTTAATTCAAAATCGATTTTTGTTGTCTGATCTACTGATACCCTCACCTTCTGAACGATAAATGAAGCATAACCAACCATCGAAGCTTTTAATTGATATTCTCCGGGAGGAAGATTAATAATGAAATAATTACCATCTAAGTCCGAAGAAGCTCCAATTGAGGTTCCGACAACCAAAATGTTTGCTCCGATTAATGCTTCACGGGTAGTTTTATCAATTATTTTACCTGCTATTTTTCCGGTAGTTCCGGCATAAACCAGTGTCCCGAATAAGAATAGGAAAAGACTGATTGACGAAACAATCACTTTATTACAAAAAGTAAAAGTGAACACTACATCCACCTATTATTACTTAAAAAAATCTATTATTTAAATTTCTATAATAAAAGGGCGCCCTTACAGGCGCCCTAATTAGATCGTTTTATTTCAAGAGAATTAATTTTCTTGCTTGATTGAAGTCACCACTTCTGATCATGTAAATATACGTTCCGCTTGCAACCTTAGATCCGAAATTGTTATCTCCATTCCATTGAACCTGGTAGGTTCCGGAATTCTTTTCACTGTTGATCAAGGTTTTTACTTCTCGTCCAAGCAAATCATAAATTACTAACCTAACGAGTGAATTCGTCGGCAGTGAGTAACTGATTATTGTACTCGGATTAAAAGGATTCGGATAGTTTTGAGATAAACTGTAACTCGTTGGAGTTTCTCCACTATTATTTATATCAGTAACTCCATTTTTCTTTATCTCTAATTGATCCATATAAACTGTTCCTTGAAATCTTCCTAACGGATGTAATCTTACCGACATCGATACTGCGCCGGTTTGTACAGGTACATCAACATAAAACTGTGTCCAGTCAAATGCCGTTACATTCGCAAATTTCAACGGAATATCTCTTGACCAGAATTCTCCCCAGCCTGCATTGTTACCCATTGTGTTATGAAAAATTGGAGTTAGCGCTACACTCCACGCATCTCCAACGGCTGCTGCTGAATCCGGTTGCAAGTTCATTCCTTTTATCCATACACTGATCCTCAAAATATCACCTGCAACAATACCGTTCAATGCGGTTATGTCATACGATTCATTTTTTGAAGCTGAGCTAACCGATGTTTTGGTAGTATTGTTCAATAGATATTTTCTTGTTCCAACAAATCCATCATGGGTTCCGGCTAAGTTTTCAAACTTTAGCGAATGGAGTCCTTGATAGGCTTGCTCTGTGGTTATTCTTGTATTCTCATATCCTGCATTCAACTGTCCGTCATTTCCACCATTTGGTGGTAACCAGTAAAACCAGCCTGTCGGGACTCCTACCTGACTATTCCAGTCCTGGCCTAACCAGCCGCCTCTTCCATTCAAGATAAAGTCATCTGCCCAGACTGTGCCTGTTGCATCTTTGCCGCCTACAAATCTGATGATCGTTTTGAATGCGTCTTCCGGTAAGCTGATCTCGCCTACGGCCGTCTCGGCTAATTTCCATCCCGTACTACTTGCTACACTCTGATCCAAGTCAAACTTCTTCTCACCGATCAAACTTCCGTCTTCACGGTAAAATGAATAACTTACAGACCATTTCTGATCTTCGGTTGTCGGGTTTATGTTTACTCCAGAGGTCTTGTAGTACATGCCCATATCTATATCTACATTCTTAAAATGTCGTTCCGACCACAAGTCTACCATGTTCTCTGATTCCCACTTCGCGGCTTCCGCTGTGGCTGTCTTTGTGATCTTCAATGATCTGCCCATTGAATGGGAATCATCTGTCGCCCAGCTTAAACTCGCTCCGCCCGGTTCAGCTCCCTTCATCCAATATGACGGCAAGTCCTGTTCGAAACTGCCTATCTCATTTAATGAAGCTACTTCTAATTTTTCTACTTTCAGTTCATCCATGTAAACTGTTCCTTGAAATCTTCCTAACGGATGTAATCTTACCGACATTGATACTGCGCCGGTTTGTACAGGTACATCAACATAAAACTGTGTCCAATCAAATGCCGTTACATTCGCAAATTTCAATGGAATGTCTCTTGACCAGAATTCTCCCCAGCCTGCATTGTTACCCATTGTGTTATGAAAAATTGGAGTTAGCGCTACACTCCACGCATCTCCAACCGCTGCCGCTGAATCAGGTTGTAAGTTCATTCCTTTTATCCATACACTAATTCTTACTACATCTCCAGGAACAACTCCGCTTAACGGATATTTTCTTGTTCCAACAAATCCATCATGAGTTCCCGCTAAGTTTTCAAACTTTAGTGAATGGAGTCCTTGATAGGCTTGCTCTGTAGTTATTCTTGTATTCTCATATCCTGCATTCAACTGTCCGTCATTTCCACCATTTGGCGGTAACCAGTAAAACCAGCCTGTCGGGACTCCTACTTGACTGTTCCAGTCCTGGCCTAACCAGCCGCCTCTTCCATTTAAGATAAAGTCATCTGCCCAGACTGTGCCTGTTGCATCTTTGCCGCCTACAAATCTGATGATCGTTTTGAATGCATCTTCCGGTAAGCTGATCTCACCTACGGCTGTCTCGGCTAATTTCCATCCCGTACTACTTGCTACACTCTGATCCATGTCAAACTTCTTCTCGCCGATCAAACTTCCGTCTTCACGGTAAAATGAATAACTTACAGACCATTTCTGATCTTCGGTTGTCGGGTTTATGTTTACTCCTGAGGTCTTGTAGTACATGCCCATATCTATATCTACATTCTTAAAATGTCGTTCCGACCACAAGTCTACCATATTCTCTGATTCCCACTTCGCGGCTTCCGCTGTAGCTGTCTTCGTGATCTTCAATGATCTGCCCATTGAATGGGAATCATCTGTCGCCCAGCTTAAACTCGCTCCGCCTGGTTCGGCTCCCTTCATCCAATATGACGGCAAGTCCTGTTCGAAACTACCTATCTCATTTAATGAAGCTACTTCTAATTTTTCTACTTTCAGTTCATCCATGTAAACTGTTCCTTGAAATCTTCCTAACGGATGTAATCTTACCGACATCGATACTGCGCCGGTTTGTACCGGGACATCAACATAAAACTGCGTCCAATCAAATGCCGTTACATTCGCAAATTTCAACGGAATATCTCTTGACCAGAATTCTCCCCAGCCTGCATTGTTGCCCATTGTGTTATGGAAAATTGGAGTTAGCGCCACACTCCACGCATCTCCAACCGCTGCCGCTGAATCAGGTTGTAAGTTCATTCCTTTTATCCATACACTAATTCTTACTACATCTCCAGGAACAACTCCGCTTAACGGATATTTTCTTGTTCCAACAAATCCATCATGAGTTCCCGCTAAGTTTTCAAACTTTAGTGAATGGAGTCCTTGATAGGCTTGCTCTGTAGTTATTCTTGTATTCTCATATCCTGCATTCAACTGTCCGTCATTTCCACCATTTGGCGGTAACCAGTAAAACCAGCCTGTCGGGACTCCTACTTGACTGTTCCAGTCCTGGCCTAACCAGCCGCCTCTTCCATTTAAGATAAAGTCATCTGCCCAGACTGTGCCTGTTGCATCTTTGCCGCCTACAAATCTGATGATCGTTTTGAATGCATCTTCCGGTAAGCTGATCTCACCTACGGCTGTCTCGGCTAATTTCCATCCCGTACTACTTGCTACACTCTGATCCATGTCAAACTTCTTCTCGCCGATCAAACTTCCGTCTTCACGGTAAAATGAATAACTTACAGACCATTTCTGATCTTCGGTTGTCGGGTTTATGTTTACTCCTGAGGTCTTGTAGTACATGCCCATATCTATATCTACATTCTTAAAATGTCGTTCCGACCACAAGTCTACCATATTCTCTGATTCCCACTTCGCGGCTTCCGCTGTAGCTGTCTTCGTGATCTTCAATGATCTGCCCATTGAATGGGAATCATCTGTCGCCCAGCTTAAACTCGCTCCGCCTGGTTCGGCTCCCTTCATCCAATATGACGGCAAGTCTTGTTCGAAACTGCCAAATTCGTTTATTCCACTTTGAGCATGTAACGGATCTTGAACTATTATCAGCATGATGGAAAAAATACTAATCCACCATCGAGTAATGTTGCTATTTTTTTTCATAGCGTCTCCTATTAGATTAATTAATTATTGATTATTTGAACTTTAATGCTATTTGAAATATTTGAACCAGAAAAAATGCTTGTCATATCCTTTAGATAAATTTGTTGAGTAGTTAATTCTTGAACTTTTATTTTTTTATTCACTAATAGATCAATAGCCGATTTAAATGTAAATGGATTGAGGAATGAAGTGAGGATTTTCAATTCATTGTTAAAAAGATATTGGAGATTTAAAGTGATCGTTTGATCTTTTGGAGCTAAACCGAAAATAACCGCTTTGCCACCTTTGCCAGCCATTTGAATTGCGTTGTGAACGCTATCTGCGCTACCAACACATTCGATCACAACATCCACTTGTGATTTGGTCAATTCTTTAATCTCTTCAAATATTTTTTCGTTATAAGGATTTAAGGAATAATCTGCGCCAAGTTTAATTCCTAATTTTTGTTTATACGAATCCGGTTCAACTAAAATGATTTTTGATGCGCCGGAATTTCTAACCAACTGAACCATAAGTAATCCGATTGATCCTCCTCCAATAATGACGACCGTATTTCCAGATTTAATATCCGCATGTTCAATACCTCTTAAGCAACAGGAAAGCGGTTCTGCAAATGCGGCAACGGAGAGATCAAAATCCGGTGGAAGATTATAACACTGAGAAGCTGGAACGATAGAATACTCGGCGAATCCTCCATCCATTGATACTCCAAGAGCTTTTAAATTCTCACAGAAATTAACCATCCCTTTTCTGCAATAATCACAGTGACCGCAATAAATGTTGGGATCAATTGCAACTTCATCCCCGATATTAAATTTAGGATTCGAGTCCCCTTTCTCGATGATAGTGCCGCTGAATTCATGTCCAAGTATAACCGGAATATTTGAAGGAGCTTTCCCTTCATAAATGTGTCTATCAGTACCACAAACACCACAACACGCTACTTTAATCAGAAGCTCATTTTTTTCTAGTGTACGAAGTGAGTAATCGCTTAAAACAATTTTTTTATTTCCATGAAATACGGCAGCAAGCATAATTTTTTATTTTGGTTTACAGAGCGAAGTGGATTCTCTAACAATTAATTCAACAGGCACGAGTACTTTTTTAGGTAAAGATTTTTTACTTTTTACACTATTCACAATCAGTTTAAGCGCTTCAACACCCATTTCAATTTTGGGAACTCTTATTGTTGTTAGTGGTGGGTGAAGCATAATATCCGCCTCAACATCATCAAAGCCAACCAGTGATACATCTTGCGGAACTTTATAACCATTATCATTTAAATAATGCAGTACACCAATAGCCATCGCATCATTACAGGCAAATACCGCAGTCACGTTCTTATTCTTTGAAAATAATTTTTTTGCCGAATTAAATCCGTTTTGTTTGTCCGGATATTTGGCATCAACCACAATTAAATTATTTTTGATAGAAATATTTGCATTCTCCAATGCTTGTTTGTAACCGTATAATCTATGAGACAAACTAGGATGCCCTATATCGCCGCCGATAAAAGCAATATTTGTATGCCCCAGATCGATTAAATGATTTGTTGCTTGTACAGCACCTTGAATATTATCTATTAACACCAGGGGACAACTATTGGTTGGCGGAATGTAATCTATAAAAACAGTAGGAAGTTTATAAGCGGATATTCTTTCTATAAGAGTATGGGGAATTTTTCCGGCAATTATAATTCCGTCAACACTTTTATTTAAAATAAATCGTGGTAAAGGATCCTCTTCGCTAAAATCCGGTCTGATTGAGGTGAGTAATATATAGTACCCTTCACTACGCGCTTCAAATTCGGTTCCTAAAAAAATTGTAGTATAGAATGGTTCTGTCCGAAGGAAGTGGTCATCGGTAAGAATAAAACCAATGTTACCGGTTTTCCCGGAAACTAAACTAACCGCTGATTTAGAGGGGTGATAATTAAGTTCTTTAATTACTTTAAGGACACGGGTTTTTGTCTCCTCTGAGATCGGTTTACTATCATTGATCACAAATGAAACGGTTGCAATTGACACATTTGCTTTTTTCGCTACATCTTTAATTGTTGACTTCATTACAAATCCATTTAAACGTTTAACTAAAATTTACCATGTTTAACCTTTAAAGTCAAGAGAGGTTCAAGAAATTTTTAGATGTCTATATAGACTGTCAAATTATGTGGACACTATTTTTATAGGTTTATAATTAGTACTGTTAGTCAAACAAAAACTGCCTACCGCGTTTTTAGTTTTTATCTCTTTTCATCTTTTTACTCTTTTACTCGTTACAACATTATAGCAATGACTGATCACCACTCTAAATCTTACGGATGGGGAAAAAACAAATTTACTTTTTCCTAAGAGATTATATAATCTTGAAGAAATATAGAGCTTTGAATAGGCGCTCTTTAATTATTAAGTGCGGAAGTAGTTTTGGAAGTAGTAAATGGGTAAAAACTAATTAAAATAGGCCAGTTTTGGGGAAAGTCGAAATTCATTAAAAGAAAAAAGGCTCAATTTTAAGTAAAATCAAGCCTTTTCGTGCACCCTGCGGGACTCGAACCCGCGACCTGATGATTAAGAGTCATATGCTCTACCAACTGAGCTAAGGATGCGGGGTAAAAATACGGAATTTGTTTATTGTAAAAAAGAGCGCCCCGCAATTTGCGAGGCATTAAATCAAGAATTATGATGAATTGTAAAAAGAATGGATTATTTGTTGTTCAACTTCTTTGCTAAAAAATAATCGAGGCTATATTTTCCGGAACTTTTGATCAGAAGAACAAAAAGGAAGAGTAAATAATATAGAGGAATTTCAAATCCGTTATTCCCCGCTTCAAAACCATTTTGCCAATGCACAGTAACGATTGCAACGATCATCGTAACAATTAGTGGAATTGAAATTACGCGGGTTGCTAATCCCAAAATCAGCAGCACTACTCCAGCGGCTTCTGTTGTGGCGGCTAGATATGCGTTAATCGTTGGAAACGGAATACCCAATTCACCAAACCATTCTGCAACTCCGCCGATGTTTTGCCATTTCATCGAAGCAGTGATATAAAAACCATACGCCAGTACGATCCTTATTGCGAACAATAAAATGTCGTTTAAATTTTCTAACTTTTCTGTTATCCGGTTATAAAGTTGAATGATTTTGTTGCCGGTCATTTCTGAAATCCTATAATAAATTTATTTTGTTGAAGTTCCTCTAAAAAAGGAATCGTGTTTGTAAGTAAAATTGATCTTTCAACTCCGAAAGTTTGCTCTGCTTCACCAATCAAATCCGTGAGTGGCTTTTGTTCATTCATCATTTTTATAATTAGCAAATAGAAGAAATAGGAAACATCAATGAACTGAACATTTCCCGTTTCGGGTTGACGAAAGATCAAAACGAAATACGCTGCTTCGTCAGTTTCGGTAATTTCATTTGGATTTTTTAGATGAATAGGATATTTCATCTGTAAAATTTTGAACTCCGGATTAAATGCAATCACATCGTTTTCAAAATCTCCGGTGATGGAAACTTCCGGGAACATTTTATCCTCCATCATGTGAATTTCAATTTCCGTCCATTCAAATAGTAGAAGCGCTTCTAAAAAAGGAAATTTATTTAACAGTTCCTCTTCCGAAGAAAGAATATATTGATAAAACTCAAACGGCATTTTCCAAACCGAATAAGAACTGCACCGATGCGATGCAAAAAAACTTCGCGTCACCCTTTCCCATTCTTCTTCCGAAAATAAATCTACTGTAAGCGGAAATGCTGATCGAAGCGTATCATCAATTACGTTAAATACAAGTCGTGGATAATGATGAATCCGCTTTTCGTCCACACCTTCAATAGGCAAAAATTCACCGGTTCTGCAATAATGGGCAAAATTGCTTTGTTGTTGATAGGTTTCTTCACGCAGTAACAAGTTCGTTCCTCCAATGTTTTGTGCAAATATTTTCTAAGCGGTTCATTTCAAATTGAAGTTCAGTCAATTCAGGAATATTAAAATCTCTTTCTAAAAGAACCGGTACTTGTTCCGGTAAAATTTGAACGGTGTAATCAAAGAGATCGTAAACCGGTTGAATAATTGGTTCGCCATGCGTATCGATGATCAGATCGTCTGCGACTTTTTCATGTCCAGCCATGTGAATGTAAGCAACGGGATCGAGCGAAAGTTGTTGAAGAAATTCTTTTGTATCGTAATTGTGGTTGAATCCGTTTACGTAAATGTTATTTACGTCTAACAATAAATTGCAATCAGTTTCTTTAACCACAGCGTTAATAAAATCAACTTCACTCATTTCAGCGGCAACCGGTGTGTAATAAGAGACAATCTCGATCGCAATTTTTCTTTCTAAAAAATCTTGAACCGATTTAATTCTTTGTGCAATGTGTTGAACCGCGTCCCAGCGGAACGGAACCGGTAACAGATCATATAGATGAGCATTATCGCACTTGGCAAAACTTAAATGCTCGGAGTACATTTTAATATCATATTCTTTTAAAAATGATTTTAAGTTTTTTAGGAACTCCCAATCTAGTTCATCGGGACCACCTAGAGAAAGCGAAAGTCCGTGCGAATAAATTTCATGCTTTTCAGCAACGCTTTTGAAAATTTTCTTCCAGTAACCGCCGATCCCCATCCAATTTTCCGGGGCAACTTCCACAAAAGAAGGAGATAAAACATTTCCCGCAAGAAATTCTTCTGCAAATTCTTTTCTAAACCCAATACCAACATTGGCTGCTCGTTTATCAATCATTATCATTCCAAAATTAGTTAGAGCTTCCGGTTATGCGGAAGCTCTGATATTGAAAATATTATTTCTTTTTAGGTGTAGTAGTGGTCGTAGTATGTTTTTTAGTTGATTTGCTGCTTCCGCATTTTCCTTCACCGCACTTAGCATCTTTTGTCTTTGTTTCTGATGCTTTTGCTGTTGAATCGGTTTTGCTTCCGCATTTTGCGTCTTTTGCTTTTGCTTCGGACGCTTTATTCCCGCATTTTGCTTCCGAAGTTTTACTACCACATTTAGCATCGGCGGTTTTTGCTTCGGAAGATTCTGTTTTACTTCCGCATTTTAATTCTAAATTACGGTTTGTTGAAGATTCAAGAAGTGAAGATCTTAATTCAGCGCCTGAGCCGAGACTTCTGAAACCGAAAAGACTTTCTGCGTTTGTGGTGGTTGCTGCGCCTAATCCGAGTACGCTTCCGGCGATAAATGAACCGGTTAAAAAGATGTGTTTGGCGAGCTGATTTTGCTGTTTGTTCATGATGTTTCCTTTTGTTTTGTTTTTTAGTGTTTGTATTTACACTATTAAAGACGGAGCCAAAAAGGAAACCTTACAAAGGAAAGAAAATTATTTTTTCATTTCTGAATTTAATTTGTTCTGCAGCGCTTCTTTCTCAATTTCGGAAAGCGAGGCTGTGGTTGAGGCATGTTTTAAGTGATGGATAAGAAATCTATTCTGCTTTTCAAATAACCGGCAAAATTTGCAAAAGGCTAAATGAATGAACAATTTAATTCTTCCGGAAACCGTAAGCCGGTGTTCTTCGTTCTGTGAAATGAACTGCGTTGCGCTTTCACATGTAATCATTGTATTTTTTAAGATCATATCGAAATCCAATTTTTTTCTAAACATTTACGCATTTGTAATTTTGCGCGGTGAATGATCACCCAATAGTTAGACGAAGTAATTTCCAATTCCTTACAAATTTCTTCCGATTCCTTTTCATCCATATATTTCATTACAAAAACGATCCGTATCAACTCTGAAAGTTTTTGCGTGCACTTGTTCAGTATTTCGTAAAATTCTTCTTTCTCAACGGTATCATCGTAATTAACGCCCCATTCTTTTGGGAACGCTGATTCGTTCCAATGCCCTGCTTCATCAAAATAATCAGTGGATTTTTCTAACAAAACATCAATTTCTACTATTAAAGAAGAAGCTTTCTTTCTATAATGATCAATGATCTTATTTTTGAGAATGAAGAAGAGCCAGTTTTTTTCGGAAATATCTCCTTTAAAAGTTTCAACGTTTCGAAGACCAGCAAAAAATGTTTCTTGCACTAGATCCTTTGCCTGTTCGATATTATTTGTACGCAGCAGAGCAAACCGCAAAAGCATATCCGAATAATTTTTCACCCAATTTTGTGGATCTAATTTGTTCATCGCTTTCCGGTTTTATTTTGAATAAAGCTTTGGATGGAGAAATGTAACCAGCGCAGAAATGATTCCCTGTTTATAAAGTTCTTTCCTGTTGATGATGCCGTTTGTTAAATACCCGATTGCACCCCCTTTTTGTTTTGTGTTTTCGTCATCGGCGATCTTGTCAATCACGTGGCCCAATTCTTTTCCATTTAAAAGTTCGGTTACGATTATTGATGGAAGCGGAAAAAGTGCGGAAGTTCCAAAGCTGGTTTCGCCCTTGCTATTCCTTATACAAATACATCCCAAAGCAAACCATTGATCGTGTTCTTCAATTATTCCTCCTTCAATTCCAACAAAATAATCGATTTGAAGATTTTCTTTTTGTGAAAGAAGGAACAATTCATCGGCGCGGTTTTTTGCGCCGCTAAAGGTTTCGTGATTGATCGGCTGAGCTGAAACTTTTGAATCGACTTCCAATCCGCTTACGTCAAGCGAATCGAAGTAACAGGAAAATGCTTCGCGAACGGATTCAATTTTTACGGGATTTTTAGACCCGACCAGAATTTTCATGAAATGTGAACTTCATCCGGCAGTTCATTGGTGTCGTCTGATTTTCTCGGAAAGTGTTCGGATAAAATAATTCCAACTTCATCAACCGCGTTAATAATTCCTTCGCAGAATTTTTCTTCGCGGAAACTCGCTTCCATTTTATCTTTTACTAATTCCCACGTATTTTCGGCGACTTTGTCGTTTATAGCTGAATCGGCAAGAATATAAAATTCTCTTTCTTTAAGAAGAATGAAGATCAAAATTCCCGTATGATCACGGGTTTTCTTGATACCGCGTTTTTTAAATTCAGATACGGCATGCTCAAAAACGGATTTACTTCTATGAAAAAACGGTTTTTTCTCTCTAACTGAGACAACAATTTCTCCAGCAGTGCCCGCTTCTTTTTCTTTTATCTTTAAAGCGATTTGATGAAGTTCATCATCAGAAAGAAAACCGTGTAAGAATTTTTTATTCATAATTTTTCCTATGCAGAGCGAAGTCGAAGCATCGTCGCAAAGTTATTTTTTCAAATAATATTTAGATATAATTTTTCCGTCTTTAAATTCATAAACCAACGGATTACCGGTTGGAATATTTAATTCAAGCACTTGCTCTTTCGTCAAGTTATCAAGATACATCACCAGCGAGCGCAAACTGTTTCCGTGTGCGGTGATCCAAACATTTTTTCCGTCTTTTACAAACGGCTCAATTTTCTGCTGATAATAGGGAATGGTTCGTGCGGCAGTATCTTTCAAACTTTCAGTAAATCCGTCGGGATTCAATTCCGTTTTATCACTTGGCGGCGGAACATCGTAACTTCTGCGCCAAATATGAACTTGCGCGTCGCCGTAAATTTTTGCGGTTTCGGCTTTGTTCAATCCTTGCAAAGCGCCGTAATGTCTTTCATTTAAAGCCATATCACGTTCGGTTGGAATTTCAGAAAAGCCTGCTGTTTCGCTCGCAAGTTGTGCGGTGCGAATTGCGCGTTTTAGCACAGATGTGAAGAGAAAATCGAATTTAAAATTCTTTTCTTTTAATAATTGTCCGGCTTCTTTTGCTTCTTGTTCCCCTTTGGCTGAAACATCAACATCAACCCAGCCGGTAAAGCGGTTTTCCAAATTCCACTGCGACTCTCCGTGGCGTAATAATACGAGATAATTCATTTTTAATCCTTTGTGATGGTCCTATTTTCGACTACAAACTTACTAATTTTTTCATTGTTTACAGCGCAAACTTTCGATAACTTTGGAACAAAAATTTTGAAAAATCCCTATGAAAAATGCGGTCGACGTTTCCAACATACTTCTTCCCTTGTTTTATCTTGCTTCTTTTGCCATCTATCTTTATGATTTCCAGAAAGATGAAAGAAGGCTCTCAAACGTTAAAAGATTATTTCTTTTTCTAACGCTGGTCTTTCATACGTTCTATTTGATCGCACGGACTACAGCTTTTGATCATCCGCCGATAACGAATGTTTTTGAGATTTTTACCGTGCTTGCTTTCTCGGTAAGTTTTTCTTATTTCATTTTGGAATTGGTAACCGATATTCGTGGAACCGGACTTTTCATCATCGTTATATCTCTCCTCTTTCAAACTATTTCGTCAATTTTTATTGTTGATTTATTTCAGGTAAAAGAAGTATTACGGAGTAATTTACTTGGCGTTCACGTGCTTCACGCATTGCTTGGTTATGCGGGCATTACAATTTCCGCAGTGTATGGATTTTTATATTTGATGCTCTACAAAGATTTAAAGTTAAATCGATTCGGATTGATCTTTGAACGTTTACCGAACCTGGAGATTTTAGAAAAATTAAGTTTTTACTCGGCGATAATCGGATTTATTTTACTCAGCGTCGCTATCGGTATCGGTGTAATTTGGCTGCCGAAAGCTTTTCCCGATTTTTCTTATTTAGATCCCAAATTGGTAGCAACATTTTTAGTTTGGCTTTTATACGGAATCGGAATCACTACTAAAATTTCCGGCAAGTTACAAGGAAAGAAAGTTGTCGTTTTTTCAATCATCGGTTTTGGAATTGCAATTTTTTCAACCATTGTAACAAACTTTCTCGCTAAAAGTTTTCACGCATTCTATTAATGACAAATGACTTTTGACCATCGACTAAACCTAAATGAAGAACAAAAGTAATTACATTTTATGAACCTGCTGGCGATATCAATAAATCATCATACCGCTCCGGTATCGCTGCGCGAAGAAGTACATCTCAGCACTAAAGATATAAAAATTTATCTCGATGAACTGAAAGAAAAATATTTTTCCGAAGGGTTTATCATTTCAACTTGCAACCGGACGGAATTGTACGGCATTCCCAAAGACGCCGGAACAAGCTATATGGAATTAGAAAATTTTCTTGTTGAGAAAAAATCAACTACAAATTTAACGGACGAACATTTTCAAAAATTCTTTTCATGCAGCGCGCTCAATCATCTTTTTAAAGTGATAGCGGGAATTGATTCTCTGCTCATCGGGGATAATCAAATTCTTGGACAAGTAAAAGAATCATTTCAACTTGCACAGGAAAAACAGTTCGCCGGTTTTTTAGTGAACAGAGTTTTCGATTCGGCAATACGAGTCGGCAAGCGGGCAAAAACAGAAACAACGATCAGCGACGGCGCCATAACCGTTAGTTACGCCGCAGTGCAGTTGATCGAAAAAATCTTTTCAAATCTTTCTAAAAAATCTGCACTTGTTATCGGTATGGGCGAAACCGGAAAAATTGCCGCGCAGCATTTACACGATAAACACATCGGCAAACTTTCAATTACCAACCGAACGATCGAAAAGGCAGAACAGATTGCAACAGAGATTGATGCGCAGATTCTTCCGTTCGAAAGATTCAAAGATCATTTAGCTGATTTCGATATTATCATCAGCGCTACTTCATCGCCTAACTTAATTCTTACAAAAGAAGAAATTAAAACATTGATGAAAAAGCGGGGCAATGTGGCTACCGTGCTGATGGATATTGCTCTTCCGCGCGATATTGATCCTGAAGCAAGAAATATTGATAACGTTTTTTACAATGATATTGATTCGCTTAACATTATTGTTGAACACAACATGAAAAAGCGGAAAGATGAAATTCCGAAAGTGCAAAACATAATCATGGAGGAGTTGATAAGCTTTTTCGGATGGTATAATTCTCTTGAAGTTGCACCAACGATTAAATCACTCCGCGATTATTATGAAGAGATTCGTCTTGCCGAAGTTGAAGGATACAAAAATAGATTTACAAAAGAAGATCAAGAAAAATTAGAATTGGTCACCAAACGGATCATCAACAAACTGTTGCATCATCCTACAACCGAACTACGCAAAGTTGCCGAGCAGGGAATAAACACAACGGAATCTGCCACAAAAATTGCGCTTGTTCGCGATCTGTTTGGAATTGAAAACAAAAGTAATTCTGAAGTATAAAGATAAAATGAAACAAAAATTTATAATCGTTCACCAGGAAAACTTCATTTGAGCAGAATTAAAAAAATAACACAAGCACATTTCACAAGAAAAGAGATTGATGGAAAATAATTTTTGCCCTATCTGCGGGAAAGAGTCTTTTATTCTTGTTGGTAAACCGAGAACAAACACGCTTACATGCAAACTTGTTAAAAAGGATTATTCAATCGTGAAATGCATTGCTTGCACAACCTATTTTGTCAATCCGCAGATTGCATTCACTTCTGAAGAATGGAAAACTCTTTATGAAAATGATTATTTTGGTGGTCAGACCGAATGGTTGATGAAGAAACGTGAAGAAGAATTAAATGAGAGATTCTCCCGGTTAATGCGATATGCTAAGAATAACATTAAAACTTTTTTAGATGTAGGTTGTGGCGAAGGAAAAACTTTGGAAAAAGCTAATTCTCTGGGTTGGGAAGCGTGGGGAGTTGATGTTACGGATAGTCGTGAGAAAGAAGCAAAGCATGAAAACATCCGGTTTATAACCAGTACTTTGTTAAGTGCAAACTTGCCCAGTGATTATTTCGACTGCATTTATTGCGATTCTGTTTTAGAACACGTTCTTAATCCGACTGAGTATCTTACGGATATCCACCGAATTTTGAAAAAGGGAGGCGTTGTTTATATTGGAGTTCCTAACGAAGAGAGTTTCTTTAATGATATTAAAAAACTGATCTTTTTTTTCTTGCAAAAAAAGCAGGTTGCCGCCCAATTGAAACCGTTTGATACTCCATATCATATTGTTGGATTTACAAAAAAATCATTAACCATGACCATTAAACAAAATAAATTTGAATTGTTGGAATATAAAAATTTTGGGAGAAAATTTGAATTTCTTGGCTTTAAACCTAATTCGAGAGGTTTTTGGGTCAGTCTGGTATTATTACCGGTTGAGTTTATTGGTAAATTTTTAGGTCGCGATGTTTATTTCGATGTCATATTGACTAAGTAAAACCAGTGAAAATAAAACGTACTAAGTAACAGCGACAAGCACATAATAAATGACTAAACTTTTATTGACATGAACAACAACATTGAAACAAAAACTTATTATCGGTTCACGCGGAAGCGAAATAATTAAGAATTAGGAATGAGAGAGAATCAGAATATAGAGTTTAAACTCAACTGGCGGGATGAATATCTTAAATGGATATGTGGTTTTGCCAATGCAGCCGGGGGAAAATTATATGTTGGTAAAGACGACAACGGTAATACCATCGGCATACACGGATATAAAAAGTTAATGGATGATCTACCGAATATAATTCGCAATTATCTTGGAATAACTTCTGATGTAAACTTAATAAAAGAAAATGAAGAGTACTTTATTGAAATAGATGTAAAACCGCAAACCGTTGCTATTTCATTGCGGGGAAGATATTATAAGCATATCGGAAGTGTAAATACGGAATTAACCGGGAACAGCCTGAATGAATTTTTACTACAAAAATCCGGAAGAACCTGGGATGATGTAATTGAAGAACGCGCAACTCTTAATGATATTGATAAAAAAAGTTTAAACCGGTTTATAAAGATCGGAGAGACAACGAACCGATTACCGGATGTGGCAGGACTTAAAACTTCTGAAATATTGGAAAAATTGAGATTGATTGAAAAGGGTAATTTAAAGAGAGCTGCTCTAATTTTATTCGGGAAAGATCCGGGAAAGTTTTATCCCAATCTAACGGTAAAAATAGGACGCTTTGGCAAGAGTGATGACGATTTATTATATGAGGCAGTCGAAGAAGGAAATTTATTTATCTTACTTCAAAATGTCTTAACCCAATTAAACAGGAAATTTTTTAAGAGCGCTATAGAGTTTGAAGGTTTGCAAAGAATAGAAAAAGGGGAATACCCGGTTGCGGCAATCCGGGAAATGCTGCTTAATGCACTTGTCCATAAAAGCTATCTCGGAGCAGCTATTCAAATAAGAATATATGATAATAAATTTAGCATATGGAATGGAGGAACGCTGCCGCCGGGACTTACGATGGAAGCCTTAAAAAAACAGCATCCATCGATTCCCAGAAATCCCATAATTGCAGACGTCTGTTACAAAGGTGGTTTTATTGATACTTGGGGACGGGGCACACTTAAAATTATAAATGCATGCAAAGAAGCAGAGTTACCGGAACCTGTGATAAAAGAAATTTTCGGAGGCTTTCTCGTAGAAATCTTTTCACCGAAAGTTATTGGTTCGGGAATTGGTTCGGGAATAGGTTCGGGAATAGGTTCGGAGAAAAGTTCGGAGAAGATAGTTAAGTTGATTGGTGAAAATCCCAAAATAACAATTCCAGAGCTCTCAAAAACATTGGGGATATCAACCAGGGCAGTTGAAAAACAGATAGCAAATTTGAGACAAGCAAAAATAATTGATCGTGTAGGGTCAACAAGAGGATATTGGAAAATAATTTAATAGATTTCTTTTTTAACGAATTGGAAAATATAATTTGAAACAAAAACTTATCATTGGTTCACGCGGAAGCGAGCTCGCGCTTTGGCAAGCGAAATTTATAAAACGCGAATTGGAAAAAGCGCACAAACATATTTCAGTCGAAATAAACCTCATCAAAACAAAGGGCGATAAAATTCTTGACGTCGCTCTTTCAAAGATCGGCGACAAAGGATTATTCACCAAAGAACTTGAAGTTGCGCTGCTAAATCGCGAAGTTGACATAGCGGTTCATAGTTTAAAAGATTTACAGACGGAAATTCCTGCCGGACTGAAACTTGCCGCGGTTACCAAGCGGCATGATGTTGAAGACGTTCTGATCGCAAGAAAAAAAGGAACAACCATTTGGAACTTGAAAGAAGGAGCGGTTGTTGCAACAGGTTCACTGAGAAGAAGATCGCAATTGCTGCATCTTCGTCCCGATATAAATGTTGTTGAGCTTCGCGGAAATGTTCCAACGCGCATTCAGAAATTCCTCGAATCGAAATGGGATGCAATTATTCTTGCCCGCGCCGGAGTTGAACGGCTCGGATTGAAGAAACACATTTCATCATACATTAATAAAGAAGAGATGCTACCCGCAGTCGGGCAAGGTGCGCTGGGAATTGAAATTCACAAAGACAATATTTTTGCTGAAAAAGTTTTACAAGCGCTTCATCACGAAGCATCTTATCAAGCCGTGTTGGCGGAACGCGCTTTATTGAAAGAATTGGAAGGAGGCTGCCAGGTTCCTATTGGAGCTTTTGCAGAAGTAAAATCAAACGGACTTTATCTCGACGCCATCGTTGGTTCCATAGACGGTTCGCTCACTTTCAGAAAAAAAGCTAAAGGAACAAAACGAGAGCCGGAAAAACTTGGGAAATCGCTTGCAAAAGATTTATTAAAAGCAGGCGCAAAAAAAATACTGGAGGAAGTATATCAATCAGTAAGGCTTAAATAAAAATGGAAACACTAAAAAATAAAACCATCGTTCTTACAACAGCGGAAGAACAATCTAAAGAAACAATTAATTTTTTCAAAAATATCGGTGCGAATCTTTTAACATTTCCTTCGCTGCAAGTTGTGTTGGTTGATGCTTCAACTCAACTACAAACTATTCTGGAAGAAAGTAAAATCGATTATTTGGTTTTTCAATCAGCCAACGCGATAAAATATTTCGCACAGTTGGTGAAAGAAAAAAATCTAGACATCAATTATGAAACGATGAAGGTTGCATGCTACGGTAAAAAAACTGCGGCACTCTGTTCACAGAATCAAATCAAGGTTGACTTAGTCCCCGATGATTTTAGCGCCAAAGGATTATTAAAATTATTCTCGCAAGAGTCGCTTGAAAACAAAACCATTCTTCTTCCCGGTTCGCCGTCGGTAAGAGATGAGTTTTATGAAGATTTGAAAAGGCTCGGAGCAAAGATAAAACCGCTTACCGTTTATGATATTCAAAAACCGGAAAAAGAAACCATAACCGGAGAAATTGAAAAGATAAAAACCGGTAGTGTGGATTGGTATCTTTTTACAAGCCCGGTTACCTTTCAGAATTTTGTTGAATTGTTGGACATTACAAATCCAACGGAGTTTTTTAATAACAGTAAAATTGCAGCAATTGGTCCCAACACAAAAGAGGCGCTACAAGAGGCAAAAGTTAGAGTTGATATCATCTCGAAAAAATTTGCTCTGACACACGCAATCGCAAATATTGAAAAATTTGCTCTAACACACACAACGGCAAATATTGAGAAATTTACTGTTGCTCCACCACCTCAAAAGAGGCAGTTAAAAAAACCGAAAAACCACCTTAAAAACAGAACCATCGTGCTAACAAGAGCCGAAGAGCAGTCTCAAGAAACCATTAACTTTTTTAAGAAAAAAGAAGCGAATCTTATCAGCTTTCCCGCTTTGGAAGTTGTTCCGGTTGATGCTGAGGAGAAACTGAAAACTATTCTTGCCGAAAACAAAATTGATTATTTGGTCTTTCAATCGGCAAATGCTATAAAATATTTTCTTCAATTGGTAAAAGAAAAAAATTTCCAAATCGACTACACAAACATTAAAGTGGCTTGCGTTGGTAAAAAAACCGCATCAGTCTGTGCAGAGAATCAGATAAAAGTTGATCTGGTTCCGGAAGATTTCAGCGCGCTTGGTCTTTTGAAATTATTCGCTATCGAACCTCTCGAGAATAAAGTTGTTCTTCTTCCCCGCTCTGCTATTGGAAGAGATGAGTTTCGCGAAGGTTTGAAACGATTCGGTGCTACTGTTAAAACGGTTTCTGTTTATGATATTCTTATTCCGAAAAAAGAATCGATTACCGATATAATTGAAAAAATAAGAACCACCAAAATAGATTGGTACCTCTTCACAAGTCCCTCGACTTACCAGAATTTCTTAGCTTTGATGGAAATAACCAAACCAAGGGAATTTTTTGCGAAAAGTAAAATTGCAGCCATTGGTCCAACAACCAAAGACGCAATAGAAAAAACCAGGGTATGGGTTGATGTGGTTCCCCCAAAATTTACCGTTACTCATGCCATAGCAAGTATTGATCACTTTTATACTATTCCGCTGCCGAAGAAAAAGTTTAAATCGCAATTTCAGCCGAAGCAGCAACAGCATCCGCAAACACAGCAGCATTCTCATTGTCCGACAGATAAAAAAGTTATTCGCTATGTTCTAAAAAAAAGAAAGCCAAGAAATGAAAATTAAAAACGATCTCTTCTTACGCGCGTGTAGAAAAGAAAAAGTTGAGCGCACACCGATCTGGATTATGCGTCAAGCCGGAAGATATTTACCACAATATCGCGCTGTGCGTGAGAAAGCGGATTTTCTTACGATGTGCAAAACTCCCGAACTTGCTGCCGAGGTATCTATTCAACCGGTTGATATTATTGGCGTTGATGCGGCAATAATCTTTTCTGACATTCTCGTTATTCCCGAAGCAATGGGAATGCATCTTGAAATGCACGAAGGAAAAGGACCGATCTTTCATCATCCTATTCGCAACGAGGAAGATGCGAAAATGTTAAAAGAAATTGATCCGGTAAAAGATTTGAAGTATGTGCTCGATGCAGTTTCATTAACAAAGAAAGAATTAAAAGGAAGAGTGCCGCTCATCGGATTTGCCGGTTCACCCTTTACACTACTAACCTATATGGTTGAAGGACGCGGTTCTAAGAATTTTTCCGAAATAAAAAAATTGTTGTACGGTAATCCGAAGCTTGCCCATTCACTTTTAAATAAAATTGCTAAGGCTGTTGCAGCTTATCTTTCAGCAAAGATCGAAGCGGGTGCAAACGCTGTGCAAATATTTGATACGTGGGGCGGCATTCTTACTCCAAGTGATTTCCAAGAATTTTCACTCAATTATATTTCACAGATCATTTCTGAACTTGAACGAAAAGATGAACCGGTGATCGTATTTGCGAAAGGTGTCCATTACAAACTTAAGAAACTTTCTAAGTGCGGTGCGGATGTTATCGGACTTGACTGGACAATGGATTTGAAATCTGTAAGAGAAAAAATCGGCAAGCGTGTTGCGTTGCAAGGAAATCTTGATCCGACAGTTCTTTATGCTGATGAAACTAAAATTCGTGAGGAAGCAAAAAAGGTTTTAGAATCTTATGGAAAAGGAAGTGGACACATTTTTAATCTTGGTCATGGTATTTTACCAGACGTGAATCCGGAAAACGCGAAAGCGTTGGTGAGAATTGTGAAAGAAGAAAGCAAGATTTTTCACAGCAAGAGCTAAAAATATAGATTTGTAAATACAATGGGCCGCTGATTTATTAAGGTTTAGTTAGGATACTTTAAGATCTTAACAAATCATAATTGATCTTAAAAAATCTGCGTCCCATTTCTTTAATGGAGCGATTATGTTCAACTTTGATCTAACAAAATTTAAAAAATATGACAAACCCGGTCCCCGGTACACAAGCTACCCGACGGCGCCGCAGTTTAATGAAGCTTTCACTTCGGAAAAGTTTTTAGATGAAATTGTAAAGACCAATTACGGCGAAAACCTTCCCGATCTTTCGCTTTATTTTCATCTTCCGTATTGCGATACGCTCTGCTATTTCTGCGGTTGCAACATGATCATCACCCGCAACCGCGACCGCATTAAAGATTATGTGAAATATGTAAAAAAGGAAATCGATCTTCTTAGAAGTTTTCTTAACGTGAATCGAAAAGTTACCCAACTCCATTGGGGCGGCGGAACACCGACACACTTGAATCCAGACGAAATAGATGATCTTGCTTCCTACATTCATCAATCATTTAAATTTTATGATAACTCCGAGAACGGTTGTGAAATTGATCCGCGCGGATTAACAAAAGAACATCTCGCTGCGTTGCGGAACAATGGTTTCAACCGCATCAGTATGGGCGTGCAGGACTTTAACGAAAAAGTACAAATTGCAACCAATCGCGTTCAGCCGGAAGATATTACGCGTCAAGCCGTCACGTGGATTCGTGAACTTGGTTATCAAAGCATTAATCTTGATTTGATTTACGGATTACCATTCCAAACATTAAAAACGTTTGAGGAAACCGTTGAAAAGATAATTGATATTTCTCCCAACAGAATTGCCGTCTTTAACTATGCTCATGTTCCGTGGATGAAAAAACACATGGCGTTAATTCACCCGGAAGATTTACCACCGGCGGAAGAAAAATTAGAAATCCTAAAAATGACAATCGAAAAACTTACCGGCGCCGGATATGTTTTTTTAGGAATGGATCACTTTGCTAAACCTGATGATGAACTTGCCGTTGCTATGAGAGAGAAAAAACTTCACCGGAATTTTCAAGGATACAGCACCCGCTCCGGAACAGATCTGTATTCATTCGGCATAACGGGAATAAGTCAACTTCAACGCGTTTATGCACAGAACTTGAAAACTGAAAAAGAATATTTTGCAGCGCTTGATAATGAGTCTTTGCCCGTTGCAAAAGGCTATTATTTAAGCGATGACGACCTTCTTCGCCGTTACGTAATTATGAAATTGATGTGCGATTTTGAACTTGATATGAAATCTGTTGAAGAGAAATTTAAATTAGATTTTAAAACGTACTTCGCTTGGGGATTATCTAATCTACAAGAAATGATAACCGATGAACTGCTTTCAATTGAAAACGATAAAATTACTGTAAGTGAAATGGGCAGACTGCTCATCCGCAACATCGCTATGAACTTCGATGGTTATCTTGAGAGGAAAGAGGACAAAGCGAAATATTCAAGGACGGTTTAAAAATTATTTTGGGACAAAATAACTTGAAAGCATGAATGAATGAAATTGAATGGATGAATGATTTAAGTGATTTTCATTCATCCGTGCAAACATTCAATCATCATTAATCTCTACCACTAACTTTTTCCCATTCCAGTAACTTTACTCCGGATAATTCTCTTCCATCGATCTATTCGTCCTGATTTTATCGAACGATTTTATGATCGGATAAATTTTTTCATTCTTATCGAAGAACTGAGAACGTTTGTAAAAGAAGTCCAACCGTTTAGCCGGATCATTTTTAAACTCTTCATCGGTTTCCAATTTTTGATAAAAATCTTTCCGGTACCGTTCATTTTCAGTAAGCATTTTTTTCGCAACCGGTTCCATTGCATAAGGTTCAATATATTCTTTTCTTTCCAGGAACATATTGAAGAATCCCCATTTTGCAAGCGAATCGGGAGCTGTCGGTTCCAACAAATTAACAATAACGCGGAGAGAGCGTTGATTTGCTCTTACCACGAATGTTCCTTCGGAAATTCTTTTTTTCTCCCTCCACTTTATTAAATCGAAGCCGATCATTTGTCTTCCTTCATAGGAGGAATCATAGAACTTTACATTTTTAAACCGCATTCGTTCAACATGCAGAATATGCGGTTGAAAGAGCTGCTCAACATAAATTTTGTGCAGTTTTAAAAGATAGATAACGAAGTGTAATTCCCTTGGAATCAAATAAGCTTCGGGAACATCACAAAATTCCGTCACCTCGGCTTTATTGAACAAAGGAACTTCAAACTCAGTTGGTTCATTTGTATATCGTATAACTTTTGCGCCTGTAACCTCACTTTCTTCTTCAATTGTTTTAAATCCTTTGAACGCAAACGGTTCGCTTTCATCCGTAAGAGAAAAGCGGATAGGAAAAGGTTCATTGGTTCCGTAATAAAGATCGACCGTGCTTTTATCGGCACGAAGATTCATCGCCAGAATGATAAGATGATTATCGTTTAGATACTCCAGCGTAACTTCGTTCATCGCTTTAGTTGAATGAACACGATTTTCAAACGGCTTAAGACTATGTGTCTCCACAAGCAGACAAATTCTATTGTGCAACGCAGCATATCCGGTAGAATTACGCGGAAGTGACGGCTCGAGAAATATTCCGTTTTCGATTTTATTGTTTTTTAATTCAAGGTAAGGACAAACCAAGAATCCTTTCTCCTCAACCGTTTTTGTAAGATGTGGAATAAATTTATCTTTCAGAAAATCGGCTGTTTCTTTGTGGATGTTAGGATTTGTCTCCAAACCATAAGAGATATGATATTGATAATCAGCTCCGTCTGTAGTGTGGTTATCGATTACAAAATCGGGAAGCCAGTCATTAAAGAAGCGGAGAAAGATTTTCATCTCCGGCGCATCGCCTTTCATATAATCCCGGTTCAAGTTATAATTCAGCGAAGTTGTACGCCAGCCCATTTCTGTCGGACCATTTTGATTCGGACGGTTAAACTCCGAAATGCGTTCATGCCCATCAACATTAAAGATCGGAAGTACGAGAAGAATTAAATTTTTCAGCAGATGCGCTTTTTCTTTGGTGACAAGAATTTCGCGGAGTAAAAGCATGGTTGCATCTTTGCCTTCAATTTCGCCGGCATGAATTCCATTTTGAATGAGCACAATAAGTTTACCTGAGTCACGCGCTTTTGGAGCAGTAAACTCGCGGTTATTCGAAACAATTAACGAGCGGATCGGTCTCCCTTGAGGAGAAAAACCAAGCGTGATCATTTTTGCAAATGGCGATTCACGCGTAAAATGTTCAAAGTACCGCATCGTTTCTTCAAAACCCGGGGAAGAAATTCCGCCCGATTTTTCGAAGTGAGTTACCCACCTGTCTTGGTTGTTGTTTTGTTCTTGTTTCATTTTTCTTCCAAGATTAAGTGAAAATCTCTTGCACCATGTTTAGTGCAATAAATAACTATTTATTTAATAAATTTGAAAAAGAACTTCAAATGTTTACTCTAACTTCCGAAAAATATTTATGTAGTTCAACTAAAATTTTAATTTTTTTTCGGTTATTATAACTCCCATGAGTTTTTTATTTCACTCAATTTAGAAAAATCTCTCTATGAATAAAAAGATTGTTGTACTTGGTGCAGGTGTTTCGGGATTAGCAACCGCCTGGCTGCTGAATAAAAAAGGATTTGACGTTACGGTTCTTGAAAAAAATAAAGAAGCCGGCGGCGCGATGGAAAGCGTTTTTGAAGACGGTTACATGTTTGACCGCGGACCCAATTCCGGTTTGGAAACCGTCCCGGTTATTAAAGAAATTATTGACGAAATCGGATTAACCAATGAAATGGTTTACGCAAATGAACTTGGAAATAAAAGGTACATCTTACGCGATGGCGAGCTACACCCGTTACCAATGAGTCCCCCGGCGTTCCTAAAAACAAAATTATTTTCTGCAAAAGCAAAACTTCGACTCTTTGCAGAGCCTTTTATTTCGCGCTCGAACGATGGTTACTACCAGAGCATTGCGCAATTTGTTAAACGAAGATTAGGACAAGAATTTCTCGATTACGCTATCAATCCTTTTGTCGCAGGAGTTTATGCCGGAAATCCCGAAGACTTAAGCGTCGCTTCCGCTTTTCCAAAACTTTATGAGTTGGAAGAAAAATATGGCGGGTTGATCATTGGAACCATCCGAAGTATTAGCGAGAGAAAGAAAAGAAAAGAAAAGTCCAAGCAGAATGCAAAGATGTTCTCGTTCTTGAACGGAATGCAAAGCCTACCCAAGACAATCGCAAAAAAATTAGGGGAACGGGTTATTCCTTTCGCGGAAATCAGATCAATTAAAAAGAGTGGAAAAGGATTTACTGTTGCCTATCACAATGCTGGCTTCGACAAAAAAATCGAATGCGATCTGCTTCTCTCAACGCTTCCGGCTTATGTAACTTCTTCGCTGTTCAAAGAGATTGACAGCAATCTGGCAAATCACCTTGATGCGGTTTATCATCCGCCGGTGATGGTTTTGTATCTTGGTTATAAAAAAGAAGATGTCGGGCGACCGTTAGATGGATTCGGATTTTTAATTCCTGCAAAAGAAAAAAAATCTTTTCTTGGTGCGATTTGGAGTTCCGTTTTATTCCCCAACCGTGCGCCGGAAGATGCGGCAGCGTTTACGCTCTTTATCGGCGGCTCGCGCAACGCAGATATTTTCAAGCTTGATAAAGAAATAATTTTAAAAACTGTGATCGAAGAATTTCAATCGATAATGAAAATTACTGCCGAACCGGTTCATAAAAGTTACCGTTACTGGAACAAAGCAATTCCCCAATATAATCTTGGGTACATCGAACACGAAAAATATTTTGATGAATTCGAGCAGAACAATCCGGGAATCTTTTTAAGCGGAAATTACCGCGGTGGCATTTCCGTTGGAGATTGTTTTAAAAATGCCGGGTTAGTTACAGAAAAGATTTCAACGTTTTCGGGATCGGAAAAAGGGAAAGAAAACAAAATGTAGCGGTTTGACGTTATGTGCACAAATTTTTCATCCCTAAAGGTTTCACTTGTTTTTTATCTGCTAATTGCAAATTTTAGTTTCAAAATTTTACATCCTTTTTTGGAGAATTAATGGTTAAGAGATTATTGTTCTTGATCCCACTTTTACTAACATCACTACAATCGCAAACGGTGATTGGCAAATACGCCGGAGAATTTCTTTCGATCGGAGTAGGCGGACGCCCGCTTGGTATGGGCGGCGCGTACGTGGCAATTGCAAATGATGTTACCGCCGGGTATTACAATCCAGCCGGACTTGCAAAACTCAACTATCCGCAAATAGCTTTAATGCACGACGAACGTTATGGAAATCTTGTTAATTACAATTACGCCGCCGTCGCACTTCCTTACGGAAAAGACTATACTTTTGGATTAAGCATTATGCGTCTTGGTGTTGATGGAATTCCCGATACAAGACTCGCAGGAAAAGATGAAAATGGAAATCCCGTATCAAGCGGACAATATGACAAAATGGTTCGATTGAATTATGATCTCATTACCGAATTCAGTAACCAGGATTGGGCATTCTATTTAACGGGTGCAAAAAGAGTAACCGATGATTTATATCTTGGTGCAAACGTAAAAATTCTCTCTCGTTCCATTGCAGAATACACAGCGTTCGGAATCGGGTTTGATATTGGCGCTTACTATTCGCCGATGGAAAATTTAATGCTCGGCGCTAACGTGCAAGATGTAACTACAACTTTTGTCGCGTGGAGTACCGGAAGAAATGAATTGATAACTCCAACCGCAAAAGTCGGCGCGGCATATCAACTTGATTTTCTTGGCGGAAAAATTCTCCCCGCAGTTGATCTCGATATCCGTTTTGAGAACCGCCGCTTTGCATCGCAGTTTAATATTGGTCCCGTTAGTTTTGATCCCCACCTCGGAATGGAATACAGTTACAAAAATCTCTTTGCCGTACGCGCCGGTTATAACGACGTAAAACAGTTTACGTTTGGCGCGGGAGTAAAATTACCGAAATTGAATATTGATTATTCCTTCGCACGGTTTAATATGTCGGCAGACGACCGCCTCCCCGACACGCACAGAATTTCTTTAATGCTTACACTTGAAGAACCACGGTTTATGCGGGTAATGGAATAAGGGATACAAAAGTTTTCTAAAATGAAAATTTGAGAAACAGATGAATAGAGTAACGCAACAATTAGTAAATCAATTGCTACAACTTCCCGCAGAAGAAAGAATTTCGGTGGCAAGACAGCTTTACTTTAGCCTTGATAATGAAATTGATAAGGATGCTGAACTTGACTGGGAAAAGGAAATCCAAAAACGCCTTTTTGAATTAGACTCGAACAAAGTTTCTTGCGTTCCCTGGGAAGCGGTTAAAGAAAAGATCGAACTTAAATATCATGCTTCAAATTGAACTGCATCCTGAAGCAGCAATTGAAGTTGAAGAAACCGTAAGCTGGTATGAAGAGAAGGTTAAAGGATTGGGGTTAGAATTCCTAAATGAGTTTGAAAATGTTTTACAGAAAATAACATACAGTCCGAACTTTTGGTTAAAATACAAATTCGATACTTACCGATTCTTCCTTCACCGGTTTCCTTATGCAGTGATTTACCGAAAGGGTAAAAAGAAAGTTCAAGTTATTGCAGTAATGCATTTGCATCGTAAACCGTTTTATTGGAAAAGAAGACAGTAAGCGAGATTCACTTAATTTTATAACCTGGGAAGAATATGGGAAGAACGAATAAGGACAAGAAATCATTGTTGATAAACTCAATTTCGCAAGCTTATAACAATTTTGTTCAAGTGTTTTTTATCGTTTTGATTTTTTGTTTAGCTGTGCATGCACAACCGATGAAGAAAGATTTTCCTCCTGACACTTTAGTTGAAAGACAAGTTAAAGGAAATATGTTTTTATTTGCCGGACTAGGCTCTTCTGAAATACTATATCTCGGTCTTGGGTATAATTTTAACAATAAATATCGCGCAGCATTAACTCCGCAAATTTTCCCGGCACAAGCAAATACTGAAGGAGGACTTGGAATAAAACCATTGGCAGGATTAGGCTTACGGTTTTCAATGCTTTTTTGTGAAGAGTTATTAAAACGAAGTTGGTTCCCGCTGGACAATTTGAGCTTTGAGTATTGTTACGGTTTTAATACGAAGAATGAATCCAACGTAAATAAATTTCAATTGACGGTTGGTTCCGACAAGATAAGAAAATCGAGGATCAATTTTCTTTGGGCAATTGGTCTTGCTACAGTTGCTCAAAAAAACAAAACTCCTTTACTAATCCCAAGCATTAAAATAGGGTTGATTAACAATTTCTAACAGAGTGGTTCTTATTGTGAAAAATTTCCTACTGCAAATAATAGTATTTTCCGTTGTTTTTTCTTCTCTCAGCTTAAGTCAAAACAAAGATACTTTGAACATTAAAAGTTCAAAGATTGCGAAACTGCATCCCAAAATTGGATTCCAATTCGGCTCACATTCCTCAAATTTAGTTCAAACTAGTTCTGATAACTTCAATAGAGATATTCTCTTTGAAGCCTACTTTAAATTTGATTTATCGAGTGAGGTTCATCCAATAATAGCTTATACTTATTGGAAAGCACTAACTTCTCCTGTTGGACAAATACCTTCTGAAACGATTGCCAGCAATGGACTGAAACTGGAAGTAGATTTCTCATTATTCAAAATATATAGTGCTTCACTCTCCCTCGGACCTTTAATATCAATTGAAGGTATTACCGGACCAACAAATAAAGTTTTCTCATTAGGGACAAACGTAAAATTAGCTCTACCTCTTTGGAATGATAAAGTTGATTTGTTGACTACGATCGGTTATCAAACTGGTTCGGAAGTCTTTGCTTTTGGAGGAGGAGGTTTTAATTATTCTTTCTTTAGTTACTCGGTGGGGGTTGAAATAAACCTTGGGAATTAAATTTTAAATTCTCTCCCAAACCTCAACTTCTCCTTCAATTACTCTAAAAATAGGATGAGGAACAAAATTCGTTTCATTAAGCAGAACTTTATACTGCGCTTTATCACGCGTAATTAATTTAATAAGTAGATGCTGCTTCTCATAAAAGAGTTGTCCCTTTGTTACTGTCAGCGTATAGGAATTAAATCCCAAATTAATTTTATCTTTGGCGAAATTAAATCCTCTTAGTAAAGCATTCTCATACACCACAGATAAATATTGATTTATACAATCCAGCGGAGCCGGCGCTTCCTTAAATCTATTAAGTTGCGGATGATTCTTATAACCTTTTGTCTTTCCTTCCAACACGTGTTTTGCTAAAAGGGTTTCTCTCCAAAGTGCAACTAATCCTTTGGTATCAAGGTATTTCGGATGCAAAGACCAAATTCTCATAAATGTTTGTAGGTGTTTTTAAGCAGTGACTCGTTTGTATCTTTTGCAATTAAATCTGTCGTCATTATTCTTGAGCAGTTGGCTCAAAGTCGTTTGGATTATAACCTTGTTTTTTAAGCAGCGAAAATATTTTAAGCTTTGTCTCCTCTGAAATTGATCTTGTTCGACTCAATATCCAGCCGTATTCTCGCTTCGGATGACCGACAATCACCCATTGATAATTCTCTTCAAGACCAATAATCCAGTAGTCACCCCAGAATGGCCGCCAGCCAAAAAAAGAGACAAAACTGACTTCGAGTTTAGCGTTGGTTAATTTATCAACAATCCGGGCAACCCCTTCCGCTTGATTAATTTCACCATCATCTTCTACACATCTGTTTACCACTTTAATCTTTCCATCCTTTTGGATTGAATAAGTCGCTGTAGTATTTTTTTTGCATGAACGTTGAAAACTGTTTGGAATTTTTGCTATCTCATACCAAACACCAACGTATTTTTCTAAACTAACAAACTCAACTGTTTTGGGTTGCGATTTATTTGAGTCCTGAGCCAAGGCTTGAATGATCGATACCAAAACAACAATTATTATTTTTTTCATCTCATTCCTCATTAAAATTCTCTATTATCCTTCAAACACCTTCTTCAAGTCCTTTTGCTTTTTCATTTTTCCTAATGCAAGCATCAATTTAATTCTGGCTTTTTGTCCGTTTAGATAATCGGAGAAAATTACTCCAAGCTCGTGCAGCCATTTACCGGCACCGGGATAGCCGTAAATATCAAGCGTTTCCCCGGCAGGACAGCGAGAGACAAGCACAACGGGAATATTTTTCTCAACCGCGTATTTAATTCCTTCAAATGCTTTGGGTGGTACATTACCTACACCCATCGCTTCAACAACAATTCCTGCAACGTTTGTATCTGCGGAAAACTTAAAAAACTTCGCGTCCATTCCGGCGTAACATTTTATCAGGTCAACGTTCGTTTCAATTTTGGAAGTTTTAATAATTTCAAGTTTGCGCGGCAGCCGGTTGAAGATAACTCTTTCGTTCTGCACAAATCCGAGCGCGCCAAAATCAAGACTGTGAAATGTTTCAATGTCATCCGTATGAGTTTTGGTTACTTCGCTGGCGGCATTTATTTCACCGTTTAAACAGACAAGCACTCCAAGATTTCTACTGTTCGGATTTAAACAAATTGCTATTGAATCTTTTAAATTTGCCGGTCCATCCCAATCCGGTTCCGAACTGTTTTTCATCGATCCGGTAAGGACAACGGGAATTGGCGTGTCGAGAGTTAGATCAAGTAGATACGCAGTTTCTTCAAGCGTATCGGTTCCATGAGTAATAACAACGCCGTCAAATCCATTTTTATTTAATTTTTCTTTAATTTTTTTAGAAAGAGTAAGCATCAACTCCGGGGTCATGTGTGGACCGGGATATTTGCCGAAATCGAAAATGGTAACATTCACCAATTCATAGATTTCCGGCATAAGCAACATCAGATCATTCCCGGAAAAATATGGAACCGCTCCGCCGGTTTTCTCATCAATCTTCATCGAAAATGTTCCGCCTGTAAAGACGAGTAAAATATTTTTCTTTTTCATTACATCAATCCTTTATAAAGTCCGCCGTCAATTTGAATGGTGTTTCCCGTAATATATGATGCTTGTTCCGAAGCGAGGAACAAAATCGCTGAAGCGATTTCTTCCGGACGCGCCATTCTGCCAAGGGGAATTTCTTTCGTCATGTTCGCAATAATTGTTTCGTGCGATTCGCCTGTAACTTTAGCTTTGTTTACGGCAAGTTCATAAATTCTTTCCGTTAACGTATAACCGGGCGCCACGCTGTTCACCGTGATGTTATGTTTTGCGAGTTGGTTGCTAAGCGTTTTGCTTAATCCAATTACTCCTGCGCGGAACGTATTTGAAAGAAGAAGATTGTCGATCGGCTGTTTTACAGCTACGGAAGTGATGTTGATGATCCTTCCCCAATTTTTCTTTTTCATGTTGGGAAGAACCACCTGCACAAAACGAACAACACTTAAAAGAACTTGTTCATAACCGAAGTTCCATTTTTCTTCATTGAGTTCTTCAAAAAAACCTGCCGAAGGTCCGCCGCAATTGTTTACAAGAATATCAATCCCGCCGAATTTTTCTTCCACTTTTTCAACCACATTTTTTATGTCGGAAGGATTATTCAGATCACAAACGATCCAGAATATTTCGTTTTCATATTTGGTTGAAAGTTCTTCCGCGGTTTTCTCCAACTCAAATTCACTTCGCGAACAGATTGCAACGTTACATTTTTCCGATGCAAATAATTCAGCCGCCGCTTTGCCAATTCCTTTACTTGATGCGGTAACAAGAACGGTTTTGTTTTGTATTCCTAAATTCATTTTAGCACTCTAAATAATTTGATATGAAATTAACTGGTTCAAAAATAAGAAGAGTTTGGATAAGAAAAATGAGAAATGATAATCCGTGAAGAAGATAGATTTGATTAAGAAACCGTGCGTTTTGACGAACTTGGATTTACGTTATCCTAATTCCTTTAGCTTCAATTTCATCTTTGGCGAATGGAGAATTTTCAAAATCACGAACGGTAAACGGATGAAGTTCGATTCTTGGTTCCACTTTTAAAGCAAAAGGAATTAATCTTTTAGCATCATCAAAGCGGGAACCGCTAAAACTATCTGAAATAAGTGCGACATCAATATCCGACCATTCAAAATCAGTTATTTCCTTATTAGCAAAAGAGCCAAAAAGAAAAACGGAATGGAGATCGATTCCGCTTTGCCTTAAAATTTTCGTTAATTCCAAAACTTTCTTTATGGCGTATTGTCTAGTATATCTTGAATCCATTTTCGCAGTTTTTCTATTCTTAATTAACTCACTTACAAATATTTTACCAACACTAACGTAATATCATCGTGCTGTTCTTCGCCCTTGCAAAAATCTGTTACACCGTCTAAAATTTTGGTTTGAATTGTGTCGAGCGATGAATCCGCATTCTTCTTTAAGATCGTTATGATGTTTTCTTCTCCAAACTCTTGCTGATTCTCGTTCATCGCTTCACTTATTCCGTCTGAATAAACGGCAAGCAAACTTCCAGGCTCTAAAGTAATTTCTGTTTCTTCCAGCGATGCATCAAAAACTTCACCTTTGTTCAGACCAAGTCCAATTCCTACCGGCTTTATTTTCTCGCACTTCCCATCGTTTATCAACAAAGCATGCGGATGACCGGCGCGGCAAAAGTGGACTTTCCCGGTATCGCTATCTATTAAAGCTAATGAAACGGTGATAAAATAATTACGCTCCATCTCTGCGAAAAGTCTTTTATTTATTTCTATCAAAATTTCTTTTGGTGATCTTTCTTCAGAGCAGTACATGCGGATCATCGTTTGCAATTTGGAAATATAAAGAGCAGCGCTTAAACCTTTGCCGGAAACATCACCGACAACAATGAACAGTTTTGTATCACTCAGTTTTATAAAATCGTAATAATCTCCGCCAACATGCTGGGCGGGAATCGTAACGCCGCTGAGTTCCAAATGATTAATTTCGGGAATTGATTTCGGCAGAAGACTCTGTTGAATGTGCCGCGCGTTTTCCAAATCGCGTTCAAGACGATTCTTTTCTATTTCGGAATGATAGAGTCTTGCATTCTCAATCGAAATTGCAGTTTGGTTTGAAGCGGAAATTAGAAGGTCTAAATCCTTTCCGGTAAATTGAGCGCCGGTCTGTTTTAATCCAAACAATAATAAACCGATGATCTGCTCGTTTATCATCAAGGGGATAATTGTGAAAATGCTTTCGTTGATAAAGATCGCAGCGTCATCTTCTAAAACGGAAGAAAAATTCTGTCGCTCTAAAACAATTCTTTGGTTATTCTTTTTCCGCTCGGAAAAATATTCAGAAAGATTTTGAAATGAATCTAGTGATTGTGGTGCCAATTCATTTATCCCATGATGCTGAAGAAGATGAAATACTCCTCCATTCTTTTTAAGCATTAAACCGAATTTGCTCATCCCAAGCGATTCAACATAAAGTTGTCTCGTCGAGTTCAGAATGTTTTCTATTCCAACAACTTTGGTAATATCACCGCTGAATTTTAGCAAACCTGTTTGAAATGCGAACTGTTCGGGATAAAATCTTAAAGTTAAAAAATCCTGGAAGCGGTCTTTGGATGATTGAAATACAATGGCAAACACGATGAACACAAATCCGGCGATCATGCCTTGATACTGCGTACCGATTGCACTGCTTACAACTTGTCCCATCAAAAGCATTATAAGAAAATAGACAACAGCAATTGAGACGGTAGCGGTTCCGTACACAACAGTGCTTTTCACCACTTCTCTGATATCCATTAATGAGTATCTAAAAATTGCATAGCCGAATGCGATCGGAATTATTGCGATCAAAATGATAGGCGTAAATAAAAGGGGATCATTAAAAATCACTTGATTTGTGGTTGCGGTAAAAAGAATAAAATAAATGAGAGATCCCAACCCTATAATAAATGCCAGAATGATAATTCTAAGTGCACGTTTTTCTGTTGCCGATTCGACTTTTCTATACCCGAGTACAAGCAGAATGAAACTTGTAATTAGCGAAGAAAGGAGGAGACCGCTAACAATCACATTTGTTATTGCTGCAATTTGACGATTATTATTAATGACAAGATTATTGTTTACTATAAGGAGAATTATGAAAATGATCCAGGGAGAATAGATCAAAGTTTTTCTGATGCCCGATTTTTTTTCAAGTTTAGTTTCGATAGGAAAGACGCTGAAAAACCTCACCATGCTAAAAGCCCAGAATATTGCACCGAAAAGAATCAGCACATTAATTCCCCTAAATAACAGCATATTTTTCAAAATTGGATTATCAATTTGAAGACCTCTATTGAGGAGGCTTATCATCGAGAAGAGAACGGTATAAGCCCCGACACTGAAAAATAGTCTCTGAATTTTCCCTTCAGGCTTTGCCATCAGAACAAAAAAGCCTACAATTAACCAAAAGGAAGAAAACAACGTGAAGGCAAGAATATTGAACGCAATTAATTTTTTAACATAAACATTACCGGTAAACTGCTGCCCGTTCCTTTCAAAAACATAAACGGCATAATTACCCGATGAAACTTTGTCCAACGTTCTACTTGCATCCAAAGTATTTTTGCAAGGAACTCCATTTATGGAAATAAGTCTATCACCATCACGAATACCCGCAGTCCACGTAACACCACCGACCTTAACAAGGGCGAAAGTAATGACGTTGTCTTGGTTATTAAAATCGGAATCACGCCATAAGCATTCGTCGTTTGATTGAGCTGTCACATCGAAGATATAAAATAAATTCAATGCACAGATCATCACTAAAATAGCAGAGAGGAAAAGAATAATGTGAGAAAATTGTTTATTCAAAAATATTTTAAGCTTAGCTAACATAGTTTACCGTTTGACGGACAAGAAAAATTTATGTGATGGAACTGGGGCATAGCAACAAAACCGTTTATTGTTTAGTGCAAAAATAGTTAATTCATTTTGAACAGCAACTGAGAGGGAAAAGAAAAAATGAAAGTCCGACGGCAATTTAATTCATCAATAAGCGACAGGTTCCCCTTTTAGCATCAAAAAAAACCATTTGACACAATACGAAAAAGCCCGAAACATATCCGGGCCTTTTAGCGTTAATTTTCTTTGTTATAGAGCCGTTACAATTTCCGCAGTATCCATCGCTATTACCAATTCTTCATTCGTGGGAATGCGAAGAACGTGAACTTTGCTTCCTTCTTTTGAAAGTTCGTTTTGTTTAGCGCTGTTTTTCTCTTCATTTATTTCGATACCGAGGAACTCCAATCCGCTGCAAACTGCACTTCTTACCAGGGCGGAATTTTCTCCGATACCACCGGTGAAAACAAGAGCATCAATTCCACCCATTGCGGCAGCGTAAGCGCCGACATATTTTTTTATGCGATACGTGAAAACATCAAAAGCGAATTTTGCACGTTTGTTTCCATCAGCTACTGCGGATTCAATTTCGCGCATGTCACTGCTTTCACCGCTGATGCCGATAAGTCCGCTGTGCTTGTTCAACAAAACTCCGGCTTCAGATAGTGACAAACCTTCTTTTCCCATAATATAAAGAATAACCGAAGGATCAATATCTCCGGCTCTCGTTCCCATCAACAATCCTTCAAGTGGAGTAAATCCCATTGAAGTGTCGACGGAAGTTCCTTTATCAACGGCTGCCATGCTGCATCCGTTGCCAAGATGTGCGGTAACAATTTTTAAATCCGTAACCGGTTTGCCGATCATTGTAGCAGCTATTTCAGAAACGTAACGGTGGGAAGTTCCGTGAAAACCATATCTTCTGATCTTATGGCGTTTATAAAGTTCGTAAGGAATTCCGTACAAATAAGCGCGCGGAGGCATTTTAATATGAAATGCAGTATCAAAGATTGCGCATTGTTTTGTTTCGGGCATTATGCGTGTAACAGCTTGAATACCTTTTATGTTTGGCGGATTATGCAGCGGAGCTAATTCAATATTTTCTTGAAGCACTTTCATCACTTCGTCGGTCATAAGAACGGAACCGGAAAATGATTCCCCTCCGTGCACAACTCTGTGCCCGACCGCGTCAATATCCGATTTATCATCAATTACACCATGATTTTTACTTAGCATTACCGCAAGCACGTACTCAATCGCCATTGAGTGGTCTAAAATTTCCGCCACAATTCTAACATTGTTTCCATCGTGCCGGGTATGGTTAAGAATTGCACCGGACATTCCAATCCGTTCGACAACTCCTTTTGCTAAAGCAATTTTTTCGCTAGTATCGATAAACTGATATTTTATCGATGAACTGCCTGAGTTTAAAACTAATACTCTCATTTTATATTTTCACTTTCATTATCAAATAAGAACTTATTCTTCCTTAATTGATTTTAATTTTGAACAAAACAAAGGCATGAATGAATGGCTGCATGATTGAATGAAAAGCATTTACTAAATCGAAAATTAAACCATTCATCCATTCGATCATTCACTCAGGCTATTGAACTTAAGTTTTTATACATTTACTTTTTTCTAAATAACATATCACTAATACACAATCTTTCCGTTCACATCATACTTATAAAAACCTTCGCCGGTTTTTTTGCCGAGTTTTCTTTCACGAACAAGTTGGCGTAAGATCGGGCAGGCGCGGTATCTCGGCTCACCAAGCGTTTTCCAGAGTGTATCCATCCACGCCAGGACCTCATCAAGTCCCATCATATCAGCCATTTCCAAAGGTCCGTTTTGAAAGTTATAACCAAGTTTCATTGCGGTATCGATGTCTTTTGCTGTTGCAATTCCTTCAAGCAAAATATGCATCGCTTCGTTAAGCAGAGGAACAATAGCGCGTGTAGTAACGTAACCGGGATATTCATAAACTTCAATAGCGGTCTTCCCGATCCGAGAGGCAAACTCTTTAACTTTGGCAACCGTTTCATTGGAAGTGTCCAATGCTTTTACCAATTCTACCAAAGGAACTTTAGGAACCGGATTTAGAAAATGCATCCCGATAATTTTATCTGTCCGGTTTGTTGCTTCGGCAATTTTGGTTAAACTTAACGTTGAGGTGTTTGAAACGAAAATTGTATCTTCTTTGGCAATCGCATCAAGCTGTTTAAAAATAGCTTTTTTAAGTTCCATGTTTTCGTCAACCGCTTCGATAATCAACTCGCAATCAACGGCATCGGTTAAGTTGAGCGACCATTTTATTCTGCTCATGATCGCTTTTTTTTCTGAAGTGGTAATTGCCCAGCGTTTTATTTCGCGGTCAATATCTTCTGATAACCTGCTTTTTCCTGTTTCAAGATGTTCCGGATCTTTTTCGATTACCAAAACTTCAATTCCGGCCGAAGCGATGGTTTGGGCAATTCCCTGCCCCATAATTCCTGCTCCGATAATTGCTACCGAATTTATGGTTTCACTGTCGTTGGCAATTTTAGCGTTACGTATTAGTTCTTCTATTTCAAATTGTTCACTGTTCATTTATTTTCTCATATAATTAAAACTGAATCCTCTTTAACAAAAATTATTCCACCTTTAGTATCGGTGAAATGTACTTTTTTTGCCGTTACTCAACGGAATATTCTCAAATTGCAAAAAAAACAACCAATAATGGAAAACTCAATAATCGTTCTTCTCAAAAATATAAAACCCCAAATAGGAGATTACGAGTAAAAACAAGAAAGAACTGATCAATATTTGCGGTTCTATTTCGCCACTATTTATAGCAAGCGTTTGGGGGATATTTTGGATTTCGTGCAGCTTTGGAAGTGCATAGTAAATCCCATCTATGATAGTTTTTAGCGTTTCTTTTCCTTCGAGAAACACAAATATTTTTTCCCGGTTTGCCAAAAGGGGACTAACGAACATCAGCAAATAAGCAAGCATCATGCTGATGCCGGAACTTTTGGTTAGTACTCCGAATAGGAGAAGCACTGCATTCAAAATTGCAAAATAAAATAGGGAACTTAGCAAGAGTGGAATAAACGATAAGTCCCAATGTCCAAATTTTATTCCGGCGATAAACCATATACCGCAGATCAAAACAAAAATGTGTAAAAAGAAGATGAGCAATCCGCCGAAATATTTTCCGCCTAATAACTGCGCGCGGCTTACCGGTTTTGAAAGAAAGAGATCGATCGTTCCTTTCTCAAGTAAAGAAGGGATGAAACTTGCACATGCAAAGATGGAAAGTAAAAATCCGAAGCTTAGCACAAAACTTGCCGCTCCCATTTTAAACATGATCATTATTTTATCAAATCCCATGGGCGATTGTTTTATCGCATCGCCGAAACCTAAATTAGCGGCAAAGAATACACCAACCAGCATTAAAAGTACAAAAATTGAAAAAGCAATAAATACTTTTTTAGAAATTGATTCACGCAGAGTGAAAACCGTCATCAACCAAATATTTTTCATAAGTTTTTCTCCTCTGCTTTTACCAACGAAATAAAGACGTCTTCAAGTGAATTTTTCTCCTGCGCCATTTCTTTAATTGAAATTCCTTTGCTGCGCAATTGATCAACAAAATCGTTCACCGGTCTTTGTTCATCAACACGAATAAGATACGTTGAAGAAGAAACTTTTTGCATTTCGTACTTTCCCTTTAGCGATTCATCCAACACACTTTCAAGTTCAGCATCAACAACAATTCTGTATTCTTCTTTTCTACTTGTTAAATCGTGCACGTTGCCTTCGCGGATAATTTTGCCTTTGTGCAGGATCGCAACGCGGTCGGTGATCAATTCAACTTCGGAAAGCAAATGGCTGTTCAGAAAAATTGTTTTACCGTTTTCTTTTAATTCAAGAAGCACATTACGGATCTCTTTTCGTCCAATAGGATCAACGCCGTCGGTCGGTTCATCGAGAAAAAGAAGGTCGGGATCGTTCAGCATCGCCTGTGCAAGCCCAAGCCGCTGCATCATTCCCTTTGAGTAGGTTTTTATTTTGCTTTTGCTCCACTTTGTCATTTGCACAAGTTCGAGCATTTCGTCGATTCGTTTTGAGAGATAAAGGTTTTCCAATCCGCTCAACTTGCCGAAAAACGTTATCACCTCTTTTCCGGTCATATAGTTCGGGAATTTATGATTCTCCGGTAAAAAACCGATTCTCTTTTTCAAATGAAGATTTGTAAAATCTTCCCCGAACATTTTACACGTTCCGGTTGTCGGGTAAACAATTCCAAGCAAAATTTTTATAAGTGTGGTTTTACCGGCGCCGTTTTGTCCGAGCAAGCCGAAGATCGTTCCCCGCTCAACTGATAAAGTTACATCGGTAAGCGCTGTTACGGTTTTCTTGCCGAAAGTAGTTGAGAAAGTCTTACTTAGATTTTCAATTTCGATTATTTTCATTAGGGATAGTTTCAATTTTGAATAAATACGTTAGTAAATTAATAACTTACGCTATGCTAAAAAAACGATGAGGTATTTTTACTGAAATTTAATATCGAAAGTATGGATGGATGAATGGCTGAACGGATAAGCATAATTGGATGACTGGTTTATCAGTTAATTCCTTTTATAATTATCATTCAACCATTCACTCATTCAATTTCAAGTGAGTTCAAAAATGTACTCTACCAAATGCCCGTCCAAACGCTATTTCCCTTATATTTGCAGTGCAAATTTATGCTTAAAGTAAACGAAATATATTATTCCATTCAAGGCGAAAGCACCAAAGCGGGACTTCCGTGCGTTTTCATTCGCCTTACCTACTGTAACTTACGCTGCTCTTATTGCGATACGGAATATGCGTTTTATGAAGAAAAAGATCTTTCGCTTGAAGAAATTCTTGCCGAAGTAAAAAAGTATAACTGCAATTTAGTTGAACTTACCGGCGGCGAACCTTTGGTGCAAAATGAATCGTTGGAGTTGATGAAACTTCTCTGCGATAACGGTTACGAAGTTCTTCTTGAAACCAGCGGAAGTCTGCCGGTTGAGCAAATCGACCCGCGGGTAAAAATAATTATGGATCTGAAAACTCCTTCAAGCAATATGGAAAAGAAAAATCTTTATGAGAATATTCAGTTCCTAAAAAAAAATGATGAGGTAAAATTTGTTCTCGGTTCTCGCGAAGATTATGAATGGGCTAAAACCATTCTTGCTAAATATGATTTACAAAACAAATGCGAAATTCTCTTCTCCGTGGTGTTCGGCAGGCTTGAACCGGCAACAATGGTAAAATGGATTTTAGAAGATAACTTACAAATAAGATTTCAACTACAGATGCACAAATTTATTTGGCATCCGGAACAGAAAGGTGTTTAATGAAAATAGCTAAAGTATTCGATTGGGAAATGGGACACCGGCTCCCGTTCCATAAAGGAAAATGTAAAAACCTGCACGGACACTCGTATAAACTCCGCCTTGAAATTGAAGGAGAACCCGACGAACAAGGAATGTTAATTGATTTTTATGATGTTAAAAAAATCGTCAATCCGATTATTGAGAATCTTGACCACGCTTTTATGGTTTATAAAGATGATAAAGAATTGATTGAAGCATTAGATAAACTAAATTCAAAAACGGTGGTTGTCGGCTTCCACTCAACCGCAGAAAATATATGCAATTATTTTATTGATGAAATAAAGAAAATCTCCCTTCCGGCAAACATTAAAAAAATTACCGCAAGAATTTATGAAACCGAAGACTCGTACGCCGAGAAGAATTACGAATTAGGAATGTAGATATTATGTTTAAAAGGTAAAATAAAAAAAGGCATCCTTTCTGTAAATTAGATAAAGTCGATTCAAACGAATCATCTAATTAAATAAAATAAAAACAGTAAAGGATGCCAAA
>JBAZBI010000011.1:0-139389 GCA_041671545.1 Ignavibacteriaceae bacterium
CAAAAACATGTTTATTTCTTGCCGATACCACCGTAAACGTTGATCCTTCGGCAGAAGAATTAGTTGAAATTGCGTACCTCTCGGCAAAAACCGCTCAACGGTTTAATATGGTTCCGAATATTGCAATGCTTTCGTTCAGTAATTTCGGGTCCGCGCCGTATCCGCAGTCTAATAAAGTTAGAGCCGCCGTTGAAATGATGAAACAGAAGTATCCGGAATTTACGGTTGACGGAGAAATGCAAGTGGATGCCGCAGTTGTACAAGAAGAAATAAATGAATATTTCCCATTCTCGGATTTAAAAGGAAAAGCGAACGTACTCATTTTCCCGAATCTGGATGCAGGAAATATTGCTTACAAACTTTTATGGAGAATCGGCGGTGCGGAAGTTATCGGACCGATCATTATGGGATTGAGCAAACCGGTTCACGTTCTGCAGAAAGGCGCAGAGATCGAACACATAGTTGATATGGCCGCAATTGCAGTAGTTGAAGCGAATGAAAAGGAAGTTGCCGGCAATCAGTGATCAGTCGGCAGTCCGCCGCGGCGGAGCAGTAGGCAGTTTGCAGATGAGGATAATTTGAATAAAACCTCCGGTGTTTTGAAAATGCCGGAGGTTTTTTATTTGTAGTTGACTTTAATCTCTTAAATAAATAGGTTTGCCGTAGAACATAATAAATAATACACGGAGCCGTATGAATTATGTGCGTGTTAACAACACAACACACAGATACCGCTTGACCAGATTTATTATATGTCCCAGACATTAAGTTATTCCCATGTATCAAGCACTTGCAAGGGAAATTTAACGAATTGAGTACTTTAGTGAATGAAACAAAGGTAGCTGGACACTACGAAGCAGCATTTGACCGGAATTGTTGAAATAACTTGATTGCCTTTGTCATCTGAGGTATTGGTGGACAGTTGTCTTCGGTGTCCATGGAGCAGCACATATCACAGCCTGACGAAACCATTTCCTCACTCATATTGCAATGCGCGATGGTTACAGTAAATCCGGAGTTGACAATAAGGAATAAACCCATTATCAATCCAAATAATATGTGTTTAGCTTTTTTATACATCTTATAGTCGAATAACGGGGACTAAATTCTAAAAACAAAGCACAAATTGTTGAAATAAAAATTACTTCTCAGAGACTCCCCGATTTTATACTTTTTGAATTATTTGTTTCAAAATTTGCTTGTAAGAGAATATTCGATTCCCTAAGTTGATACAAACAGAAACGACTTGTTTTCAATCACTTTTAGCGTGAGAGATTAATCTGAAAAGTAAAAAAAAGAACAATTCCTCAAATTCCAATATTGATTCTTCAAAAGATGAGAAGGAGAAACTTGATCAAAGATGGAGAAAAAATAAACTTCTCGTTTATCTAGTATACTTATTTATCATAATAGGTGCTGTGGGCGGAGTTATACAAACTTTCTATGGGATATCTAATTTAATGAATGATGCAATTCTTTTTTTTCAGAGAAGAACGAGCGTTTCTCATTCAATCACTCCACTGAAAATTGATTCAACAGAGGCTTATCCATTTCTCGTCTTTCCAAACAAAAATTTATTTGATAATTGGCATCAAGAAGTAAAGTTTAGGCTGGGATTACCTAAGTATGGAAGAAATTTAAAATCAGGAGATGTCTATCAGGACTATATTGTTCAGAAATTCGCTAACTGGAGGAAGCATCCAAACAAAAAAGATGAAAGAGTCTTTTGTGGGAAAGGTAGAAATTTGCCAAAAGACTTAATAGACAAAGAAGCTTCAGTTAAATACAAATTTATAGAAGCCAGTTATAAAGATTTAGAAGAGATGGGATTTATTAAAGACAATCCTGATATAATTACTCGAGAAATATATACCTACAACATTAATCATACTCAGGAGGTTAGAACATTAACGCCATTACAAGTTGAGCGAAGTTGGTGTATTAGCCCAGAATTTAATGCGGAGTTTCTTTTAACTTTACAAAAGAAGAATGAATTAAGAAATAAGTATATTTTTGATTTGGGTCCACTCGAGAATGGTAATAGAATTTCTATTTATTTTGATAAAGAAGATTTATTGTGCTACCGAATTATTGATTCGATTGGGAAAGCCTATATCATGCGATTTTCTCATGATCTGTTCGATAAAGAGTACCAATTAAATTTTAAGTTTGCTAAATCCGACTCAAAATCGTATATGGAATTTTATATCAATGGGAAATTAATTGCCAACCAGTTATTTAACTATCGAATTCCGTATTTCTCATATCCTAACAATCAAGTATTTATTGGTAGCAACATAAATGGGACTTATTGCAGTAAGTTAAGAATGTTTTTTGCAGATATTTACTTCATAAGAGATTCTAATAAAGGAGTAATTTTTAATTACGATGGTAGAAATAACAATGAAATATTTATAAGTAATGATGAAATCATCGGATATAAAGATAGTTCTTATCACTTCATGCGAAGGTAATCTATCTTAACCTGTTTAGGCATATTGTCACGTGTTTATTCAAAAAAGTTTAAAATTTGAAATTAAAAGTTACAGTCTTGTTAGAAATTAATGTTTTCTCACCATCCTCACCATCCTCAGCATCTTCATATTGATGACGGTAAACCGGAAGAACTGCCAAATAAAACAGGTTCTCATAAACTGAGTAAATCCAGTTGGCACCGTGGGATAATAACTTTGTTCGTAAGGTTTTCTGTGTTGCATATCCATCTCCTCAATCTATTCCGGTACAATCCGCCAAAACGGTAGAAATTATGGTGATTGAGGGTAAAAGTATATCCTCTGAGGAGAATCGTTTACCGTTTGAGGGTAAAGGTTTATTAATTGAAACGGTTATTTGGATTAATCGCAATAAATTAAGTGTTTCGCAGTGTAAACCTTCACTTAAAAGCATCATTCTCGCTACATCCTCAAAAACATGTTTCTTCATTTAATTGCATTGAAACACCAAAAAAAGAAAAATTTTTTAGTTGTTTTTATAACCCTTAAGTTTACTCCTGTTTTCCGTAATGGGTCAGTTTAGATTTTCAGTTAAGCTAAAGATTTTTAATAACTGAATTTGGTCATCATCCTTAGCAAAAAGGAATGAAGATTCTTGTAAAGACTCCGGGAGCCTAAAATGAAGACGATAAATAGTCTTCATCCTATCAATGGCTTGCAGAGGTGTCAATTGGCTCTTTTTTGTTTTGAGTTGTCTTTCAAGCTCTTTGTATAATTTATAGGCACAGAAAGCGATGGTTAGATGTGCAGATATTCTTTTAGGTAAACGATGATAAATTGGTCTTACTCTCAGATCAGTCTTTGAAATTCTAAAAGCTTTTTCTATTTGCCAGAGGTGTTTGTAGTTTGCCATTACCTGTTCTTTTGGCAATTTGCTATTCGTGATGTATCCTTTCAGCCCATCCCAACAACGATCAGCGTCAAATTTTTCATAATCAATAGCAATCTTAACTTCACCGTCAATTTTAAGATATTTGTTATAGCCACGGTTGTTAATATGGCGTTTATTGAGTTTCCCGGTTTGTATCGATTTCTCAAGTTTTTTTAATCCCTGTTGCCGGTTTCGGGCATCTTTTTTTGCTCTTGCTGAACTGTAGCCAACAATCAGCCGGGTCTGTTCATCACGAGCAATGACAATACTTTGACCATCTGTGAATTGATGTAAAAAAATCTTCTCTTTGATGTTATCGGTTTCATTCTTAATACGTCCACCGAGAATAAACTCATATCCCTTGTTCAGTAATTCCGCTATATTCTTGTTTGAGAGCATCCCGGCATCGGCGATTATCACGAGTTTATTTATCTGATATTTTTTCTTAAATGATTCTATTACCGGAATCATCGTATGTCCCTCAAATTTATTGCCTTCAAAAACTTCATAGGCTAATGGATAACCATCTCTACTGACCAATAACCCCAGTACAATTTGTGGGCATTGATGCTTCCCATCCTTTGAGTATCCTGTCTTGCGCAAATCATCTTCATCGGAAGATTCAAAATAAATTGTTGTTACATCATAAAAGACTATCGATAACTCTCCACTAAATAAGGTTAAGGTATGAGTAAAACTTATTTGTTCAACCATTTCCTTCTGTTTATCCTCCAGTTTATCTAAGTAATGGTAAATCTGATCTGCGGTAACAACTATGTTCTGGTAGCGCATTAAATATTCACTCGTCTTAAGTTTGCTTAAGGGAAAGACAAGACGGCTTATTACTAAATGTCTGAACAGATCGTCATCAATTTTATTAAACCCAATTTCATCAAAGATTTTTCCGAGTATCAATTCAGGTCCAACCATCTGGATGTTTTTTAGTCCGGTCTTCAAGCCATCTATAAATTTTGTATCCTCATGATAAGCAAATGTTATTTCTTCTTGATGAGTGTAATGGGTGATAAAAACATGGGCTTGTTTGAGCAACTCTTGGAGTTGTTGTGAATCGTGGGTAGAGCCGATTGTTTTAACTAATCGATCTTGTTGACCGGAAGCATCGATAATTTGAACACTGATGCTACCGCTCTTATTTCTCTTTTTTCTTATATACATGCCCCTAATTTACCACGGGTCAGTCTAACCTGGAAGAATTATTCCCCTTTTAACCTATATTCTAATCTTTTTTGTCATCATGCAAATAGGTGCGGAAAACAGGAAATTATGGTGATTGAGGGTAAAAGTATATCCTCTGAGGAGAATCGTTTACCGTTTGAGGGTAAAGGTTTATTAATTGAAACGGTTATTTGGATTAATCGCAATAAATTAAGTGTTTCGCAGTGTAAACCTTCACTTAAAAGCATCATTCTCGCTACATCCTCAAAAACATGTTTCTTCATTTAATTGCATTGAAACACCAAAAAAAGAAAAATTTTTTAGTTGTTTTTATAACCCTTAAGTTTACTCATTAACATTTTAGATTTTATGGAAACACATTCTCAAAACAGCCGGATTTTCATCGTCAAAAAAATGGAAAAAAGATGAAACCCGTCTGCACACACTTCGTAAAGCGAAAAACTTTAGCCCTTTCTTTATTTATCCCAGCCATAAAATCTGTAGTAACTAATAAAATTTATTTTAATCACAAGCATCAATATAATTGAGGTTAGTATGTCAGAGTATCTTCAAAGGTTATTAGCGGATGTAAAAGCAAAAAATCCCGCAGAACCTGAGTTTCATCAAGCGGTTCAAGAAGTTGCCGAATCACTTGAAATAGTTTTAGAAACACATCCCGAATATAAACACGCAAAAATTTTAGAGCGGATGGTAGAGCCGGAACGCTCAATTACTTTCCGCGTTCCCTGGATGGATGACCAGGGAGAAATCCACGTTAACCGCGGTTACCGCATCGAGTTTAACAGCGCTATTGGTCCATACAAAGGCGGATTGCGTTTTCACCCTTCGGTAACAATGGGCATTCTAAAATTTTTGGGATTCGAGCAGACTTTCAAAAATAGTTTAACCACGTTGCCTATGGGCGGCGGTAAAGGCGGTTCCGATTTCGATCCTAAAGGGAAAAGCGATAATGAAGTAATGCGTTTCTGCCAAAGTTTTATGACGGAATTATTCAGACACATCGGACCGGATACAGACGTTCCCGCAGGTGATATCGGCGTTGGCGGAAGAGAGATCGGTTTTCTTTTCGGTCAATATAAAAGATTAAAAAATGAATTCACCGGCGTATTAACAGGCAAAGGAATTAACTGGGGCGGTTCGCTTATTCGTCCCGAAGCCACCGGTTTTGGCGGAGTCTATTTTGTAAAAGAAATGTTGAAAACCATAAACGAAAGCATTGAAGGAAAAACTTTTGCTGTCTCCGGATTCGGAAACGTTGCCTGGGGCGCAATAACAAAGATCAACCAGCTTGGCGGAAAAGTTCTTACCATTTCAGGACCTGACGGTTTCGTTTATGATAAAGACGGAATCTCCGGTGAGAAGATCGATTATCTTTTGGAAATGCGTGCGAGCGCAAAAGATACGGTAAAAGATTTTTCGGATAAATTCAAAGTGGAATTTTTTGCCGGTAAACGTCCTTGGGGCGTTAAAGTTGATGTTGCTATGCCTTGCGCAACTCAAAATGAACTTGATGCGGACAATGCAAAAGAGTTAATTAAGAATGGCGTTAAGTGTGTTTGCGAAGTTGCGAACATGCCAACAACATTGGAAGGTTATCATACTTTCAGAGAAGCAAAAGTACTTTTTGCACCGGGTAAAGCTGCAAATGCAGGCGGTGTTGCAACATCAGGATTGGAAATGTCGCAGAACAGTATGCGTCTTCCCTGGTCGGCAGAAGAAGTTGATAAACGTTTACACGAAATTATGGTAAGAATTCATAACACCTGTATTGAAACATCAGACCGTTTTGGTACGCCGGGAAATTACGTTAACGGCGCCAACATTGCCGGTTTCTTAAAAATCGCCGATGCAATGATGGATCAAGGACTTGTTTAAATTAGGAATGACGAATTAGATAGTTAGTTAAAATATTTTGTGCAAAAAGGTAAGAATATTTTAAAGTAAATAAAAAGGATTTAAGAATAACGATTAACGAGATGCGATTTTCGATGTTGAAAAAATCTTCTAACTTCTAAAATTGTTAATCCTTGTTCGTAAATCAATTTTGGTTCTGGTTTACCAGGTTATAAATAAGGAATAAATAAAAAAGCGAGATGTAAGTCTCGCTTTTTTGTTGTTTGGAATTTGATTTTTGTCCTTTGGTGTTTTATAAGCTCAGCATATCTCTAAATTTTACAGACTGCCGGCGCGATACTTCCACTTTTTGTCCGCCTTTAAGTTTTACAAGCAGACCGCCGTTAAGCCACGGTTCAATGTTGTCAATCCATTTTAGATTAACAATATGTTTTCTGTTCGCACGGAAAAATGTTCGTGGATCAAGTCTTTCATCAAGAGAATTGAGCGTTCTTAATATAAGTGGTTTATAATCGCCAAAGTAGAGCCGGGCGTAATTTCCTTCAGACTCAAACAAACGGATCTCGGATAATTTAACAAACCAGCAGCGGTCTCCATCTTTTACAAACACTTGATCTTCTGCAGTTAAATATTGCTTCCCGGTAGAAACAAATTTTTCAGTTCTTGCTTTTGCCGTTACCCGTTTGATCGCATCTTCTAATCTGTGTGGTTCAATCGGTTTTAAGAGATAATCGAGCGCGTTAAATTCAAATGCTTTTAAAGCGTATTCATCATAAGCTGTTGTGAAGATAACTTCGGGTGCGCTTTCCAATTCCTCAAGCAATTCAAATCCGTTTTTACCCGGCATTTGAATATCAAGAAAAATAAGATCGGGATTAAGCTGTGTGATTTTTTCTGCCGCATCTTTTGCATTCACCGCTTCTGCAATGATATCGATCTCTTTAAAAGGTGCAAGTAAACGGCGCAATTCGGTTCGCGCTAATCGCTCGTCATCTACAATAATGGCTTTCATATTTTGCTGCCTCCCGCAGGTAAAATAATTTTAACTTTTACGTGTGAATTAATATTAGTGATAGAAAATGTTGCTTGATCTCCATAAAGCAAATGGAGCCTTTGTTTTGTGTTTGATATTCCATAACCGCTTGATTTTGCAATTGCATCTTCGGGAACAAAACCGGAATTGTCTATTTCAATTACTAAAAAGTTTCGTGCTTTTATGGCCGTAACATTTACAAATCCGCCTTCGGGAAGTTTCGAGAGTCCGTGCTTTATCCCGTTTTCAACTAAAGTTTGGATCATCATCGGGGGAATTTCTATATTTCTCACATCCGGGGCGAATTCAATTTTATATTTTAGTCTTTCTTCAAAACGGACTTGCTCAAGCCCAAGGTAATCTTCAACGGTTTTTATTTCTTCTTCAAAAGGAACGGTTTCAGTTCTTTCAATCTTTAGCGAGTAACGAAAAATATTTGAAAGTTGAGTGATCGCTGTTTTTGCGCGCGATGGATTCTCTTCGATCAAGGCACGAATACTGTTCAAAGCATTAAACATAAAGTGGGGATTCAACTGCGACTTTAAAGTCTTCAATTCAAAATCCTTTACGGCAGCTTCCCAAACCCAGCGCTCTATTTCCGACTTTTTATAATTTTCAAAATAGTGAACGAGAAAATAAATAATCGACCAGAGTAAAATTAATATTCCTGTATTAAATAAAATCGCAAAAAAACCGGCAATTTTAAATTGCCCGTGATTCATAATTCCTGCGCCGTAATTTATCCCCATAACAATTACCACCATAATGAAGGCAATTAAAAAAGTTGAAATTAAAACACTGTAAACGAGTTCTTTAGGCGATTTTTCTATCCATCTCCGCTTTTTTATTATTGTACGAAGAATATGGGTGGCGGTAATTCCAACTAATGCAAAATAGGGGAAAGTGATCAAACGCTGCCAATGGAAACCATCGAAACTTATATAGATGAGAAAGTTGAAAATGAAAAATCCACCCCAGCCGCCAATTTGGCAGATCCAGTAAATTTTGTTTCTATTTTTAAGGAGATTTTTGAACATCACATTCTATTAAAAAATTCAATCAAAAATTAGTCGAATGGAAAGCAAGCCTTCGTCAATTATACATTATCGGCAACATAATTTGATAAACGGGAAATGTGCGGCAATTTTTTATCCGGCTGCAAAAAATCCGGTCACTGTCTATTAAGTTAATTCTTTAAAAGTTATATTTGAAACAGAATCAAAAAAACACTTTAAGAAAGTAAAGTATGGCTGAATCCGAACAAGAACAATCAAAAAATAGACCTGCAAAAATAAACGGAAGACCGGGAAACCAAAGAAAACCGCGACAGTTTCAGAAAAAACCGACAAAGATCATTGCATCAAAAGTGTCGGTCGTAATTCCTCTTTTTAATGAAGAAGAATCACTGCAACCTCTTGCAAATGAAATTACAAAAGTTTGTACAGAGAACCGGTTGGATTTTGAGGTTATTTTTGTCGATGACGGAAGTACGGACAACTCTTTAAAAGTTATAAAAGATATTTGCCGGAATGATCCTCGTTACAAATATGTTAGCTTTCAAAAAAATTATGGAAAAGCTGCCGCATTGCAAGTCGGATTTGCAAGAGTTTCCGGTGGTTATGTCATTACGATGGATGCCGACCTTCAAGATGATCCTAAAGAAATTCCACAACTTCTTAAAAAATTGAACGAAGGTTATGATCTCGTTTCCGGCTGGAAGAAAGTTCGTTACGATCCGTTTATTAAAAGACAATCGTCCAAGTTTTTCAATTTTGTTACCCGCGTAATGAGTGGAATAAAGCTACATGATTTTAACTGCGGATTAAAAGCTTACCGCCGAGCGGTAATTCGCCAAATGAAAGTTTACGGTGAACTACACCGCTACATGCCGGTGCTTGCACATTGGCAAGGTTTTTCCGTTACTGAAATTCCGGTGCAGCATCACCCGAGGCGATACGGAAAAACAAAATTTGGGATTTCAAGATTTTTTAAAGGGTTTATCGATTTAGTTACGGTTACATTTGTTACCCGTTACATTAAACGCCCGATGCATCTATTCGGATTTCTCGGCGCGTTTTCTTTCTTCGTTGGATTTATCGTTAACGGTTATTTAACTCTTGAATGGATTTATGGTAAACCGTTAAGCAACCGACCGATGTTGTTCTTAGGTATGCTTTTAATAATTGTGGGCGTTCAATTTTTCTCAGTTGGTTTATTGGGTGAAATGATGGTACACAATTCGCAAAGTGAAAAAGAGTACACGATAAAGCAGCGAAATGTTTAACATGCATATCATCCAATCATAATTCGGAAAAATTCATGCATTACGATCCGGTAAAAGATGTATTCGCATCGGCAATAAAACGTTTTCCGTTTACAAGAAAAGTTTTTTATAAAACATTAGATTTAATGTTCCTCCGTTCGTGGTACGTTCGCCGCGAACTGAAGAATTTGAGAAAACTTTTCGGCGACAAAGAGATTTCGGTCTTTGATGCCGGAACCGGGTACGGGCAGTATTCTTATTTTATGAAGAATCACCTTCTGCCTAATTCAATTTATGCTGTGGATGTAAAAGAAAATTGGATAAACGATTGCCGTGAGTTTTTCAAAGGGAATAACATCTCAAACATTTCTTTTTCCGTTGAAGACTTAACGGAAATTCAACATGAAAACAAATTCGATCTGATCGTTTGTATTGACGTAATGGAACATATTCACGATGATGTGAAAGTTTTTTCCAACTTTTTCCGCGCGTTAAAGAAAGGGGGATTCATGCTGATGAATACTCCTTCAATCTTTGGCGGAAGCGACGTGCATGACGATGAGGATGAAAGTTTTATTGGTGAACATGCGCGTCAAGGTTATTCTTATGAAGATTTGAACGCAAAGTTAGAACCGATCGGATTTTCAGTTCACTTATCAAAATATACTTATGGATTTTGGGGAGACAAAGCATGGCGTTTGGGAATAAAATATCCAATGCAACTGCTGAATTTTTCCAAGTTGTTTTTTATTCTTCTTCCATTTTATTATTTGCTCACTTTTCCTTTTACACTGATGATGATGTACGGAGATTTTCTCTCTGAAAATTCTGTTGGTTCCGGAATTTTATTTATCGCAAAAAAATAATTTTAAGCTGCAGGTGTTTCTATGTCAAAAACGAAAAGAATAGTTAAAAAAGAAAAGAACGAAACCGGACTTTTGGCAACTTTTCAATTAGAAAATGTTCTACCTGAAAAATATCATTTACCGGTTGCACTGGTTGTTTTTCTTCTTCTCTTTCTGATCTTTTTAAATCCCCTTTATTTTGGTGGAAAGACTTTTCAATCAGGTGATATTCTTGCTTCGGCAAGTATGAAATCATATATTGAAAAAGCGAGAGACGGATTTACTTTATGGAATCCCTACATTTTTCTCGGTATGCCTGCTTACGCACTGGGAACTGATGCGACATGGTTCAATTTTATTTATGTGATCTTTACTGCGATTAGAAATTTTTTCACAAGCTTTTTTGCAGTTCAATATACCATGTGGAGTTTCTATTTAATTGTTTTAGCCTCTACCACTTACATGTTGATGAAGCATTTAACGAAGAATACATTGGTCAGCATGTTCACAGCAATTGCGACCTCATTCAGCACGGGAATAATTGTTTTTCTTTACATCGGGCATGTTACCAAGTTAACCGCGCTTTGCATGGTTCCGCTTATCTTTCTTTTCCTCTTCCGGTTCCAGGAAAAAATTAAACTGCTTGACTTTTTTATTTTGGTGGTTGCATTCCAACTATTCATCCAGGGATTCCACGTTCAAATCATCTACTATACGTTACTAACTATCGCAATTTATTACGTTCTATTTTTCGTTCATTCATTCTCAACAAAACAAGTTGAATTGAGAAAGAAATTAGTTAGATCGGCTATGGTGGTTGGTGCTGCAGGATTGATCGCTGTAGCGATACAATCAGATAGCCTATCACAAGTTTATGAGTACACTCCTTATTCTACTCGCGGAACGAAGAGTCTGGTTGAAGAGTCCGCCGGTAACACGGAACAGTCCGCTTCTGAATATTATGAATATCATACCAGCTGGTCATTTTCTCCGGCAGAAGTAATGACCTTCATCATTCCCTCCTACTTTGGATTTGGAAATTCAGTTTATAAAGGTCCCTTAACAGAAAATCAACCAACCGAAGTAAATACTTATTTCGGACAAATGCCTTTTGTTGATGTAGCTATGTACATGGGAGTGCTTGTTTTCTTCTTAGCTTTGTTCGCTGTTTTTACACGATGGAAAGAACCACTCGTAAAATTTCTTTCTCTCCTTTCACTTTTTACACTACTGGTTTCCTTTGGGAAAAATTTTTCAATGGTGTTCGACATTCTTTTTTATTACCTGCCATACTTTGATAAATTCAGAGTCCCATCAATGATCCTGGTTTTGGTTCAACTCAGCACTCCAATCCTTGCAGGATTGGGAGTGATGAAAATTATTTCTTTAAGAGAAAATCCAAATAAAACCGCGGAACAAATACTAAAATATTTTGCCTATGCTGTTACGGCAATTTTTGCTTTGTCTCTTCTTTTAAATAAACCAATCAGTGAATGGTTTGTAAACAGAGTTAATGAATATGCTGCAGGTATTGAAGCATCTCGCGGACAATTGGCGCAGCAATTTCGCGCTTTAGCCGAGTATTCATCAGAGATGTTTACGGGAGATATTATTGTCGGTTTTGCTTTATTGACGGTTTCTTTCTGGGCGGCAGTTTTTTATCTGAATAAAAAGATTAGTAAAGATGTATTAGCAATATTATTTATTGCAGTTGTCTTAATTGATCTTTGGAGAATTGATGGAAGGGGAGCGAAGTATGTCGAAAATCCGAAAGTAGAGACTCAATTTAAAACTCCTGAATACGTAAAAATTATTGAAGCACAGAATGATAAAGAACCATTCCGGATTTTCAATATGAAGCAGGATGGTTCGCTCGGTTCATTCAATCAGAATGGTAATACCAATGCTTATTTCTTGTTGGAGGATTTTTATGGTTATTCGGGAATTAAACCAAGAGCTTATCAGGATTATATGGATGTTGTTGGACCGGTAAATCAAACGCTTTGGCGATTGACAAATGTAAAATATATTATTATGGATCAACAAGGACAATTCTCCGGTTTAACTTTAATCGGTGGCAGCGGGAATGAATTTATTTACAGAAATGAAGCGGCTCTACCAAGATTTTTTCTTGCGAACAAAGTAGAAGAAAAACCTGCGCTTGAAGTTCTTAAAGCAATGAAAACCGATTCTTTTGATCCAAAAGAAGTTGCGTTCGTTCACGATGAAAAAGTTGTAACGGAAAGACCGGATTCAACAACCTCCATCGTTGTTGAAAAATATCAGGATGAAAATATTTCGTTAAAGGTAAATGCATCCGGAAATAATTTTTTAGTTTTTAGCACAACGTATATGCCTAAAGGCTGGCATGCTACAGTCGATAATTCCGAAGTTAAAATCCACCGCGTAGATCATGCTCTTATGGGAATTGTAGTTCCAAAGGGAACTCACAAAGTTGAGTTTAATTACGAACCTAAAAGTTTTGTTATTTCAAAATATCTTGCGCTGTCGCTTAGTTCATTTGTTGTACTTGGATTGGTAATTGCAGTTGTTCTGGAATTGCTTAAAAAGAGAAAATCCGAAAGCGCTGCACAAGAATGAAACGAGACGATCGGTAAATGTTTAAAACATTTGAAAGATACAAACATAACGTTCTGGTAAAAAATTATGCGAAAGTTTTTAGTGTTGATATTTTAGTCAAACTTTCAAGTTTCATTTTACTTCCGGCCTATTTAAAGTTGATGACGCAAGAAGCGTATGGACTTTATACTTACCTGCTTGCAATAATATCATCCTTTTCTTTGGTGATGAATTTTGGATTATACGTTGCACAAAGCAAATTGTATCAAGATTTCCATGAAGAAGAAGAACGGGGAAGTCTGCTCTACACAATAAATGTAATGCTCCTGTCTTTTCTCTCGATCAGTTTGGTTGTAACCTATTTTACTGGATTCGATTATCATATCGTTGATCTTCTCTTCAAGAATAAGATTAATTATAGCAGTTACAGAAATTCTGTTTTTTTGGCGATAACAGTTTCGGTCTATTCTTTCATGCTCTTCAACTACTTTCTTACAAGTCAAAGCATCAAACACGTCCAACTTTATAACTTCCTTAGATTAATTTTTGTGAACGGCGTTGTAATTTCTCTTTTGTATTTCTATAAAGCCGATTCTGTTATGGTTAGGTTAAAGTTTACTTATTTGTTGGAATTTAGTTTCCTTTTAGTGTTTGGTCCTTTTTATATTAAAGCGATGAAAAAGAAGTTCAACAAAGCGTATGCAAAAAAATCTTTAACCTTGGCGCTGCCGGTTATGCTTTCCGCAGTTTTAGGACTCGTGTTAAATTTCAGCGATAGATTTTTTCTTGAAAAATATGGCACATTTAAAGATTTGGCGGTCTATAATGTTGGATTTGCCCTTGCCGGAATAATCCCCATGATGTTTATGACTTTCCAGAACATATGGCTCCCCCATTTTTTTAGAGAGAAAAATTTACAAACAAACAAAGAAAAGACTTTTGGAGTTATTATAAAAATTGCAGTTTTCTTTTCGCTTCTATCCTTATTGATTATCATAGCTTTTAAACTGCTTCTCGTCTTCCAGATCATTGATATGAGGTATGGTAAAGTTCTATATCTTCTACCAATTTTACTCGTTACACAAATAGCTTCTGCCGTAACACCACTGTACAGCAATTATACTATCCTTTTTGAAAAAACATATATCTCACTGTTCATCGGTGTTCCGTTATCGGTAGTTAGTATCGCTGTTAATTTATGGTTAATTCCCAGATATGGATTATACGGTGCAGCCTTTTCATCTTTTTTGGTTAATTTTGGTTACTTCATTTCATATTTCGTCATCGCCCGTTACTTGATAAACAAAAAGTTATTATTGGAAGATTAGTTACTCAATGAACATGCTAAAGAAAAAAATGGTAAAAATATTTAATATTACAAAAACTTTTGTGGTATCATTGAAATATTTTCAATTTAGGGAATTTTTCAAATATTTTTCAGAGTGGAGAAATTCCTTAAATAAAGAAAGAAATTCTTTAGTTGATGCAATGCCCTGGATCTCATTTACCGTAATTAATTTGTTGGATAAGTATCTTAAACCCGAAATGAAAGTTTTTGAATATGGTTCAGGCGGTTCAACTCTGTATTTTGCAAAGCGAGTGGCAAAGGTTGTTTCTATTGAACATAATAAGAACTGGTTCGAGAAAATGAATTTGTATCTGCAAGAATTGAAATTACAGAATATCGATTACAAATTATTAGAACCGGAAACCGATTTGGAATTCAGTAAAAAAAATAACTCAGACCCAGATGATTACATTTCAGGTGATGCTAATTCTATTGGTAAAAATTATGAAAATTATGTAAAGAGTATCGATAAGTACCCCGATACTTTTTTCGATATTGTTTCAGTAGATGGTAGAGCACGTCCTTCATGCTGCAAGCGCTCTCTTCCCAAAATTAAAGTCGGCGGTTACCTTGTTTATGACAATGTTGAAATTTCTTATTATGAAGATTCTATAGCTTTATTAAAACCGAGTGAATGGTCGGTTACGCGATATTACGGTTTGTTCCCTTATATAAAGCATTTCTCAATGACTCTATTAGCAAAGAAAATAAAGTAAGATGAAAAAAGATATTACTTTTAAAAGAATAGTTGAAGTTCTTAGTGAAAAAATAACTTCATCTGTCAAATTAAATCGTTATTTTAATTTACCTTCGTGGGACTATCAAAAAGGAATTGTTCTAAAAAAGATTTTGCCCGGTGATGTTGTTCTTGACATCGGTAGTGGTAATAATCCAATAGATCGAGCAAACATTTTAGCTGATTTTTCTCCGGACGACAACTTTCACCGAAGTGGAAATTTGCGAGAAGACAGACCAGTAATTGTTTGTTCGGTAGAAAGAATTCCCATCCGTGAAAAAGTAATCGATTTTGTGTTGTGCTCTCATGTTTTAGAGCATGTTAATAATCCTTCTCTTGCGTGCGGAGAATTACAAAGAATAGCTAAAAAGGGTTATGTTGAAACTCCCGCATATGGTAAAGATATACTAATCGGAACTGGTTACATGCACAAATGGCAAGTTGTTTCATTCGAAGGAAGCATGAATTTTTTTGAGTACTCAAAACGTGAGCAAGAAGCAAATTGGAACGCATCACCCGTGATGAAATTATGGATGCGTAAACGATTCCATCCGTGGCAAAAATATTTTTGGGAAAGACAAGACCTTTTCAATACCTGGGTATTGTGGGATGATAAATTTAATTGCTATGAACATAGAAGAAAAAATAGTGAAGTAAAAAAACTTTCTGAATGGAAGAGAATTCCCGATTCGCAATTGCCAAACCTCGATTCCTCACTTACTGAAAATGAAATTAAACTTCTGGAGAAAATATTAGCAACTCCCGACGGAAAGCTCCCGATGCTTTTTAAAGATGGAAGTTTTGTAAATGAGGAAACAAAATCAGTTTATCCTATCCGCGGTAAAAGAATATATGTTGAAATGGGTGTGTAATTTGATAATGGACTTTAGAAGAAAATGAAAATAGTAATTATTAGTTGCTGGTTTTCAGAAAATATGGGATATGCTGAAAATTTTTTACCTCGTGCTCTGGCTAAACATGGACATGATGTGCATGTTGTAACCTCCACAGCACAAGTTTACTATAATTCTCCAAATTATGTAAAAACTTATAAAGAACATCTTGGTCCGGCAATTGTTCCAGAAGAGACAAAGATAATTGATGGTTTTACACTTCACAGACTTCCTTTCGACGAACTAAAGAAAAGCATTCTCAATCCGTTTGGTTTTTTTGGAATCCGGTTGATTGGGTTATACGACTATTTGACAAAACTCAAACCAGACGTTATTCAAGTTTTTAACATCGATGAAATTGCGACTTTTGAAGCTGCAAGATATTCAAAAGATAACGGCATCAAATTTTTTACTGAATCACATGTCCATGCTTCTGTTTTAAAAGTGAATGGTAAATACGATATAAAAACTAATTTAATGAAATATGCAAACAAATTTCGTTCATCTCTTCAACTTATAAATGAAACCACTATCAAATGCTTTCCAATCGCAGAGGATGTAGCAGAACTCGCAATAGAATTTTATCAAGTTTCCAAAGACAAAATTAAAATTCAGTCTCTCGGTGTAAATACTGATTTATTTAAACCGGTTGAAAATGAAGAAGAGGAAAAAGAACGAATCCAGTTACGAAAAAAATTGGGTTTTGGAGTAAATGATATTGTAGCGATTTATACCGGCAGATTTTCCCCGAGTAAAAGTCCAACTGTTCTTGCTGATGCGATACAATTATTACAAAGAACGGAATCCTCCTTCAAAGGATTGTTCCTCGGAAGTGGAACTGAAGAAGAAAAAGCACTTTTGTCATCCAGAGAAGGGAGTTTTGTTCATCCCTTTGTTACGGTAAAAGAACTTCCAAAATACTATCGTGCTGCAGATATTGGAGTTTGGCCTCGCGAAGAATCAACCAGCCAGTTAGATGCCGCAGCTTGTGGGTTGCCTTTAATTCTAAGTGATCAAATAAAAGTTTTAGAACGTGTTGATGGAAACGGACTACTTTTCAAAGAAGGTGATGCTAAAGATCTAGCCGAAAAAATCTTTTCATTAAAAGATGAAGCACAAAGAAAAAAACTGGGATCGAAAAGTGTTGAGAATGTGCGTCTGAATTTTAGCTGGAATAAAATTGCTGAAGAACGATTGAGAGATTATTCGAGAAATTAAATGAAAGTTGAGAAGAATTTATTAGAACACTGTTAGTAAAAATAAATTGACAATAATGTCTTATTTCTTTACTTTTGCCTTAACAAAATAACCAAGTGGGAGAATCTAATGAAAAAGTGTTTGATCTTTTTGTTGTTTTCGTATTCGTTCATATTTCTAAGTTGTTCAAAAGAAGTAACTACTTCGCCACCTCTTTCAAATTCCCAGTCTAAGGGGAAAGTGTTTTTCAAAATCGATAAGGAAAATGCTCCTCAAAATGTTAATTCCATTACTGCTTCACTTACCAGACAAGGATTCGATTCCATAATTGACAGTCTAAGTCTAACTTCTGATTCAACCGCGGAATTAACCATGAGCGATATATCAATTGGAGTTTGGCATCTAAAAATTGATGCAAAAGATATAAATAATGTTGTGGTTTATTCCGGAGAAGCCGAAGTAACAATATTGGAAAATGTTGTTGTACAAGTTAATTTAACACTGGTTCCAACTTCCACAGGTATGGGAAGTATTTACATTCTTGTTAATTGGGGAAAGAGTTCACAAACATGGACTAACCAAATTGGGAATACACTCAACAATTTACAATCCGTTTATTTTATTTCTACACAAATTGGTTGGGCTTGCGGAGATGGCGGGACGCTGTTAGGGACAATAGATGGGGGAACAACTTGGAATATTAACTCTGGTTACACCTCAAACAGATTAAATTCGATATGGTTCACTTCACCAGAAAAAGGATTTATCGTGGGGGAGAACGGTCTGATTATGAAAACCTTAAATGGTGGGAAATACTGGTTTATAGATTCTTCAGTTACGAACAAGACGCTTTATGCAATTAGATTTCTCGATGCCAAAATTGGATCGGCTGTTGGTGAAGATGGCACCATCATTAAAACGACTGATGGCGGTGCTACCTGGAGTAAACAAGGATTAAACATACCAAATTATCTTCTCTTATCTGTCTATTATATAAATCAAGAAATGGGTTGGATAGTCGGACAAAGTGGAATTATTCTGAAAACAACAAATGGTGGTATAAGTTGGTTTGATTCTGGGAGTAATTCCGGTTTCAGTTGGCTACAATCCGTTTTCTTCTGGAACAAAGAAAATGGGATTGCCGTTGGTGGAGGCGGTTCAATTATAAAAACTGTTAACGGTGGTGCCAGTTGGTCAAAAGTTACCAGTGGAACTCGTGAACATCTGGAAGATGTTTCTTTTGTTAGTGAAAGTAAAGGTTTTGCTGTTGGTGATCATGGAACAATCCTAAAAACCACAAACGCTGGTCTATCGTGGAATAAAGAGGTAACTAATTCGGGAAAATGGCTTAATAGCGTTTTCTTTTATGATGCTAATTCGGGTTGGGCTGTTGGAACTGACGGAGCAATATTAAAATATAAACCGTAGGACATTATTTCGGGGATTAAAAAATATTAATTAAATTTATAAACCCTAATAGGTTAATTTCTATTAGGGTTTTACTATTTATAATAAAATAATTGATCTTCAGTTTCAAATGAATTCAAACAGCCAAAATGTAAGCAATGACAACCGCAATTATGACTACTCTTCCGGTTATAGCGAAAACCGACTTGAATACTCAATAATTATGGACTTAATTGAACCTCGGTCAAAAGTAATTGATCTGGGATGTGGAAATGGAGCATTGCTATCTTTGCTGAAGAGTGAAAAACAGATAGATGAAACAGGAATTGAAATTTCAGATAGCGGGTTAGCTTTTTGCAAAAATAAAAAATTAAACGTCTTTAAACATACGATTGATTCCATTTTACCTTTTGAGGATAATTCGTTTGATTATTCAATTTGCAATGTTACTATCCAGATGGTAATGTATCCTGAAGTACTGTTAGGTGAAATGAAAAGAATTTCAAAATATCAAATAATATCATTTCCCAACTTTGCTTATTATAAAAATAGATTAGATATGCTTCTTAAAGGAAGAATGCCCAAACCGATGCTGTTTGATTACAAATGGTATAACACCGGCCATATTCATCAATTTTCATTTAATGATTTAATTGATTTGTTAAATGAAATCGGGGGACTAAATATTAAAGAGATAGGGTTTGCGAAAACCAACAACCTCGTTAAAAATTTTATGATTGAAACATACCCGAATCTCTTTATGCCCATCCCAATATTTTATTTAGAAAAAGTATCGTGAAAAAAAATAAACACATGTTTTTAAAAGAACAATTTGAACCTTCCCTAATAGGCTTATTTGTAAACCCTTTCTTTATTGCAAGGAAAGGATTGCTTGAAAGTATAAAAAAATTAGGGAAAGAAATTGTTGGGGAAACACTCGATGTTGGTTGCGGCACTAAACCATATGAAAAATATTTTTCATGTAGCAAATATATTGGATTAGAGATTGAGACGACTATTAACCGGGAGAGTAAAAACATAGATGTTTTTTATGACGGTGGTAAATTTCCCTTTGAAGATAAAAAATTTGATTCAATAGTGACCAACCAAGTACTAGAACATGTCTTCACTCCAAAAGAATTTTTGTCGGAAATTAACAGAGTATTAAAAAAGGACGGGAAACTTTTATTGACCGTCCCGTTTGTATGGGACGAACACGAACAACCTTATGATTATGCTCGTTATTCTTCCTTTGGATTAGCGTTTTTGCTTAATCATCATGGATTCGAAATTATTGAAAGCAAAAAAAGTATTAATGATTTTAGGATATTCGCTCAGTTACTTAATGCTTACATTTATAAAATTACTCAGAAGAACAAAGTAGTGAGACAACTCTTTACTCTTTTTGTCATGTCAATTATTACAATAATTGGAATTCTTCTAAGTAAAATTCTTCCGAAAAACAACGATCTTTATCTTGATAATATTATCCTAGCAAAAAAAAATGCCGATGTATAACTTCTGCACCCTCTTTGATACGCACTACATCTCGCGCGGGCTAACGCTTTATTATTCGTTGGAAAAAGTCTGTGAAGATTTCCACATTTATATTTTTGCGTTTAATGATAAATGCTACAAAATTCTGAAAGAATTAAATCTTAAAAAGGCGACGATTATATCCTTGAACGAATTTGAAGATCAAGAGTTACTTAAAGTTAAAGCTACACGCTCAATCGGGGAATATTGTTGGACTTCAACTTCTTCGACAATTTTATATGTTCTTGAAAAATATAAAGCTGAAAATTGCACTTACCTTGATGCCGATTTATTTTTCTACTCTTCTCCAAAACCAATCTTTGACGAACTCGGGGATAATTCAATTCTTTTGACTGAACATAGATATTCGCTGGAATTTATTAAATCCGATTTTAAGAAAAGCGGTAAGTACTGCGTTCAGTTTATTACTTTTAAGAATGATGAATACGGTTTGAAAGCTCTCCGCTGGTGGCGTGAACGTTGTCTGGAATGGTGCTTTGCTTATTATGAAGACGGCAAATTCGGAGACCAACTTTATTTGGAAGATTGGACGGAACGGTTCGAAGGTGTCCATGTTATGCAGCATCTTGGCGGCGGTTTGGCAGGCTGGAATGTCCAACAATATGATTTTTATAAGAAAGATGATAACTATTTTGGGAGAGAAAAAACATCTCAAAAAGAATTTGATATTATCTTTTACCATTTTCATTATCTTTTATTTTATACAAACGGAGAAATTGAACTCGGTAGAAGATATCTTCCCTCCGAAGTTCATAAATATTTTTATAAACCATATATTCGTCTGTTAGAAAAATCAAAAGAAATCATCAAGCAGATTGATGATAGTTTTGATCCACATGGTTCCGATAAAAAACCGCTTTTGTGGAAGACTCCATTGCTCTATATTTATAGGCATCTAAAAGGCACGTACAATATTTTCAACAAAATAAAATATCTCGAAAACTAAATGGCACATTTAATTAACTTAAAAACACATTCTGATAAACGCGGGAACTTAACAGTTATTGAGGAACAAATTCCATTTGAGGTTAAACGTGTTTTTTACATCTATGGGGTTGATGATTCGGTAAGAGGCGGTCATCGACATAAAACAACGGTGCAAGCTGCAATTTGCATCCATGGAAGTTGCATTGTTTCAAACCATAATGGCAACTCACATGAGGATTTCCAATTAGATCATCCCAGCAAGTGTTTAATTCTTGAACCAAAAGATTGGCACACGATGCATCACTTTACTCCGGATGCAGTGCTTCTTGTCTTTGCTTCAACCAAATTTGATGCGGCCGATTATATCTACGAGGATTATTAATGATTGAGTATGAAAATCTTGGTGAATTGAACAAACCTTTTTTTGAAGAATACAAAACTTCATTTGAAAAAACGTTAAACTCCGGCTGGTATATTTTAGGGAAGAATGTAAAACTGTTTGAAGAAGAATTTGCGGCGTATCATCAAACAAAATATTGTGTCGGTGTCACTTCGGGATTAGATGCCCTCATCCTTTCTTTAAAAGCATTTAATTTTGAAAAAGATTCCGAGGTCATCGTTCCTTCAAACACGTATATCGCTACGATTCTTTCAATCTTGCATTGCGGATTGAAACCTGTCTTAGTTGAACCGGATATAAGAACCTATAATATTAATCCGAAGAAAATTGAAGAAAAGATTACTTCAAAAACGAAGTCGATAATGGTTGTACACCTATACGGAAAATCATGTGAGATGAAACCGATCGTTGAATTGAAAGAAAAATATCATTTATCATTGATTGAAGATTGTGCACAATCGCATGGAGCAAAATATTTTGGAAAACTGACCGGAACGTTCGGAGAGTTTGGTGCATTTAGTTTTTATCCTACGAAAAGTTTAGGTGCGCTTGGTGACGCCGGAGCTGTGTTAACAGATGACGCTGAACTTGCTCAAACGATTCGAAGACTCCGCAATTATGGTTCTGATATAAAATATTATAATGAAATTGTCGGCTACAATTCCCGTTTACATGAAATGCAAGCAGGATTTCTTTCGATCAAGTTGAAGCATCTTGATGAAATAAATGACCACAAAAGAAAACTTGCTAAAATATACTTCGATAATTTAAAGGATGATTTTATTAAACCGGTTGTGGATGAAAATTATTATGATGTCTTCCATATTTTCAATATTCGCCATCCTAAACGGGATGAGTTGAAAAATTATTTATTGAAGAATGAGATTAAAACGGATATTCATTATCCGGTTCCACCGCATAAACAAAAGGCGATGGAAGGAATTATTACTGAAAGCGCTTTCCCAATCTCCGAAGAAATTCATGCTACAACTTTGAGTTTGCCAATTTCATTCTACCACACGAAGGACGATATTCACAAAGTAGTTGAAGTGATGAACAAGTTTTAAACGATGGTTAAATTTACCTACAAATCATTTTACCGTTTTGTGTATCGGTACGGTAATCTACTGATAACCCCGATCTTACTACTCTATATGCTTCCTGCTATTTCAACTTTTTCTTTCAAATTCTGGCAGGTACTCTATCTTGCTTCTCTCACAATTATAATTGTATATGTAAATAAATTATATTATCGATTATATAATATTCTTCCCTTCGTAATTGAAATGGATGATGAGAAGATCACTTGTACTCAATTTCTAAGAAAAGATAAAAAGGTTATTCTCTATTTCTCCGAAATTACTAAGTTAAAAGGAGGAATATTTTACGGAAAATCAAAAGGATTGATGTTGATTGAAGGGGAAAATAGTACTGTGGGATTTTTTCATCATCTCACGAACGCCAATATCTTCATAACTAAACTGCTGCAAAATGTTCCCTCCGAAGTATACAAACAAATCGAAATGAAAATTAAATCACGTTTATAAAGTAGTTTAAAAATAAAAAGGCACACGGAAAACCGTATGCCTTTTACTAACTCGCGCAAGAGGAGTAGTTTATTTTTTGCCTAACACAGCGTCTTTAGCTTGTTTTGCAATTCTGAACTTTAAAACTTTTCTTGCAGGAATTACGATTGATGCACCTGTCTGAGGGTTTCTACCCATTCTTTTCTTACGAGCTGCGACAACTAATTTGCCTAAACCCGGAAGGACGAATTGTTTTTTAGCTTCTTTATAAGAAAGAGCTACCAATTCCTCTAAGAATTGACCGGCTAACTTTTTAGTTGTTCCAGTCTTCTTCGAAAGGTGATCGAGAACTTGTGACTTGGTCATTGATTTTGCTTCTGCCATAATACTATACCTCTTGTAATGTTAGTAAAAAGTTATTTCAACAGAAAATTAAAAAGATTTTTCATTAAATGAAACAACTATTTAAATTATTTTTCTTTTTGTTGTCGGTTCAAACCCTTGTAAAATTAGGGCGAAATTGCCCTTACTAATTCAAGAGCATAGGGAATTAAGCGTTTTAGCCAGTATTGAAGCGGAAATTCGCCTGTCAAAGCTTTTGGCGAATCCTAAATCAGTTGAAAAAGAGTGAAGATTCTTAAAAAATATTTCGCCATTGTTTTGATAATCCAAATACATCCCGGCATTTCCGGTTCTAATCAACTCAGCCACTTCCGGATTTTCATCTCCGAAACAAAGGATCGGTTTCTGCGAGCGTAAATATTCGAAAAGCTTTCCCGGTACATGTCTTTTTTCAGTTGTACATACAAGTAAAAAATCAGCTGAACATATTTTATTGATAACTTCCTGGTAAGGTAAGAATCCCAAATATTCTGTAAAACTTTCAAGTCTGTTTTGTTTTATTGATTCTTTTATTTCCGGACTAACCGTCCCAATGAATTGCAGGTTTATTTTTTCTGCTTGTTCTACTCTCTTTCTAATATATTCCCAAAGCTTTTCAGGATTTTGATAATCAAAAATATTCCCTGCATGTAATAAAATTTTTTCTTCAGCGGAATTAGTTTGTTTTTTGATCCTGGAAAAATTTTCTTCATTGTAGCCCCAATAAAGAACAGTCGATTTTTTTTGCACAAAAGGATACTTGGAAACAAAATCTTCTTGCATTGATTTCGTAACAAAAATAATGTGTCCGGCATTTGCCAGAACACTTTTTTCAAAATATTTATCAATGCTAACGGTTAAACCGCTTCTCTTAAAATCTTTATAATAAACTATATCAACCCACGGATCGATTAAAATTGGTACATGTGGAAGATGAAATAATTTGCTCAATTTAAGTCCAATAAGATGCGATGAATGCGGTGGTCCAACCGTAATTATCGCATCAAATTTTTCCTCGTGCAAAATCTTTTTAAGATAGTTTACCGCAAAAAAATACCAGCCAACACGGGCATCGGGAACGAATAAATTCATTCTAATCCAGATAGATAATCTGTGTGCGAAATTATTTTTCTCCTTCGAGATTGTCTCGCTGGCAATGAGTGGCTCAGAAACTTTCTTCCCGGTAAATTTTCTGTAAAGATTGAAAGGTTCGAATGTGTTTATTTTATGTACAGTTATACCGGAAGGAATTTCAGCAAGCAGCGAATCATCTTTCTGAGTGAAAGTGTCTTCAGCAACTGTGGCCACTGTTGATTTCCACCCAAACTCATTTAAATGTTTTATCAATTGAAGCGGGAAGTGAAGCGAAGCTTTTCCGGAAGGAGGCCAATAGTAGGTTATGAAGAGAACTTTTTTCATTACTTTTTAATTCCCGCAAATCTAATAACAGAAGCTTCTCCGGTGTGTCCGCCCCCTTCATCAAGTCGAATGGTTTCTTTAGCAAAATATTTGAAATCTAAATCCTGAAAATCAGTCACAATATTTTCCAATGAATAGAGAAGATCGAGTTCTTTAGGACCACCGGAAGATTTTCCCAATTGTTCTTTCTCAAACGCTTCCAGAATTAGTGTTCCCCCGATCTTTAATGAAGTGACGGCTTTTTTGTGAAGCTGTTCTCTCTCTTCTTCTGGAAGATGAATGTAAATTAATGCTACAGCATTGAACGAAAAGTGCTCTACCGGAACATCGAAAAAACTTCCAACCTCATAACGGAAAAGAACATTATTTTTTCTTGCAAGCGCTAGAGCTTTTTCTTTTGCTTTTTTACTCCAATCGATTGCAAGAGCATCCCACCCAAGAGAAGCAGCATAAATAGCATTTCTCCCTTCTCCTTCACCAAATAGGAGAAGTTTTCCTGCAGTTAGTAAATCAAGCTGCGACTTGAAAAAATCATTCGGTTTTACACCAAAGATAAAGGCATCGTTTGCGTATCGGTTGTCCCAAAATTCTTTCATAAATCGATGTGTTATTTAATGGAAAAAATAAATATTCTGATTTTTAACCTGAATTAGCATTCTTGCATTTCAGAAAAACTTCTTATTTTGTAAGTAAAATTCTCTTTAGAAAAATAAGTAATCCTTATGAATAAACTAACTCATCTCAGCTCCGAAGAACTTTTTGGTAACCGGATCAAAAATTTCCAAAAGATCATGCGTTTTAAAGTGCGTGATATTTTACTGGTGTCTAGTTTGTACGACTTTTATTTATTTGAAGAAGATGGACGCCTTTATGATATTATTCGTCAAGAATATCAGGTTTTCAACTTAAGTCATGCCCCGGAAATTACTCATGTTTCAACAGGAAGTGAAGCAATCGAGCTCGCTTCTGAAAATCATTTTGATCTGATCATTACCACTTTGCACGTTGAAGACATGCATGTAACGAAGTTCGCCGAAATGCTGCGGCAAAATGGAACTGACACTCCGATTATTATTTTGGCGTATGACAATCAAGAGCGGAAAGATTTAACCACAAATTATGATACCTCAATTTTTGAAAGAATATTTATTTGGCAGGGTGATTACCGCATCCTTATCGGCATTATCAAATATGTTGAAGACAAAATAAATGTCGTTACCGACACTGCATTAGCCGGGGTGCAAGTTATCATTCTTGTGGAAGATAATGTTAAGTTTTATTCCTCCTACTTACCTTTAATTTATGCTGAAATTTTTAAGCAATCGCAACGGCTTATTTCCGAGGGAGTGAATCTAACCCATAAGTTTTTAAGAATGCGCGCTCGTCCGAAAATTTTACTCTGTTCAACTTACGAGGAAGCCTGGGAGAATTTTGAAAAATACCGTGAATATATTTTAGGAATTATTACCGATATCAACTTCCGCTTAGGTGGTGAGAAAGATGCTGAAGCCGGAATTAAATTTGCAAAAGAAGTTTTAGCTGTACAGGGCGACATTCCAATTCTTCTCCAATCAAGTAATGAGGAATATGAAAAGAAAGCAGAAGAAATTGGAGCTTCATTCGTTCTTAAAGGCTCTCCTCGCTTACTTCACGAAGTGAGTGAATTCATGATGAACAATTTTGGATTCGGTGATTTTATTTTCCGTGTTCCTGAAGGGAAACATGTGGGACATGCAAATAATTTAATTGCTCTTGCTGAAATGTTAAAAATTGTTCCCGAAGAAAGTATAAAATTTCATGCGGAAAGAAACCACTTTTCAAATTGGTTGAAAGCCAGGACTGAGTTTTGGTTGGCTCACCGCTTGCGTCCGAGAAAAGTAACTGATTTTGCTTCCGGTGAAGAGCTGCGACAAGACCTGATAAATTCAATAAATCTTTTTTTAGAAATTCGGCAGAAGGGGATTATCACTGATTTCTCGAAAGATAATTTCGATCCAGAAAACAGTTTTGCACGTATTGGCGGCGGTTCGCTTGGCGGTAAAGCGCGTGGTTTGGGATTTGTGAACATGCTTATTACTAATTATGATATTGCAAATCGCTTTGATGATATTCGTATTTATGTCCCGTCTGCTGTTGTTCTCGGTACAGAGGTCTTCGATCAATTTATGGAAGAAAATAAACTGACGAACGTTGCACTTAGTTCTGTTGAAGATATTGATCTTATAAAAATATTTTTAGAGGCAAAATATTTTCCTGCCGAAATCCTAAAGCAATTAAAGGAATTTTTAGAAATTGTTCGAGCTCCGCTAGCAGTTCGTTCGTCAAGTCTGTTGGAAGATTCTCAGTTTCAACCTTTTGCAGGTGTTTACCAAACGTATATGATTCCCAATAGTGACGATGATATAAAGCAGAGACTCGAAGAACTGTTGCAAAGCATAAAATGTGTTTACGCATCAACTTTTTTCAAAGCGGCAAAGAATTATATGAAAGCTACACAATACCGACTTGAAGAAGAAAAGATGGCGGTGGTTGTGCAAAAATTGGTTGGAACTTCAAGACATAATAGATTTTATCCCGACTTTGCCGGTGTTGCTAAATCATATAATTTTTATCCGGTCGCTCCGCAAAAATCACAAGACGGACTTGCAATGGTGGCTTTGGGATTAGGGAAAACTGTTGTTGATGGAGGAAACTCGGTACGTTTTTGTCCGAAATATCCGAAACATCTACTTCAATTTTTTTCTGCAAAAGAAACAGTAAAAATATCGCAGCAAGATTTTTACGCTTTAGATTTGAAAGGGAAAGTCGATCACTCTAATGCGGAACCGTATGATACGCTTGTAAAAAAATATGACCTGAGTGATGCCGAAAATGATGGCGCACTAGGATTTGTAGGTTCAACTTATTCACCTGATAATGATTCTGTTCACGACGGCATCTCCCGGAAAGGGAAGCGGCTGGTTACTTTTGCCCCTGTGTTAAAGAATAAGATATTTCCGCTCCCCGATATTTTGGATTTACTACTTGCAACAGGAAGCTGGGGAATGGGAACGCCCATCGAAATTGAATTTGCTGTTAATATGAGTGTTCCGAAAGGAAAGCCAAAAGAATTCGGAATGCTGCAAATGCGTCCGCTTGTACTTACACGTGAAGTGGAAGAAATTCATTTCGGAAAATTCAACAATAAGGACCTAATTTGTCTAAGTGAACAGGTACTTGGACATGGAACGATTACTGAAATTTACGACGTTGTATTAGTTGATTTTCATAAGTTCGACCGTGCGAAAAGTAGAGAAACCGCAAACGAAGTAAGTCAGCTTAACGCTAAGTTGATCGCGCAGAAAAAGCAGTACATTTTAATTGGCGTTGGCAGATGGGGCACGCTCGATCCGTGGCTCGGTATTCCGGTTACGTGGGATCAAATTTCGGGTGCCGCAGTAATTGTTGAATCAGGATTTAAAGATTTGAGTGTAACACCTTCGCAGGGTTCGCACTTCTTTCAAAACATCACTTCATTCCGCGTTGGTTACTTTACCGTAAACTCGTATAAGAATACTGATTTTGTTGATTGGGATTGGCTTACGAATCAAACTTCAGTTGAAGATTTGGAATTTACCCGCCACCTTCATTTTGAAAAACCCATCGTTGTTAAAATGAACGGGCAGCAGAATAAGGGAATCATTTTAAAACCGGAGAGGAAATAAAACATGCTCAACTCATCTATAATTTAAATGAGTTGAACTTGACGAATTTTATTTAAGTTTGAATTGAACCGGCAAGACAACCCGTGCTTTTACATTTTTGCCATCTTTCTTTGCCGGTGAAAATTTTGATGATCTTATAGTCTTTTCGGCAGCTTCCGCACAACCACTTCCTATCCCTTTAATGATCTGAGTCTCTGTAACATTTCCGCATTCATCAATATACACTTTGATAAGATTTTTTCCTTCAATGTTGGTCTTTAGTCCGGTCTCATCCCGAATGATTCCATTGAATTCTTTTATCCCAATTTTACCGCTAAGATTCGCATCAATAAGTGAGTACTAATTTTCTTCTAATTCTTCTTCCATGTGAATTTTTTCTTTTCTGAAATAACATAGACTTCATTTCGAGCCGTCTTTAGAAGCCAGAACCGGACACTCTCAAAATCTTTTATGGAATCCATCTTTTCAAATAATTTCAAAAAAACATTTTGCACAATATCTTCCTCAGTCATCGAAGATTGAACCATTTTAAGCGCGTAGTGATACACCGGCTTTTTATGGCTGTTATAAATATTTGAAAATGATATAAACTTTTGGGATTTCATAAATAAATTATCTTGCTATTTAAAAGATGCACAAAAGTGTGAAAAGTTGGTTGAAGGATCAAAAATATTTTTTGTAATTTTTGAACAACGATTAAGGTGATAAAGATGAAACTCTCTGAAAAACTAAATGCTAATGTTACCGGAGTAAATAAAAGCGGAAGTATAATTTTTCTGCACGGATTTCCGTTCGATCAAAATATGTGGGATGCACAAGTTGAATTTCTGAAGAATGATTTCCTTTGTGTCACCTATGATATTCGTGGACTTGGAAAATCTGATTCTGGTGATGGACAGTTCACAATGGAAATGTTTGCGGATGATTGCCTAACCATTATTGCTGAATTGGAGCTCGATAAACCGGTTTTATGCGGACTCTCGATGGGAGGTTATCTTGGTTTTCGGGTTCTTGAAAGAGCGCAAGAAATATTTTCTGCTGCTGTTTTGTGCGATACTCGTGCTGAATCAGACAGTAACGTAGCAAAGTTGAAACGAGCAAACGGAGTGAATCAAATTAATACTGAAGGGATAGAAAAATTTGTTGAGGGATTCGTGCCAAATTGTTTCTCAGAAATATTTAAAACCAAAAATGTTGATGAGTATAATGTTTATTTGGAGCGGAGTAAAAAATCAAATCCAGTGGGTGTGAAAGGATGTTTGCTGGCGATGCAAGGAAGAACAAGTGTTACTTCTTCTTTACTTAATTTTAAAATTCCCACATTGCTGCTTTGCGGAGAAGATGATAAATTAACGCCTTCAGAGGAAATGCGATCCATCTCCGATAAAATCCCTAATTCAAAATATCTAACCGTTCCAGGTTCCGGTCACATGACACCGATTGAAAATTCTGATTTTGTCAATAAAGCGATAAAAGATTTTCTTTCCGGTTTAGGATAGATAGTGTTTGATAACTTCATCTAAATATGGATGAAATTTCTTAGGGAGATTTTTGTACTTCGAGAATAGTTTCTCTTTTACTGTCTCAAAGTTGTTAGAGCCAGTTTTAACTGCATCTTCACGAATGTTGGATAAAAAAGTATCGAGTTTCGCTTTCACTTTTTCTAAAACCTTCTCGTCATCCGTTGCGGCAATATCATTTATTGTTTCCGTAACATCAAAATTATTTTTTATTAAAAGTTTAAAAGAAAGTCCTCTGAAATTTTCTGAGATCAATGTGCGGTTAACTTCAAGTTCGGTTGCTATTTCGCTAAACGCAGAGTGCGAAAACTTTTTCTGCCGAAGTGCGTCGAGCACAAGTTCCTCATAGTGAAGCCGCTTTTCTTTAACCACTTCCTCCGGCAAATCAGCAAGTTGAATTATGGTTCTCTTTTCTGCATTGGCAAAAACGAATGCCCGCTTAAGCGCTGATTCCAATTCACGGACATTCCCGCGCCAATCATGCTGCAACAAAATTTCCATCGCAGCTTTTGAGATTCCGGTGAGTGCATTATTCTGTTTTATAATCCCGTTTACTATTTCGGGAATATCCTCTTTTCTTTCACGAAGCGCCGGTAGTTGGATCGGGAAGACGTTGAGTCTGTAAAACAAATCTTCGCGGAATTTTTTCTCTTTCACCATATGGTCAAGTTTTTTATTTGTCGCTGCAATTATACGAACATCAACTTTAAAAGATTTTGCCGAACCGACTTTTTCAAATTCCCCGCTCTGCAAAACACGAAGCAATTTCACTTGAAAGTTCTCGGATGTTTCTCCGATTTCATCTAAAAAGATGGTTCCTTTATCAGCCGCTTCAAACCTTCCAATCTTGTCTCCGGCAGCGCCGGTAAAGGCTCCTTTAACGTGGCCGAACAATTCGCTTTCCAAAAGTGTTTCCGAGAGAGCGCCGCAATTAACTGCGATGAAGGGATTGTTTTTACGCAAACTGTTTTGATGAATTGCCTTTGCGACTAATTCTTTCCCGGTTCCGCTTTCACCTAGAATTAAAACCGTTTCGTTCGTCGGGGCCGCTTTTTTAATAAAAGAAACCACGTCTCTCATAATTTTAGTGCGATAAATAATTCCGAAGAAATTCTCGCTCGCTTGGTCATCTGCTTTTGAGGTGTAAGCCACATCGTTTTGATCTTGCTTTTCCAACCGCGAGATTTCTTTTTGCAGCAACTCGATTTTTTCTTTAAGATTTTCTTTTTCTTTAATTGATGAAGGATCGGAATGTTTTTTTAATTCAAGAAGTTCATGTTCCTTTTTAACAAGTAGATGCTTTAATGCCTCTGATTCCGAAATCGTTGTTTCGAAAAGTGAGTTGCGCTCAATTACTGTATAGATGGTTTCAAATGCGGCTAAGATAAAAAATGGAAGAAGAATGGAGGCAAAGTGTAGTTCATAATTGAAGTAGCTGAATAAAATATACTCAATAATTAAAACGAATGCGAAAGTTGTAGAAATAATATATCCTCTTTTCGCTGTAATTTGTTCAAAAAGAAAAACAAAGAACATGAGAAGTAAAAAATGGAAAAATATTGAAACAGTAGTGAGTGATTCGCTTGAAGCATTGTTCTGTAATAAATTTGAAACCGCAAACGCATGAAAAGCTATTCCCGGAAGAAAAGAATCAAATGGAGAAGATAATTTTTTTGTAAACTTTTCGTCGGAAACACCTATCAAAATAATTTTTCCGCGAAGCTTTTTTAGTTCGGAAGAACTCTGTTTTACGAGTAAGAAAAAGTCAAGCAGTTCATACCGGTGAAATTTTTTCCATGATGAAGTAACATTAACTTTTATAAATCCGCTATTTTTTGAATTTGCCAACAGTGCAGCAAAAGCTTTTTCATGATTTACTTGTAACGGAATTCTTCCTTTCTCAAGTAATCCAATATGTCCCGTTTCAAGGGAAGAGTCAATCTCTTTAAGTGATGGAAATTCTATTCCGTCGGATCGGGTAACATCATTCATCGAAGAAAAACCTTCGGGAACAGAACTGAGAACCAAATTCCCTGCTGATTTTATTTGTGAGATGAGTAAGTTATCATACATCGTTTGAACCGAGTTTTTCCCGCTGAAAAAAACTTCAATTCCGATTTTTTTTACTCCATATTTATTCAATTCGTTTATAAGAAGAGCATAGTAACTTCTCTTTAGCGGCCAGCCGCCGAGCTGCGCAATGTCGTTTCCCGAAATATCGATGATTACAACATTAGTGTCTGGTGCAACTTCACCGCGAATATTCTTAAAAATATTTTCGCATATTGCATTTGCGGAATCCGACAAACCCGAAAAAAAGATTGTCAGAAAAAATATCACAAGAACACTGAATGTTTTTATTATAAATCGTTTGTTCCCTTTAGCTTTAAACATTAATTTTCTTTAAAGAAATGATAAATAAATGATTCCTTACTTTAAAAATATAAAGATTTCGTTTCAATTTTTAATATTACACACACACATCACAAAATAGTAGAAGAAGACAAAGTGGAAAATAAAACCCCAAATAGATTAGTAAATGAAAAAAGTCCCTATTTACTCCAACATGCATATAATCCGGTTGACTGGCGTGCATGGAATGAGGAAGCGTTTGAGAAAGCAAAAGAAGAAGACAAGCCGGTTTTCCTTTCAATCGGATATTCAACATGTCATTGGTGCCATGTAATGGAAAAAGAGTCGTTTGAAGATGAAGAAATAGCTTCATTGATGAACAAATCTTTTGTCTCAATTAAAGTTGATAGAGAAGAACGTCCGGATGTTGACGCAGTGTACATGGCGGTGTGTCAAGTGCTTACGGGAAGCGGAGGCTGGCCATTAACAATATTGATGACCCCAGATAAGAAACCATTTTTTGCCGGCACGTATTTTCCAAAGGAAAGTAAACATGGAAGGACCGGATTAAAAGATTTGCTCCCAAAGATTGAAACGTATTGGAAAACTCAACGGCAAGATGTACTTGTATCTGCAAACCAAATTACCGATGCAATGCAGCAGACGAATGATTCACGCTTTGGAAAAGATTTTACCGACTCAATCATGGATTTGGCATTCAGGCAATACAATGAACGGTTCGATCATCAGTTTGGTGGATTTGGAAGCGCTCCGAAATTTCCTACTCCACACAACTTACTTTTCCTTCTCCGTTATTATCATCGAACACAAAATAGTGAAGCTCTTGAAATTGTGACAAAAACATTAACGGAAATGCGCAAAGGCGGTATGTACGATCAAATCGGATATGGATTTCACCGCTACTCAACCGATAGGCAATGGCTTGTTCCTCATTTTGAAAAAATGTTGTACGATCAGGCAATGCTGATGTTAGCCTTTACTGAAGCGTATCAGATAAATGGAGAGGAGCTGTTCAAACAAACCGTTTATGAAATTTATGATTACGTTTCCCGTGAATTAACTTCTGCAAACGGCGGTTTCTTTTCAGCCGAAGATGCGGACAGCGAAGGTGAAGAAGGAAAATTCTATCTCTGGCAAGTTGAGGAAGTTAAAAGAATTTTAGGCGAAAACACCGGATTGTTCATCGACATTTTTCAAATAAAAGAAGATGGAAATTTTCTTGAACCATTTAAAGGTGAAAATCATGGCGAGAATATTCCGCATCTAATAAAAACAGTTGCAGAATATGCGAACGAAAACAATCTGGATTTTGAAGAATTGAACTCGAAGATTTCACAATCGTTAAAAAAACTTTTTGAAGAAAGAGAAAAAAGAATTCATCCACACAAAGATGACAAAATTCTTACCGACTGGAACGGCTTGATGATAGCGGCTCTGGCAAAAGCTGGGGCTGTATTTGAAGAAGAAAAATTTGTACGCTCCGCTGAGTCTGCTGTTCAATTTATTTTAAATAATTTAAAGACGAACAACGGTTTATTACTTCATCGTTTTAGAGATGGCGAAGCTGCTATAAACGGGAATCTCGATGATTACGCCTTTATGATTTTTGCGTTGCAAGAATTATACGGGGCAACTTTTAAAGTTGAATATCTTCAACAAGCTGAAAGTTTTCAGAAAGTGCTTGATAAACATTTTGCCGATGATGTTTATGGAGGATATTTCTTCACTTCGGATTTTGCTGAAGAACTCATCGTTCGGCAAAAAGAAATTTATGACGGTGCAATTCCTTCCGGTAATGCGGTAACGATGCTAAATCTGTTAAAACTTGCTAAATATAGCGGTAACACTGAATACGAAAATAAAGCGCTTGATTTGAGCCGCGCTTTTCATGAACATGTTAAAGCTACCCCGATGGGACACCCATTTTTAATGGTCGCACTTGAATTTATGCTTGCGAAAAATTTAGAAATTGTAATCGTTGGAAATCCGGAAACAGAAAAGGTTAGAGAAGCTATTTCCGCTGTGCGGAAAAAGTTTATGCCGAATAAGATTGTTATTTGTAAAAATCCGGAAGGATCAACTGCTCTTGATGAATTTTCCGACTACACAAAAAATCTTACTGAACTTAACGGTGAACCGACTTTTTATCTTTGCAAAAATTTCGCGTGTGAACTGCCGACAAATGACTTTAATGAAATTGCTGCTAAACTTGGAATCGAATAAATGAATTTCGATATATCGCAAATAGGTAAAATGTTAATATTGTTTGGAGGAATAATAGTGCTCGTTGGGATTGTACTTCTTTCCTTCGGTAAAATTCCTTTTCTTGGAAAGCTACCTGGAGATATTATCATTCAAAAAAAGAATTTTACTTTTTACTTCCCGATCGTGACTTCAATCCTATTAAGCCTGATCATTTCTTTGATTCTTTATCTCTTTAAAAAATAAAAAGCCCGAACGAATCGGGCTTTTATCTTTGAATAGTAGTTCTAGTTTTTCAGAAGTCTTTTAATTCCGTTAGCCAAAGTTTCCTTGGGTACTAATCCCACATGTTTATCAACGATATTACCCTTTTTATCAATTAAAAAAGAAGTCGGAATTCCGGAAACTCCGCCGAAAAGTTTTGCCGTTGATTGATCTCCATAAACGACAGTATAATTAATTCCATAATTTTTTATAAATCCCGGAACATCTGGTTTTGTGTCGGAATCAACCGAAATGCCAAGTACCACCAGATCATTCTTATATTCTCTTTGCAACTCGATCAAATCGGGAATCCCTTTTCTACACGGCGGACACCAGGTTGCCCAAAAATCGATGAGCACAACTTTGTTTTTGTAATCTGAAAGTTTTACAGTTTTGCCGTCCACACTTTTAAGCGAAAACTCCGGCGCTTTTTTTTCTTGCGCCAAAGATAGATTTGAAAATGTAAAAAGCATAAAGACTAAAAAAGTGAACGACACTAAAATATTTTTCATAGAATTCCTTTTAAAATTTACAGTTTGATGTTAAGACGCGGGATAAGATTCATTGGTTAGATGATTCTGCAGTTTTGTTATAAAATGGTGGGTAAGGTCCGCGTTCCGGTTCTTTTTTTGTGTTATTCAAAATAAAAAAGAAGAGTAAGACTAGGAGAAACACAATCGTTTCGATCCGGCTTCTCAGTTTTGGATCAATAAATGGTTTTTTCTCTTGCAGCGCTGTTTTTCCTATTTGCCGCGCTTGATTTTTTTTCTTTTCTTTTGCCATAGTTCTTTCGAGTTAAATTATAAATTCACTACAAGAAAATATAAAAATATTTTGATTAAAATAAACCTATTCTGCTTCGCCGGACTATTAAGCTTGACCGGATTTATGTAATTTTGGACAAACCAGTTTAGGAATTATTTCATGAACGACCTTCTTTTTTCGCAGTTTATCGGACCCAAGGGAGAGAATCTATCTCTTCTTAAAACTTTTATTGATAAAATTCTGAGTGAGCAAAAATCATGGCGTGAAGATTATTTTCCATGTGATCCTTCGCTTTATCAAAAAAAAGATTACAATAGCGAAAAACTTACCATTGAGTTTGAAAAATTTTTAGAACGAAGTAAAAAGCATTTCCCGTTTTTCCATCCCCGCTATGCGGCGCAAATGGCAAAAGATCCCTCAATTCCAACGATACTTGGTTATTTAACATTCATGCTTTCCAACCCTAATAATCATGCTTACGAAGGGGGTCCCGTTACAACAGAAATGGAAATGGAAGTAGTTGAACTTCTTTTAAAAATGGTTGGATACAAAACCGGGTGGGGACATTTAACAAGCGGTGGTTCCTTGGCAAATATGGAAGCGCTTTGGGCGGCGCGCGATTATTACAAAAAAGGAACTGTTTACTTTTCGGAAGTTTCTCATTATTCGTGGAAACGGATTTGTAAAATTCTTAATATTAATTTGTTCAAAGAAATTCCGGTTGATAAAAATTTTAGAATGGATTGCCGCAAACTTGAAGATGAATTAAAAAAGAATGAAGCGATGATGGTAATTGCGAATCTCGGTTCTACCGGCACGGGAAGTGTTGATGATATTGCAGCGATTCTCGAATTGAAAAAGAAATACAAATTTCATCTTCATATCGATGCAGCCTACGGCGGATTTTTTAGATCAATTCTTTTAGATGAAAATTATTATTCATCATCACAAAAAACTCCCTTAAGCGCCCATACAGAAAAGCAATTACTGCTTTTGTCGGAATCGGACTCAATTACGATTGACCCTCACAAACAAGGTTCGGTCTCGTATGGAGCCGGTGCCGTTCTTTATAAAAATGAAGAACTGCGAGACATCATTCTCAACACGGCGCCTTATACCTATCATAAATTAGATAAACCGAATATCGGTATGTTTTCGCTTGAAGGCTCCCGTTCGGGGGCAACAGCGGCAGCTTGTTATTTAACGTATAAAGTCATTCCACCCAATAATTCCGGAATCGGCGAATTGCTCACACAAACAATTCTCGCTTCTCAAAAATTTTATGAGATAATAGAGCAGAGTGAAAATTATGATAATTTGCACTTCCCGGATTTGGACATCAATTGTTTCTTCCGAAAATCAGCTGGTAAAAATATTTCTGAGGTGAACGAATTAACTTTGGCAATTTACTCAGTTCTTTCAGTTGAAGCGGAAAATCCCGAGTTCATTCTTTCCAAGTTTGTACTTTCACCAGATATCACCAAAACAGTGTTACCGGAATATGAAAATTCGAAGGGGGAATCTCTCATCGCATTGCGGGCAGTTTTTATGAAACATTGGTACGCAATGGATGATTTTTATTATCTCAAAAAATTAATTGATGTTTTGGAATTGAAAGCAAAGTTGTAATTTTATGCTGAAGATTAAAGAATAAAGTATGATTGAAATAAAAAACCTCCACAAAAGTTTCGGCTCAAAAAAAGTTTTATCCGGTGTGGATCTGAATATCCATGACGGCGAAACCATTGTAATTATTGGGCGAAGCGGATGCGGAAAAAGCGTTCTCCTGAAACATATCGTTGGACTTCTTTCTCCCGATGAAGGTTTTGTTAAAGTTGAAGGGAAAATCATAAGTGAGCTTTCCGAAAAGGAATTGTATGAAGTTCGGAGAAATTTTGGATTTCTTTTTCAAGGGGCAGCATTGTTTGATTCAATGACGGTTGGAGAAAATGTTGCGCTTCCGCTGGTGGAATCAAATACACGAACCCCCGAAAAAGAAATTATAAAATTAGTAGAAGAAAAACTTGAACTTGTGGGACTTCAAGGTATTCAAAATCTTAAACCGAGTGAGCTTTCCGGTGGAATGAAGAAACGAGTTGGACTTGCTCGTGCACTCATCACCAATCCAAATTATATTTTGTATGATGAACCAACCACCGGGCTTGATCCCATCATGTCCGATTCGATAGACAATCTGATAAAAGAATTAGCTGAGAAATTAAAAGTTACTTCAATCGTTGTTACCCATGACATGTTCAGCGTAAAAAACGTGGCGCACAAAGTTGCAATGATGCATGAGGGAGTTATTCACTTTGTCGGGAATATTGATAAGCTTGAAAATTCGACCGATGTGATCATTACCGACTTTATTAAACGGACGGAAGTGTAAGATATTCATTTGAAAATTTTTATTTCATTCAATCATTCAACAATGCATCCATGCCTCATATTTTAGGTATTCGTCTTGCCAATGTGGATTTAGCAAGCGATTACCCCATGTTTTTACCTCCTCAATTTTGATAGACACACCGCTTTAGTTATTTTTAAAAAGAGATTTTTTATCACCATTTTCCCAGAAAACCAGTATGAAATTCAGTAAATCCTTTATCCCGACTTTAAAAGAAGTCCCGAATGACGCAGTCGTAACAAGCCACGTATTAATGCTACGCACCGGAATGGTTCGCGCGCTTGGCGCCGGAATTTATTCCTTTTTACCGCTTGGTTACAAAGTGGTTAAAAAAATATCAGAAATTATCCGTGAAGAAATGGATGCCATCGGCGGGCAGGAATTCCATTTACCGGCGTTAAATCCAAAAGAAATTTGGGAAGAAACGGGAAGAGTTGAAGCGTTCGGAGATATTCTTTTTCAAATTAAAAACCGTGATTACGTTCTCGCGCCAACGCACGAGGAAATTATGACTTATCATGCGAGAAAAGTTTTAAAATCTTATAAAGAATTGCCACAGATTTGGTATCAGATTCAAACTAAGTTTAGAAACGAAGCGCGTCCTCGTAGTGGAGTTATCCGCGGCAGACAATTTTTAATGAAAGATGCCTATTCATTCGATTCTTCTTATGAGAATCTTAATGCATCATATCAACTGCACGATGGAGCATATAGAAAAATATTCGACCGCTGCGGATTAAAATATTTTGTGGTTGGCGCTTCAAGCGGTGCAATGGGGGGAAGCGGCTCTGAAGAATTTATGGTGAAATCCGATGCCGGAGAAGATACCGTTGCATACTGCGAAAGCTGCGGTTATGCTGCTAACGTTGAGGTTGCATTTTCAAAAGTAAGTACAAAAGAAAGAAATGCAACAAGCAAAGATATTTTTGAAATTTCAACTCCAAATGTAAAATCGATTGATGAGCTTTGCGCGTTTTTAAAAATTGATGAAACGGAATGTGCAAAATCCCGCGTGGTTATGCACGATAATAAGGCTGTCTTGCTTTTGATGCTCGGGAATGACGAAGTGAATGAAACAAAGATTGAAGCAGTATTGGGTGGAACTGTTCGTCCGGCGCATCCGGAAGAATTAAAAGAGATTACGGGAGCCGATGCAGGATCAATCGGTCCGGTTGGATTTAAAGGAAGAATTCTTGCCGACCTTCGTTTAAAAGAAGCGAACAATCTTTACAGCGGAGCAAATAAAAATGATTATCACATCGGTGGAATTGATTTAACGCGTGATGTAAAAACTATTGAATATGTTGATCTGCGAATTGTTAAATCGGGTGAAGGGTGTCCAAAGTGTGAGAAAACTCTGGATGTTTTTACCGCAATTGAACTTGGACATATTTTCAAACTCGGCACAAAATATTCCGATGCGATGGGCGCAACATTTCTCGATGAAAGCGGAAAAGAAAATCCATTAATTATGGGAAGCTATGGTATTGGAGTAGACCGCGTGATGGCATGTTTTATTGAGCAGCACCACGATGAGAAAGGAATTATCTGGGATAAAACACTCGCTCCTTTTGATATTCACTTGCTTGCATTGAATTTGAAAAATCAGACGATAGTTGATACTTCAGAAAAAATCTATAAAGAATTGCAAGCTGCCGGGTTCCAAGTTCTCTTTGATGATCGTGTTGATGCAGGCGCCGGATTCAAGTTTAATGATGCTGATTTACTCGGCATGCCGGTACAAGTTATTATTGGAGAGAAGAAGTTGAAAGAAGGAAAAGTTGAAGTGAAAATCCGCAAAACGGGTGAGCGGATTGATGTTGAATTTGAAAAATTAATTGAATTTGTAAAAACTTTGGATTAACTGTAGTAAAAAAAATGAAAGTCAAAGAAACACTTTTTCCTTATTTAGAATCTTCTGTTAAAACTATCGTGGATAACGGGGAAACCGGTGAGGTGTTGGAAAATTATGAGGACGAAAAATTTGACTTAATTATTACTTCGCCACCCTATAATATTGGAAAAAGTTATGAAGCGAAGCAATCAATTGAGAAGTATTTAGAAACGCAAGAAGTTATAATTGAAAAATTGCTACGAGTTCTTTCATCTCGCGGGAGTATCTGTTGGCAGGTTGGTAATTATGTTGATAAGGGAGAGGTCTTTCCGTTAGATATTTATTTCTATCAAATATTTAAGAAATATGGATTGAAATTAAGAAATAGAATTATTTGGCATTTTGGACACGGTCTTCACGCTTCAAAAAGGTTTTCGGGTCGATATGAAACCATTTTGTGGTTTACAAAAACCGATGACTATATATTCAATCTTGATCCAATAAGAGTTCCTTCAAAATATCCGGGAAAACTTCACTTCAAAGGACCTAAGAAAGGAATGCCTTCTGGTAATCCAAATGGGAAAAACCCTTCTGATATTTGGGAAATAGTCCTTGAAGATTGGGAAGAAGGATTATGGAATATCCCAAATGTAAAATCTAACCATCCTGAAAAAACAATTCATCCATGCCAGTTTCCGATTGAGTTAGTTGAACGATGTGTATTGGCTTTGACTAATGAAAATAGTTGGATTCTCGATCCATATGCTGGAGTTGGTTCAACGCTTATTGCTTCAATAAAAAACAATAGAAATTCCGTCGGTATTGAAAAAGAGAAAGATTACTGTAAAATATCTCAAAAGAGAATTCAAGATTATAAAGACGGAGAACTAAAATTTCGTCCAATTAACAAACGAATTCATCAACCTTCTCTAAAGGATAAAGTTGCTCAAATGCCTATTGAGTGGCTGAAAAAAAGTATATGAAAATAGCAGGGATTTATTCATTTAATGATGGTCAAAATTTTGTTTTGAATAATTTCAAAAAAGAAATAAAAGAATTGAAGAAAGCAATAAAGTCCATTGATGCGAATCTTCATGAAACCAAGGAGAGTAAAGAAAAAACAATGCCGGGGAAAATTCTTTTTAGTCCGGTTGGTTTAAACAAAGCATTTAAGGAAAGTTTGTTCCCCTTAGGATGGAAAAATGTGAAAGAACAATGTCAATATAGCAACAAGTTTTATGTAGATGGTTATAAGAGTCCGGCAAAGAAAAAAGTTTATCCTTACCGTGATATGGACTTTGTTAAAAACAAGTTGGGTGTTGAGGTTCAGTTTGGTAAGTATTCTTTTATGGTATATAATGTTTGTGCCAAGATGACGATTTTTAAAAATTTGGGTCACATTACAGCCGGTGTAGAAGTTGTTCCGGTGAAAGAATTAGCTGAACACATGTCAACTGGAGTTTCTTATTTTGAACAATTTGTTTGGGATTTGGAACAAAGAGGTACGGCTAACATAGATATCCCCGTAATGATTATCGGTATAAGTGCTTAAAACAAAAAAAACATGAACGAGCTTTACAAATTCTCCGAAGAAAATCTTTTAAAACAGATAGAGACCGGTACGTATGAACTTGGTTTTTACCGGGTAAAATTTTTTACAAAAAAAGGTTTGCTGTCAGAGATTCCGTCGGAAGACGTAAGTGAGTTTTACCTTTATCCAAGCGGTGGAACGCTGCGGGACGAGAATTTTAACATCGTTTTTTATTCTTCAAAATTTGATACTTATCGCGGCTTTGTTCCACCTCATCAAACGAAGGGATCCTAATTTTCGCCGTTTATCATTTAATAAGTTTTTGGATTACCAATGAAAACATTTCAAAGAGGAACGTTATCTCTTTTATTATTTATCTCTTTCTCATCTCTTTCTTCGGCACAGCCTTTTAAATTTGGATGGATCACCGATCTTCACATCGGAGCAAAAAATGCTGATATGGATCTGCAGGCTGTTGTTCAAGATATAAATATGAAGAAAGAAGTCTCGTTTGTTATTGCCACAGGTGATATCACCGAAACGGGCAAAGCAGAAGACTTAAAAAACGCCAAACAAATTTTAGACGATCTTTCTGTTCCATATTATATTGTTCCAGGCAATCACGATACCAAGTGGAGTGAAAGCGGTGGTCAAGTGTTTTCAAATTTGTGGAAAGATGACAAGTTTGTATTTGAATATGAAAAAACAGTACTTATCGGATTAAGCAGTGGAATTTCATGGCGGGGTGGCGGGGGACATTTTGCGCCGGAAGATTTGCAATGGCTTGATTCACTTCTCTCTTTATTACCATTAGAAAAAGAGATCCTTTTTTTCGCACATCATCAACTTGATAAAGAAGTTGATAACTGGTTTAAGGTTACAAATCTTTTAGCAAAGAAAAATGTGAAAGAAATTTTTGTTGGGCATGGACATGCAAATCGTGTTTATAGTTTTAACGGATTACCGGGAGTTATGTCGCGTTCAACCTTGACCGCAAAGGGGAAAAGCTGGGGTTATACTTTAGTAGATAACGAGGTCGATTCTCTCTTCTTTTTTGAAATAATGAAAGACACACTTATTAAAAAATGGAATGCAATTGGAAAAGTAAATCCGATTGATTATATAAATATCGATTCAACAGAGTCTGAAAACTATTCAGCAAATGTTTTATGGAAGAAAGATTTAAAAACAACCTTAGTAGCTCCGCTTACAACTTATGAAAACAAGGTAGTTGCGGCTACTAAAAAGGGAACGGTTTTTTGTTTTGATGTTACCGGAAAACAACTCTGGAAAACTGATGTAGGCGCTTCAATATTCAGCAAACCCGCGGTCGTGAACAATCAGGTAATTGTTGGCACAATGAAAGGTGATCTATTCACCATTAATATAATAAATGGTAATGTTATTCAAGTGATCGGAATTGATGAAGCAATCACCTCTCCAATTACTACGATGGATATTGATTACGAAGGGGAAAAATCATTTGCGCTCATCTTGGGAACAGCATCCGGTAAAATGTACTCTTACGAACTTTCAAGACTTAATCTTTTATGGAGTAATACTTCTGCGGAAGGAATGATTGAATCGAAACCATTAATTCTTAAAGATAAAATTATTTTTGGCAGCTGGGACACTTTTCTTTATTGCATTGATGCAGCAACCGGATTGTTAAATTGGAAGTGGACAGGGAATCCGGTTTTTAATTATTCTCCAGCAGCTTCACCATTGGTCTCAGACGGTAAAAATGTTTTTTTTGCAACACCGGATAAAGCAATAACCGCAGTAGATTTATTGCTTGGCAAAACATCATGGAAGAAAACAGATTTTGATGCATGGGAATCAATTGGAATTAGTAACGACATGAAATCTTTATTCGTTAAAAGTCAAAATGATAAGCTGCACATAATCTCAGCAGTTAATGGAAAACTTCAAAAAACAATTGATCTGAAATTTGGTTTGGACACGGGACCGATTCAGCCTATTGAAGTGAATGGAAATATCTACTTTGGCGGAAAGAACGGCAATGTCTATTCGATTGATCCAAAATATTATTTTAACTCCTTGTTTTTTATGGGAACAGCGAGAACGCATTCGTTGCAAATGTTAGATGAAAAGCGGATAGCCGCATCAAATATGGACGGGAAGATCATTCTCTTTAAGGTGGATTAGTACATGAGAAAATATGACGGTGTTATTTTTGATATTGACGGAACGCTGACTTCCACGAATGAACTTATCTTTTCTACTTTTAACCACATCACTAAAAAGTATTTAAATAAATCGATGACGAATGAAGAAATCATTGCTTTGTTTGGTCCAACTGAAGATAAAATAATTGAAGATTGGTTCGGCGAAAATGCAGAAGAAGTGAGGAGAGAATATTATTCGTTCTATACAAATAATCACGCGATGGCAGATATTTATCCGGGAATGAAAGAGCTTCTTCATTTTATAAAAGAAAAGAATGTACTCCTTTCGATCTACACAGGAAAGGGTAGAGAAGCTTCCATTATAACTTTAGAGAAATTAGGAATACTTGGTTTCTTTGATCTGGTTATTACCGGAACTGATGTAAAAGAGCACAAACCATCTCCGGAAGGAATTGAAATCTTTGTTGAAAAATATTCTTTGGAGAAAGAAAGAGTGTTGATGGTTGGAGACGCTCCGGCTGATATTAAAGCAGCACGTGCTGCTGGAGTTCACATTGCTTCTGTTTTGTGGGATAGTTATGCGCACGATAAATTACTAAAGATGAAAAGCGATTATCTCTTCCACACGGTTGAAGAATTGAAAAAGTTTTTTGTCGATGTTCTTTAAAACAAAAAAGGAGAAATTTTACTTTCTCCTTTTTTGTAGTTCGGGTATAATAATATTACATGTTGAACGGGTAAACAAAGCTGATTCGTGGTTCAATTTTCTTTTGTGGTTTATAACCGACAATTTCTTTATCCAGATTTCTAATCGGCGTGAACGTCCATTGATAAACCATCGAAACTATCATAAACGAGTAAGGTTTGTAACCAAGTTCAGTAAACAAAATTGATCGATCGTTTAGTTTGAAAACATCAGCGCCATCAACAAATACTTTATCATATCCGGCTCTTGCTATAAATGAAAATCCACTTGGAGCTACATCGGCTGTTAAATGTAAAATACCTCCGTCATGGTTGTCTAACTTTTGTAACCCTCCGATAACATTGAACGTACCCAAAACGGAAATTCCTAACTCACCGTAATATCCATTTTCGGCAGCATTCAAATATTTTAGAGTAGTAGCTTTACTTGAGACATTTTCCGTGTAGCGTTCAATTTCATAAAGTGAATTAAAATATGCCGGCATATACTGATCATTATTCCAGCGGCGTTCTAATTTTGCTGAAGCATTAAAAATTCCCAATCCATTCAAACCTAAAATAATTCCGGAAGCAGCGCCGCTGCCGAAGTTTAGAATTTTAACATAATCGAAATAGAGTGAAGCGTTTGCCATACTGAAATTAAAGAGAGGCAATCCTAAATCAAGCCCGATGATATTAACGGAACCTTCATCATCAAATATAATTGTCTGATAATTGTAAACCTTTCCAGAGTTCTTATTAAAATCTCCGGCAAAGGTAGCGCCGACTTCCAAATTGCCAATAATTGGAATAGATGCTGCCGATGTGTATTGAAGCGGTCTAACGTAACCTCTCATTCCCAATACTCCGGCTTGAGCATGAGCAAAGTTACTATAGATTGATTCAAAACCGAATTTGTTAAAATCAAGATCAACAACGGCTCCGATTGTACGGGTATCAAAACTCGGACTGTTGTTGTACTGATATAGGATACTTCCATGTCCTAGCGTATAAAAATCTAAAGCGCCAAGTTTAACATAGACCGGGTCTTTCTTCATTCCATAGCGGACATAACGAATGATGCTTAAGTAATCTGAAGTTTCATTAAAGTTTTCTTTCCGTAATTTACCTTGAGAACTGAATTCTAAATTGAGATCTAATCCAACACCGATTTTTGCAAAAGAGATTTCCGGTCTAAACCGAAAAGCATAAAAAGGTTGACCGTCAATCCACGTCATTCCTAATCCGCCGGTTAAATCACCCTTGTTTGGATTTGGGAATTGGTTGAATTGAGAGTAATTATCACTAAAGAAAAAGAAAAGAATAAATAAAATTAAGAGGATTTTTTTCATGACGTTCTCGTAATTATTGTAAATGAATTGTACAAACTTAATAAATGAAAAAACAACATCCTTTATTTCATCAGTATAAACTTTTTTGTCTCTACAAATTTTCCCGCCCGGAGTTGATAGAAATACACTCCGCTTGGTAGTGAGTTAGTTGCATCAAATTTAATGGAATAATTTCCAACTGGTTGTTCTTCGTTTACTAAAGTTGCTATTTCTTTACCAAGGACGTCGAAAACTATTAATTTGACGATTGACGAATAACCGTTTACCGATGGGGGAATCGAATATTTTATTGTTGTTGTAGGGTTAAATGGGTTGGGGTAGTTTTGAAGTAATGAAAAATTTTGTTTAAAAATAGTTTTTTTATCAACTGAATTTGGCTCATAAGTGAGGTTGAAATATCCAGTATCTGGATAAAAAGAATATTGAGGAATTAAACTTTTATCTTTTGTTTTAAACCGGTAGTTAAATCCAAAACCATTTTGCATTAATAATGTATCAATAGAATAATCTAATGAATAAACTGGCGAATACGGCACATTGTATAATTCATTTAATTGACTGAAAATAATACTGTCACTTTTTTGATAATATCCTTCTAATGATGCCGAAGATATAAAATTAAATGAATCTTCTTGAATAAATCCAGTATAGAAAATTGAATAATAATGATTGATCCCTATGAAACCAGTAATCTTAAAGTTATCAAAATTGAGCTCATGGATTTCAAATTTAGGTACATATGACTGTTGATACAGAATTAGACTGTCACCATCATTCCTTACAAACTGAACTAATGTTTCACTTTCTTTTCTTAAATCGCTGAAAACTTGTTCAGTCCAATAATTATATATATATCCCAGCTTGTATGAATATTTTTTATAATTTCCATACTGAACAATTTCAGTATTTATTCCATAAATATTAGAATCAGATTTTTGAATTAATAGTCCATTGAATATTGTATCATTTGGAAGAGAAAAATCCATTAAAATTTTATCTTCATTATTGAAATTTATATAATGCAATTTCCCTAATGTGTCAATCCTTGCCCAATCCTTGCTCAATTTGTCTAATTTTGCCTCATAGTATCTTTCACCATTTATGATAGTATCTCTTGAGATCTCAAAATTGACGAACCACGTAGATGGAGGTCCCCCATCATGACGGCGACGCATATATTGATATTTATTTCCAATGGCTAAGGGGAAATATTCAGTTAAACTATCGGACGGCGAATAGGTGAAATTCATATTATCCCCAAAAACATTTACAACGGCTACTAAAATCAGAACAAGTATCTTTTTAAATGAATAGATTTTTTTCATCGTAATACCAATTAGAATTTAAGTTATATGATACTATTTAATAAACAACATTTTTTTTGTTTGATAATTGGAATTTATTTTTAGTCGATAAAGATAAATTCCACTTGAAAGATTAATATTAGCAGTATTAAATTCCACCTCGTGTTCTCCTGCCTCTTTCTCTTCATTTATAATTTCTGCAACTTCGCGCCCTAATAAATCAAATATTTTTATTTCCACATTTCCAGGAACTGGAGAATAAAATTTCAGTTTAGTGGTCGGATTAAAAGGATTTGGATAATTTTGATGTAGCAAAAAATTTTTATTTACAGGCACATCCTTTTCCGCGACAGTTGTTATTCCACCATTCGTGGTATGAAGGATAATTCCATTTGGTCCTGAAATCCACCCTTCATTTTCATTGATAAAAAAAACGGATAACAATTCCTTAGAAGAAGGGCAGTACTGTTCATCCCATGTATTGCCACCATCTGAAGAACGAAAAATTTTACCATTAAGACCAGTCATAGTACAACCAACAGCGATAATATTTTTACCATCAAATAAATAAACGGACGCAAATTGTACTTTTCCATCCCCTGCTCTTTTAATTTCCCAATCCTCCCCACCATTACTCGTAGTTAACACTAGGCCATATGAACCAACAACACATCCATTATTTTTATCCAAAAATCTGGCAGAAGCTAAATAAAAAGTCGGAAAGTCAGTCTTTTTCCAACTAGTACCACCATCCGTTGTTTTTAAAATCGCATCATTTCCAATTGCCAACCCTAAATTTGCATCAAAGAAAGTAATGTAATTTATCGTCGAAGAATAACCGGTATTTAATACTGTCCAATTATCGCCCCCGTTAGTTGTTTTAAGTATAACTCCATTTTCTCCACCAACCCATCCTAGATTTCTGTCAAAAAAATAAACAGAATAATAATAAACATATATATAAGTACTTATAGTTGTCCAGGTTGCTCCACCGTTCGTTGTTTTACGAATCCTTCCCCCATAGTCACCTGCAGACCAGCCATAATCGAGATCTAAAAAGAAGAGGTCTTTTGGGATTAATCGACCATCACTAAATATCTTGGACCAGGTAGAACCACCATTTGTAGTTTTAAGTATTGAATAACTTGCTCCAGCCCACCCAATTTGATTGTTAATAAAAAAGATTTTATAAATCCATTCAGGTGAAGCCGTTTGTAAAACCGACTTCCAGTGACTTCCTGCATCGGAGGTATTTATAATAAGTCCTTTATCGCCAACTATCCAGGCCTTAGTTGTACCTTTAAAGTATATGGAAGATAATGAATTATCGATTCCTAAATCGATAGTATTCCAGACTAACCCCCCAGTGGTTGTTTTAAGAAGCATATGTCCATAAGTTGCGATCCATCCGGTATTATTATCTGAAAAAAAAATCGAATTGAAGGTGTAATATGTTGGGAGAGCATAAGTGATATTCCAACTGTCTCCCCAGTCAGTTGAGCGCAAAACGATCCCACTCTCCCCACAAATAAATCCTTTTCCATTATTTGTAAAGAAAACGGACATTAAGTTCTTATTAGTTACGGAATCTTTAATATTCCATTTATTCCCTGAATCAGTAGTATATAAGATTGTTCCCTGAGAACCGGAAACCCAAACTGTATTACTATTCACGGCAAATATTGAATATAATGCAGCGTTTGTGCTACTAGATTGTTCATTCCAAGTAGTCCCTCCATCGCTGGTAAAAAAAATTTTCCCTGCCTCTCCCACAATCCATCCCATTTCAGGATCGATAAACTTTATACATTTTAAATTATTAGTAGTTAAACCGGGTTGCAAAGCCCAATCATAACCTCCATTTGAAGATTCAAGTATAACGCCATTATCTCCAACAATCCATCCAATATTTTTATCTATAAAAAAAACTGAATTTAGATTGGTCTTTAAATTTGAGGAAATAGTTTTCCATAATGTTCCCCCATTTGTTGAGAGCAATATCGTTCCCTTTGAGCCAATTGACCAACCATTTAGTTCATCAATAAAAAAAACAGACTGCAGACTATTTCCCTGAGGAATTGGATTCTGCCAAGTCCATTGGGCTTTAACTGGGAGTTGTAGCGCCAATAATATTATGATAACAAACTTTTGCATTTTTTCACCTCATCAATACCATTTGACATGATTTACTAAATGAACCCGCTCTAAAATAATAAAAATAAACTCCACTGGAAAGATTAACTGCATTATACTCAACCTCATACATGCCAGGTGCTTTTTCTTCATTTACTAAGGTAGTAACTTCTCTTCCCAAAAAATTAAATATTTTTAAAGTTACATAACTACTAACTGGTAACTGATAACTGATTACTGTACTTGGATTAAATGGATTAGGGAAATTTTGTTTCAGCAAAAAACCGGTGACAGCATTCGCTTCGTTTTCAATTTTTGAAATTGTTGAGATCTCAATTGAATCGGAATACTTAAATGCGCCGTCGTTATCTATCTGCTTTAAACGATAATAATAAATTGCTTGTTGCAGGTTGGTTGAATCTTCATAGTAATAACTTTTCGGCGAGTTGCTGTTCCCGCTTCCGAACACAAAACCCACTTGTTCCCAATTGGTTTGAGGAAGTTTTCGTTCAACATTGAATCCGTAGTTATTTACTTCAGTAGCAGTTCCCCAGAACAAAATTACTTTTCCATCGGCAAAATATCCTTGAAAATATACGAGTTCAACAGGTAAAGTTCCATCAGGTTTTTGAGCTGAGACTACAAAAGTAAATAAGAAAACAAACAGGAAGAGATATCTCATTTAACAATCGCAAGTTTCTGTGTAATTGATTCTGATTTTCCGTTTTTCTTCGCGATCACTTTATACAGATAAACACCGTTTGCAAGTTGATCTCCATCCTGATCTTTCGTATCCCAAAAGATGCGATTGAAATCCATACTAAGTTCTGCAGATGATTTCTTTATTTCTTTAACTAAGCGTCCAGCGATTGTATAAACTCTAATAGTAAGCTCTTCCGGTAATTGTGGAAGTTTAAAAGTAAAGTAAGTATTATCTTTTATCGGATTCGGATAATTGTAACAATTCATAATTGCCAGTTCATTTGAGACAATAAATACGCGCTCAAAACCGGGTTGATTGTCTAACTTTCCATAAACATTATTTCCGAATATCTTAAATTGATGCTCCCCATTAGTCAGTGATGGGACGAATGCAAAAGTTAATGTTCTATTTGCAGAATCGTTTTTTATATTCAGTTGATTGAATGGAATCTTCTCGTTATCAAGTAAAATGGAAAGGGAAGAAGTATCACTTACTGCAAACCAAGTCGGGTATTTCAGATCAATTTTGATATTGGGATTGCTTGAAACGAAGTCACCGTTCAATATTTCAGTGTTGTCAAAAGTAACGTCCACGGTTGATGCGGAAACTGAGACGACATTAGTATCTGGTTTGGTAAAGAATGGAATAGTGAATTCGTTATTGTCTTTGTATAACTCTCTCACACGATTCTCCGGATCGATTTTTATTTTGAATCCCATATTTCCCTTGCCGTCGGTTGTATTTGTCATATAATTAAGTGTGAACAATTTTCTCTGCATTGAATCTAACGAAGCTATAACAGTATCAAGCAGTTGACGTGAAGAATTATCTTCCTTCATCACATCGACTAACACATGAAAACTATCCGCCGGAGATTCACCGACATTATAAACATAAAACATTAGATCAAGACTATCTCCTTGAATAAGCGTATCGCGAGAGACGGAAACAACCTGGTAGTTGGTGGCAAGTTCGGCGGGAGAAGTGAATTCAATTCCAATTGAAGAAATCTCAGGTGAAATTCTATTTGAGGAAACCGTTTCATGTAATTGCAGCTTAAGATATGAGTATTTGTTGTTGTCGACAGCACTCAAGTCAAGAATTGAATCTTGTAGCTCAACTGAAAATAAAGAGTCTTCCAGTGTCTTGTCATCTAATCCGTAGACATTAACAATGATTTTAGAATCTTCGTTATTCAAATGTTTTACTTTCGCATACTTCCATTTTTGTGATGGACCAACTTTCTTTGTTTTCAATAGCCCGCTAAATCTTAAGGGTGAGAAAGAAGTGTCAATAATAATGTTCCCATCATAGGGACCTTTAACAATTTCAATCGCAGATCCTGGTACTCCACCTTTTTCACCAATTATTGCCCATGATCCTCTAAATTGCAATTGATCAATCTGGGTACTTCCCAATGTTTTTATTGCATTCTTCAAATTAGTTGACAAATTATTTCGAGCGTCATCCGCAACACCCATTGCAACAATCTTTCCGTTAGGGATCGAGTTAATAAAATCAGCCAATTTTTGAACAGCGGTAGGATTGCCAAACAATTGATACCAATCAACAGTATCAACTTCTAACGTAGTTTGATCAAAAACTGCTATTCCCATTCCGGCAAAAAATGTATTGGATAAAAGATTTGTCCCATTTTTTGAGAGCAAACATGTGGCTCCGGCATACCAACCAGCTGAAAGTACTGAAATATTTATTGAATCATTTGACAAGGTCACAACCGAATTATGAAATTGCACTCCCTCCATTTCTTGATTTTTAAATGATATGGAATCAGAGACTGAAAATTTTTCAGATTTAGTATTTCTAAAAGATTTGGTGAAGGCATACTGAGCAGTTTCGTTATCAACTTTATAACGGAACCAATATCTGTAATCGGGTAGCAAATTTGGCAATTGAACTTTTGTAATAACCGAATCTTCTGGGATAATAAATTCATTTGGTGATAAGAAATCCTTTGTTTCAGATATTTGATATTTCACATTAAGCTTTTTATAATCCGCGATCACTGGATTTAAAATAAACAAATTTCTGGGTTGAGAATTTTCCACTTCGGAACCAAAGTTGTCTCTTAAAACATTAGAAACGACGGTGAAAAATAAATCTGCTTGATTATCATCTTTATAAATCTCGGAGATTTTATTATCCGGGTCCAAAAAAATGTTTAATGAATGTTCACCAGCTAAATTTTTAGTTTTAATCCATATTGTCACTGTATCTTCTCTCTCGAGTTTTGAAAGAGAAAGAAACTTATTCTCTACAAGTTCATTTTTGTAGTTATGTGTAATCGAAACTGCAAAAGTATCTTCGATTGCTAAACCCAAATTTGAAATTGCAATTCTAAATGCTACTGAGTCGCTTCCGTCATTAAGTTGAGTTGCGGTATACTGTATACTTGCAGGAGTGATTTTTAAATTTGGTTTTGGTGGAATTTTAAGAGAAACGATAGGATCTCCTATTAAAGAATTTGTAAGAGCAAACACCTTAAATACATCAGAACTTCCACTTTGGTTAAACATCTTTATTTTTGCCCCTAAGTGAGATCTGCCAATATTCGCAGTCGAATCCTCGATAAGAGATTGATAAAAGTATTTTGGCACCGCATAAGCTGATGAAGTAAACCCTAAAGAAGAATTCCCAACATATCCTAAAGCTTGACCATTTTCTCCAAGAACAAATCGTTCACCAAAACAAACGATGTCAGGTTCGGCAAACTTATTTGTAGAACAACCAAAGTCGGTTACTAATGGATTTCTATTTAAAGTATTTTTTATTTGAGATACTTCGTTTATACTATTATCCCATGTAGCGGTGCCACTATGACCAATATAAGAGATAAAAACACCACCATTAGAAATAGCTTGCTGAATTTCACTTGAAGTGTAAGGACCAAAGTCAGTTTGGGGTGAAGTTGTTTTATAAAAATGTTTATAAAATCCTGATATTATGGGAGGAGCTATCAGAGTGTTTATCAAGTTATCATTAACGTTTTTTAATTGTGCGATCTCTTCCGGATAATTGGCTCGCCCACCGGAGAAAAACAAATATCGTTTGTTCCAACTATCGTATGGGGCATTTATATTATTTTTGACTTTAGAAAGGTAGTATTGCAATTCTGAACCGGAGTTTATAGGAAGTCTTCCAACAAAAAGCTGGGGAATCGGTAATGCATTCTCATCCCAAACCGCATACCAGTTATCACTCACAGGATCTCCATACGAAGGGACATAATTTCCTCCACCAACCACACCATCATTCTTGAAACGGTACTGTTTATAATCATAATTTGCATCTCCAAGTAAAACTAAATAGGATGGCTTAGGTGCTTGCCAGTTTACAAAAGCTGATTGACAAAACAATCTAATAGCGTGTGGATCAGGATAACCAAATGTAAATTCATCAAAAATGTCTTCAACATTTATTAGTTGAGTAGAAATTGAAAATAAACTTCCTATCTCATTAACATAATTTTGTGCATTATTCCAAAATTTTGGATGGGTAATTGCAATGTATTCTCCTTGCATCGAAGGACTTCGTAGATTCTTAAACTGTTTGAGTCCGTAAAATTTAGGTTTAAGCGGTTTGTCGGGAGTAATTACAACATAAGATTCACCTCCTAAAACAGAATCGGCGAATGTTAATATTCCATTATTAACTTGGTAAGTCTCAATTCTCTTAAGGTCTGGGTTGATTTTGTAAATTAAATACTGCGAAGCATTCGCATTTCCAACTTTAATAACCTTGAGTCCCGGAGAAATCGAATCATCAAGTTTAAAAAGCAAGCTGTCATTAATTAGTTTTAATTGTCTGGGATATTCTATTTCGTACCAATCAACTCCAATTTGATTAGGACTTGTTCCATTTTCATAATTTTGAACTGAAAACTTATTCGATCCGACCAATAATAAATTAGATTGAAACCGACCTTGTAATAAAACTTGATCAAATCGATTTATATGTTGAGAATCTAAGGCCGTTCCATTAAATGATAATGAAAGAGTATGTGCATCAGAACTTAGGTTTGATGCCGTACTTGTTGCCTTGAAGAAGATTTTGGCGGGTTTGTCTAAGTAAATATCGGTTAGGGTAAAAGGAAAATCTCTTTTTTGAACAAACAGCCAATCCCAGTACCAAGTTTTGTTTTTATTCCAATTAGGTGTTTGATTAGCCACCTCATCATTATTCATGTTTTGAAACATTGTATTTTTTTCATAGTGCAAAGTCTGTATATAATATTCTAGAGTATCGGGGATATTTGTTTGGTTGATTAAAAGACTGTCGATTCTGAGCCCTGGAGTTTTCCCCCAAGTTAAAAAATAAAGAGTTGTGTCTGTATACCGATCCAAATATTCGTGGTATTCGTCATTTGAACTGTTTATTAATTTATAATTCTTTTTGCCATAATTCTTTTTCCCATAAAATTCAACATAGTCTGAATCATCGCAAACACCATCATTTTCTCCAGATACATATATTTTTTGTTCAACTCCCGATTCAAATAATTGGATCATATTTGGATTAATCACCGAAGTATTGATCCCGATGTTTTCTAAATCAATTTTACTTAATCTAAAAACCCTATCTTCAGATACCCCGATTTTTAAATAAGTGCTAATATAATTTATCCAGTTGCCGATTGTGTCTGGTAGACTAAAAATACGGTTTGATCTAAAGTGCTCTACAATCGACGAATTCCCTATTAATTTAGACAGCTCATGATCAAAAGATGAAACTATTTTTATCGGTGAGTATTCCTTAAGAATAATAGGTGAGTTAAGAGTTATGTGGATTTCTATATCGGAATACTCAATTATCTTGTTTTCAGATTCATTAAACAGCGCAGTATTAACTTCTATAGCAGCACAATAAAAATCCCTTAACCAGAAATATGATAGAACTTTGACAATATCCCGCGGATTTCTTTTCTCAGAGATTTCAAAATTTTCAAAATCTTTAATACTTAATGTTGAATCATCCATTCTATCAATTGCCGGATTTAACTTTGGAATAGTCGAACCAATTTCATTGATAGTCTTTGATCTTACTTCAGTACTGATTGTAAAATTCGGAGGAATTGAAATAATTATATTTTGTTTTGGAAGCTTCCAATTCCCGGGGTGAGATACATCAGTATATTCAAAGTAATCACGAACTCTGAATTTCCCTTGAATCGTTTCGAAAAACTTAGGGGATACATTTTCAATTTTTAATACAAAACCATTTTCTTCAATTGTCGTAGTAACCGAGCTAGATGTTCCCTGCGCAGTTAATATCGAAGTTAAAAAGAATAGGAGTAGAATTTTTTTCATGATTAAAAAGTACTTTTATTAATGAGAGAGCTACTATTACAACATTATTAATTGTTCTGATTTAATATTAGTTTTTCTTTGATGAAAAAATAGGCTTTTGATGGATTAAATACACCGGAAATAATTAAATAACCAATCCATATCGCATAACCACCATTCAAATATTCGTGCAAACCTTTTCGGTAAAATCTCCATGAAATTAGTTTAATTTTTAGAGTTAAATTTCTAAGGAAATAAAACAATTTGCTTTTTTTATAAATTGATTTTGAACCCAACCCATCACTTATCAAAATATTTTGTTTCTCTAAAATACCATACATATTTTTTGAAGTAAAACTATTCTCATGAATTCTAAACCCGCAATAAATGTCACGAATATTTGCAAGCATCGCGACTTGTCCTACGAAAATAAAAATCCAAATCGGGAACGGGGTGGGCAGATTCCCTATAACCGCCAACCGAATCCAACATTTTTCTTCTAAACATCACAGTAGAGTTAACCATTACGTGTTTTCCCACCTTCAGGGCTTTAGCAATATCTAAAGGATCTTTAGGCATTTTTACAAACCATTTTCTTTTAGAATTTTGCCCTAAGTAAAAAATGGAAGTACCGACTAAACCAATTGAAGGATTTTTCTGCAATAACTCCAGCTGGTATTTGAATCTTTCGGGGTGGCTAATGTCATCTGCATCCATTATCGCAATATACTCAGCAGAACACATCGAAAAACCATAGTTATATGCAAAAATTAATCCTCGGTCGGCGATCTGATATATTTTTACTCTACTATCTGCAATTGATTTTAAATAAACCAATGTACCATCGGATGAACCATTCTCAACTATTACAAGCTCAAAACGGTTCTCAGTCTGTGAAAGAATTGATTCAACGCTTATTGGAAGATATGGCATCCCATTTTTTACTGCTAAAACAACTGAAATGAGCATTTATCACTCCAGAAAAAATAATGGAGATTAATTAACATGGTTTAATTTTCTTCTACCTTTATTAAATAGAATAAACATTTTTCTCTGCTTAAAATCCCACCTTTAAATTTTTCTTTTGTTAATACTAAATTATTTCTTGGAAATTGAATTATGTTTCTACCAATTCCATCTCTATTTAAAGTATCAATTATGGACTCATTATAAATTAAGTCTTTATAAGCATAGGTACTATAAAAAGATATTGGGATTGATTTAAAATATTTCATTAGTGCTTTTCGCTTATATATGTTTATATAATTAAAACTATTTACTCTACCGTCCCCATTAACAATATTTCGTTCAGAGTAAAAGGATATCATTCCTGAGTAGTCAAATTGAAAAATATATTCAGATGGTTGAACTTTCTCCTTTAACAATAACGCGTAATCATATTCATCATCAAATTCATAGTAATAATATCGGAAAGGGAAAAAATAAATCAATGACAAAACGATGAAAACAATAAATAGTGTTTTAAAATAGTTTATTTTTAATAAGGGTAAAAATGAAAACAATATCAAGCCACCAAAATTTGACAAGGCAAAATACCATTCCTTAGCGCCGTCATGGTTAAATAGTATTTGGAATAATAAGAATACGACTCCAGCGCAATAAAAATATTCAATTAATTTTAATAAATAACTTGTCGCTCCAGAGAATAATATTAACCGTTTTTTAATATAAATGAAGTAACTGCCACCTGTAATAATTGTTATACTCAACAATAACATTCTAAATGGATGAATAATAAATGTTTTTAATGAGTAATGTAGAGAATCAAGTTTGAAATTTGAAAAAGATAAATAACCACTCGTAGTTCTGATATCCCCATAATTGATATAATTAAAAACAAGATAAATTGTATAAATAGTAATTACGGGTAGAACTATCGACAATAAAAATCTATTTCTATCTATTTTTTTATATTCAAAGAAAAAGTATCCAGGTATTAAGAAGATTACAAAATCTATTCTGGCTAAACTTAAGAGTGCTAATAAAATACCCCTAGTTAGAACAAATTTATTTTTTTTATCAGTTAAGGAATACAGATAATTATATACTACAATTAATAATAAATAGATTTGAATTTCAAGACCTATTAAATCAAAAAGAACCGATGGGATAACAAGTATAGACGCTAATAAAAATACTTGATTACTTTTATCAGTATCCATAAACAATTTAAAAGATTTGTAAAGATAATACAGAGTAAAAAAATTAATTATGGAGGTTAGCAAAAAGGTTAATCGAACAAGCAAGATTGGGCTCGTTATATTTATCAAATTAAGTATATAATAATATCCCGATAGAATTATTAACCATAATGGGTGATACCCATTAGTGTAATTGAGCCCATCAAATGTTGACCCTTTTCCTAAAGCTATGTTATTTGCAATTTTAAAATAAAAGTATGCATCATCTAAACAAAAATGTAATAAATATCTAAAAGGAACGACAAATGGCAGTAAAACAATAAACCCAACAAAGTAAAATATTACGGTTAATTTAATAAACAGGTTTTTATCATTTTCTCCAAGAGGACTTGAAATGTTTGTAATCATATTAAAAAAAACCTTATATTTTTAAAATAATTTTATTTGCAAATAGTCGGTAATAAAATTTAGGTATACCGAAAATATATCTTTTCCAAACAACCGGAAATTCATTTAGTAATTTAACAAGCCATTCCAAATGTATTGTCCTTATAAACAGAGGAGCTCTAATTTTATTCCCTGAAAGATACCTGAACCAACCCCCGACAGAAATAATTAACTTTGCATTGATGTTCTTATAATTATCAATAATCCATTTTTCCTGTCTACTGGCACCAAGTCCAACAAAAAGTATGTCCGGTGAGCTAGAATTGATTTTCTGAACAACATCAATATTGTTAAAATCATACCCTTCGAGTAAACCTGTTATTTGAATACCAGGATATTTTACTTGTAACTTAATTTTTAATCCCTCTAATACTTGAAATTTATCACCAAAAAAAAATAAAGACATGTTGCTTTTTAGTGCAGCTTTTAAGATCTCTTCTTGTAAATCAGTACTGACAATTTTCCTATCGTAAATACTATAAATATATTTTAAAGCCAAATAGACTGCGCTTGAATCAGGATAAACTATTAAGAATGGTGGTAATTGAATATTGTTTTCATATAGATAATTTATAATATTAAAATCAGCATATATAATCGCACTTTTAATTCCATTTGATAAATCATCTAAAATTTTTTCCAGACGAATCTTAAAAAGATTAAGTTCCATGTATCGTATCACTTAAGTCGAAAGGATTAATATCGTTAGAAAGTTGCGAATAGATTTTTTGCATTTCTATTCCAAAATTATTCACGTTATACTTACAATTAATGGCACTCTTACCATTTTCCCCTAATTTTATTTTTAGCATTGGATTCTCAATTATCATTTTTATGGCAGAAACTGCTGCGGAGATATCATTCTTTTCAAATAATAATCCACACTCCGTTTCTTGAACCACTTCAGCGATTCCATCTACTGCTGAAGATACAACAGGTAACCCTTTTGACATAGCTTCCCAAATCACAAACGGCATTCCCTCGTAATCAGATGTGAGTAATAGCAAATCGAAATATCGAAAATATTTGGAAGGATTCTCAACTATACCGAGAAAGATAATTTTGTCATCTAATTCGAGGTTATGAATAAGAGATTTGATTTTGGTTTCTTCACTACCGCCTCCGATTATAAACAACTTCACCTCAATGCTCTCATCAATAAGTTGTTTGATAATTCTTACAGCAGTATCAATCCTTTTTTGTTCTTCAATTCTACCAACAAATAAGATGCGGAAGAAATTCTTGAAAATAGAAACATGCATGATGAACTCTTCTTCATTCTTGGTATCGATAATTATCTCTCCACCATTATAGTAACTTGTTATTGCAGGAAATAATGATGTTTCTTTTAATAACTTAGATTTCGAGGCCAATGATGGCGTAACAGCCATTTGAACAGCATTCAACTTGTTAATAATATAATGTGAAATTCTGTAAAGGGTTTTCTCATATCTGTTATAAAAGTGATGGTCAATAAATAGACCATGGTAGTTATAGATAACTTTTTTTTTGAGAATGATATTGCAAAAGCCAGCAACGATATATGGTTTTAAGAAATGGCAATGGATAATATCTACTTCATATTCTTTCATTAATTTATAAAAAATTTTCAAAGAATGGACAGGGTATTTGCTAATTATGGACGGCAACAAAATAATTTTTCCGTTTGCTTCAATAAATTTTCGTTCAATATATTCATCTCCCTGAAAACACAGGTAATGTTCAAATAAATTTGCGTCTGTATTCTTAACGATAGACAATATGTGTCTAAATACACCGTCAACCTTTCCGTTCAGATGATCGGCAAAATGTATAATCTTAATTTTCACTCATATACTCATGGCATTAAAAGACTACTCGGTTCGATGGTTATTTATAACTACATTAAAATTAATGAAAATGGATTTTTAAAATACAATTAGATCTTAATATCGCTATGCTTGACAATTCCCACAGAACCAGGGCGTAGATATTCATGGTTAGTAATCAATTTTTCTCAAATTATCATTTTTTTGGAGAATTGATCTTATTAGTTTTGGAAAATTTGAATCATCCTCTAAAATATATTTTGGTGTTATGTCTAAAAGGTACCTATGCCACCAATTCGTTTCCCACAGATGAATACAGAATGATTGAGATAATTTTTTATAGTGCCATTTCCTTGAATAAAAACTATGTAACACTAATTTCATGGATGAATCGAAATTCATTAACCATATTTTTCTCTTTAATTTTCGAAGTGCACCAATTGTTCTTTTTGTCATTCTTAAATCAGATACTTTCCATAAATATTGAGAAACAATGTCGTCATTTGTGGGATAAAAAAAAGAATACTCGTCAACTATATGAATCTCATCTAAATGTCGACGGGCTAAAACTTGCGGCAACTTAACAGAATGGTAATTCCACTTATCCTCTTCAAAAAATTTATAACTATCGTACCACCGGGAGATAAATTCAGAGTTAGCCTTACATAATATTACTGCATTACATAATCCCACATTTTCTTCTCTGCCCAACACACAATCATACTCTAATAATGGATTAAAAGAATTAACACAAATTACATCAATATCCAAATATATTCCGCCATACTTCATTAAAATCTCAAGCCTCGCGACATCAGCTTTATGTGCATAATGGATCAACTTGTTACCAAATATTACATTCCTTTGTTCTATCCTTTTTAATGTTAATAATTCTTTTGCTTTATCCCACCAATAACCCACTGGTTCAAAATGATAGTGGAAATAAATTTTTTGTGGGCTATTCAAGACAGATGCAGTTAAAACAGCTAAATAATTAATAAAAGAAAAAGGTTTTCCGCCGAAATTTTCTTCAAGTCCATAAATATAATGAATAATGTTTGGTATCATATTGAAAAAAATAAATGTTAATTCTTCGGTAATCGAATAAATTCAACCAATAAAAATATGAATGTGAGTCGTACAATGCTTAATGAGCACATCTTTAAAGGATTATAGTTCAGATTATTTTCGGTTTGGGTTTAATGAATACCCCTTGTGATAAAGATCCAATGTTTTAAGAAATATAGTTAGTGACTTTTTCGGTCCTAATCAACATTCTCTGAGTATTTTATCCTCCTAATAAGACTATTTTAACTTTCTATATAAGTAATATTTAATAAAAAGGTTATTTGTTATTTTTTTTTCGGTGAAAAGATAATGCTCCTTGAAAAATTTATTGTTATAAATCTCTATCTCGGCATATCGCACGGGTAATGTTTCGCCTGGTGGCATACCAAAAAGTATAATATCAGGTTTACTATCTAACACATACCTAGCATTGGATCGATTATGAGAATATACAGGATCGGAATTATTTGAAACTTTTGATAAAGCAATTTCTTTATTTGTTAATCCTAAGACGTCTAATATTTTCATTTTTGAATAAAAGCCGAAAGCCCCAATAGCAGAAAGAGCAATAGTTTTGTTGTGCGGAAAATTACTATTGAAATAGTTTGCTGTTATTTCACCATTTTCTATCATCATATAGTTTCTGATCTCAGTTTTATGTAAGAAACTTACCGATAATAAGTTGAACAAAATAATTGTGGCCATAATAAATACAAATATAGATTTTGTTTTTTTGTCTTCGCCAGAAATTGTTCTTTGCGAAAAATTTAATATGGATGAAGTGATAACCAAAATAAAATATGGCATAATTGGGGTAAAAAATCTATATGAAAACATAAAATCACCACCGATAGCTATTATATATATCAAGTAAACAATAAAAACATTGGCATAGTATTTCATTGAATCGGAAAGGGTCTTATAATCTTTAATAGCTAAAAAGAAAAATAAACTACTCAACGAAATGCTCATAAAAAAACGATAACTATATCTAAAACCTTCTTTAAGTTGTGCAAAATTCGAAGATACTTTAGCGTGAAAAGTATTTGGAATAATGTCTCCATAATACCAGAATAGCCAAATTAGATATGGAGCTAAAAGTAGCAAATAACTTAAAAGAAGGAAAATGAATGCCTTCGGGCCTTTTTTAAATTTGTTATTTATGAGCAGATAGAATAGCCCAAATAAAAAAAACAATAGACCTTCTGGCCGAGTAAGAGTTGCTAATACAGCAAAGATTACTCCAAGAATTAGATTTAGATTAGATTTGTAAGTAAAGAAATGAAGAAGTGAAATCAAACAGAAAAAACTGAACAATGGACCTTCTAATCCCCCTCCTATACTCCAAATTAACAAATTGGGGGAAGATGCAAAAAGTAATGTTGCAAGGATGATTTTTTCATTTGAGTTATGATATTCCCTTTTGGCAATTAGATAAAACGTATAAACAAGTAATAAATAGCTTAAAACATTAATTAGCAATGCTGAAAACGTGTAATCAAGATTAAATATTTTTAATGCCGCAAGGAGTAAAACCCACAGAAAATTTGTATAACCTTGTACATTTTCTCCCACGTTATAAACTAATCCATTTCCAGAAAGAAAATTATTTGCATATCGAAATGAAATAAAAGCATCATCGGTAAACCAATTACCAATTATCAAAGAAGTTAGAATAAGAAAAACCACGCTCGCAGAAAACACAACTATAATATTCTTGGTATTACTCATAAACAAAGAATTCCTTTTTATTATAAGCTACCGTTAGAAAATATAGCTGAACAAAAAACACAATAAATTCAGTAATAATTGTTGCAATAACAGCACCGAGTATTCCCATCGTTTTAAGTAAAACTATATTTAGTAAAATATTAACCAGTACGGCACTTCCTGTGCTAATTACAGGTATATATTCTTTTCTAATTGAGTTCGAAATCACTCCGGTAAAATTATTTAAAAAAATAGCAGGAAGTGCAAGTGAAAGATATTTTAATATTTCTATTGAAGAGAAATATTTATCTCCATAAAAAAAACGAACAATTGGATCTGAAAGAATAAAAGCTGTAATAATTAATGATAAACTCATAATTAATAGTAAACCAAAATCTTTTTTGATTCTTACTAATGGAAGACTCCCATTTTTGAAGTAATGACTCGAGTAATCGCCATACGCGGGGATGACAATTGCGCTTGAAAATATTTGCAATGCCCGATAGAGAGAATAAGCTATAGAATAGACAGCCACAGCCTTATAGTCTATTATTTGCTGAATTAAAAGAATATCGATTCTATCGTACATCATAACAAAAATTAATCCAACTCCCATAGGAAGTGAAGAACGCGCTATTTCCTTTAATTCACTGAAACTGAATAATTTTAAATTAATTTTTACATCTATTTTTTTTAAGGGAGCGATTAGTGCTATAAAATAAACTACGGAAGAGAAAATAAATGCAAGGAGTAATACTTCTAATCCTAAGTTAAGGAGTAATAGAATTAATAAAACAATAAAAAACGTGACTCTTGAAATAGATAAAAGTATAAATGAATTTTTGTATAGATTCTTACCATAAAGAACAAGCGTAAAAATTAAACTTAAACTCATTAAAAAGTTTGAAAAACTGATAAGAATAACCAACCGATAATTTACTGTTTGAGCGAAGGAAAAATATATCAATGGTATCAGGATGAACAAGAAAAATGAAATTAATTTTACAACTAAAACAGTATTGAGTTTTTTCTGAAAATCATTTCCTGTAGCAGCTTCTCTTTGCAAATAAAATGGGAAACCGAAATCGAAAATTGCTTGGAGAATATTAATGAATGAAAAAATAGTCGTAACAATTCCAAAATCTGTTTTTGAAATTGTTCGAGCAAGAATCAAATAAAAAATAAAAAAAGTTGCCCGCTCAAGAATTGAATTAAGGAAAACATATTTACTATCAGAAAAATATTTCCTCACTCCCTCACCCACAACACTTCCAGATCTCGATCATCTCGTTGCTCCAAACTCTAAGAATGCAGAGCTCTTTCTTCAATGTATCTTCCACAATATTTCATATTCCTTTTTTCATCTCTTCAATTTTCTGCATTAGCTCTTGTACTTTCTCAATGGGAATATACTTCGCGAGAAGAGAAAAGTCGGTTATTTTAACCGGACTTAACTTCATTAAAGCTGGATAATTTGCAGGATCATCGTTTTTCCCGGGAGTCCATTCATATAAATCATTTGGTGTGCAGTTCAACCATTTGCAAAAATCTTCTATTTGATAGGTCATCAGATTTTTTGCTTTGTTATTCACAATTCGATAGGCTGTATCCTTATGATATCCCTTACTTACAAGAAAGTGTATCGGATTCTTTATTCCACGCAGTTGAAACAGATTTGTCAAATTGAATCTTAACATTAAAAACCTCCGTTTTTAGCTGATAATTGGATATTTTTATCAATCAGTAATTAAATGTATTGAATAATCTTATCATTGATTTGAATTAACTTCTCATCGGATTGAAATAATTGATAATTCATTTGAATTAATTTCTCATCTAAGTGAATTAGTTTATAATTTGATTGAACTAACTTCTTATTCATTTGAATTAATTTATAATCTAAATTAATTATTTCCTAATCTATTCGATTATAATCATAATTCAATTGAACTATAGTATAAAATGAACGAATAAAGTTATCATTTCAATGATATATTTTTGAAGATGAAGAGATATTTTTATAAAAACAAGAATACATTCTGCAACAACTTTGATCTGAAAGAAAATTTGAAATAATCTCCTCTCACTTCCTCACCAGCCACACTTCCGGATTTTGATGATCGCGTTGTTTCCAGATTTCAAAATGTAGAACTCTTCCTTCAATGCTTTCGGAAATGTCACCAAGTATTTCTCCGTAATTTACTTTACTTCCTTCGCGCACCGATATTTGTCCAAGATGTCCGTAAACTGTTCTGTAACCTTCGCTGTGGGTAACAATTACAATACTGCCATAACCCGGCAGCCATTCAATCGCTGAAACAATCCCTTCGCCGACAGCTTTTACTTTGAAATCACCCGCAACTTTTATATCGATTCCATAATTCAACGTGACGGTGTTTAATTTTTCGTTTTTATCTTCGCCGAATTTACGAATGATAGCCCCGCGTGCAACCGGCCAAAGCATTCTTCCTCTCATCGCAGAAAATGATTTGAAATTCTCTGTGGCATAACCTTCCGTTGGAAAATCTTTCATCTCTCCATTTGAAGTAGCTGTAGATAAATCTTCTGTATTCGATTTCCCTTTGAGAGACTCTTTTTTCCTCTTTTCAGCTAATCTCTTGGCGAGTTCTTTTTTGCGGAGTTCTTCCTTTTCGATAAGAGCAGTGATGAAATTTTTAATCGACTTTTCCGCCGCTCGTTTACTTGCTAATTCTTTAGCCGCTGCCGACTTATCATTCTTAAACTTCTTCAAAACATTTTTTTCTTCTGAAAGCTTTTTTTTTAGCTGAATTTCCTCTGAAGATTTCAAATTCAATAATTGCACTTTTGATCGCTTCTCATCATCAACAGAGGTAACTTTCGAAGCAAGCAGTAATGAATTTTCTTTAATTATTTGTAAATCCTTTTTCCGGCTTAGTGAAAATTGTTTTAGGTACTTATACCTTGCCAACGCTTGCTGAAGTGATGCTGCGTCAAAGAGATAAATGAATTCGTTCTGGTAAATTCCTTTATAAATAGCCTTCGCATACCTTGCATAGTTGTCTTTTAAGGTATTGGTTTTTTGACGGAGGAGTTCAATTTGTGTCTGAAGCAACTCTATCTGTTCGGTTTTTTCTTCGATTTGAATTTTATATGAATTGATCAGTTTATTGAGAAGGAAGTTTTGTTTGTTGAACTTTTCAACGACTGAAAAAGATTTTTTCTCCCGTTTTGAAATGTTGTTAATCTCTTTTTCAAGAGAGTTTATCTCTTCTTTTAGGCTCTCCAGTTCATGTTTCTTTTGAGAAATTTCTTTTTGTTGTGAAGTTGTTAGCAAGATAAAAAGAAGAACAAAAAGAAAACATAATTTGGCATTTACCATCTAATTATCGTTGCGTCCGTTGGAAACTTAAAATCAATTTGAATCTCTTTTTGATTTGCCGAAACATTCTTGTATTCGATTTGAAGATATTGATTCTCTTTTTTGTTGGAAACAGAGATCCTTTTAGGCGTTGCAACATTTTCAGTAAGTGAAAAATTGGTGTAATCGCCAACAAGTAATTCTTTCCCTTTAGCGGACTTTAAAGTGTATTGAGTTATTCCGAGATTTCTAATGTCAATCGCATAAGTTGATACGGTGTTCTGGAGCGAATCATTATAAGCAATAACATATTTATCGTTTTGCACCTGGTATGCATCGGGATTTTTATAAAGTCTGTCTGTTAAATTTACAGCACCGATTATCGCATCGAGCAAGTCTGAAAAAGAAATGTCAATTCGTAAAATATTTCGCAGCACATCGTCATTGGTTTCGCCCATGTAGACGGTGTTCGAAAGTGTCTCGTAAAATGTGAAAGCTTTTTTTGTAACTAATGCTTGCGCCAGCTCAATCCCAAATGGACCCATAATGGTCAGGTAAATTGAGTCAGGTTTAATCATCACCACGTTAAACGATGCGGAGTTGTTAAAGTCCGGTGTTTTAATTGTGAGTGTTCCGCTTCCTTCGAATGAGCGAATTTTTCTTCTGTTGGCTTCAAGTTTTTTTACTAACCGGTCTGCCGGTAAAATCTCAACTTCTTCTGAAGTGGTTGATGACGAACAGCCAATAAAAAACGAAACTAAAATTGAAGCCAAAACAAATGTAAGCAAGAAGAATTTTATTTTCAAAGGGCACCTCGTTCAATTTTTGATTCCAGTCCGCCGATAGTATTATCAAGTTCTAAAGCTTTTTTCCAAGTAGAAATTGCTCCCTCTTTTTCTCCAAGTTTAAATAAAACGTCTCCCAAGTGATCGAGGATGACAGCTTTGTCTCCGCCAACTTGTAAAGCCTCATCAATATATTTTTTTGCACTCGAGTAATCACCCAGTTGAAAATAAACCCAGCCGATGGTATCAAGATAAGAAGAATTTTTCGGCTCGGCTGTGATAGCAATTTTTGCCATCGCAAGCGCTTCATCTAATCTAACAGCACGCTTCGAAAGGGAATAAGCGTAGTTGTTGTTGATGAGTGCATTTGTCGGACTATTTTTTAAAGCCAGCGAATAAACACTGTCACATTCACGCCAGGCTTCCTGTCCATCATAGATTAATCCGAGTGTTCCCAACAAATCAACATTTCCCGGATCAAGTTTTATCGCTTTGCTGATGTAGAAAATAGCTTTCTCATTTTCTTTTAATTGACTTAGCGTATAACCGAAAGAGGTAAGTGCGTTAATATCGCTTCCATTCAATTCAACCGCTTTGCTCAAATAAACTTTTGCGCTGTCGTGTTTATCCAGCTGTGCAAAAGAAACTCCAAGCAGCAAGTTAATTGTAAAATCTTCCGGGAATTTAGTTATAGCTGTTGAAAGCACTTTTACGGTTTCGCTATATTTTTTATTATCGAAGTAGAGCCCGCCAAGACGAATCCACCCTTCGGGATGCCAGGGAGCTAATTCAATTACAAGATTATAATAAGTTGTTGCGAGCGAATCATTCTTTTCAACGGTTGCAATTGCACCGAGATGTAATTTTACTTGCCAATCGGTTGTGTCTTTATCAATGGTGATGAATAGTTTTTTTGCGATTGGAAGTAAAGTGGAATCTTTAAAAGAATTCTGAAAATAAGTTGCACCGATACTCACCTTTGTTTCGAGTGGAACATCTTTTTGTTCAAGAATGAACTGGTATTCTTCCGATGCCTTCGCCCAATTATTTTGCAGTACATAAATTCTTGCTTTTGTTTCATGAGCTTCAAGATCATCGGGATAGGAACGAAGCACATCATCGACTTGCAGGACAGCCTTTTCGTAATTTTTTGTGCGGAGGTAAAAATCTACAATAACCTTTTGTAACTCTTTATTCGCGGGATCGATTTCAGAAAGCGATTCAAGTGTCTCAACCGCTTTTTCATTATCGCCAAGACGTTCATATAAATCTGCAACGCGCGTAAGAACAGTCCATTCGTTTCCTATTTGTTTTGTTACTTTTTGATAAACATCTAAAGCTTGTTTAGGTCTCGTTGGTTCGTACAAGCGGGCAAGCTTATAATAAGCGTTGATATTTGTCGAATCGATTGAAATGATTTTTTCTAAAACAGTAATCGCTTCATCATTCTGTTTTGCCGAAGAAAAAATTTCTTCTTGTAAAAGGAGGTATTCTGTATTCTCAGGTTCGAATGTTACTGCTTTTGAAATATTTTGAAGTGCAAAAGAAAGTTTATTCAGAAAAAAATAATCTTTGGCGATGGCATAATAAATCCCACCGGAAGGGTCCAATTGTGCCGCCTCCTGATATTCAAGGATCGCCGAAGCATAATCTCCTTTGGCATCTGCATTAGAGCCGTTAAGAAAAAGATCAAGCGCTTTCCGCTTTACATCTGATTTAATTGATTTTGAGTTTTGGGTACTGTCGTTATCTTTTCCATTTTTAACGGCAGTAGAGCAGCCGAAAAATCCAAACACTAAAAGGGTAAAAAAAATTATTCGCATTGAGTATTCTATAATTAAAAAATGATTGTCGTTATTGAGAATCCCGTTCTTATTTGCATCTCTTCATCTTAAACGGAAATTTATTTATCTTGGTTCTAAAATATTTTAGAATCAAAATTTTCACGGTAAAGATACATAAAAATGATTGAAAAATTTGACATCGGTTTCGCCTATGTTTGGGAATTTGACGAAGATTTTATCCATAAGTTTGAAGAAGTATTTCACTCATATAATTTAACTACTTTTATCATTGGGCACCATAATATTGAAGAGGTAAAAAAACGAGTTAGGGACAAAACTCTTCACTTCAATTTCTATTTTGACCGCGGCTGGGATGTTGAGGAATCATTCGAAGAACTTGGGAATCTTTTAATGAAGCGCAAAACTCACATCTTTAATCCCTACAAAAAAGTGCTGCATGCAATTGATAAAGCGACAATGCACCTTGAATTCATAACTGCAGGCTTAGATGTCCCTTATTCCATTATCATCCCGCCGGTAAAAGAGAAAGAAGAATTATTTATTTCCTTAAGTCACCTTTCAATTCTCGGACGCCCGTTTATTATAAAACCGTGTAACACCACCGGTGGGGGAATCGGAGTAGTTACCGGTGCAGAAACGCTTCACGATGTTTTGCATGAACGGAAATTTAATGACGCCGATAAATATCTGTTACAGGAAAAAATTTACCCTACGATGCTTGATGGAAAACGGGCTTGGTTTAGAGTGTTTTATGCTTTTGGAAAAATTATTCCTGTTTGGTGGGATGATCTTACGCATTATTACCAAGTTTTAAGCGAAGAAGAAATTGAGTTGTTCAGACTGAAAAAACTTTTTCAAGTTACACGAACCATTTATAAAACAACGCAGCTTGATTTCTTTTCAACTGAAATTGTGATAACCCCTCAACAAAAATTTATTGCGATCGATTACGTGAATGATCAGTGTGATTTGCGGTTTCAATCAAAACATCACGACGGCGTTCCCGATGAAATTATCAACGCCATAATTTTTGCGGCGAAAAACAGAGTGTTAAAATTGAAAAAAGAATTGCGTTTTTAAATATGTCAAAAGTAGAAATATATTTTATGGCATTCGTTCTTTTTGCGGTGATCGTGTTGCTTGCGCATCAGTATATCTTTTCAATTTATGAAGTTGAATATAAAATATCCTCTCATGTGCTGTATCTAAATTCAGATGCTAAAGTGGTGATCGAAGCAGTTCCGGTAAACAGTTTTGGATTTCGAGCTCCGTTCCGGAATAGCTCTACAAAATTTTCTGTCATTCAAGGAAATGATCTTATAGACATCGAAGAAAATAATTATGACAAAGGGAGATTTGTAATCAAAGCTAAAAACGAACCGGGCACAGTTATCATCCGGGCAAAATCAAAATTTTCTTTGCTGCCAACTGAATTTGAAATAAAAATTGTTCCGAATCTTGCATAGCTTTTGTTGGTCGGCGTCCGGTATACTATCAACTTTTTACTTTTAACTTTATACTTTTTAGTATATTTAACAGAGAAATTCAAAATAATTGTCGAGAGAATAATGAAACGATTTTTTACGTTATTGATAAGTGTACTTTTTTCTTCAGTTGCAGTCTATGCTCAGGGAACAGCTGGCGAAGATGCGAAACAAGAATACCGCTATTTAGTTGATATGCCCTCCTCCGGCATTCTTGAAAAAGGTTCGGTCGGAGTTTCAAACGACGTTTTACCGAACGGCGTTGTTGTCGGCAGAATGGAAGTCGGTGTTTTTCAAGATGTTTCGTTCGGTATTTCTTACGGAGGAGCAAACATCATCGGCTCCGGTTCGCCGAAATGGTACAAGTATCCCGGCGTTAATCTGCGTTTCCGTATTTCCGGTGAATCACTATCGTATCCATCTTTAACAATGGGATTTGACTCTCAAGGCAAAGGTGAATTTTTTGATTCAACCAACCGCTATGGAATAAAATCCCCCGGATTTTTTGTAAGCGGATCAAAGAACTTTCAATTTCTTGGTTACTTAAGTTTAAGCAGTGCTGTTAACTATTCTCTTGAAAGTAAAGACGGCGATAACTTTTTAAATTTAATGGTCGGAGCGGAAAAAACTATTGGTAAAAAGATTTCTGCAGTGTTAGAATATGATTTCGCATTCAACGACAATGCAGCAAGATTTTATGGAAAAGGAAATGGTTATTTAAATTTAGGAATTCGCTGGTCGGTAGGTGAAGGTTTAACTTTAGGATTTGATCTTCGGGATCTGCTAAATAATAAAAAATGGAGCGCTGCTTCAGCGGATCGCGCAATACGGCTTGAATATATTCGACCGATATAATTTTTAGATTAACGATGAACTATCTTTTTGTTTCACTCGGCGCTGCGCTCGGTGGAGCCGCACGTTATTGGTTCGGAAATTTCGTTCATAAATCACTCCCTGCTTTTTTCCCATTCGGAACGTTATTCATCAATGTCATCGGGAGTTTTTTACTTGGTGTTTTCATCTTTTATTTTGATGAACGTGAACTCTTAAGTCAGCCGGTAAAGTTATTTTTAACGATCGGTTTCTGCGGGGGATTTACCACCTTTTCAACTTTTAGTTTCGAATCGATCAAACTTTTTCTCGATTCAGAATTTCTGTTAGCGTCGGTTTACATTCTTGCAAGTGTTTTTCTTTCTATAATTGGCGTCTATTTAGCCTATATTTTAAGCAGATAAGGAGCTTGTTATGCATCTTGAAGGTGAAGCAAAGTTACTTAGAATTTTTATTGGAGAGAGTGATAAAGCGGGAGTAATTCCTCTTTATGAAAAAATTGTGCTCGAAGCAAAAGCATTTGGATTAGCTGGAGCTACGGTTACTAAAGGAATAATGGGTTTCGGAAAAGACAGTAGAATTCATACCGCAAAAATTCTCCGCCTGTCTGAAGACCTTCCAATTGTTGTTGAGATTGTTGATACGCTCGAAAAGATTGAATCCTTTAAAGTGAAATTGGATGAACTTTTCGAATCAACTAAATCTGGTGGATTAATCACGATTGAAAAAGCAGAGATCATTCGTTACTCTTCAAGCAAATGAAGAAATTAATTTTTATTGGATTCTCTTTCCTTCTGGTTTCGTGTGCACCAACGCTTCGTTATGTAAAGGAAAATAAACCGGCTTCAACAAATATCCCGTCAGCGACAAACCCGGCTAAAATAAATTCTGTCCGAGTTTACGGCAGATTTGATGCACTTGAAACTTCCACTGCAACCGCGTCTTATTACGCCGATGAATTTAACGGAAAGAAAACTGCTGATGGGGAAATTTTCGATATGAATGATCTAACCGCGGCACACACATCCTATCCGTTCAATACAATTTGCCGCGTTACTAATTTGAAAAATCAAAAATCTGTAATTGTTAGAATAAATGACCGAAAGCCAAACACAAATAACCGTGTGATCGATCTATCTCTTGGAGCAGCAAAAGAAATTGATATGATCAATGATGGTCTTGCAGAAGTAAAAGTTGAAATATTGAAATGGGGAGAAGAGTAATTTTATTTTTTAAAAACCGGAATACTGAATGTGAAAGTCGTTCCAACCCCAATCTCGCTTTCAACCAAAATTATGCCCCCGTGTTTTTCAATTAATTCTTTACAGATAAGTAATCCCAATCCCGTTCCGCGCTCATTAGCTGTCCCCCGAGTTGAATGTTGTTGCTCAATCGCAAAAAGTTTTGCAACGTTTTCTTCTGGTATTCCCACTCCGTTATCTTTTACACTAATATGAATGAACGAATTTTCTTGTTTTGAGTAAACACGAATCTCCCCGTTTTCATTCGTAAATTTTATTCCGTTCGTAACAAGATTATGCAGAATAGATTGCAAGACGTTTTCATCCGAGTAAACCGCCACACTATCGTTTACTTCGTTTATAAGTTGAATACTTTTTCTAACTGCAAGACCAGTCAATCGATTAAAGACAACAACAACAGCATGATGCAAGTTTACTTCGGAAGGGCTGAAATCTACTTTTCCAAGTTGGAGCCGCGACCACTCCAATAAATTCTCCAAAAACTTGTACTGAACATTTATAGAATTGTGTAACTCGGAGGTGAATTTTTTAATTTCCTCCATAGTTAAAGTATCGATCTCATTTGCTAAAATTTCGCCGAGTCCAAGTAGCGCAAAGAAAGGGCTTCGCAAATCATGCGCAACAATTGAAAAGAGTTTATCTTTGTTGGCGTTCAGTATTTTTAGTTCTTCTGCAAATTGTTTTAATTCTTGTTCCTTTTTCTTTTTGTCAATTGCAAAAGCAATTTGTTCGGAGACGAAGGTAAGTATTTGTTTTTCAGGTTCTCCGTAAGTTTGTTCGTTGTGATAATCTTGTAAAACAATCACTCCTATCACCATTTCATCAATCCTTAAAGGAACACCGAGCCAAATTTTCGTAGGTTCTCCGACTAACTCTATTACGCCTTGTTTTTGTAAAAGGTTATCAAGTTTTTCATCCGCCAAAACAGCCTTCCCGCTTTTCATTACATAACCGGTTAAACTTTTTTCAAAATTTGCAAATGGTTCCGGTTCAGGCTGCGAATCGAATTCATCTACAAAATAAGGGAATTGAACGATATCTTTTTTTTCATCATAGAGACAGATATAGATATTATCGGCGGACATTAATTCCCTTAAGATATCATGGATCCGTTTGTACAATACATTAATATTATCTGACGAATTCACCGCTTCTGAAATTTGATATAATGCATTTTGAATCTGTTCCGTTTTCTTTTTTGTAGTAATGTCCATGGCGTTAAGTGAAATCCCGATCAATTCGCCGGAGGAATCGTGGACAGGCATGTACAGAAGCTCAAACCATATCGGCTCTAAATTGCTCCAGTGGATGCGTTGTTCAAAATGAAATCGTTCTCCATTTAAACATCGTGCAAAATGGTCTTTATAGTTTTCAATGTTCGGCGTAGGCAAAAAATCGGACAGAATTATTCCCGCGAGGTCCACTTCTTTTTGAAATATGGTTTTTGCAAATTCCTTTGCTCTTTTATTGTAGGATAAAATTTCACCGTTTTTGTTTAACAGTAAGTGAATCTGAAGAGCACTATCATAGACCGCCCGAAGACGCGATTCTTTTTCTTTTACAAGTTCTTCCGATTTTTCTCGTTGATGAATTTCATTTATGAGTTCTTTCGTGCGTTTATTAACGATCCGCTTTAGTTGATAGACCCAAAAAGAAATGACAACAATAACGAAGAAGACTAATCCTACAATTATCGCAACAATCGTGATCCACTTTTTCTCCACCGATAATTTTGAAGCATAGAAAAATCCTTCCAAAGAATATTCACCCTGATGCATTCCGAGAAAATTAAAATTCTCTGCAATTACTTTCCATCTACCAAAATTATTATGACCGATTTCAACAAAACCCGGAACGATCAACTTTTTAATTTCATAACTTTCATTTAAGAGGAACTCACGGGTGATAATAGTATCAAGGTCTTTGAAGGTGAGAATATAATCGATCAATTCATCAGGGTGATTGAGTGCATATTCCCAGCCTTTAATCGATGCACGGCGAAATGCTTCGGCACGTTCAAGATTATTATCTGCTTCTTCTGACGATGTGAAAATAAGATCGCCGTAAAAATCTACTCCATAAGTTTCCGGACGGATAAATGAAGGAGTTATTCCTTTTTGTAAAAGAGTATAAGGTGCAGTGGTAATGTAAGCTTCAAGTGCGTCTACGGTTCCCGAAAGTAATTCGTTAGTACTACCGGAGCAATGAATAAACTCTACCGAATCAAGAGGAATACCTTCTTGAAGTAAGATCGCTTTTATCTGGGCTTCGCCGTTCTTTTCAACTACGCCCATTCTCTTACCGATTAGATCAGACGGTATCCGGATGTTTTTATTTTTATCGGATAGAATTATTGCCGGAGAGTGTTGAAAAATTGAAGCGAGTAAAACTATTGGAGCGCCTTTCATTTTTTCTAACAAAATATCAGGCACGCCAATTCCAAATTGAGCTCGCCCCGAAAGTACTTCGTCAATAACATTTGTCTTAGCGCTGCCTTGAAGTATTTTTACATTCAGACCTTCGGCTTTATAATAACCCTTCAATTCAGCTGCATAATAACCGGCAAATTGAAATTGATGTTTCCATTTTAATTGAAGGATGACGGGCTTTTCTGAGATGCTTGATTCTTCTGCAAATACTTCCAGACTTAAAAAAAGTATTAGACCGATACAAATACAAATGATTTTATTTAGTTGCTTAAATGTAGTTTGAAATATATTAGTTACATTTTTCAAAGTCTGTCTTATTATTATTTGACCAAAGATAAATAATAGTTTTTTGTTTACCAATAAACGTGCATCACACGAATAGGTGATTTTTGCATTTGCTGTAAATTTTAATCAAATTAGATAAAGATTTTAGTAAAGAAAAGGAGAATTTGATGAAATTAGTAAAATTGATTTCCATCTTTTTGTTGTGCGGTTTCTTTGCAGTTCACGCTCAAAAAATTTCTAACCCGCCCATCGTCGGCGGTGTTACTTCGTCAGCCGCAAGTTTTGTTGTTCGTATTGATACAGAAGTAGAAGTAAAAATTGGATTGGATGTATCCAGTTCATTTTTAAATCCGGTTTTCACAAATTCAATTTCGGCGAAAAGTGATTCCGATTTTTTCTGTAAACTTTCTGTAGCCAGTCTTCAACCCAAAACAAAATATTTCTATAAAGTATTTATCAACAATGTCGTTGCCGCTGATTCTGTTGAAAGATATTTTACAACCTTTCCCGTCAATGGAGAAAAATCTCGATTCAAATTTGCTTTTGGTTCGTGCCAGAAGCAGGGGCAGCCGGGCACGATCTTCAATAAAATAGAAGATGAAAATCCGGTCTTTTTTCTTCAGCAAGGAGATTGGGGTTACCCCGATACAACCGAATCACCTTTTTCTTTAGATGATGATCTTGTAAAAGAAAGTTTCCATTCGCGTTATTCTTTTTCGCATCCTTCCTGGCAATTAATAAGAAAAACTCCCTACGCTTATACTTACGATGACCACGATATGGCTGGAAATAATGTGGATGGGTCTCTCCTTTATTTGCAAGCAGCGCGCAATATGTTAAACGGATATAACAAAATGTTTCCCCACTATCCTCTTGCAAATATTCAAAAAGGGATGTGGCAAAAATTTTCTTACGGTAACGCAGATGTGTTTATGACGGATAACCGTTCGCAAAGAGAGATGAATCTTTTGGGATTTAAAACTACCGGTGATTCTATTTACTTTTCTCCCGATTCTACGCACTCAATACTTGGTGATGAACAAATGGATTGGCTGATAGATGAATTGAAAAACTCAACTGCCGATTGGAAATTTATTTCATCCGGTACACCGTTCAACCCCGGAATGCGTTCGGCAATTGAGTTAGCTGTGTTGTTGCAAAAAGATCCGAAGTATCAGGAGATTCCAACGCTCTATGGAATGTTTAATATTAAAGATATTGCGTTTGAACTTTCGGATAAATGGGCAGGATTCCCAAAAGATATTTATCGTTTGCTAAAGGTGATTGATGAAAATAAAATTACAAACGTAATTTTTCTTTCCGGCGATACTCACACTTCCGGTGTTGATAACGGGAAAAATTCCATGATTCCCGAAATGATGGCGGGACCGCTCGATATAAAGAATATGGGATTCGTTTCTTTAATGGAACGGTTTGGAGTCTTTGTCTTTAATAGCGGCGGGCACACTTCAAACCTTCCCGAATCGGAATTTGGAAATGCGTACGGACGCGTAACCGTGTTTAACGCTGATTCCGTGCTGCTCGAAGCTGTTTCCGAAAATGGAAATGTTCTCGGGAAAACGACGGTAAAAAATGGTTATCTTCCGCAAACTATAGCTGCAACGGTGGCGCCAAGTATTATAAATTTTGATTCTGTGGTTGTTGGTACATCAAAATTGTCGGTTTTTATACTTCTTAATACGGGTACCGATGATTTGATGATAAACCATATTGAATCCTCAAATCCAAATTTTTTAGTCCCAATTATTCCAGACTCATCAATAAGAATAAAGCCGGGAGATAAAGAAATATTTCTTGTTTATTATGTTCCGCACCTTGTGCCTAACCAGGGCACGTATGATGATTGTTATATCTCAATTGCTTCAAATGTTAGCGGCGGACTTTCTCCTGTTTATTGCAAAGCGATTCCTTTCACTCCGAACAGTGTTGATGAAAAAAACAATATTTCCTCATTCGCATTACTTCAAAATTATCCCAATCCGTTCAATCCAAGTACAGTGATTAGTTATCAGTTGGCAGTAAACAGTAAAGTCAGTTTAAAGATTTATGATATACTTGGTAATGAAATGGCAACTTTAGTAAACGAAGAACAACCAGTTGGGTATTATTCTGTTAAATTTGATGCAGCTAACAACCATCAACTAACAACTAACACACTTTCAAGTGGCGTATATTTTTACCAACTGAGAGCGGGGAATTTTGTAGAAACAAAGAAGTTTATTTTAATGAAGTAATATTCCTTTATGACCTCGAAGGTGTAAGGTGATTATGTATCCTCTTCTTCGAGGTCTATATTATTAGAGCTACTTCAACACCGGCTCTCTTTTATATTTCCCCTCTGCAATTTCTTTAACGGTAAGAAATGCAAGTTTAGTAATTTGTTGATAGAGAGATTTATTCAGCGTTTCCGGTTTATCTGTTAGTTCATGTAGATGCTCATAACTGTTTTTTGTAACAAAATAAATTGCGGGAATTCCCTTATCATGGAATGGACTTGCATCTGCGCCGCCGCCGTTCCAGGTTGCATCGATCATCATTTTATCATTATTCACATCAATCTGTTTTGCAATTTGCCAAAGCTGTGGAGCGCTTTTCCCGTTACCAACTTGAATGCTGTCGCCATAACCGACACAATCCAAATTCAACATCGCAACAACTTGTTCTTGCTTCACCGGCAAGTGATTCGCTAAATATTTTGCCCCGTACAAACCTTGCTCTTCGCAGGTAAACAAAACAAAAATGATTGACCGCTTGTTATCGATTTTCCCTTCCTCAAAAGCCTGAGCGATTTCCATAACCGCAGCTGAACCGGAAGCATTATCGTTTGCACCGGGGAAATAGACTTTACCACCTTGTCCGCCGACGTGATCGAGATGAGCGCCGAGAATAATATATTCATTCTTTAGTTTTTCATCTTTCCCTTCAAGCAGTCCGACAACGTTCATTGTTTTTTTCTCTTTAGCGTAATCGGTTTTAACTTTTATTTTTACTTTGTTTTTAGTTGATACTGTAAATGGAAGTTTGGAAGAATCGATTTTTGCTTGTAAATCTTTCAAGGAGAATCCCGTTTTGCTTAATATTTCATCTGCGATAGGAATATCAATGTGTAACTCGGGAAAATTTAAATTCTGCTCACCGGAACCGCTTATAACACTGCCGATTGGAAGTTGTGGTTTTTCATCATTCGGAAACGAGACGAATAAAATTCCTACCGCGCCATGTTGGAAAGTGATTCTTGCTTTCTCTCTTGGATTACCATTTTGCCAGCCGTGTTTTTCAATATTCCATTTGGGTTGATATTTAAAAACCATCGCAACTTTTCCTTTTACATCAATGGAATTGTAATCATCATAGAGGGAATCAGAAATTCCGTAACCACAGAAAACCACCGATGCAGTAAGATCGCCGGAACCGGAAAATCCTCTAAAGATATAATCTTTGCCTAATTCACATTTCCTTTCCGAATCATCGGAACGAATAACGGAAAATTCTTCGCCCGGTAAAATTTGGCTGTACTCTATATTTAAGTATTGAAAATAGTTCTCATCACCGAAAGGTTTTAATCCCGCTTTCCCAAATTCCTCCGCTCCGTAACTTGCCGCCGCATTGTAATATTCACTTCCGGCAAGTCTGCCTTGCAGTTCGGGAGAAGCGAGAAATTCCACCCGCTTCATCAAACGTTCTTCTTTAATAAGAGAGATAGTTTGCGCAAAAAATGATTGAACAAAAAGAACCGGTAAAAGTAAGTACAATTTTTTCATGGAGGACTTTCGTTTTTTTTCTTTACGAAAATAGGAAAGTCTGACAGAACCGGAAAGAGAATGTTTAGAAATCGGCTCCGCCCATACAAATATGTTCCCGTTCATGAAAAAAGATTTTGATATTTGCAGATCAGAAATTATCTTACGTACATATAATAAACACTGTTTAGTAAAAGAACGAGGAAATGTTATGGGAATTGCCGAAAGAAAAGAATCTGATAAAGAAGTGATGAGAAAGAAAATTCTCGACTCCGCAATGAGACTCTTTTTGTCCGAGGGATACAATAAAGTTTCGATCAGAAAGATTGCCGACGCGATTGAATACAGCCCGGCTACGGTGTATCTCTATTTTAAAGATAAAACAGCGATCTTCAATGCTCTGCAAAAAGTCGCATTTGATAAATTTTATAACACCCTTGCCGGATGTCTTAAAATTAAAGATGTGAAAAAACGGCTTGATGAAATAGGAGAACTCTACATGAAGTTTGCGATGGAAAATCCCGAATATTATGATTTGATGTTCATTATGAGCGCCCCTATCGATCGCGAAAAAGCAACTTGTTTTATGGACGACCGCGCTTTTAATTTGTTGAGTGGAACAATCGAAGAAGTCTTCAAGAAAAAGGGAATTAAAAACATTGACGTCGAGGCAACGGCATTTTTACTTTGGGGATTTTCTCACGGATTAGCTTCGCTCATTATCCGTAAACGGCTGGCACTGATTCCCGACGAGCACCTCAAAGGATTATTCCAAAAAATATCTAAAATGTTAGATAAAAAATTTTTTCAGTAAATTAAAAGAGGAAAATATGGTTGCAAAAGTTATGTTCATTTTTTTGTTTTTAAGTTTTGGAGTTGTGTTTGCGCAACAGTCGCTCATAACCGGGCGCGTGGAAGATGCCTCTTCAGGTGAAATACTTATTGGAGCGAATATTGTCGTAAATGAAAGAAGCAACACAGGCAGTGCGACTGACGTAAACGGAAATTTTAAAATGTCCGTTCCGGTTGGAAGTTATTCACTAAAAGTAAGTTCAGTTGGGTACGCACCAATGGTGAAGACGGACGTTATCGTTAAATCGGGGAAAGAAAGTTTTGTAATAATAAAACTTAATCCGGTGAATGTTGAATTGAACGAAGTAGTGGTTCAAAGCGATTATTTTGATAAATCAATTCAGGTAAATAATCTCGCAACGGTTGTTTTAAGTTCGGAAGAAATCCGCAGGTCTCCCGGTTCCGCTCAGGATTTTCAAAGAATTTTGCAAGGAATGGCAGGCGTCTCATTTTCAAACGATCAGAATAATGAGTTGTTAGTTCGCGGCGGTTCACCAAATGAAAATCTCACTGTATATGATAACATGGAATTACATTCTACGAATCATTATCCCAACGAAATGAACAGCGGAGGACCAATTAATATGGTCAACGTTGATCTCATCGAAAACATCCAATTTTCTACCGGCGGATTCATTTCAAAATACGGCGATAAACTTTCTTCCGTAATGAGTATTGAAACTCGTGAAGGAACACGGAACAGTTTGCTTAAAGGGAACGTCAATCTTTCGATGGCTGGTGCAGGAGTAATTTTGGAAGGGGGAATTAATAATGGAAAAGGTTCATGGGTTTTTTCCGCGCGTAAAAGTTATATCGATTTAATCGCGGGTTCGTTTGGATTAACGGCAATTCCAAGGTACTACGATTTTCAGTTTAAAGCCGGATATGATCTTTCTCCGATGCATCATCTTTCAATTTCAGGAATTTATGGAAATGATAAAATCCTTTTTGACGGTGAAGCGGACGTGACAAGAGAGTGGCTCGCCAACGGCAAGGATTCCGTTGGATATAATCGTATAGATGTTAAGCAAAGCCAAATTGCTGTCGGAACTTCATTGAAAAGTATTTGGGGAAAGAATTTTTATTCTCTCGTAACGGTTTATCACAATAACTTAAAATATTATGTTGATATTGATGAGAATTATGTTCAGCGCTCATTTGATGCTTCAGGCAAGTCATATGACCATCAGTTGCTCAATACAAGAAAAATTGTTCGAGACGATCACCACACCGGAATTCTTGCTGCGAAGAGTGAATTTATCTGGAAACTTTCGAATGAAAATGAATTAAGTTTTGGCGGCTTTTTAGGCTCGGGAGATTTTGTACAGGACGTTTACGTCTTTGGTGATTCAGCCCGCTATTGGCTGTCTGAGTTTAACGCATGGTCGCCAACAGTTGTTAAACCGTTTTCTCAAATGACTACAGATATCAAATACTTTAATCAGCAGAAATATTATTTCTTTGTAAATGATAAGATTAAATTATTTGATAACCGCGTGATGCTAAATGTCGGTTTACGTTATGATTATTTTTCCTACAGTGAAAAAGGATATGCAAGTCCTAGAATTTCCGCGTCTTACTACATCATTCCGGGTATTACGAATTTCAACCTTGCTTATGGTGAATACTATCAAACCCAAGCGTATCCAATTTACGGACCTTTGTATGGGAAAAACGAAGATGCAAATGTCAATCGGTTTTTAAAAAACACTCACGCGCGCCATTACGTTGCCGGATTTGAACATATTCTTGACGACGGTTTGAAAGTAACTTTAGAAGGGTATTACAAGCAGTATTCGGATATCCCGGTTTCAGAACAGTTTATTCATTTCTTTGATAGAATGTATCGATCAAATGTTAGACTTAATGTAGGGAAACAAAATGCATATGGTATCGATTTGATGATCCAACAAAAACTTGTAAAAGATTATTATGGCACGTTGAGCTATTCAAAAATGTTGAGCAAAATGGAGGACCCCCGCATTGGAAGGGAAGGAAAAGAATATACTTCGGATTATGAATTTCCAAATATTTTAACGCTTATTATTGGAAAGCGATTTGCCGGTTTACGAAAAAATCTTGACGAGATGCCGTTCTACATCAAATATCCAAGCATGATCCTTCCATTTTCGGATGATATGGAAATTAGTGTTCGCTATCGCTATGCCAGTGGAAAAGTCTACACTCCAAAAGAGTGGAGTACAAATGAACAATATTACGAGGGAGGAGTTCGTTGGAGTAAAGGGAATTGGGTAGAGAATGATGAAATAAATTCGGCTCGTTATCCCGATTATCATCGTTTGGATATTGCGTTCAACAGCCGTTACAATTTTGAAAAATGGAGCCTGGGAGTTTATCTCTCAGTTCAAAATTTGTACAATAGAAAAAATATTGCGGGATACCAGTACAATTCAGACGGAACTCGCGATAATATTTACCAATTCTCACTGCTTCCGGTTGGAGGGATAGAAGTTAATTTTTAAGAAGTAACAAAAAAGGCTGTTCAGGGAACAGCCTTTTTTACTCTTAGTTGAATTTCCTTACTAAATTGATATTTGCTTCATTTGTTGACAAGTTAAACCCGACATAATATAGCCGATACTCATTATCTATTTTAATTAAATATGGGTTTTGAATATAATTTGTCGCGTGATTGTAAGTAGTATTTTTCGTGAAAATTGGATTGTTTGAATCCTTAGTCCAATTTATTCCATCAGATGAGTATGCCATCCCAAATGCAGTCGCAGACTCAAAATAATTCTCAAAGACCATAACATATTTATTCTTATCCAGAATTACTGTTGGATAGTAAGCCCCAACTCCTTCCCATGGCTCAGTTACAGAAAGAATAGGATTATTGTTATATCTTATCCAATTTACTCCATCATCAGAAAAAGCAAGACATACTACTCTTTTCGATGCTGCCGTTGAAACAGAATAATACATATAATATTTGTTGTTTATCTTTAACACCTCTGAAGCAATAGAAGAGAACTCAAAAATGCTGTCGGCATGTAATACAGGGTTTGGATATTTAGTCCAATTTATTCCATCATTAGAAACAGCTAATCCAATTTGATAAGGTCCTGCATGAGAAGGATTCCCAATAAAGTACATTTTGTAGGTTCCGTTATCTTTAATTACTGCGCCAACAGAAACTCCATATGAATCCCAACTTCCATTTGAGCCTGCAGTTAAAACCGGTTTATCAACTTTTCTATACCAATGTAATCCATCAGTTGAAACTGCATAACCAACACTATGTACTCCATTATTGCCAACATTAGCATACCACATTTTATAACTGTTTTCATCGAAGATGACTTTGGGTTGGATTATTCCTCCAACATCAAACAGTGAATTTGTTTTTATGAGAACAGGATTTAGATTGTAATCAATCCACTTGGAATTATTCGTTCCCCAATTTACAAGTATGTAAAGACTTCCGTAACCACTTGAGGCGGGGAGTAATGTTAAATTTACTTGAGTTGTAATACCTTCTACGACAGTAACATCTGTTTCACCAGAATAAATAACTTTTGAATTCTCATTCAGCGCATCAATTCTTAAATGCCAAATGCCGACTTCAATAGAATTGAATGAAATATCTGCTGAAGAGTCAGACACAAAGTTTAAAACATTTTTTAGTGTATCGAAATTATTACGAGAAAGGTAAGCAATAACAGAAATGACATTGTTTGGTTTTTGAGTTTTATCAATCTTCAACAATACTTGTCCCTTGTTCTCTGTTTGAGAAGAAACAAGTGTTGTATCTTTTTTGCAACCGACAAATAAAACTAAAACAACTAAAACGAGAATGTTCTTCATACATTCCTCCCATCCGATAAAATAGTTATTAAATAATTAAAGAAACCGATCTAAAATAGTAAAAGATTGATTGATGCCAAACACAATTAAAAGAGGCTAATTTTATTTCTTCGGTTTGTAGATATGCGCGCTTTGTCCAAAGAAAACTTCCGCCGCTTCCATCACCGTTTCGGATAATGTTGGATGAGGATGAATCGTTAGCGCCAAATCTCTAACATTTGCACCCATTTCAATTGCAAGCGTTGCTTCTGCAATAAGTTCACCTGCGCCGGGACCGCAAATACCAACGCCGAGAATGCGTTCTGTTTCCGGCTCAATGATCAATTTTGTTACTCCGTCATTTCGATCAAGTGTAACGGCTCTGCCTGAAGCAGCCCAAGGAAACTTTGCGACTTCAACGCTAATATTTTTTTCTTTGGCTTGGTTTTCTGTCAATCCAGCCCATGCAATTTCAGGATCAGTGAAAACGACTGCGGGAATTGCTTTCGGTTCAAATACTACGTTATGTCCCTCAATATGTTCAACGGCTACTCGCGCTTCGTGTGAGGCTTTGTGCGCAAGCATCGGTTCACCTGCAATATCGCCGATTGCATAAATGTTTGCATCATCAGTTTGCAGTTGTTGATTCACAACGATCCAGCCGCGTTTGTTAACTTTTACATTTGTGTTTTCAAGTCCAAGTCCTTTGGTTTCCGGTCTTCTTCCAATCGACATTAAAACATAATCGTAAACAATTTCGTTGATCGCTCCATCAGCGGATTGTATTTTAACTTTTATACCGTCTTCAACTTCCACCATTTCAAGAACTCTTGATTTGAGCATAATTTTATCAAAAGATTTTTCAATTCGCTTTGCAAGAAATTGTACTAAGTCTCTATCAGCACCGGGAAGAAGTCCATCCATCATTTCAACAACACTTACTTTTGTCCCGAGGGCATTGTAAACCGAGCCAAGTTCAAGCCCGATGTAACCACCGCCGACAACTAGTAACGATTTTGGAATAACCGGCAGATCAAGCGCCGATGTTGAGTTCAATAATCTTTTACTTTGAATATTCAGCGAAGGGATCGTGGTAATAACAGAACCCGTTGCAATGATCGCTTTTTCAAATTTAAATTCTTCAACCGTTCCGTCAACTTTTTCAATTTTTAAGGTTGAAGAATTCAGAAAACTTGCTCTTCCCTGGATGTAATTAATTTTTCTCTGTTTGGTCATACTTCCTAAACCGCCGGTAAGTTTTGCAACGACTTTATTTTTGAATGTACGAAGTCGGTCCAAATCAATATTCGGTTCGCCGAAATCAATTCCCCAAGCTTTTGCCTCCTTCGCTTCGGTTAAAAGTTTTGCAACATGCAGCAAAGCCTTTGAAGGAATACATCCACGGTAAAGGCAAACGCCGCCGGGATTTTTTTCTAAATCGATTAAGGTTACTTGCATGCCTAAGTCGGCAGCAGCAAACGCAGCAGCGTATCCGCCAGGACCACCGCCAATAACAACTACACTTTTATTTTGTTCCATAAATCTTTCGATTCTAAAATGATAAAAAATGGGACGCAGATTCGTTATGATTTTTTATGATCCGCGCGGATCATAATTGATCTTAAAAGATCAGCGTACTATTGCACTAAAAACTTATACGGATTTTCAAGCGCCGCAACAATCCATCTCAAAAAGCGGATTGCATCAGCGCCATCAATCAAACGGTGATCGTACGATAATGATAAAGGCAGCATCAAACGGGGAATGAATTGTCCGTCTTTATAAACCGGCTCAAACGAACCGCGCGAAACACCAAGGATTGCAACTTCAGGTGAATTTACGATTGGTGTAAAATACGTTCCGCCGATTCCACCGAGATTTGAAATTGTAAAACATCCACCTTGCAGATCATCCAATCCAATTTTACGTTTACGTGCTTTTTCCGCTAACTCGTTCATCTCTTTTGTAAGTTGGAAAATGTTTTTCTGATCAACATTTTTAACAACCGGAACGATAAGTCCGTTTTCCGTATCAACTGCTACGCCAATGTTCGTATATTTTTTGTAAACAATTTCTTTCTTCTCCATATCAACACTGGCATTGAACTGCGGAAATTCCTTTACTGCGGAAGAAACGATTTTCAAAAGGAATGAAGTTACCGTCAACTTTATTCCATCGTGCTCAGGGAGAGATGACAATCCCTTTCTAACTTTTTCCAGATCAGTGATGTCGGCTTTATCAAACTGTGTTACGTGCGGAATGGTTGCCCACGCATAACTTAAATGATCGGCAGTTTTTGAACGAATGTTAGACATTGCTTTACGTTCTACTTCACCGAACTTGGAAAAGTCGGGAAGTGACTCTGCTTTAATTCCAACTCCAACTGGACCTGAAGATGAACCACGATTATCATGTAATTTCTTTGAATACTCTTTAACATCTGACATGCGGATTCTTCCATCGGGACCGGAGCCGGGAACCTGGTTAATATCAATACCGATCTCACGAGCCAATCTTCTTACCGAAGGCGCTGCTGGAGCTGAATGTAAAGTTATAGAAGGTTGATTATCAATTATTACCGCTGTCGCTGAACCACGAACAATCTCGATAGGTTCTTCCTGTTTTTCTTTAACCGGGTTAGTTGGCTCTATTGTTTTTTCACTTTTAAGTTGAGTTGCTTGCGGAACGGAAGTTTCAACGCGCAAAACTACTTGTCCGACTTTAGCTTTTGTTCCTTCTTTCACAAACAGTTCAACAACTTTTCCTTGAACAGTTGAAGGTACTTCGATGGTAGCTTTGTCTGTTTCGATTTCTAAAATGCCCTGTTCTTTTTGGACGACATCTCCTACAGCAACAAGAAGTTTTAAAACATTTGCCGATTCAATATTCTCACCCAATTCCGGGAGAATAAATTCTGCGATTGAAGAAATGTTTTCCTGATTGATTTCGGATTTTGTTTGTGTCGGCGAATCCTTTACTTCAGAGACCACAGTAACAGCCGGTTCACTCGCGCTAACTTCTTCGACACGGAGTATCACCTGCCCGACTTTTACTTTTCCGCCATCCTTTACAAAAACATCTTTAATTTTTCCCCTTATAGTTGAAGGGACTTCAATAGTAGCTTTGTCGGTTTCAATTTCTAAAACAGCTTGTTCAATTTCGAGCATATCACCCGGGGCGACAAGCACTTTTAGGATCGAAGCTGACTCAATATTTTCTCCCAATTCGGGGAGGATAAATTCTTTCATAAGTTCTCTTAAAAATTTTTAGTTTTAATTATTTGCTAACAGCTTCAAGAAAATCTTCAACGGTAATTCCGGATTTTCCTATCAAGCTTCTCAATGTTCCTCTTGCAACTTCAAAATGATTTGGAATTGAAAGCGTTGCAATACTTCCAATTTTCGTCATAATGATATGACTTCCTTTTTGTCTTTTAACTTCCCAACCGAATTTTTCAAAAGCCTTGATCACTTCTCTCGGTTTTAACAGTGGTACCGGAGGCATTACACTGTCACTTCAATTTCAAAAGTTTTAATTGTTCGGGGAAAACCTTCTTCAGCACGAACTATTAAACATTCTTTTATGGCATCTTGAATATTTTGTTCAGCTTCCAATTCTGTTTTACCCTGACTAACACAACCGGGGATTGAAGGACATTCGGCGATAAATGCTCCATCTTCATCTTGAAATATATTTATGGTGAACTTCATTTCAACCTCTGTTTAATTTTTACGAAATCATCGGATTTAATTTTTCCGGATTGATCTCTAATTCTTTTATCGCTTTTTCAACTTGTGTCATTTTTATTTTGCCTTCTTTTGCAAGCGCAAATAAAGCTCCAACTGCAATATAGCGCGCATCAACTTCAAAGAAATCACGGAGTTCGGGACGCGCTTCGCTTCTGCCAAATCCGTCTGTTCCAAGAGAAACAATTTGTTTCGGAAGCCACTTTGAAATTGAATCGGGGAGCGTTTTTACGTAATCGGATGAAGCCACGATTACACCTTCATCATTTGTAAAACATTGTGTGATGTAAGGAACTTTTTGCTCGGCTGTTGGATGAAGTAAATTCCATCTTTCAACATTCAATGCATCTCGCCGCAATTCCTTGTAACTGGTAACGCTCCAAACATCGGCTGAGACTTTATATTTCTCTTCAAGAATTTTTTGAGCTTTCAATGCTTCGTTAACCATCGTTCCGCTGCCGAGCAAATTTGCTTTTAACTTGTGCGAAGAATTTTCAGAGGCATTTAATTTGTACATGCCTTTAAGAATTCCTTCTTTGGAACCTTCCGGCATTGCAGGCATTGCGTAATTTTCATTCATCACGGTGATGTAATAAAAGATTTTTTCTTTCTCCTCATACATTCTTCTGATTCCGTCGCGGATAATTACTGCAAGTTCAAACGCAAAGGCAGGATCATACGTAACTAAATTTGGAACGGGATACGCAAGCAAATGTGTATTACCGTCTTGATGCTGCAAACCTTCGCCATTCAGAGTAGTTCTTCCGGCAGTTCCACCAACGAGAAAACCTTTTACGCTCATATCGGCGCTCGCCCAAATCAAATCGCCAATCCTTTGGAAGCCGAACATCGAATAATAAACAAAAAACGGAATCGTATTTACACCGTGTGTGGCATACGCAGTTCCGGCTGCAATAAATGATGACATTCCGCCTGCTTCATTAATTCCTTCTTCAAAAATTTGTCCGTTCTGCGCTTCTTTGTAATAAAGAAGACTGTCCTTATCAACCGGTTCATAAAGCTGCCCAACGTGAGAATAAATTCCGACTTGTCTGAACAATGCTTCCATTCCAAACGTGCGGGCTTCATCGGGAACGATTGGAACAATGAGTTTGCCAAGTTCTTTATCACGTAAAAGTTTTGCAAGAATTCTTACAAAAACCATTGTTGAAGAAACACCTTTTCCATCGGTTCCTTTGTAGAATTCTTCAAACAATTCTTCCGAAGGTGTTTTGATTGGAGCAATATCCGTTCTTCTTGAAGGAACGAAACCGCCGAGCGCAGCTCTTCTTTCTTTTAGATATTTTAATTCGTGGCTCTCTTCTTCCGGCTTGTAGAAGGGAGCTTTTGCAACTTCATCATCTGAAATCGGGATGCCGAAACGTGATCTGAATTCTTTTAATTCTTCCTCATTTAATTTTTTCTGTTGATGGGTGATGTTTTTCCCTTCGCCCGCTTCGCCTAATCCGTAACCTTTAATAGTGTGGGCAAGAATAACGGTCGGTTGTCCTTTATGTTCTGTAGCGGATTTGTAAGCTGCGTAAACTTTTTCGGGATCGTGACCGCCGCGTTTTAATTTTCGCAATTGTTCATCGGAAAGATGGCTGACCATTTCCAATAATTCAGGATCAACTCCGAAGAAATCCTGGCGGAAATAAGCGCCTGATTCAACAGAGTATTTTTGATATTGACCGTCAACAACATCCATCATTCGTTTTACAAGTTTGCCGTGTTTATCTTTTGCGATAATCGGTTCCCAATCGCTTCCCCAAAGAACTTTAATAACATTCCAGCCTGCACCGCGGAAAGCCGCTTCAAGTTCCTGAACGATTTTTCCGTTACCGCGCACAGGTCCATCAAGCCGTTGTAAATTACAATTGATAACGAAAGTTAAATTGTCAAGTTTTTCACGTGAAGCAAGAGTAATTGCACCGAGTGATTCCGGTTCGTCCGTTTCTCCATCGCCTAGAAAAGCGTAAACTCTTCCGGTGTTTTTCTTTAATCCGCGGTCTTCTAAATATCGGTTAAAGTACGCTTGATAAATCGCCATGATCGGTCCAAGACCCATAGAGACGGTTGGGAATTCCCAAAAGTTTGGCATCAACCAGGGATGCGGGTAAGATGAAAGTCCGCCGTTGGGTTTTAATTCTCTTCTAAAATTTTCTAATTGTTCAACGGAAAGTCTTCCTTCAAGATAAGCGCGCGCGTAAATTCCGGGTGAAGCATGCCCTTGAAAAAAAATTTGGTCGCCGTCGTAATCGTCTCCTTTTCCTTTAAAGAAATGATTAAAGCCAACCTCATATAACGTTGCCGCCGAAGCGTACGTTGAAATATGTCCGCCAACTCCGGCATCGCCTTTGTTTGCTCGAACGACCATCGCCATCGCATTCCAGCGGATCAAACTTTTTATTCTTCTTTCAATTTCTCTATCGCCCGGATATGGCGGTTGTTTTTCGCGCGGAATAGAATTGATGTAGGGAGTGTTAGCTGTAAAAGGGAGCTCAACTCCCGCTTTTTGCGCTCTAATTTGCAATTGTTGAAGAATTTCGATCACTCTTTTGGGTCCGCCGTGCTGAAGCACATAATCCAAAGAGTACATCCATTCTTGATTTTCTAATTCTTCAGTTAATTTATGATTTATTTTATCGTTAGTCATTTCCAAAGCCTTTAATGAATAGAATATTAGGAGAAAACGTTCACTCACATATTATAACACAACAAAAAGGAATTTTGTTCACTTAAAGTTGTCCGGGAGAGAGGTTTTTTCTTAAAAACGATACCAATTTAAAAATTTTGGGGTATAAAAACAATTTGTGGCGGAGGTGAAGACGGAAATTACTGTACTGATTGAATATCGAATAATGAACAAGGAATGCTGAATGACGAAGTTTTGAACTTCGTCATTCTAAATTCCCCGACTGAGTCGGGCAGGCTTGTTCGATATTCAGTATTTTTTGGTAGTTATAGTTTACCGGTTTAGGGATTGAATTGATACATCTCATCAAAACCGATTAAATAGGAAGTGATACAACCAGCTAAAACGCCCACTACCGTCATTTGAAGAGAAGTTCCCAAATAATCTGCGTCTCCATGATAGTCTTTGATTTTAAAAATATTTACCAAAGCAATTCCTGATAGAAAACCAAGTGGTGCACCGGTTAAAACTCCGAGCGGCATTCTACGCCATCTATCTTTGTAACTTATTGTTTTTATTTTATTTGTCGGCACAAGTGCATTCATTACTACTATACTTTTGCTTTCAACAAAACTTATAGAATCTTTGGTTACTTTTACCTCATCACCTGTAAGTTTATTACCGTTTTTTAACGTGACCGAAGCTGAAGTAGTTGTACTTCCCGAGAAACCTATGTCAGCAACATCTGACAAAGCAAATCGTCTGTGTATTTTCTCCTCCAGTTTTTCAAAAGAGAGTAATGTATCATGATTAATTTCAACCCCGCTCCGTACAAAGAAAGAACTATCGTTTACTAAAGTTACTTTCGTTTCTCTCTCTTTGAAACTGTTATTGAATTCTTCATAAAACTTCTCTTTGGTACTAAAGTTTGTTACTTTGTAGGTTGTTGAACATCCTGCAAAAAGGATAAAAACGAGTGCAACTTCGATAAGAACATTTTTCATAATCTATTCTCCTTCTATTGTGCTGATGATGGAGAATAGGGGAGATAAGTCTCGGCACCTAATTTATAGATCTGACTTATATACCATTCGCCAAGCCCTACACCCCATTGGCAATCAGGATAACATGGTTGTGAGTCGCATCGCCAGACGATACAATAATAACCGTAAGACCTTAATAACCAGTCTTTTTCCCATGCTTGTTCAGAAAAATTCTGAACACCAACTTCATTTCCTGTTCCACTTGCCCAAAGCCATACTTCATTTATTCCTTTTCTATTAGCATTCCCTAACATATCATACCAACTATTTGCATCAGCATTACTCCATGCACAGGCTACATGTGTATTTCCGTCGCCATTATTTGCTGTAAGATTTAACCAATTCGAAATGTTTTTATTATGCCCATAATAACCCCAAAATTCATCCCAATAGTCATCTACCATATATACTTCTGAAAAGTAATGCCCAGCACAATTCCCTGAATATTCGTCACACATTATAAAAATATTAGTCCCTGAATTAATTGCAGAACCATATTTCGCCCCATAAGTAACCGGATAAGAATAAGGCCAAGAAGGCCATTTATAACTACTTAAAAAAACTTTCTTAGGATAAACAGTTGCTGCTTTTTGTGAGATAGTATAATCGTCCCAAACATCACTATGTTTTTCAAATACTTCATCAATATGGTAAGAGCCCACATTTGTAGGTATTTGCTGTTGTTGAGGATTAGCTATTCCAAACATCATGTTGTCATAACTAAAGCCTGCTAAGTATGCAAGGTTCATGTCATAATCACCCCATACAAATATCTTACTAAAACCATATTTATGTAGAGCATTATAATAGGTAACTACATCCTGGCTTAAAGCAATGCCCAAATATTTTCCGGCAACCGGGATATAACTATTTCCAAAAGCCCAGCCATAAGAATCATGCGTTCCGCATAATTCTCTCATCGGGCTTATTATAGTGTCGGAAACTGTCGGGATTTCATGTGTGGCAAGGTATTCGTCAATTTGAGCAATCTGTTCTTTAGTAAACTCTTTTTTCAACTTAAATTTTAATTTGCTTTTAGAGAGATAAACCAAAGTATCTCCATCACCCTTTTTAGCCATTGAGAGTGTTGTTGTTACTGCTTGTTTTGTTTGTTTATCGTGTGTGGGGGTAAGAGTTGGTTCGGTAACTCCGCAGCCCCAAAATAGAAATGAAAAAACAGTTGCAGCAAAAAGAATGACTCGGAACATTTGATATCTCATAAGAACTCCCAAATTAATTAATGAAATACAACACTAAATGAATTAAATGATAAAATTATTAGTTAGTATGTTTAATCTTCTTTTCTTTTTCCGTGCTTTATTAAGTTAAATTATTTTAGAGTGCTTGAGGAATAATGGTGGAGTTACACCCGTTTCAAAATATTTATATTTTTCTTAACCAAAGCTATAAGTATATTTTTTAAAATGCAAGCGACTTAAAAAAATATTTACTTTAACCTTTTAAATACTTCTCGTACCAATGCTTTCTTAACGCGGCTACTTCTTTCCGGTGATTCTTTAAATAATGTGTACCATGCTCAAGAATTACCAGCCGGTAATTGATTTCATTTTCCGTTAGCTTTTTTGCCATTTCGATTGATTGAAGAGGAGAAATAATATCATCTCCGCCGCCGTGGATGAGCAAATAATTTGTCTCTTTGGCAAGTTTGTCCGCATGTTCAACTGCGCAGCGGTTAAACATTTCTATATCAAATATCTCTTTCGGAAATGCATGTTTGAACAATTCAGTCATTGACGGAGTATTTTTTGCCGGCATTCTAACATCTGAGATTGCACCGACGAAAACCGCACATTTGAAATTATGATTTTTTTGAAGAATGAGATAGTTCATCAAACCACCGCGGCTCCAGCCTTCAATGCCCCATTTTGTTGTGTCGGCAAAAGGAAGTTCATCGGCAAGTGGAAGTAAATTAAGAACATCGTTTACATCTTCACCGCCGATTCTATCTTCTCCTTCAAGACTTCCGCGGTACATCGAAGCAAAAACTACGTAGCCCCAGCTTGCAAGCTGTCCAAACATTCCGCGCGCCGCGAAAGAATCGATCATCCCTTTTGCGCCCGCGCCGCCTCTGTTCCAAATGATGCAGGGAAATTTTTCATTTTCTTTTTTCTGTTTTGGATATGCTAAGTAACCTTCAATTCGTAAGCCGTCGGAAAGATAAATAATTTTTTCAACAACAGCTTTTTCACGTGCATCAATTCCCCAGCCGCTTGCAATCATTTTTTCTTGCTGTGGTGTAAGAGGAATTTCCGATCGTTCAATTATTCGTGATGTCATAAAGTAAATAAATATTATTAAAGATTACCGGTTAATTTATGAAAAAACAAAATGCGAAGAGAAAAAAAATCGCATGCGATGGGATTTATTTCTAAAGCAGAACATTGACAATCCATAACCTGGTAAACCAGTACAAAATAATTTGGAATGACTACCTTTGGTAGTTAAAATTGAATGGCTGCATGATTGAATGAAAAACATTCATCCATTCATTTTCATTCATCCATTCAGTTATACTTTTTCAACCGTTCAATGTTCTTGCCACTTTGCGCAGAATATTTTTACCAACTATTTAAATTATGGGGAGTTTCAGCATTTCTATTTAATTGAACGGATGTAGAAAATTCCTATTAAATTCTTAATTTAGAACGAATCAAATTCCGGGAATTAATAAACACTCTTGTGTCAATTCTCGCAAAACTAAACTGAAAGCATGATATGAAATTAAATCTTGGCTGCGGAAACGATCTAAAAGAAGGTTACGTTAACCTTGATATTGTTGATTACGGCGGCAATCAACTGCATGATATAAACACGTTCCCTTATCCGTTTGAAGACAACACCTTCGATGAAGTTCTTGCCTCGCACGTTTTAGAACACCTCGATAGTTTTCACAAAACAATAACCGAACTGTACAGAATATTAAAGCCAAACGGTTTGCTCATCGTGTACGTTCCGTTTTTTTTGAACACAAAATATTTCGGCGAGCCGGATCATAAAATTCCCTTCTCGATACGTTCGTTTGATAATTATGAATTTATCGGTAACCGCCAATTAAAGTTTTATGAGAAATGGAAACTGAATCACCGGACGAACTACGAAGGAAAAGCATCGTTTGAAGTTTTGGAAAAGAGATTTATAACTTCTCATTTTGCACCGCTGAAGTGGCTGGATCCAATTCTAAATCTTGAGCCGGTAATGTACGAACGGCTTTTCGCCGGAATATTCTCACCGGAAGAAGTTTACTTTAAGTTGAGAGTAGTAAAGAAAACCGCTTAAATGCTTGTAAAAACTGTCAAGGCTGAATGATGCAAATATTTGTGGCAACCCGAGAGAATGGATGAATGAATCTGAATGGATGAATGATTTTCATTCAATCATCCAACCGTGCAGTTATACAATTGTCGTATAAAATGATGCGGCTCAAATTTAACCAAATTAGAAAAATTTAAACAGTTAGCGGTTATTCATTTCTTTCACTTATTTTTGATCTCAATAATCTATTCATTACTAAATTGGTACGGAACAAATCATGAAAAAACAAAATCCCGTTAAAGGAAAAACTACTGATAGAAAGAAAATCTATTATGCAATCGGGGCGATAGTTCTCATCGCTGTTTATGTGATAGCTTTTATAATTCCCACCAATACTGACCAAGCAACTGAAGAAACCGAGTATAAATTTATGAAAGAGGGAAGTTTAACCTTTATTGACAGCCTCAACAACCCGATCACTACAATTGATATTGAAATTGCCGACACTGATGATGAGCGCCAAAATGGATTGATGTACAGAAAATCAATGGAGATGAACCAAGGAATGTTATTCATTTTTCCGGTTGAAGAACTTCAATCATTTTGGATGAGGAATACTTACTTGCCGCTTGATATGATCTTTGTGAATGCAGATAAAAAAATTGTTACCATTCACAAAAACACAAAAACTTTGTCGGATCAATCTTACGCTTCTACCGAACCGGCGCAATACGTAGTAGAAGTTTGTGCGGGATTCTCGGATAAGTATTCGTTAAAAATTGGCGATAAGATAAACTGGTAACTGAATAAATACCACCACGGAGATAGAAATATGCTCATCGAAACTTTAATAACACTCTTTAATAGAGACCTTAACAGACTAAAATCTGAAATTGAATTATACAAGAATGAAAAAAATATTTGGCTCATCGAAAAAAAAATAGCGAATTCTGCCGGTAATCTTTGTTTACATCTTATCGGAAATCTTAATTGGTTCATTGGCGCGGAGCTTGGCAAAACAAATTATGTTAGGCACAGAGAACTTGAATTTTCCACTAAAGATATTCCCCAAACCGAATTGATAAAAAAGATTGATGAAACAATTATTGTTGTTGAAAATTCCTTACGCGGCTTAACTGATGAAGAATTAAAAAATGAATACCCTCTTTTAGTTTTTGATAAAAAAACTTCAACGGAATATTTTTTACTTCATCTTACAACGCATTTAGTTTATCACCTGGGACAAATAAATTACCACCGGCGGTTATTGGATTTGTAAAAAAATAAATTTAAAATGATAGAAAAATATTTGCCGCGGACGATAAGGATTTTAGTATTCCTATTGTTTTTGGTTTCAGGCATCGCCAAAATGTTTCCCCTTTGGGCTTTTGAAAAACAGTTGGTTGATCTTGGTTTAGCAACATGGTGCAGCACCCCTTATTTTGTAAGAATGCTTATCGCTTTGGAGATAGCGATCGGCATAACCATCCTTCAAAGACATCATCTCAAAAAAATTGTTATCCCAACCGCTATCTTTCTTCTAATTATATTCAGCATTCATCTGGCGATTGAAATGTACAGACACGGCGCTCTTAATGGGAACTGCGGATGCTTTGGGCAGTTGATCGATATGTCGCCTTTAGCGGCTTTTATCAAAAATATGATCATGATAGGACTGCTTATTTATTTATACCGCATTATTCCAGCGGGGGAAAAAGGTAAGCAGAAATCTATCTACCTTATTCTTATTCTTCTTTCATCTCTCTTGTTTATGTTTATTCTTTTTCCATTCTCTCCATGTCGGCAGAAGATCAATCCGGAAGAAACTATAATCAAGGTTGATTCTGCACATAACAAACAACCATCTTCGGCATCGCCGGAAGCTGCTGCTGATATTGGGAAAAAGACAACTCAAAATAAGTCTGTTGTATCCGAACCGAAAAAGGTAAGTTCAAGATTTGCAGAATACTCAACTTTCGGAAACAAACATGTAAATCTTGATGAAGGGAAGAAAATTGTTTGTCTCTTTGCCGCCGGTTGCGACCACTGTAAAGAAGTTGCAAAAGCAATTTGCGGATTGTCTAAAAAAGATAATTTCCCGGAAGTTTATATTCTCTTTATGGATGAAGAAACTAACCTGATCCCCGACTTCTTAAAAGAGGCAGGATGTGCGTTTCCGTATCAAGTGATAGATGTATCAAAGTTCTGGCAGTTGATGGGAGACAGCGGAAATACGCCGGGGATTTTTTATTTGTGGAATGGTAATATCGTTAAGTTCTATGAAGGAACAGAAAATAATAAATTCGATCCGGAAGGTTTTAAAATGGTATATCAAACCACTATTAAATAGCCCGCCATAAGGCAAAGCGGAAACCGAAAAAAAATTAAAGAGACGGAATCTAAATTAATTCCACATTTTTCAGAATGCTATTTCGCAATCTATAAGTAACTCACCTTTGTAAAGTAATCGTAAAAGTGGTCTTACTTTCTTCATCGGAGGTGAAAGAGATTTTTCCTTTTAGATATTGTTCAACTAAAAGTTTAACGCTGTAGGTACCAATACCGCGTCCGCTTGCGGCTTTTGTACTAAAAGAACGTTGGAACATTTGCAGTTGAACGTTCTGGGGCATTACCGTACTATTCCAAACATGAATAAAAACTTCTTTCGGTGAAATATCAGCGCTTACTCTTACCTCATCTCCAGCTTTTGAAGCTTCTAATGCATTTTTAATTAAATTACCAATAGAGCGGACGAGTAACGTTTTGTCAGACTTAAATTCAACATCTGTATCAATCAATTTTATAGAAATAGTTTTTCTTTTCGCTACTTCATGTCCTGTATAGAGTAGTCCGGCTTCATTAAGGATTTTGTTGAGTGAGAGAACTGAAATTTCGGGAACTAAAGCGCCGGTTTCAGCGCTTAATAACTGTCTCTGCGCTATGATTTCATTAATAAGTTGGGTTGAGATTTTTGGGAGCGTGGTCTCTAAATCGACTAATTCTTCTCCTTCGGAATCGGGCAGCAGACTGATCAACCCGTCAAGCGCTCCGGCTGTATTTAAAATATCATGGAAGAAAATTCTTTCAAGAGTATAGCGCCGTTTTTCACCGGCAATGTCTTTAATAGAAAATAAAGTAAACGCTTTTTCGTTAATATTTATAACTGAAGTGTGGACTCGAAGATCAAGTGATTCTTCTATGTCATTCTTCTTTCTGGTTATTCTGCATTCCTCAATTGCCGACTCTTTATTATCGATGGTTTGAACAATCGCTTTTACAGCGCCGCACTCTACACAAAATTTAGAAGTTCCGCATCCGGCAGGCATTTCTTTGGCGTGGATGCAATCTACTGCTTCACCGGGGCGCATTCCATATACATTCGTTTGAATTGCTTCCGGCACGTAAGCGCATGCTTTAGAATTGAACGCAACAAGCTGACGATTTTCATTTAAAATAAGAGCGAGATCGGGAAATCCTTCCAATAATTGCATTATGGTGGGATTATTCTCGATTATCTTTCTATCCCGCTCAATGTTTTCATCAGGAGAACGAAGCGGGGAAGCAAAATAGGTTTCTTGTGTTGTCGTATCCATGATTTACTCCGAAAAGTTATGTCGTTTGTCGTTAGTTATTTGTACCAAATTTTACCTTACTTTAGCAAAAGTAGTTTTTTACTGTTGCTGAAATTGCCGGATTTCAACACATAAAAATAAAGACCACTGGAAAGCAAAGAACCGTCGAATTTCACTTGATGCAATCCCGGTTCATTTTCTTGGTTTACCAAAACAGCAATTTCTTTTCCCAGCACATCAAATATTTTTAATGAAACAAAACTCTTTGTTGGAAGTTGATAACGGATAACAGTTTCAGGGTTAAATGGATTTGGATAATTCTGAAATAACTCAAATTTATCGAGGACTAATTTTTCATCTTCAACGCCCACAGTAACAGAAGAATTTTTCAGAATGAAATTGTTCGGATCAAATTGAATTGCAGAAACGGTACCGTTTACAACAAACGAAAATCCCTGGGTTAACTGGTTATTAAAAACCGTAAACAAAGTATCGCCAACAGAAGTTTTAATATTGATCTGAATCGGCATAGTAAAAAATTGTGGTGTTGTATTTTTTGATTGTGCGATTGAAACATTAACGTTAGAAGTTCCGTTTCCTAACGTACTTGTATTCCATTTTACGGTATATGTCGGAAAATTTTCTCCGTAAATCCATTCTTTGAAAAAATAATCAAGCGAAGAGCCGTAAACGCTTTCGGCAACACCTTGAAAATCCTCAGTGGTTGCAACGTTATAAGCATATCGTGGATCATCTAAATAGTTGCGCATAAGTGTAAAGAATTTATCATCTCCAACAATTCCGCGCAGCATATGGAGAACAATTCCTCCTTTTTCATATGATCTGTAACCATTAAATATTTCATCAACAGTACTGATATCTTTCACATAAATAGTACCCACTGCTTTTTTAGCATAATACATGCTGTTGGAAACATATGAATCGTAAGAAGCTTTCCCGCCAACTGCTTCTGCGTACACAGCTTCGCAGAATGTTGCAAATCCTTCATTCAACCAGATGTTTTGCCAGTCTTTGCAAGTAACTTTATCGCCAAACCAGTGGTGGGCAAGTTCGTGAGAGATTAAATCGATAGACAAGTTACTGCCGCCGAGCGAAGTAATCGTTTGATGTTCCATTCCGCCGCCCCATCCGAATGAAACATGACCGTACTTTTCTTTGATGTAAGGGTAGAGTCCGAATTTATCTGAAAAAACTTGAAGCATGTTGGTCGTTTTGCCGAGATTTGTTTTGTTTTGGTTTAGATATTCGGGATAGATGTAGTGGATGACCGACATTGAATCGGTTTTTGAATACTTAAAATATTGCTGATACTCGGCAAAGTTGGATATCGCCATCGAAATTAAATATTGAGCGATAGGATAACGTTCCTCCCACTTCCAGGTAAACGTTCCGTCTTTATTGTTCGCTACTCCGGTAAGTTTTCCATTTGAAATTGCTTTTAAAGAAGAATCGCACCGGATCCAAATATCGGCGGAATCGGCTTTATCGGCGGGAGTATCTTTGCAAGGCCACCAATCACTTGCACCGTAAGGTTCACTTAGCGTAAAAATCGTTTTTACGCCGTTGTGATAACCTGTTTCATAACTCCCAAATCCGCTTGAACCCGGAGCTCCGTGATAATAAATTTTTAACGAAAATAATTCGTTTAATTTATAAACTTTTTCAAGTTGCACCGTGATAACATCACTAACATGTTGGAATGAAATTTTCGATCCCGAGATAATTGAATCAACAGTAAGGGTGTTTTGCAAATCGATTTTAACCGATGTGAGACTATCGAGAAGACTTTTTGCGTTCAGGGTAACTACTCCGCCAATAAATTTTGGTGTGTGAGTCACCGAAACATCCAACTTGTAATATTGCACATCATAATTGGGATCGCTGGGGTAAGCAACTTTTGAGAAGGTCAGTTTTCTTTCGAACGCTTTTCTTTCCGATTGGATAAGTTCATTTCTTGCATCCTGCGCGAACATCATTCCCGTTAAGCATACAAAAGATAAGAGCAGAAATATTTTCATAAATTCCTCGAGTCATAATTTAGTGCGTTATGTTTTTCAACATCATTTAAAAATTTTTTTCCTTAAAAAGAAACAGAATTAAACTGAGCCGTTACACCAATTTGAATTTGTAGTAAATCCGTTTTGGATATTGAAGGGAGCAGCGTAACCGTTCCGTTCGGATGCCCGATAATAGAGCCTTCCGTAAGATATTCAGCTTCAGTTCCTCTTAAATATCTCGCTTTCAAGTCCAGGAATAAAACTCCAAGATCGTTCATCTCATCGCGGCTTGGTTCATAAACTTTGATCAACAATCCGCCGCCGAAACCGTAACTCCACGCATAATCACTTATATTCCGTGAAGAAGCAATGTCATTTCCTTGCCCTTCATCGGTAACTTTGGATTCGGTGAACAAATAATTTCCGCCGAATAAAAGATCGAGATAAGGGCGCATCGATTTTCCGTTTGTCGTCAATTGAAAAAGAAGATGGAAGTTTGCCAGATTATTTGTCCTGCTTAAATTTACCGTAACACCGGGAAGCGTAGTGCTTAAGGGAACGTTCAAGTTTTCATTTCCGTAGTTCATAAAACCAAGATTTAATCCAACTCCAAACGGGATGCTTCCGTTATTAAAATAAATTAATCCTTCAACTCCTATTCCGAATCCTAAATTTTTTACATTGTTACTGAATTCATTTTGCGGACTTGCGGCGATGATGTTGATGCCGAGATTCTGTCCAAAACTTACGTTAATGAAAAACAAGAAGAATGCGACTGCAATAAGTCTGGTTGTTTTCCTCTTCATCTTATTTCCTTTTCTTTTGATTACTAAATTTCGTAAAAATTACTTAGTTTCCTTACAGCGTAAAATGAAAAGTTTAAACTGCAAATACTATAGCAAAAATAAGGAAAATTAAACTTGGGCGAAATTATATTTTGGACGCTCGTAAGGATAATGATCATCATTCCGACAATCTATATTTTAAAGAATTATCTTGATTATTCCGTCTGGTGGAGCGCCTCCTTTTTATTGATTTACGGAGTTGTGCTGCATCCTGCTATTGTGCAGTTCAGATATTTCATGGAGAAGAACAAAGAAGTTCTGGAATCAACACTCTGCTCAAGCTGCGAACATTTTGATAAAAGCGCCGTGCTTTGCATGAAACATGACGAACATCCAACCGAAAATTATTTGCCCTGCGAGGGAATTGATTGGTCACCCAAAAGTAAGGGAAATGAAGTGGAAAACATTTCGGAATAAATAAGACTGATTTTCCTCTCGTCTCTGAAACCATTCTCTTTTTCTCGCATCACACCAATCAGAAAAACAAATAATAAAAGGAAAATAAAATGAACGCTTTATTAGTAGAAGGAACTGACAACAATTTTGATCAGGAAGTTTTAAAATCAGATTTACCTGTATTGGTAGATTTTTGGGCCCCCTGGTGCGGACCATGCAGAATGGTTGGACCAATCGTTGAGCAATTAGCTACCGAACTTGAAGGGAAACTAAAAGTTGTAAAAGTAAATACAGATGAAAATCAATCTGTTGCTGTACGTTATGGAATTAGAAGCATTCCGACTCTCGGAATTTTCAAAGACGGAAAAGTTGTAGATTCTGTTATCGGCGCTGTTCCGAAACAATATTTACACGATAAAGTTCAACCATTTTTATCGGTTAATTAATTGCTCTAAGCCGGACGGGAAATTTGTTTTTCTCCTCCGGCTTTCAATTTCTCTCCACAAACTCACTTTCTTATAATTTTTTTCTTAATCATAATCATAATCCTAATCGTAATCTTACTCATTTTGAGTTTCTGATGAATAAGAACAAGATTAAGAAATCTCGCGTCTTAAGTAATTAAAAATATCAGTATGCTTCCCCAGACCACCACTGCCGTGGCTATTCTTGCGTACTGCGGATACTTTCCTTTTAAAAGATGCCAATTTTTTGCAATGAACATCATCGCAACAATAAAGACAAGTGTAACAAGCAAAGCTTGAATCACATTAAGAGATTGTCCAACAAAATCCTGTAAACTCCGGTTTTCAATCATTCTTCTAAAAATAATTTGCAAATGTAGCCAGTAAACGATCAACGATTCACGGCTTACATCCAAAATTAAATTTTCCCTTAAACCGATTCTGTTTTCATAAAACCAGCAAGCCGAGAAGATCAGAAAAACATAACCGAGCCGCAAAATGAAAAAAAGATAATTCGGCGGCGGCATTTTTACTTGAAGAAAAAATCCTTCAGTCATTAATAAGTGTCCGGCTATAACGAATACGAAACCGGCAATGGACAAGTTTCTAAAAAATAATTTTATTGTTCCATTTGTTTGTGCCTGCATAAAATAAGAACAAGTTACTCCGCCGAAAAACATAAATCCAAGCCAGGGCAAAAGAGGAAAGTAAGAACCGTCTCTTTTTGTAAAAAAGTTTGAAAGAGCATCCGGAAGGGCGTGCGAAGCATTCGTGTTCCAAAAGTAGGGAGCGATCCAAACGGTAAATGCGCCGAGGAATGCGATAATCCAGATGTAAACCGAATCTTTTTTTATAAAAAGGCGAAGAAGAAAAAGCACTAGCAATCCAAACGCAATGCACTGCAAAACATCAACGTTAATAAAAGCACTTACCTCACTCGGAGTTGCTTTGTGCAACGTCTTCTGTAGAGAAAAATAAGGAAGATGCAAACTGTAACCGACCAGAAAGATCAATCCAATTCTTCCGATCTGTTTCCAAAATGTAAACTTATATTGTCTGAATTCTTCAAGTTTCTTTTTGCCCGAAAGGACGAACGCAAAACCGGAAATAAATAAAAATGACGGAGCGACCAATCCGTTAATGAAATTTAAATAAGTAAACCACCACTCAGTTTTAATTTGCGGAAGCAACATCGCGTTAAAAACGTGGACTTCAATCATCACCAACAGAACTAATCCGCGGTGAAGATCAACAAACAAGAGTCTCTGATTTTTTCCCATAATTTTACAATTGGGTTATTGGTTGATTGTAACTAATTTTAGGCATGAAAATACTACAACTAAAAGACGAAACAAAAAGAAAAAATTGGAAAAGATTGTCGTAACCGGAGCAACCGGATTGATCGGTAGAGAACTCTGTAAAGAATTATTTTTGCGTGGAGATGAACTCACGATCTTCTCAACAAATGTTGAGAAAGCAAAAGTAGTGTTTCCGTCTGCGAAAGAAGTGGTTGAATGGAAAGATTACGAAAAAGATTATTCTTCATATCTAGAAGGAAAAGACGCGGTAATTCATTTAGCCGGCGCGAGTGTTGCGGGCAAACGTTGGAACCAAAGTTATAAAAAAGAAATCTACGACAGCCGCATCAATACAACGCGAAATCTTGTTTCTTCAATTGAAAAATGTAAACGAAAACCGGAAGTTTTTATTTCGGCTTCTGCAATCGGATTCTACGGTGAAAGAGAAGATTCAATTTTGTCTGAAACGAGTTCAACCGGAAATGATTTTCTTTCTCACGTTTGTGCTGACTGGGAAAAAACTTCTGAACCTTTAGAAATGATAAATGTGCGAAGAGCAATTGTACGAACAGGAATTGTATTAAGCACCGATGACGGCGCATTGAAAAAGATGCTACTTCCATTTCAACTGTATGTAGGCGGACAATTAGGAAACGGTAAGCAATGGTTTAGCTGGATTCATCTTGCGGATATTATTTCTCTCTATCTTTTCCTGCTTGATAATAAAAATCTAAAAGGAATTTTTAACGCAGTTTCTCCTCAACCGGTACAGATGAAAATTTTTGCGAAGACACTCGGAAAAGTTTTGCACAAACCATCGCTTTTCCCCGTACCTAAATTTATCTTGAAATTGGTGATGGGAGAAAGCGCTTCCGCGATTTTAGCGAGTCAAAAAGTTAAACCGGAAGCGTTGCTGAAAGCAGGATTTAAATTCAAGTTTGAATATCTTGAGTCGGCATTGATTGATCTTTTGAAGAAATAAAGTGTAACACAGAATAGTATTCTGTGTTACAGGCTTAATCTTTATTTTTCAAGAGCAAGGACTTTTTCAAGTCTTCTTTTATGCCGGTCTTCGTTTGAGAATTTTGCGTTTGCAAATGCGTGTACAATTTCTTTCGCGGTTTCAATTCCGATGATCCTTCCGCCGAGACAGAGAACATTCATGTCATCATGCTCAACACCTTGATGCGCGGAATAAACATCGTGGCAAACGCATGCGCGAACACTCTTAACTTTGTTTGCAGCAATACAAGCTCCAACACCGCTTCCGCAAACGATAATTCCTTTTTCTGCTTCGTTTGCAGAAATCCTTTTTGCAACGGCAATAGCAAAGTCGGGGTAATCGTCTTTCGCATCGTACACAAGATTGCCCGCGTCAATAATTTCAAAATTGTTGGTGAGAAGATATTCTTTTATTTTTTCTTTTGTTTCAAATCCACCGTGATCGGCGCCAAGGATAATTTTCATTTTATTTTCTTTCTGATATTAATTTTCAAGTTATGTACACAAAATTCTTACTCAGACTGCTAAATAAGTATAAAATCGTTGCGCAGACTGAAGTCCGCGTTACAGAATATAAATCCAAACTTGGTATTTGCTAACATGAGTTATTTATTAATTTGCAAACTGCCACATTATACCGAAACGAATTCCCCGCCATGGCATTGGGTAGTAGGGAGTAACGTAATAAGTATTTCCAAAAAGATTTTCCCAAGAAAAATAAATCATTGCTGATCTTTGTATTTCACCGGAAAGATAAAAATCAAGCGTGAAGGAGGCGGGAACAGTTTTTAGCGTATCGTAATAAACATATGGTTCGTAAAAATCATATTGAGCGAACGCTTGTTTGCTTGAAAATTTCGCTTCAAATCCAGTGCGTAAACGCAGACTTGAATTAAAAAGGGTATCGCGGTATTCAACTTTCCAATTTAAAATCAAACTTGGAACTAAAGGATCGGCTGGGACACTACTTCTACCTTCTTTGAGTAAAGAGTTTTGAATTGTTGAATTTGTTAGTGTGTGTATTTTCCAATAAACATAATTAAAAGTTAATCCAACTCCATAAGTATTTTCATTTGGTAAAATCCACTTACGATAATTCGTTGACCAATTATGATCTGTGATGGTAATGAATGTATTTTTCCTTTGATTATAAAAAAGATTTACCGCAATTAATGTTTTGTCTGTTGTCTCTTTATACCCAAACTCTGCAGCAAAAATTGTTGGGAAAGGAGTACGGGATGAAGTCATCCAGCCCGGATGAACATCTTTTGCTTCTTCAAAATAGGAAATACCTGTATAAAAAGATGAATTATCTGAAAGCAGAAAATTCAAATCAGTTCCAACGCCGTTAAAATTCGTTCCTTCCTTGAAAAGAACTTTTCCAAACAGAGACGGGATTATCTTATCATCTAAAAGTTTACATGAGAGAATTCCATCAATCGAGAGAAGTGTCGCTATTCCCCCATAAGTAGGATAAAATCGTTCAAAATAATCTACGTACTCATAATTTCCCTTTAACGAAAGGTTGAAAATGCTAAAGTTCGTTTGGTGACTCACAATTCCGCCAAGCGTTTTTGTCTTTCTATCTGAGATAAAAGTTTGAATACCACTCTGTTGTCCAAATTCATTTTGCCGGTATTCATCCAGATTAAAACGATAGTAAAACGAAAGCTCCGAAGTACTTTCTTCATACAAATGCGTAAGCATCCGCAAAGAGAAATTGTGCTGTTTTACTTTTTGGTAACTTTCACGGTCGCGGACAGGTGAAGTTCGTTCGTTATACAAATAGAGCCACGGTTCCGTGGTAAGTGTTGCAAGAGTATCGTAATCTATTCCGCCATTCAATCCGATATCTGATTTCACAAAATTGTAGCCCAAGAAAAAGTTGAGTGAATTGGAGTACAAATATTTCAGTTTTACCTTCGCCTGCCACAAACTGTAATCGGTATTTACAAATCCCGCATCCATTTTCCGGTTGGAAACATCAAAAGAGAAAATATATTTTTTAGAAAAAAGGGAATTGAACTGGGCATCAACATAACCCTCACCTAACGGAGATTCGATATATTTTATGCGGGTGTAGGGCGGCATGGCGACAAAATCTTTTGTAATAAAATTTACCGTCGCCAAATTATTAAAAACTCCGTGTAAAAATCCTCGTGGAGAAGGAACCACTTCAATCGAATCAACATCTTCGGTTTGGTACAAGTTCAGATCGTAAACATTCCGCATCCTGTCGTTCAGAAGAATGCCGTTTTCAAAATAACTGACGTTTCCGAATCCCGCTCCGTAAAAATTCATTTCCTCCGGAAGTCCGCTAAAACCAAGACTTCTTTTATAACTTACCGGAATCAGCGAGAAAAGATCGCCTGCGTAACGGAGATTCATCCTTCTAATTTCTTCTTGCGGAATTATTAAACTGAAGGGATATTCCGCAGAAAATGTGATGGGAACAACCGTGTCCGGAACCGCTTCAGCATTGAGCGAATCGGTTGCCGACGAATCAGCGATTCCCAAATGATTGGTCCTTAACGAATCGAAAACGGTAACCGAATCGGCGGTTGATCTGCTGTGAATGGAAAGCGAATCACCCATCGAAAAAGTTTGTGTTGCGAGAAAGAAAAATAGTAAGGCGAAGAATTTCATTATCTTTTTAATTGATTGATTATCTATTGGCAAATTAATAATTAAATTTGTAGTGAAAAAATTAAACAATAAAGGCGCACTGTGAAGCTTTCACTATTATTGCCGGGGATGGATGATCAATTCCTCTGGTTTAACAATTTATATGACGTTACGGGAAAGACCGTTCTGGTGGTTGGAGAAAGCTCCGACGAACTGGCAAAGTTTATCGAAGAGAATTTCCAGGCGAAAATTTATTTCATTGTGCACGATGAAGACGCGCTTTTCCGCAACCGATTGAAGCTTGGAGCGAATAAAAATATTTCCGTCCGGCTGATGGAATTTTCCAACACCGATTTTAAGAATGACTTTTTTGATGTGGTTTATGCGCAGGCGTCGGTAACGGTTAAAGAAAGAAGAAAGATCGCAAAGGAATTTTTTCGCATAACAAAACCGGGGGGAGTTCTGTGTGTTGGAGAAATGTGCAACTTGAAAAAAGAAGTTCCGCAAGTTATAACAGATGTTTGGAACCGCTCAACACTCGCTCCGCTCTTTGTCGATGAGCTTGTTCCGTTTTATGAATCGGTGCAATGGAAACATAAAGAGTCGAAAGATCTATCGGAAACGCTCGATGTTTTCTACATTCAATTTGAAAAGAAAGCCGCGAGAAATCTTCCTAACGTGCCGGAGGGTGAAAAGAAACTGCACAAGAAATTCATTCATAAAATTAGTCACGAAGCGAATGTTTTTTTAAGACACGGTGGTTACAAAAATATCGGATTCTCTGCAATGCTCTTTGAAAAGGAAACTAAATGAAACGAAATGAAATTCTTGAATTAACGATTCAAAGTTACGCTTACGAAGGATTGGGAGTTGCAAAAATTCCGGTTGAAAAAGATGGAGTGACAAAAGATTTTGTCATCTTCGTGCAGCATGCGTATCCGGGCGATACGGTTAAAGCGGAAATTAGAAAAATTAAAAAGTCCTACGCCGAAGCCAAACTTGTTGAAGTGATTTCCCCATCGGCAGAGCGGATAAAAGCCCGTTGTAATTTTTTTGGAACGTGCGGCGGATGCAAGCAGCAAGACCTTTTTTATCCCGCACAAGCGCGCTACAAACAAGAACAAGTGAAAGATATTTTTAACGGGTTGGGAGGTTTTACTGATTTTGCGCTTGAAGAGATAATCTCCGCCGAGCAGACATTTTATTACCGGAACAAAATGGAATTCTCTTTTGCCGAACAACGTTGGCTTACGTTGGAGGAAATTAATTCCAACGAAGAGATCGACAGAAATTTTGCGCTCGGACTCCACATCCCGAATATTTTTGATAAAGTTTTAGACCTTGACGAATGTTTTTTGCAATCAGAAACTAGCAATAAAATTCTCAACTTTACACGTAAGTTTTTTAAAGATAAAAACACTTCGATCTACACAACCAAAACGCATACCGGTTATTTGCGCAACCTGGTTATTAAAGAGTCGAAACATTTTCCAGAGCTGATGGTGAATCTTGTTACGCTTGAAGAAAATGATGAACTGATGGATGAATACACGCATAGCTTGAAGAAAGAAATTTCCGCTGTAACCACAATCATTAACAATATCAGTACGAAGAAAGCGCTTGTCGCAATCGGCGAGTATGAAAAAGTTTTTTACGGGAATGGAATTATTCACGATACCATCGGTGAATATAAATTTAGAATTAGCGCCAATTCTTTTTTCCAGACGAACACTTTGCAAGCGGTAAATCTCTACCAAACTGCTTTAGATTACGCCGGTCTTTCCGGTAACGAAGTTGTGTATGATCTTTACTGCGGCGCCGGAACAATATCAACTTTTGTCTCCAAGTTTGCTAAAGAAGTTTATGGATTTGAAGTTGTGCAATCGGCAATTAACGATGCCGAAGTGAACAAGAAACTTAACCACACCGAAAACGTAAAATTCTTTCTCGCCGATCTGTATGATTCGTTTTTAAATGTAATTGAAAGCCAAAACATTCCACAACCTGATGTAATCATTGCCGATCCACCTCGGAATGGGATGCACAAAAATACCGTTGCCGATATTATAAAACTTTCCCCCAAAAAAATCGTTTATGTAAGCTGCAATCCAACAACGCAAGTCCGCGATCTAAAACTTTTGTGTGAAGCGGGATATAAATTAGTGAAAGCAAAACCGGTAGATATGTTTCCTCAGACGTACCATATTGAAAATGTGGCGCTGCTGGAAAAGATTCACGATAAGGTGTGACATCTTAGATGTTAGCAAAAACATTGGTGGAGTGAAAAACTTTGAACTGCATGGATGAATGAAAATGAATGGTTGAATGTTTTTCATTCAGTCATTCAATTTTGCATCCATTTATTCTATTTGGTTCTGGTTTACCAGATTAGAAATTACTAATGAAATATATCCTCTCTTCTGAATTCTGTATTCTAACGGTTCTGTGTCTCGTTTCTTCTATTATCAAGCAAAAGTACAAACTCTCCTTTCAGATTTTTTGCTTCAACTTCTTTTAGAATTTCCTGGGCAGAATCCCGGAAAAACTTTTCGGTGGGAAGTGTGAGATCGAATGCAACAACAACTCGGCAATACTTTCCGAAAACTTTAACAATGTCTGCCAGCAACGCTTTTAAGCGATAGGGTGTATCGAGAAGCACGATCAACTCTTTTCTATTTTTTAAGTTGAACAATTCCTTCTGCCGGATTTCCTTCTTCGGAGAAAGCCACCCGTAATAATAAAATTTTTCAAAGTCCAACCCGGAACCGGTTAACGCCGGAAGCAATGAATTTGCGCCTGGGATCGGTATAACGTCCATGCTGTAGCTAATACACAGATCAACCAACTTATGTCCGGGATCGGAAAAAAGGGGGGTGCCGCAATCGGAAATTAACGCGGCAGTTTCTCCTTGAACAATTCGCAGCGCTATTTCATCGGCAAAATCTTTTTCGTTATGCTCGTTAATCGAAACAAGCGATTTCTCGATTTTGAAATGTGAAAGAAGCCGGCGCGCTTCTTTATATTCTTCGCAGATTATAAAATCTACTTCGGCTAAAATTTTTAAAGCGCGCAGTGTAATATCATCATAGTTGCCGATGGGAGTCGAGACAAGGTAAAGTTGTTTTTTCATGGCGGTAAATTACGGTTATCGTTTGCAGAAAAAAAGAAATGAAAGTGAGTGATCAATTTTTTTACATTTTTAACTTTTCCCGGTTTTATCCTTTATCCTTTTTATACTTCAGCACTGAATGAACATACTTGCCGAACTTCTTATCTTTCTGCCTTTTTTCAAGGTATGACATTTCGTGATACAAAGATTCCTTATACATTTTTATATAATTCCGGTAACGTTCATCAGGAATTACTCCTTCATCTTTTCCTTTCAAAATTGCACACCCTTCTTCGATAGTATGCGTACAGTCTTTAAAGCGGCATTGATCAGCCAATGCTGCAATTTCATTAAAGGTTTCGTCCAATCCCGATTCGATCGAGATCATGCCAAGTTCACGCATTCCGGGATTGTCCACCACAATCGCTCCATTTTCCAAAACGATTAGTTCACGGCGGGTAGTTGTGTGTCTTCCTCTTCCATCTTTTTCTCTTATCGGTTTAGTTTTATAAAGATCCTGGTGAATCAGATTATTCAGTAAGGTAGTTTTACCTACGCCGGATGAGCCAAGTAAACAAAAGGTTTTAAATGGAGTAAAGTAGGATTTAATATTTTCTATGTCGGACAGACTTGTGTTGCTAAAAACTGCCATTTTAATTTCAGGTGCGATCTTATAAATATCATTTACTTTCTGTTGAATTTCCCCAGCATCAATAAGATCACTTTTACTTAAGAAGATAACCGGAGTAATGTTACTTTCATTGATCATCACCAGATAACGTTCCAGTCTTCTTAAATTATAATTGTGATCCAATGATTGTATAATGATCGCGGTATCGATATTGGCGGCGATCAGTTGGTAATCAACCTTTTTACCGGATGTTTTTCTTTTTAAGAGCGTTTTGCGCGGAAAAATATTGTGAATGACAGCAAAAGAATCATCATCGAATAATTGCACTTCCACCCAATCACCGACCGTAGGAAAATCTAATGGAGAATCTATGTTGAACATGAATTTCCCCGTTAATTCAGCTAAGACTTCATCCTTTCCGTTCGAAATAATATAATTTTTTTTATTGACGGTAACAATTCTTGCAATTTGATGTTCACCAATTTTTGATAGATCAATGTTATCATTGTACCACTTATCAAAACCGAGCTTTTCTATTTCAATTGATATCTTATTCATTTCAAAAGTTTTAAACTAAATCAAGATCGTTCTTTGTTTCTCTTCTTATTTATATCAAGGTTTTTCCAATTTCGTTTGTTCCGGCGTTTCAAGTCCGAACAAGTCATATGGTTTTTTACTAAAATTATCGTTGAACATGGAAACGGTAAAGAAAATGTAGGCGATAAATCCGCAAACGATAAGCAGTTGCGCCCACGATGTTTTCTGAATATCCTGTTTTGATTTTACATCGCAAACTTCGCCGGGGCAGTATTGCGCTTTTTCTTTGTAGAACATCGAGTAAAATTTACAGCCGATACAAATTCCGAACGCGGATTCAAAGAATAAGAAGATGAGGCAAATGAGGCAGATAATTCCCGTAATCGGGCTGAATGCGTTCATCACAATAAGATGAATGAACATTGTTACGGCTAACACCACGCCGATTATCCACGCGAACTTTTTCTGCGCCGCGCCGACATATTCCGGAGTTTGATTCCTAACTATCAACCGCCCGATGATTAAGGTTGGGGAAAATCTTGGACTGATAAAAACGCGTACCGCAATATCCGTAAGGAAGATCACTACCGCGTATTTTAGAGGCACAAAATTCTGTCTAAAAATTACAATCAGAATCGTAAGGAACATCATTAAAAATAATATTCCGGCTGCCGCCCGTATTTCTCTCTCGTTTAATACCGGGATGCTGTATCCTTCAACATCCTCACCAAAGTTGATTAGTTTGTTCATTAATGACCCTTTTGCTTTGTTCTTATTGTATCCAACTTCCGACAGTGCTGAAGTTTATTTAAATAAAGTTGTTCATAATCTATACTACGTAAAAAGCAATTTTGACACAACAGGAGTTGAGTGAAAATTTAGTGGTGCTTGGTTCTTTGTTTATCCAAGAGATTAGTTGAGCAATGTTATATCTTTTGGATTAGATTCCATCCATTTTTGTTCAATGTCCTTTGCAGCTTTTCGAAGAATGATGTCTTGGTAATCACACAGACAACGTCCACAATCATTACATAAAAAGTATTTGCAATTTGTTTTTTGACATTTTTTATTACCAAGCCACAACTCGCTAATCTTATACTTAAAATAATGATTCTGTTTCACAGAAGTTTTGACGGATTTAATTGGTGAAGTACAATACCAACAATGGCTCGAATATACGATCGTTTCGGAAATGATTATACTTTCTACTTTTGTAATAATTTTACTCCAGTTGGTTATAAACCAATTTGGGAGTATAGATTTTATTTTTGACCATAAGCGATAAAAAAATTGTTGGATTTTTTTATTTGATTCAACTTTAAATACCAAACCACATGTATGACAAGATAATATCTTAATACCATCTCGAACAGCAATCATATTTGTGCATCTTGGACAATATATTTCGACTAACAATTCTTTCTTAACAATTTCTGTCATCATAATCACTTATTTAACAATGTTGATTTTAAATTGCCACTTAACTTCGAAAACCAATTGCGATGATTCATTTATAGTATCTTACCAAAATACATTTAGATATTTACTTCTTCCTTTTGCAAAAGATATAAAACTGGCTTCACCCCTTCGGCGGTCACTTTCGGCAATTAGTAAGGAATTTTGTAAATGCATCAAAGAATAGAGCCTCTCGGATTGCTAATTAATTACTTAAGAAAACTTAAAAAGAATTCATCTTACGAACAAATAATTTTCTATGGATCAACTGTTAATTGTTTAAGCGGTAGTTGAGAAGTGGTCAATGGTCATCTGTCATTGGGGAGAAGTAAGAATTCAGAATTGAGAAGTCAAAACTCAAAACTCAAAAAATTCATCTTGATCCTTCCATCCATCTGCCAACTGCGAATTGCCGACCGCTGATTGCCAGCTGCGACTGACCACCCTCCACCAACAACTAACCACCAACCAACTCCGGTATTTTATCCCGCGCGCTTTATCTTTATATTTGCATTCAATTTAAAGGAACATATGGAAAACATTCGGAACTTTTGCATTATCGCTCATATTGACCACGGAAAGTCCACAATTGCGGACGCTCTGCTGGAATTTACGGGTACGGTTAGCCAGCGTGAAGCAAAAGCGCAATTACTTGACGACATGGATTTGGAACGCGAAAGGGGAATTACAATAAAATCTCACGCAATCCAGATGAATTATAAAGCTAAAAACGGCACAGATTATAAATTAAATTTAATAGATACACCCGGACACGTTGACTTTTCATACGAAGTTTCCCGCTCGTTAGCCGCTTGCGAAGGAGCAGTTTTAATCGTTGATGCGGCACAAGGTGTTGAAGCGCAGACGATCAGCAATCTTTATCTCGCGCTCGATGCGGGACTTGAGATCATTCCGGTCTTAAATAAAATTGATCTTCCCAGCGCGGAAGTTGATAAAGTAAAAGGGCAGGTAATTGATCTTATCGGTTGTAACGATAGCGACATTATTCTTGCCAGCGCTAAAGCAAGGATCGGAATAGAAGAAATTTTAGAAGCGGTCATCAAGCGTATTCCCGCTCCCACAGGCGATGAAACAAAACCGTTGCAAGCGCTTATCTTCGATTCCGTTTTCGATCAGTACAGAGGCGCAATTGCTTACATCCGTGTTTTTAATGGAACGATTAAGGAAAAGCAGAGAATAAAATTCTTTGCGCACGATAAAGAATATGAAACTGAAGACATCGGCATTTTGGGAATGAAGAAGATCAGAACTGGAGAACTTTCCGCCGGAAACGTCGGTTACATGATCACCGGAATTAAGGATGTGAACGATACCAAAGTTGGTGATACCGTAACTTTAGCCAAGCACGGAGCCACTGAAAGGCTTCCCGGTTATAAAGAAGTTAAACCAATGGTTTACAGCGGATTGTATCCGACCAACACGGAAGAGTTTGAAAATTTACGCGACGCGCTCGACAAATTCCGTTTAAATGATTCCGCGCTCGTGTATGAACCTGAAACTTCCGCCGCTCTCGGATTCGGTTTTCGCTGCGGATTCCTCGGACTTCTCCACATGGAAATTGTTCAGGAAAGATTGTACCGGGAATTCAATCAATCAATTATAACAACGCTACCAAACGTTGAGTATATCGTTTATAAAAAGAATGGTACAAAACTTACCGTTGATAATCCCGCAACAATGCCGGCAGTTGGCGATATTGAATTGATCGAAGAACCGTTTATGAAAGCGCAGATCGTTACACCGAGCGAGTATGTTGGCAACATTATGAAATTGGCGATGGACAAACGGGGCGTTTACAAAAACACCACCTATCTTGATCCGACCCGCGCCGATCTTCAGTTTGAATTTCCACTTTCGGAAATTATTTTCGATTTTTACGATAAGCTTAAATCAACTACACGCGGTTATGCTTCGTTCGATTATGAATACATCGGTTACAAAGAAGCTGATCTTGTAAAACTTGATATTCTGCTTAACGGTGAAACAGTTGATGCGCTCTCAATGATCGTTCACCGCAGCAAATCTTTTGATTGGGGAAGAAAAGTTTGTGAAAAGTTAAAAGATCTGATCCCCCGCCAGATGTTTGAAATTTCTATTCAAGCGGCAATCGGCGCTAAGATCATTTCAAGATCAACCGTAAAAGCTATGCGGAAGAACGTGCTTGCAAAATGTTACGGCGGCGATATTTCGCGTAAGCGGAAGTTGTTGGAAAAACAAAAAGAAGGAAAGAAGCGAATGAAGCAAGTCGGGAATGTCGAAATTCCCCAGGAAGCTTTTCTTGCCGTTCTCCAAATTGAAGATTGATAAAAAGGAAGAATCTTATGAGAAAAATTATCTTTGCGATCTGTATTGTCGGCTTAACAACCTTTTCGATTTTCGCGCAGCAGAAGTATATGGTTTATTTTAAAGATAAAGGAATAACAACTCAAACTTCATTGCAAAAAACTTCCCAAGCTTATTCCGAAGCCGTTCAATCGCTTTCCGAAAGAAGCATCCAACGAAGAATAAAACACCGCGGCGCAGAAAATTTTATAACGTTTGAAGATGTTCCTCTTTATCAACCATACATTGCCGAGCTCGAAAACTCCGGTGTAAAAATCTGGAATAAATTAAAATGGTTCAACGCTGTTTCTCTCTTTGCCGATAAAGAACAGATCGCAGAGATTTCTTCACTTCCGTTTGTAGAAAAAGTTGAAGCCGTACAAACTCTTTCTTATAAAAAAGATAAGATAGAAGAACAATCTTCCAAAAGTCTTGAAAAAACTTCTATCGATAACACCGGACTCGCGTTCGATTACGGCAGTTCTTTAGGACAATATGCTATTTCCCAAATCCCGCAAGTGCATGCAAAAGGGATAACGGGAGACAGTGTTGTCGTTGGGATTTTAGATTCCGGTTTCCGCTGGAAACTAATTGAGTCGCTCGTCTCCAGAAAAGTAATTGCCGAATATGATTTCGTCTTTCACGATAACAACACCGCGAATGAAACCGGAGATGCTGGCGGACAAGACGGTCACGGAACTTCTATCTTTTCTCTTATTGGCGGATACAAAGAAGGTAAGATCGTTGCGCCTGCGTTCAACGCTTCATTCATTCTCGCAAAAACAGAAGATATTAGAACTGAAACGCACGTTGAAGAAGACAATTACGCTGCGGCGCTGCAATGGATGGACAGCATCGGTGTCGATATTACCACAAGCTCACTCGGCTACAACGAATTTGATCCTTCAACATTTTCGTACGTCTATGCCGATATGACCGGAAAAACCACAGTGATTACAAAAGCAGTTGAACTTGCGTTTACTCAATTCGGTATTTCAACATTTACTTCTGCCGGAAATGATGGAGATAAATTATGGCATTATATTGGCGCACCGGCAGATGGATTTAATGTCATTGCGGTTGGAGCGGTTTCAAACAGTAACTATAAAGCTTCATTCAGCTCGTTCGGTCCTTCATACGATGGAAGAATAAAACCTGAAATAGTTACGCAAGGCGTTTCTGATTACTCAGCAAGCGTTTCCGGTACTTCAACAAGCGCGTACGGCACTTCAACCGGAACTTCTGCTGCTGCGCCGATTGCCGCCGGAATAGGGGCGCAGCTCCTTTCTCTTTATCCTCATTTAACGAATGTGCAAATAAGACAAATTCTATTGGCAACAGCGGGCAATGCTTCTTCACCGAATAACGAGATTGGTTACGGGCTTCTTTCTTCGCTTAAAGCAATTTCATATCCAAACCTAAAAAAAGTTGATCAAACTTACTCTATCAATAAATGTTTTGAAGGCGAAAATATTTTATCACAAACCGTTCTTCTTCATCTAATAAATGGAATACAAACTGTTGAGCAGCCAATGAACATTGGGCAGAAAGGGATTTATAATTCAGTTATTCCATCTTACAGCGATGGAGATGTTCTCCAATTTTATTTTACTTATTCTGATAGCAGTCAGAACATTGTTAGAGAACCGGCAGATGGAAAATTCTTTGAAGCGACGTACGGAAAGTTGCTTGTAACTTCCATTACTGACGGCGTACCGGAAGCGTATGATCTGAAACAAAATTATCCCAATCCGTTTAACCTTTCAACTTCTATTACTTTTTTTGCTGTCGATAGTTCTCCGGTTGAACTTTCGATTTATGATGTGCTTGGTAAAAAAATTACAACACTCTACAACGGCATTCCGAAAATTGGTAAGAATGTTGAACACTGGAACGGTGAAAATAACTTCGGAGTAGTGCAAGCAAGCGGAATATATTTTTATGTTTTAAGAAACGGAAATAAAATTCAAGCGAAGAAAATGGTGTTGCTCAAGTGATTACAGACGATTTTCATTTAATCCAAAAAGCAAATTTTCCAGGAGTTGAATAAAATATTTGGTCTTTTTATCTCTTTTATAAATTGGACTGATCCCGAGCATCATATCGGAAACAAATTTTGAATTATCATAATCATTGATTTCATTTTCCAAAATTGCGTTCATGACTTTTATTGTCTGGGGATTTGCGATTTTGGAAATATCGCGACCAAGCAGAATTGCCCCGGTTAATTCAAAATCAAAATTATCATCAACTAGATCAGAATGTTCAAATTGTAACCGTTCAAAATTACCGGCTTCGATATAGTTTCTAATGATATAGAGAATATCCAAAGCATCGCGCGAACGCGTTGGGAAACCATCTTTCCATGAAATTAATTTCATCATCACTAGTCCTCTTATAGAAGCGATTTTAATATCGAGAGGAGGATTAGTTTTAATCCGGAAAGATTCTGCATCATCGAAGCACTCGTCAAATCCCACAATACTCATAACTTTTGCATCTTTGTCCGGCCATTTAATATATGTTGAATCAATGGATATTTCTCCAAAGGGAATGATGTCGATGCTTGGGATAGATTTGTATGTGAATCGGTGAACTATCTTAGAGGAATAGAAGTTGTTTTCCATAAGTGTATTTGCAAGTGTTGAATAATCATCCCAACTTCTTATCCGTATGCTAAAATCAATATCGTTTGTTGCTCTTTCAATTTTAATCCCATGCTTAAGATTAAAAATTATATCTCTTGCTGTTGCTCCAATTACAAAGAAATCCATTCCCAAGCTGTTAGTAATCTCGGAAATTACTGTTAATACTTCAAGTGTAAACGGGTCTAATTTAGTTGAAATGTCCAGCAATTTCTCTCTCGAAAATTATGTCGGCTGTTTCAATGTTTCTCGGGTCTCCGGTAGTCTTTAGATCTGTATAAATTAGAATTACCGGGGCAAGATTTTTAGCTTCATTGTCATCTTTGAAATTCCAAAACTTTTTTATGATTATAATATTTCCGTTTGGATTTTTTTTCAACCGATTTCTTAGAATAAACTCACCTAACTTATCTCCAACATAAACGGTATGAAGTTGAGGGCGTAAATAATTAGTTAATTGAGTAGCGGCAGTTTCTCCTCCGAACATCGCTCCAAAATAGTTGAGATCCATTGTTTTTATTATTTCAGGGTTCTCAAGTTGAAATCTACCGACAAAATATTTTGGTTTTACCAATCCCGGGTATCCCAAAATCCATTCTTTTAACAGTTGATTCTTATTTCCCAATATTTTCCCATGAATTTCATCATCAATCAGAAATCCATGTTTTTTCAACTGCCCCATTGTTTTGTGAACGGTTCCAAGAGCAACATTTGCCATTTCAGCAATTTCGCGATAGGGATTTTTTTCCAACTTTTGGTTACACAATAGAGCAAAGATAATTTGCAAACCGGCAGTTTGGAATAGACATATATCTTTTCCGCCAAGATTTTTTTCTGCTGTTATTTTTTGTCCTTTCACATAGATATATAACGGAGGAACTTTTATGTGAACATTCCCGGCAGCATCAATAAAATTAATTCCAAGATTCTTTAATAGTTCTATTGTTTTGGCGTTCGCAAATTTTGTAATTAGGAGAGGGAGTTCGCCTAATTGCTCCAAACGGTTTTTTATTATTCCCAAGTTTGCTTTATTTACTTGCGGAATTACTTCAGCAACAAAATGGAGTTCATAGTTTTCTTCTCTTAAGAAAAGATTAACTTTATCGTCGGTTACATAGGTTGTAAGCCTCAAACCGGTTCCTTCTTCAACACTGGTAACCGCTTTTGTGATGATATTTTTGTAAGTCTCTTTCATCGTCAAATATATATGTTCATTAATCGCAAATATATAAATATAATGAACAAAAAACAATAAATAAGTTCGATTTATAGGGGAAACGTTCATTATTGTTGTTATTTATAATATTATGAACACACGATAAGTAACACTTTTTTCGATAATAACGTTTATCTGTAATAGCTGACAGAAAGAATGCAACTCAAAAGTTGATCCACTGCGAGTCCGCTATCATTCCATTGTAAATCTTTTTTAAATAAATCGGTTTATCTAATTTAAAACAAAAGTAACTCAACCAATCTTTACAGAAGTCATCTGTCAAAGAGTCCATCACACTTCATCAGTAAATAAGTTGATGCTCTCATCTTTGCTGAAGTACAAATAGCCATGGACTAACAGCAGATAGTAAAATATATCCAGCTCCTATTGACAAAATCAACAGTGTTGATTATATTGCAATAAAAAAATATAAAATTATGGGTTTGACCGAAAGAAGACAAAAAGAAAAAGTGGAAATGCGGCAAAGTATTCTTGATGCCGCTATGGATCTTTTTAGCGCTGAAGGATTTGAGAGCGTTTCTATTCGCAAAATTGCAGAGAAAATTGAATATCATCCTTCCACAATTTATCTTTATTTTGAAGATAAAGACTCGATAATTTTCGAACTGCACAATATTGGCTTTTTGAAATTGTTTGATAAACAAATGTCGATTCAGACTATTCCGGATCCGCTGGAACGGCTTCTTGCGCATGGACGCGCATATCTCGAGTTCGCTCTTGAAAATCCCCATTTTTACGACATTATGTTCATCCTCCCCAACGCGGCTGAGAAACTTAGAATTTGCGCCAAGTGGGAAGGAAAAGACCGCGCTTACGGTTTGTTGGAAAAGAATATAAGAGAATGTATGGAAGCCGGATATTTCACCGGACTTACTGTTGAAGGATTAGCTTTTGTGTTATGGTCGATGATGCATGGAATAGCTACGCTCCATATTAGGCGCGGAATAGTGCTTGAAGAATTTTATCGTGAGCAAGCTAATAACCTTGTTGAATATTCTTTAGATATTCTAAGAACAGTTATTCAAAAATTGATGAAGTAAAATTCATATATTTTTTGCCCATATGGTCAACACTGTATATATTTTATATAGCGTATAAAAGAATCAACGTTGAATATAAGCTTGAAAGAAATCAACATAGATATCTAAAAGGAAGACGATTGAAAAGGACTGAGTCAAAGTCAAAAATCAATTATCGGTTTATTAATTAACTCGTTTATAAGAATTACAAAAACGAAAGGTACAAATGAAATCACTCACAAAACTCTTTATCATTTTCATCCTGATGATGAACGCTCAAGCGCAAAGCAGACTTGAGCAGTACATCCATGAAGGGATCGAAAAGAATATCGTTCTCCAACAAAAGAAAATTTCGTATGAAAAAGCTATTACGGCTTTGCATATAGCCACCAGCTATTTTTTCCCGTCCCTCAATCTTCAAGCGAATTATACAAGTGGTGAAGGAGGGAGAAGCATCGCCATTCCGGTTGGTGATATGATGAATCCGGTTTATCAAACATTAAATCAATTGACCGGTTCAAACTCGTTTCCGCAAATAAGTAATGTAAATGAAAATTTATTCCCCTATAAATTTTACGATGTGAAAATTAGAACCGCACTGCCGTTGATTAATACGGATTTGATTTTTAACAGAAAAATCCAGAGTGGGCAAACGCAGTTAAAAAAATATGAAGTTGAAATGTACAAACGTGAATTGGTGAAGGAAATAAAAGTTGCGTACTTCAATTGCTTAAGTGCTGAATCTGCCGTAAAGATTTATGAAAATGCACTTCTCTTAGCCCACGAAGGGAAGCGTGTAAATGAATCACTTTTGAAAAACGGAACGGGGTTGCCTGTTTATCTCCTCCGTTCTGAAAGTGAAATTGAACAAATCAATGCACAAAAAATCGAAGCGGAAAATCAACTCTCGAATGCAAAACAATATTTTAATTTTCTTCTGAATAAGAATCTTGATGCGGAAGTTGTTCTGAATCTGACAGGAGAATATGAAAATTTACTTTTTAAAGGACAATCAGTTGTTGATGTCTCTCTTTCAAAAAGAGAAGAGGTCTTGATGCTGCAGCAAACGATTGACATAAACAACTCTGTAGTAAGGATGAAAAAATTTTATTGGATTCCCAAAGTAAATGTATTTATGGATCTTGGAGCGCAAGATCAAAAATGGAAATACAACAAACACTCGCGTTATTATTTATTCGGTTTTCAACTTGATGTTCCGATTTTTGAATCGTTTAGAAATCAATATCAAATTGATGAAGCGGAACTCGGACTGCGCGACGCAGAATTGAATTATAAAAACATCGGTAGTCAACTTCGCTTAAGTGCAAATATTGCCGCAAATGCGGTACTAACGGCAAACCAAAAATATCAATCGGCGCTCAAACAATTTGAAGCGGCAAAAAGTTATCACAAGTTGGTAATGAAAGGTTATCAGGAAGGAATAGACACCTTCATCGAAACAATTGACGCCCGAACTCTGCTGCTTACTTCGGAAATGCTTGTCAACATCAACAGGAATAACCTTCTTACTGCAAAAGCAAATTATGAACGTGAATTAGCCAATAACGAAATCAACTAACAAATAAGAGAGAACACGATGAAAAAACTATTTTTAATAATCTCATTCTTCGGAATCATGGTAAGTTTTTCGCTAACCGGATGCAAAAAAGAAGAAACTGCCGCAACGGAAGATATTATTCCTGTAAAAGTTGTTGAGCTGAAAAAAGAAAATGTCCGGAGAGTTATTACTTCTTCAGGTCAATTTTCTACCGATGATGAAACTTTTCTTTCATTTAAGACCGGTGGAATTATTAAAACAATTTTTGTAAAAGAAGGTGATGCCGTAAAACGGGGACAACTACTCGCCGCACTTGAATTAACCGAAATTAGCGCCGGAGTTTCGCAGGCGAATGCGGGTTACGAAAAAGCTTTGAGGGATTACAAAAGAGTGAACAATCTTTATAAAGACAGTGTCGCCACACTTGTTCAATTACAAGATGCAAAAACGGGATTGGAAATTTCAACCCATCAACTTGAAATCGCAAATTATAATCTTCGTCATTCGGAAATAAAAGCGATTACTGATGGATTTATTTTGAAGAAATATGTGACTGTAGGAACATTCGTTAGTCCCGGTATGCCGATTCTTCAAACAAACGGTGCAAGCAAGGGGAATTGGATTTTAAAAGTCGGGGTGAGTGACAACGAATGGTCGTCTATAAAAATTAATGATACCGCCACAATTGAAATTGACGCGGTGCCCGATAAAAAATTCGAGGCAAAAGTTTTTCGCAAGTCCGAAGGGGTTGATCTTTATACCGGTACATTCACAATCGAATTGAAATTGACAACAAAACCAACAGTTCAATTAGCAAGTGGTTTATTTGGTAGGGCGGCAATCACTCCGGCACAAACGATCTCTTCATGGCTTGTATCATATGACGCTATCTTAGACGGAGACCGAAATTCGGCTTTTGTTTTTACAACCGATGATTACAAAACTGTTAGAAAAATGAAAGTAAATATTGTGGAGGTACGCGAAGATAATGTGCTGATTAGTGACGGATTGGAAAATTCTAAAGCCTTAATCACTTCCGGCAACGCGTATTTGAGCCACGGTTCATCAATCAGAGTTGTAAGGTAAGACTTTTATGAAAATATCAGAATATGCGGTAAAAAATCCCCAACTTACGTTGCTTATTTTTCTAATGGCGGTTATCGTTGGAATAAACACAATTCTTAATATGCCCCGTTCGGAGGACCCGGAGATCACTGTTCCGGAATTTCCTATTGTGGTTATTTATCCGGGAACAAGTCCGGCGGATATGGAAAATCTGGTCGTTGATCCTCTAGAAAAAAAGCTTTCCGGCTTGGAAAATGTTAAGAAAATTACAAGTGAAATAAGTGACGGGCTTGCGGTTATTGACGTTAAATATAAACACGGAAGTAATGTAAATGATAAATACCAGGAAGTTATACGCGAAGTGAACAATATGCGCGGGCAGCTTCCAAAGGATATTTATAGTATCGAAATTCAGAAACTGCTTCCGTCAAATGTAAATGTGCTGCAGATTGCACTCGTTTCTGAGAATGCAAGTTTTGAAAAAATCCGGAAGACTGCAAAAGATTTGAAAGATGAACTGGGTAAACTTCCGGAGTTAAAAAATGTGGAGATACATGGGCTTCCCCAAAAAGTAGTGCGCGTTGAGTTGAAACTTGATAAAATGAGCGCTATGCATATTCCGCTTGATGCTGTGCTTGGAAGCGTGCAAAGCGAGGGGATCAACATCCCCGGAGGCAATATTCAAGCGGGAACAAAGACCTTCAACATCAAAACAAGCGGCAATTATAAAACCCTTGAAGAAGTTCAAAACACTATCGTGTATGGGGCAAACGGCAAGAATATTTTACTTAAAGATGTGGCCGATGTTTTTTTCGATTATGATAAAGACCAGCACATTACACGGTTGAATGCGCATCGCTGTGTGTTTGTAGTTGCTGCGCAAAAACCGGGAGAAAATATTTCGCAAACTCAAAAAGTTTATTTCCCGGTTATAGAAAAATTCAAAACAACCTTGCCGCCGAACATCAACCTGGTTGCGCATTTCGATCAAGCGGAAAATGTGAACAACCGTTTGAAAAGCCTGGGGATTGATTTTTTAATCGCTATTGGTTTGGTAGCCTTAACACTTCTTCCGCTTGGGTCTCGCCCAACGGTTATTGTAATGGTTTCTATTCCACTTTCTCTTTCGATTGGGATTGTTATCATTCATCTGCTCGGTTTTACGTTAAACCAGTTAAGTATTGTAGGGTTGGTGGTTGCGCTTGGACTTTTGGTGGACGACAGCATTGTTGTTATCGAAAACATTGAACGTTGGCTACGAGAAGGTTACTCGCGTTTTGAGGCTACAATAAAGGCTACAAAGCAGATAAGCATGGCTGTGGTTGGAACAACGGCAACATTGATCATCGCTTTTATGCCGCTTGCATTTTTACCGGAAGTGTCAGGAGATTTCATCAGAAGCCTTCCCGCCGCCGTCATCGCATCGGTATTTGCTTCGATGGTTGTTTCGCTAACGATCATTCCATTTCTAGCAAATAAAATTTTGAAAGAACATGAACCGAATCCGGATGGGAATATTTTCATGCGTGGGCTGAAAAGAATTATTCGTGGTACGTATTCAAAACTTTTAGATAAAGCGCTGGGACATCCTGTAAAAACTTTAGTGATAACAGTTGTCATCTTTGTTTGTTCACTAACACTTTTCCCGGTGATCGGATTTAGTTTATTCCCTGCATCGGAGAAGCCGCAATTTTTAATTGAAATTTCTACACCTCTTCAATCCAATATCGATTATACAAATAAAATAACGCAAGAGATTGAAACCGAATTGAAAAAAATTCCCGAAATAAAATACTTTGCAAGTAATGTTGGCAAAGGTAATCCGCAGATATATTACAATATTATTCAAGAACACGAACGTTCTGATTTTGCACAAATTTTTGTTCAGTTAAAGGATGACACCAATCCTAAAAAAAAACTTGCACTTATTGAAGAGATGAGAAAAAGATGGTCTCCATATCAAGGAGCTAAAGTAGAAGTGAAAAACTTTGAGCAAGGTCCTCCGATTGTTGCACCGGTTGAAGTTCGGATTTTCGGAGATAATTTAGATACGCTTCGTTCAGTTGCGGCAAGAGTAGAATCACTTGTAAAAAATATTGAAGGAACTATATATATAAAAAATCCTCTGAGCAATTTGAAATCAGACATCAGGGTAAAGATAAATAAAGAAAAAGCGCACATGCTTGGTATCCCAACGATCAATATTGCAAAGACGATAAGGCTTGCCGTAGCCGGATTTAATGCTGCCAAGTTAACCGATGACGATGGAGAAAATTTCGAAGTGCTGCTAACTAAATCAAAAAAGAATAGCGTATCGCTTAGCGCGTTTGATAACCTGTACGTTAATAATGTTCAGGGAATGCCGGTTCCACTTTCACAGGTTGCAACATTACAGTTGGAATCTTCTCCGGTACGCATCGATCATAATAATAAAACAAGAGTCACTTCGATTAATGCTTTTGTGAAGAAAGGATATTTGAACGATAAAGTTATTCAAAATGTTGTAGCGCAAATGGAAGAATTGAAATTGCCCGATGGATTTCATTTTGAGATGGGAGGAGAATTGGAATCGCGCCAGGATTCTTTCGGCGGATTTGGAACGGTTATTATTATAACCCTCTTTCTTTTTATTATTGTACTGATCTTAGAATTTAAAACATTCAAAAGTACTTTAATTGTTCTTTCGGTTATTCCTTTGGGAATTGTCGGCGCAGTGATAGCTCTTTTGCTTACCGGTAACTCTCTTTCATTTGTAGCCGTCATCGGGTTGATCGCCTTAGCCGGTATTGAAGTAAAGAACACAATTCTACTTGTTGATTTCACAAATCAGTTACGGCAACAAGGGAAATCGCTGTATGAAGCAATTAGAGAAGCGGGGGAAGTCCGTTTTCTTCCGATCATTTTAACTTCGCTTACTGCTATCGGCGGACTCATTCCGATTGCCGTTTCATCGAATCCTTTAATTTCTCCACTTGCAATTGTAGTAATTGGTGGTTTAATTAGTTCAACCCTTCTTTCGCGAGTTGTAACGCCGGTAGTATATCAATTAATTCCGCCGGAAATTGAAAGTTGAAAAAAGTATAATCATTAAATAGTTAATGAGGTGAACAAAGCGTTCACCTCACTTCTTAGTTGTTGATTTTTCTTAAATTATTTTGAGCGAGGTCATCGTCAAAGAGCCCATCACCGCTTTATCATTAAAGAAGTTGATGCTTTCATCTTTTTGTTGAAGCGCTAAAACATAAAGCAACGGCAGAAAATGTTCCGGTGTCGGGATAGCAAGTTGAATTGATTTCTCCAGCGATTTGTAATTGATCAGATATTTGTGGTCGCCGGATAAAATGGATTTCTTAATTATTTCATTTGCTTCAACGGCCCATTCAAATCCAAATTCCGACTCATTAATTTTGTTCCAAGCGATCACCCCTAAATTGTGAACAATATTTCCGCTGCCGATAATCAACACACCTTTTTCTCACAATGCTGAAAGTTCTTTCGCCAATTCGTAGTGAGATTGCGGTGTTTTTTTGTAATCCAAACTTAGTTGAACGATCGGAATTTCTGCTGAAGGATAAAGATGTTTTAATACGCTCCAGCATCCGTGATCAAGTCCCCAACTTTCATCAAAAGAAATGTTAGCTTTTGTTACAGATGATTTAGTTTCATCGGCAAGTTCCGGAGACCCGTGGGCGGGATATTCTACCGCATAAAGTTTCGGAGGAAAGCCGCCAAAGTCATGAATGGTTCTTGGTTTTTCCATTGCTGTAACTTGTGTTCCATCGGTTTCCCAATGTGCGGAGATGCATAAAATGGCATTCGGTTTTGGTAACTCTTTTGCAATACTCCTCCAGCCGTTTACAAATTCGTTCTCTTCAATTGCATTCATCGGACTTCCATGTCCGACAAATAATAGCGGCATCCGTTCCGTTTTTGTAAGAATTGTTTGAAGTGAATTAATTGACAAGGTTGTTCCTCAATTATTTTTCCGGCACTGAGAAATAAAAAGTTGATCCTACACCTTCTTGGCTCTCAACCCAAATTTTGCCGCCATGTTTTTCTACAAATTCTTTACACAGCAATAAACCGAGTCCCGTGCTCAATTCTCCTTCAGTACCAAGCCGTCCGACTTTTTCTTCCAGCTTAAACAACTTAGCAACTAAAGATTCCGGCATACCGATTCCGCTATCCGAGATTGATATTTCAATCATTTTGTTTCCAATCTCTTTCGACTTTACTAAAACAGTTCCTTCATTCTGTGTGAACTTAATTGCGTTCGATAAAAGATTACGCAAAACAGAATTTAACATCGCTTCATCAGCAAAAACTTTTTGGTTATCCGGTACCTCCGAAAATAATTTTATCTCTTTTTGTTTTCCCAATTTATCAATCAGATTAATGTTGCTGTTTATAAAGTCGGCTAAATTGATTTCTTTTGGCTCCCAGGCGACCGAACCTTTTTGAACTTTCGCCCATTCTAGCAAGTTTGTTAAAAGTTTATAAAGATTAATTGCCGAGCGATTCATTTCACTGCTTATGGTTAATAACTCTTCACGTGAAAAACCGTGTTCGTTATCCGCCATTATTTCCGTCATACCGATAAACCCTTGAAACGGACTTCTTAGATCGTGAGCGATGATGGAGAAGAATTTGTCTTTTTCAGAATTTATTTTCTCTAACTTTTCTTTTGTCTCGGTAAGTTTTTCCACAAGGATATTTTTCTCCGATAGATTTTCCTCAATCACTTTTTTCGAGATTTGTAAATCTTCATTTAGCCGCTTCATTGCATCTTCATATTCATCTCTCTTTGTGATGTAGATAAGGAATCGTCTTTTAACTACCGATATACCGACAAAACCTAAAAGCCAAATAATTCCATATCGCATCAATATCGTTTCAGTCTGTTTAGTAATGGAAGCTTCATAAAGTTTCCATGGCACCGAAGAACTTATCCCTCCGCGTATTTCTCCTACTTTATAACCTTGTGCTTTATGACATTTTAAACACTCCGCATCAGTAACTAAAGGCGCCATAAACCTGAAAAATTTTTCATTCTGTATGTAGTCGAATCCAAAATATTCTTTAGACCCTTTCTCAAAAGAATGTAGAGCTTTTGTTTCCCATTCATCGGCGCTGTTTTCTTTGCGGATAGGATTTAGGCTTGTTATGTGTCCTTTGATGCCAGATTTTTTGAATGATAACTCATGCACTTCTCTTGTAACATATGCCGGGTTCATCAAAGTAAGTTTTCGATTCGAGGGAGTTATGATGTCCCTCTCTTTAATTTTTGAAAGATAAGGATTGGGTTGAGTTTTGCCCGTAACCGGCACATAAACTCCACCGTGTTCTGCAACCCATGATCTAAACATCACATCTTTTTCATAACCCTGATAAGCTTCCCGTCTGACTAAAATCAAAGTCTCCGAGTACGTAGTTTGATAAGCCCAGAATGCAATTACACCAACAATAATCGTCCACCCAACAAGCAGTAAATTGAACGATACCATCATCGGGTATTTAAAATTTCGTCTGAAAATTTTAGTAATTCTCACAGTTTCATCTTCATTTAGTATTCTTTGGTTTCTATCCTCTGATACGTATTTCGTTGGAATAAAGTTACTGCAAATATACTTATTATTCGTAAGTCATAAAAAATAATTGGGCGGTACCACCAAAGGAGAGTGAAAGCTTAAATGTGAAGTTAGAAAGGGGGAATTTTAATATATCACCCTACGCAGTTATATCGGCAATTGTCATTCTATGCAATCCGCCGATGCTGAGAAGAATCTAAAAATTACGTTTCAACTCAGCCTAAAGATTCTTCACTGCGTTCCGTTCAGAAAGACAACCTGTGTAACGTTAGTTAATAATCACTCGTTGTAGAATTAAATATTTTCATCCAAAAAACTTTTCTATTTTCTCAAGTAAAGCGGTTTTGGTGAACGGTTTAGCTAAATAATCATCGCAGCCGGCATCTAAAGCGTTTTGACGATCTCTCTCAAGAGCGTGAGCTGTAACGGCAATGATTGGAGTCTTTTGATTTTCACCGAACGATCTTAACTCTCTGGTTAATTCCAATCCGTTCTTCGACCCATTGATGGAAATGTCCATTAATATTATATCAACTTTATTTTTGTTGAGAATTTGAAGAGCTTCATCGTAAGAATTTGCTACCAGGGTTTTATAAGAATTTTCCAGTAATCTTGTTATTACAACTTGATTTACTTTGTCATCTTCTACTATCAAAATCAGACAAGAACTTGTTGAAGTTTTGGTTTTACGTGAAGGAACAGTCACTTCTTGTTTGACTTCTTCTTTTTTTCGTCTGGTCTCTGTTGAAAAAACAACCGTAAATGTAGTCCCTTCTCCCTTTTTACTAACCACGGAGATTGAAGCGTTGTTCAGATCCAGAAATTTTTTTGCTAACGATAAACCGAGCCCGACTCCTTCATAAGCTCTTCCATATCCCATATCTTCTTGTCTATATGGTTCAAATAGATGTTCGCAATATTCTTCACTTATGCCGATGCCGGTATCCCGTATTTCAAGAATAACTTCGTCATTTGTCTCTTTGCGAAGAACTATGCTGACTTCTCCCTTTTGAGTATATTTTACAGCATTATCTATCAGCTGGTAGATTGATTGGGTTATAGAGTATTCGTTGGCAAAAAGAATTACTTCGCCAATTTGGTTTTTGAAATTAATTTTGAGTGAAGCTGCTTCCGCTGTTGCTAAAAATTCCTTCAGTAATTTTTCACATATTGAGGTAAGATTTATTTCTGTCGGGATAACTTTAAAATCACCCGATTGCAGGCGTGAAATGTTTAAGATCATATCGATGGTTCTAATTATTCGCCTACTTGATCTTTCAATACCGGAGAAGAAAGGTTCCTCATTTGCGGTAATGTATTGGGAAAAAGTATCCTTTATAATGCTCGTCATTCCCAAAATACCGTTTAGAGGAGTTCTGATTTCATGAGACATGTTGGCGATAAATCCGTCTTTCACTTTATTGGCGCTTTCGGCTTTTTCTTTTTCTGAAATCAGTTCCGACTCAGCTTTTTTTCGTTCGGTAATATCGGTAGCTATTCCAATAAGATAATTTGGTTTGCCATTTACTTTTTCAATAATTGTAGTTGAAAGGAGAATGGGGAATTCACTTCCATCTTTTCGCCTGTTGACGAGTTCTCCATTCCATCCGCCAAGCAAAGTAGCGGGAAGAACTTCATCCGATGCTTTCCGGGGACTTTTCAGAGAACCAACTATCGTTATATTTTGTCCTATCAATTCTTTTTCACTATAACCATAAGTTTTTAGAAAGGCTTCGTTAACAAAAAGGATCGTATTTTCAATATCGGTTATGCTAACACATTCATTTATCTTTTTAAGAGCTGTGGTGTGCATTTTAATTTCTACTTCTGCATGCTTGCGCTCGGTAATGTCTCGATTGCTTATGCGCCTACCAAGGAATTTATTATTAGAATCGAAAATGGGTCGACAGATGTGATGAATAAATACAATGGTTCCATCTTTTTTTGTAATTCTGTATTCCAGTTCATCCACTTTATCTCTATTCTCGCACTTAAAATCCTTTTCGTGATGATCGATCATAAATGCGGAATCTTCGGGGTGAATGATTTTTTCAAGCAGAGCAGGATCGGCAATAAACTCGTTCCAGGTATAACCTGTAATTCGTTTACATGAAGGTGAAGTGTAAACAATTTTTTTATCCTCGTTTTCCCAATATTCCCAGTCATATGTAAAATCTGCGACTGTACGGAATTTTAGTTCGCTTGCCTTAATTTTTTCAGTTGCTTCTTTTCTTTCGTCAAGAAGGCGGATTTTTTCCAACGTGATACTTACCTGTTTACTGACGGAATCAAGAAAATCAACTTCTTCTTTTGTCCATTCTCTTTTCTGATGGGTTTCATTAAGTACTAATAAGTAATACCCTTTTGGATAAAAAGAAAATGGATACCAGAGAGCGCTTTTTATTTCCATAACTTCATGCAGTATTTTATCCGAATGATCAGCTAATAGCGCTGGATTTATTTCATTGAAATGGCTTACCAAATAATGTCCGGTATTTTTCATTTCTGTTATACCGCTAATGAAAATATCGATAGGATAAATTCCTTTCGTAGGTTGAATATCGGAATAGTTCGGATTTATCCTTTCGCTGAAAGCCGTTAATTGGTTCTCCGGGAAATTAACGTCATAGATCAAACAACGATCGACATCAAGCGTTTCGCCCAAAATATCAGTTGTTTTTTCTAGGATAGTGTTGCTCTCTTCGGTAGAAATTATCACACTTGCAATTTCATTAAGCGCGTTCGCAAAGCGTAATTGCTGCCGGATGGCAGATTCCATTTTTTTTCGTTCGGAAATATCCCTTGTAATGGTTAATACTCCTGTTGGTTTAAGTTTGGCATCTCTTATAAATGAAGTTGAGAGCTCTACCCAAATAGTAGATCCATTTTTACAATACTGTTCAAGCTCAAGTATAACCGTTCTTGATGGATCGGCATTCGGGCTGTTCTCCAAAACCATTTGGCTTGCGAACACTTTTTTTACTTTTTGAAGGGATGAGGGAGTTAAGATTTGATCCAAGGATTGAGCAATTGTTTCTTTCGCAGTATATCCCCGCAGTTTTAATATTGAAGGGCTTACAAATGTGCAATGAAGATCAAGGTCATAGGCGGCTATTGTGTCTGCAGTATTTTCAGCGATAAGACGAAACTTCTCTTCACTTTCTCTAATGGTTTCTTCCGCTTGCTTTCGCTCGGTGATATCCCGGAAGATTACAACAGCTCCGATAACTTTTTCATTTTCTAAAATTGGGGTTGTACTAAAATCAACCGGAAATCCGGAACCATCTTTTCGCCAAAAATATTCCTCGCCGGAATGCGAAGTGCCGTCTTGTAGAGTGGCATAAATATGGCAATCTTCACACGGATAGGATTCACCGGTTGGAAGAGAATAATGCCAGATAGCATGACTGAACTTTCCAACCAATTCATTTACATTAAAACCAAGTAATTTTGCAGCAGCTTGATTGACAAAAGTATGATTACCATTTAGATCAAGGCCAAAGATTCCTTCCCCCGCGCTTTCCAAAATCAAGTTGAAAGTTTGTTCTTCCCTCAGTTTTTTTACGTCGTATTCAGCTTTAGCTTTTAAACGGTTGCTCTGATAAATTTTAAGAAAACCTGCAATCAACGTAAGCGCTATCAACGCGAAAAGAATAAATGTGGTTCTGTTATGTTTGTCTAAAAAACCGGTTACTTCATCGGATGGAAGATTCAAAACAACCGTCCATGATATGTTGTTATATGTTAACGATGCAAAACCAGCTAATTTTTTCGGTTTATTTTTTAGTTCGTATGTAAAATTTCCTTTTCTTGAGGAAAGGATTTTTTTACGTAATCAAAGGAAGTATGACATCGCATACATGATTTATCATACTTTGTTATGCTGCGCAGAACCATTTCCGGATGCTCTGATTGAAACAGGATGCTTCCTGTATTATCCACGATCCAGATATTCTCTTTAGTGGCATAAGGAGTTACCAAGGGTAAAAATGCTGAAAGAACTTCCTTCAAATCAATCGTTGCCGTTACGACACCGACAAATTTATTTGGAGGAAATTGTTTGGAAGTTCCGCGGCTCTCCCGGTAAATGGGTGATACTATCAGAAATCGAAAATAGGGGAGCGGCTCGTTTTTATTGTCACTCTTCTGGATAAGAGAAGAAATAAATTGTTTTCCTCTGTTTTCTTCTTTTGCTGCCCATTGAAAATAGTCCAGTTGACGGTAGTTGCGCCCGATGGCGGATTTTGTAGTAGAGTAAATGATTTTCCCTTGGGGGTTATAAACACTGATTGCATTGACACTATTTTTCTTTACATGATTGAAATAATTTTGAACATCCGAAGCAAGAGGTTGCAAGTCAAGATACTGAAATGAAGTTAATGTTGATAACATTTCTATTCCTTGAGCATTTTTACTCAAGAAAGATTCGAGTTCTCTTGATATTTGATTTGCCGCCGTAAGCTGTTGAGCATTAAATCTATTAATGATCTCTGCATCAGCGGAACTATGAAGATCATAGAGGAGCAACGAAAAAATTGTTAAGATTAATAACGTAAGACCGGCAATAATGAAATTTGATTTCATGAGGAGAAACCTTTAGTCGATGAGTAAATCTTTCAATGGTCGTTGTAAGTAATTTTAAGCAATGCTATCCGGAACAGTAAAATAAAAAGTGGAACCTTCCCCCTTTATACTTTCAGCCCAAACTTTTCCTCTGTTTTTTTCAACAAATTCTTTGCAGAGGAGTAAACCCAATCCTGTGCTTGGTTCTCCCTCTGTTCCCGCAGAACTGACTTTTTCTTCCATTTTGAATAATCGCAATACATCTTTTTCCAACATGCCAACCCCGGTATCTTGCACTGAAACTTCTATCATTTCATTATCAATCTTTTTACTGCGTACAATAACTCTACCATCGCGTTTTGTGAACTTAACAGCGTTGGACAAAAAATTTCTCAGGACAGTATTGATCATTTTTTCATCGGCATAAACTTTTTGTGTTCCCGGTACTTCGTTAATGATCTTAATTCCTTTTTGAGAAGCGCGTTGATTGATTGTAGAAATACTTGAAGACACAATATCCGATAATAAAATCTCGCCGGGAGTAAAACTTATGGTACCCTTTTGCATCTGCGCCCATTCCAATAAATTTTCAAGCAATTTGTAAACGGTTGAGGCAGAATCAAACATCGATTTACTGAAGTCAATTAATTCCGTTTTAGAAAATGATTCACTCTCTTCAGCCATTATCTCTGTTAAACTCATAAAACCGCTAAAAGGACTTCTAAGATCATGAGCAATAATTGAAAAGAATTTATCTTTTTCGGCAATAGTTTTAGAAAGCTGTTCATTACTTTTTATAATTGATTCCTCAGCCCGTTTTCGCTCGGTAATGTCGTGATTGAGACCAACTATTCCGACTATTTGCCCTTGTGCATTCCGCAACGGCACTTTTAATCCCAACAACCATCGAACATCACCGTTTTTATCAACTAATTTGCCTTCAATATCGAGGATAGATTTACCTTCTTGTAAAACCGACTGATCCTCATCCTCAGAACCATGTTCTTCACGCTCGGGAAATAATTCGGGATCAGTTTTCCCGAGAACCTCATTCTCAGAATTTTTCCCGGAAAGCTGAACTTCCTTAGGATTGGCGAGAGTTTTTCGTCCAACAAAATCTTTAACATAAATAGCGTCAGGAATTAAATCAATAATTGTGCGTAATAACATTCGTTCATTTGAAAGAGCTACTTCGGCTTGTTTTCGTTCTATAACTATTGCAATTTGGCTTCCAACCGATTCTAAAAATTTAACATCTCGCTCTGCATAGATGTTCTCTTCCTCATAGTGTTGAAGAACCAAAACACCGATTGTCTTTGATGGTGTTTGTAAAGGTACACCAACCCACGAGGGCGAATTTGTTCCGACTAACTCAACTTCATTTTGATCTACGAGTTGATCAAATAAATTTTGTGTTAACAATAATGGTTTACCCGTTTGGAAAACGAATGCCGTACAACTTTTACTCATTGCAACCGGCTCGGGAGTCGGATCAAACTTATCAACAAAATATGGAAAACTAAAGAGCCCGGTATTGGCATCATGAAGCGCAATGAAAATATTCTCTGCGTAAAGTACCCGTTTAAGAGAGTGGTGGATTAATTTTAACAATTCGTCAAGATTTGCTGTTGTAGTAACACCGCGATTAATTTCGTAAATCACGTCGTGCTCTAATTCTGCTCGTTTATTTTCGGTTATATCGCGGAACGTTACAACTGCACCAACAACTTTGGGACCTTCCAACATGGGAGTTGTACTGAAATTAACAAAGAACCCGGCGCCATCTTTTCGCCAAAAATATTCCTCTCCGGAATGAGTTGTTCCTTTGTTCAGTGTCTCGTAGATGTGGCAATCTTTGCCGTCATATGGTTCACCATTCGCGCGGGTATGGTGCCATAATGTATGGCTATGTTTTCCTATCAATTCCTCCACTGTATAACCGAGCAATTCCGCAGCTCTTGGATTTACAAAAGTATGGTTACCGTTAAGGTCAAGACCAAAGATTCCTTCGCCGGCACTTTCCAAAATCAAATTAAATGCTTGTTTCCCCCGGAGTTTCTCCGCTTCGGTTTCAGCTTTCGCTTTTAACTTATTGCTTCGTAATATTGAAAAGGAACCGGAAAGTAGGATCAGTGAGACGAGGATAATGATCAATAAAGTTTGAAGACTGTTTTTATCGACAAAATTGGTTACCTCATCAAGGGGTGTAACTACAACTACTTTCCATGAAATGTTTTTGAAATTGAGCGTTGTAAAACTCGAGAACTTCATTGGTCTTTCTTTTAACTGATACTCTGCCGAGCCTGATGATTTTGTAAGAATTTTTTCTACATATTTAAATGATTCGTGGCATTCCAGACACGATTCATCATTTGCATTTACGTTAAAGAGCATCATTTCCGGATGCTCAGCCTGGTACAACACGGTTCCGTCGTTATCCAAAACCCATGAATACTCTTTCTTGTTTTGGGCAGCGTTCTCGACGTAAAATGATTTCAGTATATCGTCCAATGCTGCTACCACCGCAACAATGCCGATAACCTTGTTTGAAGATGTTTTGTAAATCGGAGAGACTATCATTACCTGAAAAACAGATTTATTCCCCAACTGCAAAAAAGCTGACGGAACCTCCGAAGTAATGAATTGCTTTCCTCTATTCTCTTTTCGTACCGACCATGAGAAAAATTTACTATCTGCATGGTTTAGCGAAATAACATTTTGCAAAGTTGAGTAGAGGATATCTCCCTTTGCATCATAGATGCTGATGGACTTTATATGATCATTTTTTAAGTACGAAAAATATTCCTTCACTACACCGGACATAACATCAGGCTTTTCATTGTTCAGAAGGATTAACGAAACGAGAGTTTCAACTGTACGGGATTGGTCTCGAAGAGCAGTTTCAATTTCTTTGGATAAATGATTTGCAGTAATTAACTGACGTGATTGGAACCGCTCAACTACTTCTTTCCTGGTCGATTTATGGAGACCAACTAACAGAAAGATTGTAATTGTGAGGACAAAAACGGTGAGAATAATCGTGAGTTTTGACTTCATCGTAATTTAGAATTTAACTTCTACATCCCCTAGAAAAAGTAGATGCACTACGAAACTCCTTATTATAACCGAATAATAGATAAGAACCGGGTAGAAAACTTAGGGATAATTTATCAAAGAAAAAAAACATTTTCTTATATTCAATCCAACCCGGTCGATCGGTTTTCAGGATGAATGGATTTGTTTTGACTTTTGAACTTTGACTTTTGAATTCAGAATTTGTCACTTAACCAATCTTTACAGATGTCATTGTTAAAGACCCCATCACCGCTTTATCGTTGAAGAAGCTGACACCTTCATCCTTTTGCTGAAGCGCCAAAATGTAAAGCAGTGGCAGAAAATGTTCCGGTGTCGGGATGGCAAGTTGAACTGGTTTCCCCAGCAATTTATAATTGATCAACTCTTTATGATCGCCGGATAAAATTGATTTCTTTATAGTTTCATTTGCTTCAATTGCCCAGTCAAATCCAAATTCCGGTTTATCCATTTTATCACGGGCAACCATTCCTAAGTTGTGAACAATATTTCCGCTGCCGATGATCAACACTCCTTTTTGCCGAAGCGATGCGAGTTCCTTAGCTAATTCATAATGATATTGTGGTTCATTTTTAAAATCTAAACTTAGTTGAATGATCGGAACATCTGCAGTAGGGTAGAGATGTTTTATTACACTCCACGTGCCATGATCAAGTCCCCAAGTTTCATCAAGTGAGATTGCCGTTTTTGTAATCATTGATTTCGTTTCTACTGCAAGTTCCGGACTTTCGGGAGCCGGATATTCCACGGCATAAAGCTCAGGTGGGAAACCGCCAAAATCGTGAATGGTTCTCGGCTTCTCCATTGCAGTAACTTGCGTCCCGTCCGTTTCCCAATGTGCCGAAATGCATAAAATAGCATTTGGTTTCGGTAACTCTTTTGCGATTGATTTCCACCCTCCAACAAATTCATTCACTTCAATTGCATTCATCGGACTACCATGTCCCACAAACAGTAACGGCATGCGTTCCGTTTTAGAGAGTGTTTGGTTGAGTGATTTGATCGTCATTGTTATTCCGGTTATTTTCCAGGTACGGTAAAATAAAAAGTAGAACCTTTTCCTTCTTCACTCTCAACCCAAATTCTGCCCCCGTGCTTTTCAACAAATTCCTTACAAAGTAATAATCCTAATCCGGAGCTCTCTTCTTGTTCGGTTCCTCTTTTACCTTTTACTTCTTCACCCAGCTTAAAAAGTTTTTCAACCTTATCAGCCGCTATCCCGACCCCCGTGTCACTCACTGCGACTTCAATCATTTCGTAGCCGCTCTTTTTTGCACTTACGGTAATAATCCCGTCCCGGTGCGTAAATTTAATCGAGTTGAATAAAAGATTTAATAAAATGGAGTGGATCATTTTTTCATCAACGGAAACAATCATATTTTGTTCGGTATTATTTATTACTGAAATCCCTTTTTGTTTACTTCTCTCTTTTAGCATCTCTATATTTTTCGCGATCAATTCATCGAGTGGAATTTCTTTCGGCTCAAAGCTTATTTGCCCTTTTTGCATTTGTGCCCATTCAAGCAAGTTTTTCAATAGGCCGAACAAACTATCTGCCGACCGGTGCATATTCTTACCTATATGCGCTAATTCTTCCGCAGAAAAACTATTCGCATTTTCGGCGAATAATTCCGTCATTCCTAAAAATCCCTGGAAAGGGCTTTTCAGATCATGGGCAATGATTGAGAAAAATCTATCTTTCGTTGTGTTCAGTTCCTTAAGTTGTTCGTTCAATCTAATAAGTTCTTCTTTCTGTACGGTTATCTCATTGTTGTTCTTTACTAACAGAGTATTCACTTTTCGTTTTGAACGGTACGCGGCAAAAATTATTATTGCTATCGCAAAGAGAAGAAGTGTGATGGTCAAAAGAAAATTTTGTAGTTGCTTCTGAATAGTGTTTTCTCTTTGCAGTAATAAGATTTCCTTATCTCTTCTTTCACCATTAAATGCTTCATTTAAAGAAGCTATTGCATTGTTCTTTTGTTCATTTAAAAGAGAATCGCTGTACACCCTTGCAAGTTTATGAAATTCGAATGCATTCTTATAATCTTTCAAGGCGTAATAAGTTTCGGTAATGCTATTCAATGATGAAACGATTCCCCGTTTGTCACTCAATTCTTTTCTTTTTTCAAAAGCCTGTCGTAAGTAGCTAAGACTCTTCGCATACTGCCCCATATAAAAATAAGTCACCCCAATTCCGGAAATGGATGAAGCTATTCCTCGTTTATTCTTCAGTTCATTTTTTGTTACAAGTGATTTGTTGTAATACCCAAGAGCCTTCGGGTAGTTTTTCAAATTTCTGTAAATGATTGCCAAATTTTCATACGATCCTGAAACTCCGATTTTGTCGTTTTTTTTTGACCGTATTTCAAATCCTTTTAGTGTGTATGATAGTGCTTTATCATATTCTTTAAGTTTGATATAAATGATCCCCATGTTTTCAAGCGATGCCGCCAACACAAGAGCTTCGTTATCCGTCTTGCAGAGCAACATAGCTTTTAGCGTATTTTCTCTCGCTTTGGGAATATCATTTAGGATGTAATAAATTATTCCAAGATGATTGTATGCCTGCGCCAATGCTTTTTTATCATGTTCTCCTTCAAGCAGGCTTACAGATTGGAGACAATAATCGAGCGCTTTATCAAAATTCCCGCGGACATTATTGATCACTCCGATTTTATTCAAACATTCTCCGATCCCAACACGTTCATTTATTTCTTTTCTGATTTTATAAGCAAGTTCATAATATTTCAAAGCTTCGCTGTATTCACTTTGAACGTAATAACCGCTTCCAAGCAAATATAAAATGTCGCCTTCACCTTTTTTGTAATGACCGGCTCTTGCAATTTGTAAAGCTTTTTCACCATATGCTATTGATTTCTCCGGTTTGATTCTGTTATAATAAGTCATCAAGTCTGCGTAGGTGTCTATCTTTTCTTTCACACTGCTGGAATTCAATTTGGTCAATAGGGAATCAACGAACTCTTTTTCAAACGAAAAGATCACGTTGTTTATGAAAACAAAAAGAATTAAGAAATGGAACGCGTTGCGCTTTAATGAACTTCTTTTTAGACCTAACCCGATTCCCATTTTACCTAATATTTCCTTTTTACCGTTTGGTTTTTTCTTTTAACACGGATTAATCCGGCACACTTTTCTTGCCGGAATCCCACATCTTCTATTATCGGCAATTTCCCCTCCGATGTTAGCTGATTTTGGTTTTTAATCTCAACTTTCTTTTTAATTCCGGGAATTCAAAAAACAGAAACATGATCAAACTATCTTTTAGCCCTTTACTCCTAAAATTACTTCACATCTTGTAGTCCCGAATGCTCACAGTCTCAAGGTCTCATACTTCCAACTCCCGAAGTCTTAATTACACCCCACTTTTCACTTCTTTCAATTCGAGTGATGTCAATGGGCAATTTCCACCTAATTCGTACTACTTTCGCCTGATTTTGAGGATCGAAAGCAGTTACGCCTTCCTTGTTTTAACAAGATCACTTATGTAAAATTTGTAAAAATAGCTATGCTTGCCACTGCTTATTGACTACAACTAATTGTTGATCGAAATCCGCCCTCTAATATTTTGTGGTAAACCCTTTGGCAAATGCGTGTGATTTCAATCTTAGTTAGGAAACCAAACTGAAATCGGTCATCCTACTTTCATTTGCAAGTCCTAGCAACCTTGCACTGGAGTCTTCTCAGTTCATTTCCGTGGGAGTTCGGGCAAATAACTTTGTTACTAATGATCCTGTCACATTTTCAAATACCTTCGATGGTTACATCAAATCCCTATTCGATAATTACTCAAGTAGATCAGCGATGATAGCATTAGTAACTTTGGATAATGATGATCATGCGGCAAATTTCCCACAAACAATTATTATCTAATTATCAATTATTGGCAAGGTAGGGTAACTAATCCTTCATGCCAATTCAAAACATCGCGCCATAATTGAAATAGGTTTCAGTCATCCCGTGACGGAAATTTAGAAGGTAGAAATTTTTACTGCGATCGAAGACCAAGATTCGGTGATCGCTAAGCTTTAATACGTTCGATTTTTTCTTAAATATTCAATTCACTTTGCCTTCAATATTTTACGAGCAGTTCAATTATAACTCTAAATTGCCGCAGGTTTAAAAAAGACATTGCCCCTTCAATAAAGATAATTCTTTTCTACTGCACACTACTGTTGAATCAATCCACTCAACCGCTCAACATGTAAACAAATAAGAAATTCAACGAAAATTCACATCCCGACATTCCCTTGATTTCACTCCGTTTTCAAACAATTAACACAAAGAACAAAACTTTTATAAATAATTGATAAAATAATTTGCCTGAAAATTTGCATCTGCAACGTAAGAACCCTATATTTGAAAGCTGTTTATAAATGATTTCAGATCGCTGAAAACATTAACAAAAATTTTGATAAAAGAAGGAAATTATTTTTTACACCGCTTGACTTTATAAAAGTTTTGCCGTAAGTTTGAAATCCTTTTGAAAATGTTCTTTGATAGAATGAATGCAAACTTGTCAATAAGTTTGGTTCAACTAAGCTTTAATGCTTTGATTACACCAGTTTAATCCTACAACGGAGAGTTTGATCC
>JBAZBI010000012.1:0-118959 GCA_041671545.1 Ignavibacteriaceae bacterium
TAAAATATAAAAGCTTAGCGCCTCCAATGTTATGCGAGAAATACGACCCTAGCTTTTTCCGAACCTTATGACTTTGCTAAAAGGTACTCCAGAAAAATAAGCTACAAATTCCATCAACTAAAAAAAACGGGAAAGATTCAACTATTCAAAGAACGATCGGCATCGGGTAGATTAATCAACCTTTGCTTTTGCAAACATAAACATGTAGATATATTTATACAAGAAATATTTTTGTTTTAAGATAAAAAACCTCCGAAATTTATCATCCCGGAGGTTTACACATTAAATAAAAGTTACTAAATTAATTTTATAACCGTTTCGGTCCTGCGTTATAAACTTCGGCAGTAACACCTTTTTTGAATAACTTGAAATTGTCAATAAACCGTGCTGCCAGAGCGTCATACTTGTTCCAATATTCTTCTTTATTTCCCCAAGCGTTCATAGGATCAAGAACATCTGAAGGAACTTCAGGACATGTTAGAGGAACTTCAAATCCGAATAATTTATCTTTTCTGTATTCCACCGAAACAAGTTTTCCTTCAAGCGCGGCGTTAAGCAAGTTACGCGTGTGTCTAATGCTGATACGTTTGCCGATTCCAAATTTTCCGCCAACCCAGCCGGTATTTACCAACCAAACATGCGACTGGTTTTTCATGATTCTTTCCTTCAACATTTCAGCATATTTGAAAGGATGACGAACCATGAACGGTGCGCCAAAACAAGCTGAGAAGGTTATCTGTGGTTCGATTCCCAAACCGATCTCGGTCCCGGCAATTTTTGAAGTATAACCGCTGATAAAATGGTATTGTGCTTGTTCAGGACTCAGTTTTGCAATCGGAGGCATAACGCCTGAGGCATCGCATGTTAAGAAAATAATATTCTTCGGATGCGTGTGTGCATATCCTTCCTTAACAATATTCGGGATGAACTCAAGCGGATATGATGCACGTGTATTTTCAGTAATGCTGTCGTCATTCAAATCAATTTTACGGGAGATCGGATCGAAGGTTACGTTCTCTAAAATGGTTCCGTACTTTTGTGTACAAGCAAAAATTTCAGGTTCGCTTTCTGCAGAAAGTCCGATAACTTTTGCGTAACATCCGCCTTCAAAATTAAAGATACCGTTTCGGCTCCAACCGTGTTCGTCATCGCCGATCAATTTTCTTTTAGGATCAGCAGAAAGAGTAGTCTTACCTGTTCCGCTTAAACCAAAAAACAATGCAGTATCCCCTTCTTTACCAAGGTTTGCGGAACAGTGCATCGGAAGAACATCGTTAAAAGTTAAAAGATAATTGAGAACAGTGAAAACAGATTTTTTAATTTCACCACCGTATTCGCTGTTGGCAATGATGGCCATCCTGTTAGCAAAGTTGATTATGATAGCAGTCTCTGTTCTTGTTCCATCAATAACCGGATCAACTTTAAAACCAGGAACGGAAATAACGGTAAATTCAGGAATGAATTTTTTCAATTCATCTTTACTTTCGGTAGTGATGAACATATTCCTTGCGAACAAACTATGCCATGCTTTTTCGGTAATAATTCTTACAGGCATTCTATATTCAGGATCAGCTCCGGCATAACAATCTTGCACGAACAATTCTTCACCTTGCGCCCAAGCTTGCAATCTTGCCATCAGTGCGTTAAATTTTTCTGCAGAATACGGTCTATTGTGTACACCCCACCAAATATTATCAACGGTGGAATCTTCTTGTACAACAAATTTATCTGCAGCAGCACGAGCCGTGTGTTTACCGGTATTTACAAGCAGTGCACCATGCGCAGAATACTTTGCTTCATTTCTAAAGATCGCTTCTTCATTTAAAGCTGCATCAGGTAAATTCCAGAAAACTTTATCAAGATAAGTTAGACCTTGATTCTTCAATCTGAAATCAGAAGCTAATTCCATCGCTTCTTTGCTTGCAGGTGTTTTGAAATCTAAGTATTTACTCATAACCAATCCCTCACTAACTTACGGTCACCAATGTAAAGTTCATTAGGCGCATTCGGGTCCAGAGCCCATTTAATACGCTCTATCCCTTCGGTTATGTCTTTAATTGATCCGCAGTAACTCAGGCGCAAATAACCGTCCATTCCGAATTCTTTTCCTGGAACGGTAAGCACTTGAACTTTATCAATTAAGAAGGCTGAAAGTTTGTTAGAATCTTTTTCGTAAGCGCTAAAATCAGCAAAGCAATAAAAAGTTCCGTCAGGTTTTGTAACTTTAACGCCATCGAAAGATTCGAGCAGATCGATCATCACGTTACGGTTATTTTCCAATGTTGCACGGAGATTTTCAACGCTTGATTGAATTCCGTTCAATGCACCAACGGCTGCTTTTTGTAAAACCACAGAAGGACCGGAAGTCTGATGCCCCTGGATGTTCGCCATAGCTTCAATAAGTTTTTTACTTGCAATTGCCCAGCCGATTCTGAAACCGGTCATTGCATATTGTTTTGAAACTCCGTTGATGACGATCAACTTAGATTTATCAACACTTTCCTTCGTAAAATCGTAACAGCTTATCGGTTTCTTTCCATCAAATACAAGGCGATGGTAGATGTCGTCCATGATCAAGTACAAATCTTTTTTCTCGCAGAATTTTACAATCTCTGCAATAAATTCTTTTGAATACATTGCTCCCGACGGATTGTTCGGGCTATTAATAATAATTGCTTTTGTTTGGCTGCCTAACCGTTGTTCAAAATCGGAAATACGCGGATAGAAAGAACCATCTTCAGCAAAAACCGGAACTCCGATCGCGCCGCAAAGTTTAGCCATTTCCGGATAACTCACCCAGAATGGAGCCGGGTACATTATTTCATCCTGCGGATCTAATATCGCCTGCATTGCAACCATCAACGCCTGTTTAGCGCCGCCGCTTGCAATTACGTTTTCCGGCATTACGTGTCTGCCGTAAAATTCTTCTGTGTAACGAATGATAGCTTTTTTCAAAGGAAGAATGCCGTCAGCCGGGGCGTAACGAACTTCTCCCGAATTAAGTGAATTTACCGATGCCATAATTGCATCCATTGGAGCCATCGACTTTGGCTCGCCTCCGCCGAGATGTATAACCGGGTCTCCTTTTTCCCTCAATATTGCCGCTTTTTCGTTCAGCTTTAACGTTGGAGATCCGCTGATCGATTTTGCTATTAAACTTAAACTCATCTGTGCTTATCCTAATTTTTTTGGTTTCATAATTATTTTTTTTGCGTATGCAATTTATCCGTCATTTTACAGATAAGCAAGGAAAAACGGTTTTGATGAGCATACAATTTCCCCGATGGGAATATTTATTCAAATCAAATAGAAAAGTCTTCTTCTATTTTTTGATTGCTTTCAGATTAACATTATTTTTAATTTGAATTTCAAAAGAACTTTAAACAATTAGATTTTATCAGGAGCAGATGTGTCGTTATCAGAATTATTACTAAATGTTGAAGAAAGCAGAACTATGGCTCTTTCCGCTTTGATTAAAAAATTAAAAGAAGAAGGAAATGATGTTTTAAGTTTTAGCGCAGGTGAACCGGATTTTGATACTCCGGAATTTATTAAGAAAGCTGCGGTGAAAGCAATTCATGGAAATTTCACCCGTTACACTGCAAATGAAGGTGATCCAACTCTTTTAAAAGCTATTGTTGATAAGTTCACAAAAGATAACGATCTCCACTTCGAGCAGAAAAATATTCTTGTTTCTAACGGAGCTAAACAATCGATTTACAATGTTCTGATGGCGGTTTGTAATCCGGGAGATGAAGTAATTTATCAATCACCTTATTGGGTAAGCTACCCTGAAATGGTAAAGTTAACCGGAGCAAAATCAGTTCTTATTGAAACTCATGCAGAACAAAATTTTAAGATCACTCCGGAACAATTGAGTAAAGCAATTACACCGAAGACAAAAGTATTTTTATTCAATACACCTTCAAATCCTACCGGTGCGGTTTATTCTAAAGATGAAATTCTTGCTCTTGCAGAAGTTTTAAAGAAGAAAGATATTTATATTGTTTCCGATGAAATTTATGAAAAAATAGTTTTTGACGATGAGAAACATTTTGCGATCGGTTCAATTGAAGAATTAAGAGATAAAACCATCACTATAAACGGAGTAAGCAAAGCATATGCAATGACCGGATGGCGAATCGGATATGCTGCCGGTAATGAGGAAGTAATAAGACTTGCAAGAAACCTGCAAAGTCATTCAACTTCAAATGCATGTTCCATCTCGCAAGCGGCTACAGTTGCGGCATTAACTCAGCATTCTGAAGAAATAGAAAAAATGGTCAAGTCTTTCCAAAAAAGACGCGATTTTATTGTCGAAGAATTGAACCGGATTGAAGGCATCCACTGTCCATTGCCAAAAGGAGCGTTCTACATTTTCTTCGACGTAAGTAAGTTTTACGGTAGAACTACAGATCACACAGCTATTGTTGATTCTTCTTCATTCTGTGATTATATGCTTAAAGAAGAACTCATCGGTTTAGTTCCCGGTATCGCTTTCGGAAATGATAACTGCGTGCGTATGTCCTACGCATGTTCGTACGAAGAAATTTTTGGTGGGATTACTAGAATTAAAAGAGGCTTGAAAAAATTAGTATAAATCTTTTTAACTTTAAAAAGATTTATACTAATCGTTCAAAATTAATTTTTATCAATGTAGAGGGTTAACGCATCGGAAATTTTTTCTACCGGCATTTTCTCTCCTGTCCAGAGTTCAAAAGATTTTGCCCCTTGATGTACAAGCATGTTTATTCCGTTCAATATTCTCGCCCCTTCACCCGCAGCAATTTTAAGTAGTTGAGTTTGTGGCGGATTATAAACTAAATCAAAAACAATCTGATCTTTTCCGAAAGCATTATTTAAATTGATGATCGTGTCTTCTATTTCCGGGAACATTCCAACCGAAGTTGCGTTGACAATTAATTTTGAATTTCTAAAAACTTCAACAAGATCAGGGGGGAACAGTTCAAACGTCTTAAAGTTTTCATACTTCATCTTTTCATAGAAATAATTTTTCAAACTATCAGCGCGTTGTTCCGTTCTGTTTACAATATTTATTTGTGACGGTTTGAAATTTCTGATCAAAGAATAGATCACTGCACGGCAGGCTCCTCCGGCTCCAACTACAGTAACTTCGTTGTTCGCTATTTCATCTTTGAAAGGATTAAGCGTTTCAATTACTCCCGTTACATCCGTGTTGTAACCGATCAATTTTCCCATTTCATTTACAACCGTGTTAACAGAACCAATGATGCCCGCTTCTTCGGAGAGGCTGTTCACGTAACCCACCATCGCCTCTTTGTGAGGAATTGTTACATTAAAACCTTTTATACCGAGCGCCACAATTCCCTTTAATGCGTTCCTCAAATTTGAATGAGGCACATCAAAAGGTAAATAAATGTAATCGAGACCAAGTAAGTCGATTGCCATATTATGAATGAAGGGAGAGAAGGTATGTTTTATCGGATGACCGAGTAATCCTAAAACCTGCGTTGAGAGATGAAATGTATCTTTCATAGTGAATTTATTCTATTTTCTTAAATTGTTTATCGAACTTGAAAAATGGAATTATCTTCCATCAGGGCGATAAAAAGTTTAGACTGACTAACCCCTGGGAAAGATGTTGAAAATTTCTGCTTAATTACAGCTTTTACCGTGAACGCTTTTTTAAGATAATATAACCCGTGTTTACTCATCTTCTTTTGGAAATACAATTTTGCGAGTTGATAATAACTCTCACCGTCATTTGGCTGAAGCTGCAGCGCTTTAAATAAATAATCTATAGCTTTATCGATAGCGTAAATGTCTGAATATTTTTTTGATAACTCTTTGACTACAGTCAGGTCCATTTGATTTTCTTGATGTAATTCGATCAACTCGTTTATCCGCAGAATAGTCGATTCATCGATTTGGAAATTTTCGCGGAGGGAAACATCCCATACTTCATCTGAAAAATAATTTGCAGCTAATGCCAAACGAAAATCTCTTAAAGCCGAACGGACTTTATTCAACTTGTAGAAACAATATCCTCTGCCAAGAAATGCTTCGTGATAACCGGAATCTTTTTTAATTGCTCTTGTGTAAAACTTTATTGCGGTAACGTAATCTTCTTTTTCTTCGTAAATTGTTGCGATATTAAAATAGGCTGCTTCATCATCGCGCTCTAACTTCAATACATTCTTAAAACATTCGATCGATTGATCAAATTTTCCCAGATCAGCAAAAAGATTTCCAAGATTAAACCACGCATCAGTAAAATGATCATCGATCGCGAGGGACAATTCGTAACTATTAATTGCTTTTTCCGGTTTATTCAATCCTTCTAAAACAATCCCTCGATTAAACCATCCGACTTCACAATTCGGTTCAATGTCCAAATATCTATCATAAGCAACTAGGGCGGCCTCATAATTATTTCCGTACTCGTAACTGATGGCGGTTTGAAAAACAGCTTCGGAAAACTCAGGATCAAGTTCAGCAGCCTTTTCAAAATATTCTGCAGCTTTTGGGTAAAGCTCTTTCATCTGGTAAAGTTTGCCGAAACGGTAGTAGATCAATTCATTTTTAGGTTCAATCGTTAATGCTTGATGTAGTATCCGTTGAGCTTCTTCAAAATTTTTCAAATTTATATTTATCAAAGCTTTTTCTGCTAACGCATCAACATCAATCGGGTTAAGCGAAAGAGATTTATCAACAAATTTCATCGCCCGGCGGTTTTGGTTTAACTGAACAAGGCAAATCCCTTTTTGTAAATACAAATCGGCATTATACGGAGCAACTTCAAGCAAGGTATCAATTAGATAAAGCGCATCGCGGTATCGGTAATTTTCTATACAGAGATCAACAACTTCTTCAAGAAAGTTTTGATTGACGAAAGTCTTTCCTTCTTCAACTAAAGTTTTAGCTTTTTTTATTGAAGCCGGTAAGTCTCTACTTTCAATAAAGTCGTTCTCGTTCTCAGAATATTCGGAATCAAAAAATGACATCAAGTACCCATTTATTTGTAACAGCACCCAAAATGTAATCCTAAAAGAATCCAAAATCAAGTTGAATTTTAGGGATTAATTACATATCTGCTAAAAAATGCTTTTTAGCTAAAAAGATTCACCATTTTGGCAGAATATCCGTTATTCTAAAAAGATTACCCTGCTTTGATTGCGAACTCTTCTTATATTTGTACCGTACAATTTCGGAGAAAAAATGAACAAAATAACAAATAAATTATTCTTAATAACCCTTTTTCTGATTCCTTTTGCACTTTTTTGCCAATCTGCCAGGGATGAAGCAAATAATTCGATAACCAATTCACGCAAAAATATTTTAACAGAAACGGTGGCAAAAGTCAGTCCTGCAGTAGTGGGAATAAATGTAACGGAAATTAGACAGTACCAAAACATCTATTCTAATCCTTTTTTTGATGATTCCTTTTTTAGACAATTTTTTGGTGATCAAACGACCAAACAGAAGGTAAAAAGTCTTGGTTCGGGAATCCTGGTTTCTTCAGACGGTTATATTATTACAAACGATCACGTCGCCGGCAGCGCTTCGGAAATTGTAGTTACGCTAACAAACGGGAAACAGTACAACGCAAAAACAGTTGGAACCGACCCCGTCTCCGATATTTGTCTCTTAAAAATTGAGCCTGCCACGCATGGTGTGGGAGAAAATTTCCCTCACATTCCTTTCGGAAATTCTGATGACGCAATTATCGGCGAATGGGCAATCGCGCTTGGTAATCCTTTTGGACTTTTTGAAATTAACGACAAACCGACAGTAACAGTTGGAGTTATCAGCGCAACGGGAATGAATTTAGACCCGGTGCAAAATCGCTATTATCTAAACATGCTTCAAACAGATGCGGCAATAAACGGAGGCAACAGCGGCGGACCTTTAGTTAACAGCATCGGCGAACTCATCGGAATGAATACTATTATTTATACTGCAGGTGGAAATTCCGGTAGCATCGGACTTGGATTTGCAATTCCGGTAAATAAAATAAAACGTATAACGGAAGAGCTTAAGACGAAGGGAAAGATCGAAAGAGATTTTTATCCCGGTTTCGCTATCCAAAATATTGATGAAACGATCGCTCGTTATATGAAATTAGAAACCACCCGCGGAGTGATCGTAACCCAAGTCGAGAAAAATTCTCCCGCCGGAAGAGCCGGATTAAAACCTGGCGATGTTATCGTTCAGATAGACGAATTCAAAATAAATAATCAGCAAAACCTTATCGGCGTTTTACAGGAATTCAGAACGAACCAAAAGATCGACGTAAAAGTGATCCGCGATAATGCTGACGAAACAATTAATATGAAATTGGAGACACATTAATGATTGAAAGATATACAAGCCCGGAAATGGGCAAAATTTGGGAAGATGATTTTAAATACAAAACCTGGCTGCAAATTGAAATTCTTGCGTGCGAAGCAAGAGCCGAACTTGGACAAATTCCAAAGGAAGATGTCGAATTGATAAAACAAAAAGCAAAGTTTGACGTAAAAAAGATTTTGGAAATTGAAGAAACGACCCAGCATGATGTTATCGCTTTTCTTACAAATGTTGCCGAGTATGTCGGTCCGGTTTCGCGACATATTCACTACGGAATGACTTCTTCCGATATCCTCGACACTACTCTCTCCTTTCAGATGAAAACTGCCGGAGAAATTCTTTTGAAAGATTTAGAAGAATTAAAATCGATCTTAAAAGAAAAAGCGATTGAATATAAAAATACTTTATGCGTCGGCAGAACACACGGAATCCACGCAGAACCAACAACTATGGGACTGAAGTTCGCCTTATGGTTTGAAGAAACAAAAAGAAATATCGAACGATTACATTCCGCAATAGAACGAATCAGCGTTGGACAAATTTCCGGCGCGGTCGGAACGTTTGAACATCTTACACCGCAAGTTGAAGAATACGTTTGTAAAAAAATGGGATTAACTCCGGCGCCGGTTTCTACACAAGTAATTCAGCGCGATAGACATGCTGAATATCTTTCCGTTCTTGCAATAACCGGAAGCACACTTGAAAAGATCGCTACGGAAATCCGCCACTTACAAAAGACGGAAGTATTAGAAGCAGAAGAGTTTTTCTCTAAAGGACAAAAAGGTTCTTCCGCAATGCCGCATAAAAGAAATCCGATTACGTGTGAAAGAATTGCCGGACTTGCGCGAATCCTTCGCGGAAATGCTACAGCGGGATTTGAAAATATTTCTCTCTGGCACGAACGCGATATTACTCACTCCTCCGTTGAACGCGTTATCATTCCCGACAGTACGATCCTTCTAAACTATATGCTTGTAAAGACGAAAGATTTGATAAAGAATCTTTTGGTCTATCCCGAAAATATGTTGAAGAATTTAAATCTTACCCGTGGACTCGTTTTCTCGCAAACCATTCTCCTAAAAATTACCGAGAAAGGTGCTACACGCGAAGAAGCTTATAAAATAGTGCAAACCTCCGCAATGAAAGTCTGGGCTGATCAAAATAAAAATCTTAAAGATGAACTCCTCTCTTCCGACGAAGCGACAAAGTATTTATCTAAAGAAGAGATTGAAACAATCTTCAATAACGATAAGATGTTGAAGAATGTTGATTATATTTTTCAGAGGACGGTGTTAAAGTAACCGAGAAAATTGAATTAACTTTGTAATAAAAGGGACTCGTTTGGAGTCCTTTTCCTTTTAATCTCCACGCTCACTCCCCTTTCGGTCGCGTTCATATTATTTAATACGCTTTTATATACAAATCGAGTGCTCTTCAGATATTCTTAACTTAATTTCCTTCCAGCTTTTTGAAATATCTTGTGTAGATTTTTTTTACTTATTCTCTAACAAATAATTGTTACTAATATGAAACTAATCGAAGTTACTTTAGGAATAAAAATAAGCGGAACCAGCATTGAATATGGTTTGGTAAACCGTCAAGGCGAGATCGTCTTTGAAGAAGCAATTAAAATGCGCGTGCACGAATCTGCCGAAACTCTTTTCGAGCGTTTACACAAACAATTTACTACCTCCTATAAAAATTTTAAAGACACTCATAAACTTTTGGGAATAGGTATCGCAGCGCCTTGTGCAAATTACCATACCGGGACAGTTGAAAATTCTTCAAATCTCAATTGGGTAAAAGTCCCAGTTGTAGAAATTGCGAAAAAGTATTGGGACGTTCCCATTGTTATTACGAATGATGCCAATGCTTCTGCAGTGGGAGAACTTAAGTACGGTAAAGCAAAAAATTTCAAAAATTTTATTCAAATAACTCTTGGCTTAGGTCTAGGAAGCGGAATAGTAGTAGAAGGGAATTTATTGTATGGTAACGAAGGTTTCGCCGGAGAAATAGGACATACAATTATTGAAAGAAACGGAAGACATTGCGGCTGCGGTAGAAAAGGATGTTTGGAAACTTATGTTTCAACAACCGGTTTAGTCAGAACGGCAATTGAATTGCTTTCAAGATATAACGGAGACAGTGTTTTAAGAGAAGTTCCGTTGAATGATCTAACTTCGGAATTAATATTCAAAGCCGCTAAAATGGGAGATTCAATTGCAAGTGAAGCATTTGAAATAACCGGGCAAATTTTCGGCGAAGCGTTGGCAAACACGGTCGCATGTTTCAGTCCCGAAGCGATAATCTTAACAGAAGGATTAGCTTCTGCCGGTGATCTGATTGTAAACTCAACTATCGCTTCGATGGAAAAGAATTTACTAAGCCTTTTTAAAGGGAAAGTACAAATTTTACTCTCCGGTTTACCGCAAGGCAATGCCGCTATTTTAGGCGCAAGCGCGTTGATCTGGCATGAACTCCAGATCAATAAAGTAAAATTTCATTTACGAACTTTAGAAAATGAGATGGCATAAAGTGTTACCATTCTTCCAAAATAGAACCAAGTACTCCTCCCTATTTGTGTTGTGTTTTATCTTCTCGGTAACACTGTCAGCTCAAGTAAATTTTCCGATCAAGTCGGGAAAAATTGTTTTTCATACTTATTCTGATTGGACAAATTGGGATGGAAAACTTTTTATGTTCGATTTTGCCGATAGAAAATTAATCGAAATAAGTAAAAATTGGACGAGCGTTGATCACCCGGTAAATGCTCATTTTTCTCCGGACGGATCAAAAATAGTTTTTATGGCAGTCCCGAAAGGTATGCACACAAGCAGCAGTTGGAATGTTTATCTATTTCCCATCAACAGCACCGATGAGCCGGTGAATCTTACTCCAAATTCTTATCTTGATCAAGACCCGAAATTTTTTAAAGATGGAATCCACATCTGTTACAAAAGTAACGGCGATCTAAAAGTGATGAATATTGAAACAAAAGAAATCGTGCAAGTTACGCACGATGGCTGGGGCGTTGAAGAATCAATGCCCTATCCTACCACCGAGGGTAATAAAATTATTTATTCAACCGGTACCGGAAACAATACTTTCATTTATTCTGTAAATCTTGATGGAACAGAAAACAAAATAATCGATGGAACTCCAAACGTTCACAGCTATTATCCGATTGTCCGCGATGATTCAACATATATTTTCACACGCGCCACATCAGCATCAAACGCAGCAGATGATCTTTTTCTTGCAAATTTAAATACCGGTAAATCTGTTTCATTACCTTTTAATATTAGCACTGCTGATGATTCCGATCCTTATCCGGTTGATTCCGAATATGTCTTTTTTTCAAGTAACCGCACCGGCGTTAAAGGTGGCTGGGATTTATTCCTCGGCAATAGTATTACCGGCGCTTCGTGGACGCTCTCTCTCTTCGGGCTAAATTCTACGTTGCATGAATTGGGAGTTTGTTACACCCCATTCGGGTCGCCTGTAAAAATAGGAATGGAGGAAGAAATTCCCTCTTCTTTTAAAGTGTTCCAAAATTATCCAAATCCGTTTAACCCGACAACATCGGTTACTATAACGTTAGAAAAAAAAAGTGATGTTACACTAAATTTATATGATGCAATCGGATGCTTAGTAAAAACTGTTCATGCAGGAATTTTGGATGTAGGATCTCATACTCTTAATATTAATGCGGCAAATCTTTCGGCAGGCGTTTTTTTTTATCAGGTATCAACTGAAACTCAATCGTTAACAAAGAAATGTATTTTATTGAAATAAATAAATCAATCAACTAACAACAAAACGAGGTACTGTTATGAAAAAACTGCTTTACTTATTTGTTCTAGTCTTCCTCCAAAATTTATCTGCGCAGTCTGTAGAAAATTTTGACGGAAGCTGGACAAACTGGGCTGACGAATGGATGAACGACGGGAATTCACTTGTCCGCACGTATGATACAAATTTCAAAATGGAAGGAACCGCTTCACTCCGCATGGATTGGGTGATGAAAGCTGAGGATTGGGGAGGCGGAATAAGTTTCGCACGATTCAGCGATGCCGGCACATGGATCGACATGTCGGTTTATGATACCCTTTCTTTTTGGTATTATGTAGACAAACCTTCAAAAAAAGATTATGCTTATTTAGCATTAATTTTAAGAGAGAATCCCATCTCATCAGCGTACGATGCTGATCCTTCAAACGTTGAATTATGGCGTCATCAAATAACCGGAATCTTCAACGATACTGCAAAAGGCTGGCATCAAGTTAGTATTCCTTTAAAAACTGTTGGTGATCCGTTGAATCCTTCTCCAGCGGATTGGCTCGCCGGTTTCAATATGCAAGGAAGTAGGCATCACAATAATGTACTCGATTGGGATTATGTAAGAGGTTTTTATTTAGAGATTGATACCGATACTGCTTTGTATGTAGATTCCGGCAGCATTTATCTTGATAATTTGGTATTAAGTGGAAGCCGCACTACACCGCTTGTTTTATTCAATGGTAAAACCGCTCCCAACAATGTAAAATTCGCTCCGGGATGGACGGGTTCGGCGGAAGTATCTTTAGAAGAAGATTATGACAAAGCTGGAACAGGTTCTATTAAATGGACGGGCGGATCGGACGCTGACGGCGGCGGATGGGATGGAATTTGGTTCGATCTCAGTAGTCCCCACAAAATTGGTGAATTAATGGCGACCGATACATTGCAGTTTGCAATGAAAGCTCCTGCAGGTCTTGGTAACTTCTGGATCGCTTTTGCCGATGACGATATGGACGGTGATGGTCCCGATAGGATGTACCAAAACGTCTATTACCTTGATGAGACTAAACTTGGAGGATACACAAATAGCTGGCAGTTAATAAAAATTCCTTTAAAAGATTTTTATGGCGCCGGTTCCTGGGATGGCGATAGACTCCCCGGTTCTGTTGACTCAAATAGAGTTATCCAATTTAGAATTGAAGGCGACGGACAGAGTGTTGCAGGAAAAGTTGCTTACTTTGACAACATCTGGACAGGTCAATATTCACTTGATATTATTCCTCCGGCAGCGCCTCAAGTACAAGCATTCAGCAATGGCGATTACTTAAATACAATCACCTGGGCCGATGTTCCCGGTGAAAAACAAGAAATGTATAAAATTTATGCAAGTCAATCTCCTATTACCGATGTTAATGCTGATGGTGTTGAAGTAGTTGGACGTGCAATAGCTGAAGGATTCCAAATGACTGATCACGAAGTAAGATATCCTTTGATTGAAAAAGAAGGAGTAGTTTATTACTATGCAGTTGTTTGTACTGATAATGCAGGTAATCAAAGTGTTGCCGGTGTTTCAGGTTCTGTTACTAATTTAGCAAAAGGAATCGCAACGGTCCATGAAACAGCTCCGGTGAATTTTAAAGCTGATGGTGATCTTGCCGACTGGGCGGGCATTAAACCTTTCAGAACTTTCCCAAGTGATGGAAGCGGACACATTGCCTCCAATTATAAAGTTGACGGCGACGCGGACCTTTCAGTAAATACCTACATTGCTTCTGATGCAAATTATCTCTATGTAGCATTTGATGTAACCGATGATATTGTTTCTGTAGATCCGACACTTGGTGAATGGGAAAATGATTGCCCTGACCTATTTATTGGATTATATAATCAGAGAAGTGCTGCTCATACTTTTTATAACCGAGGTAAAGAACCGGATTACCGTTTGATGTTCGACCAACGTAGACTTCTTTGCGCGAGACCGTGGGTCGATTCTTTGCTCGTTCCCGGCAATGATTATTACTGGACTGAGAAAGTATTAACCAGCGGTTACACCGTTGAGGCAAAAATTCCTTGGTCGGTTTTCCAGGTTGTTGGGGCTGGTGGTGATTCTCTGTTCGTACCGCAAGTTGGAATGAAAATTCCGATTGACATAGCCTTTAACGACGCAGATGCTACCGGTTCACGTGAAGGAATGCTTTCATGGTCAAAGTTAAATAATGATGATTCTTATGCTGATGTTTCAGCTTGGTCATCAACATGGATTGGTGATAAAACTACTGTTGGTGTTGTTGATGAAGGCATTGTAGCAACATCATTTTCACTTTCACAGAATTATCCTAATCCGTTCAATCCTTCAACACAAATAAAGTACACACTTGCTAAATCAAGTTTTGTATCTTTAAAAATATTTGATGTTTTAGGAAGAGAAGTTAGCACGTTGGTAAATCAAGCTCAAAACAGCGGATCGTACAGTGTAAACTTTAACGCAAGTGCACTTTCCACCGGAGTTTATTTCTACAAATTAGAAGCCGGTGATTTTATGAACATAAAAAAAATGTTATTGATCAAATAAATAACTTCTTAGTAGAGAGCGGTATTTTTCTTTTAGTACCGCTCTCTCTACATTTACACAGAAAATATTTTTCATTTCATCACAGAGAAGAGCATGCAGTTAACCTACATAGATTTTTTTGTAATCGCCCTATATTTCGCAATCAATCTTGGCATCGGCTTGCTTCTGCGGAAGAAAGCTACAGCAAACGTAAGCGAGTTTTTTGTTTCCGGCGGAAAGGCTACCTGGTGGCTTGCCGGAACTTCAATGGTTGCAACAACCTTTGCAGCCGATACCCCGTTAGTTGTTTCAGGTTTGATCGCCAAGAACGGAATTGCCGGTAACTGGATTTGGTGGAACATGGTTTTCAGCGGAATGCTTACCGTCTTTTTCTTTGCAAAACTTTGGCGTCGTGCAGGCGTGTTAACCGATGTTGAATTTGCGGAAATTCGTTACAGCGGAAAACCCGCCTCATTTCTTCGCGGATTCCGCGCAATTTATCTCGGTCTCCCAATCAACTTGATAATCATGGGCTGGGTTAATCTTGCTATTGTAAAAATTATGATGATGGTTCTCGGAATTTCCAAAGTTGAAGCGTTATTTATTGCCATCGGGATTATGTTTTTAACCGCTGCAATTTCAACCTTGTCCGGTTTGTGGGGAGTTTTATGGACGGACTTATTCCAATTCTTTTTGAAAATGGGAATGGTGATTGCGCTGGCTGTTTTCGCGGTGGCAAAAGTCGGTGGATTGGATTCACTTGTAACTCAATTACATCAAGTTGATGCCACACGCCAAAATCAAGGATCAATTCTTGCTTTCATTCCAGATTTGAATTCAGCGTGGATGCCTATGATAACCTTCTTCAGTTTTATTGCTGTGAGTTGGTGGGCGAGTTGGTATCCCGGTGCTGAACCTGGTGGCGGTGGATACATTGCACAAAGAATTTATTCTGCTAAAGATGAAAAAAATTCTTTGCTTGCAACTTTATGGTTTAACGTTGCACATTTTGCTCTGCGCCCCTGGCCCTGGATCATTGTTGGATTAGTCGCTGTAGTTAGATTTCAAAACGATACAACTTTTCAAGGTGATCCGGAAACCGGTTACATCAGAATTATGATTGAAGATTTACCGGTTTATTTACGCGGATTGATGCTCGCCGCTTTTGCCGCGGCATATATGTCAACTATCGGTACACACTTAAATTGGGGAGCCAGTTATTTGGTGAACGACGTTTATAAAAGATTTCTAAAGAAAGATAAATCAGAAAAACACTACATAAAATTTTCACAGATCATTACTATGGGATTAATGATTCTTTCGGCTATTGTTACGTTTTATATGGAATCTATTGCTGGTGCATGGCAGTTCTTAATTGCTGTAGGTGCGGGAACCGGATTGGTGTTCATTCTTCGCTGGTTCTGGTGGAGAATAAACGCATGGAGTGAAATCTCTGCAATGATAGCAGCGTTCCTCACTTCCCTTTTCTTACAGTTTGTTGTTGGACTTTCAGAAAGTAACCCGAAAGAATTCGCATGGATATTACTTATCACCGTTGCGGTTACTACAACCACATGGATAACCGTTACCTTTCTTACGAAACCGGAACCGATGGAAAAACTCATTTCATTTTATAAAAGAGTGAGACCGAATCCAACATTCTGGAAACCGGTCGCAAAATTCGTTCCCGAAGTTGAACCGCAGAAAGACGGAATATTCAACTTCTCAAACTGGATTGCCGGAATCACTTTAATTTATACTACTCTGTTCGGTGTAGGCAAAGTAATTCTGGGGAACCCGGTTCTCGGTGTAATTTTAATAGCTATCGGTATAGCTTCCGGTGTTTTCATCTATTGGAACATGAACAAAAAAGGCTGGCAGTTTTTTTCTAATTAGAAGTTGCGAAATATTTTATGATAAAAGGTTCAAAAGAAGTTTTACTTAAAAAGAATAATCTGCTTAAAGATAAAATTTCAGAATTGCAGGTAATGCAATCTATCTTGAAAAATGTTGTCACCTACGAGAAGGAACAGAATCAACTTAAATCAAAATTTATTGCAACCGCCGCGCATGAGTTAAGAACTCCGCTTACTACAATATTAAACTCTGCTGAGTTCTTAAACTTGGTTGGTCAAAATTGCAATGAGCAAAAATTCTATGAACACATTGGAAAGATTCAAAATTCGGTTTCGCAATTACGTGAGTTATTTGAAGACGTATTGACGATAACCAAAGTTGAGATCGGGCAATCGCAAATAACAAATTCCATTTTCAATTTAGAGCAGCTCTGCGAAGAAGTCATCGCCGAAATGTCTATTCTTGATAATAACAAACACGACATCATTTTAAAATACCTTTACAAACAAAAAGAGATTGTTCAAGATAAAAATTTGTTACGGCACGTGTTAACAAACTTACTTTCAAACGCTTGTAAATACTCGAATGATGGAAAACCGATTTTTGTTGAAGTATTTGCGAAAGATGAAATGCTCGCACTAAGTGTTAAAGATAAAGGTTTCGGAATTTCAAAAGAAGATCAAAACATTATCTTTGAACCATTCATGCGGGGGAAAAATAAGGAAGAAAAACCAGGTACAGGTTTAGGTTTAACCCTCGTTAAAAAAATTGTTGAACTTCTCAATGGAAATCTCGTTTTAAACAGTGAAGTAAACTCCGGAACAACTGTTACGGTTTTCCTCCCTTATGAATTTGACGAAGAAATCTTATAGCACTTATGTCAAAAATTTTAATTATAGATGACGATAAATCAATCAGAACCGGTGTAAAGGATTTGCTGGAGCTAAAAGGTTACACCGTTTTTACTGCTAAATCAGGAGAGGAAGGAATTAAGCTTGCAATTAAAAATCTTCCCGATCTCATCCTTTGTGATATTATTATGCCCGTAACCGACGGCTACGCAGTACTCAAAGAACTTAGAGCAAATACAAAAACCACACTGACTCCGTTTATTTTTCTAACGTCAAAATCAGATATGTCCGAGTTGCGTTACGGTATGGAACTTGGCGCTGACGATTATATTTCAAAACCTTTTTTTGCGAACGATCTCTTCAAATCAATCGAAACAAGATTGAATAAGCAAAAAATTATTTCTGAGCGTTTATCTGCCAAAACAAAAATGCCGATTCAACAACCGGGCGAGCAGCCGTTTAACGATTATATTTTCGTAATGGTCGGTAATCAAATGGAATTCCTAAAAATTCCGCAGATAGAATGTGTTACTGCGTTTGGTGAGTACACAAACGTCTATCTTGAAGGGGGAAAGAAATTAATTGTTAGAAAATTTTTAAAAGAATGGGAAGCATTTCTGCCAAAGAATATTTTTCTTCGCATCCATCGATCGACGATCATCAACCTTGAATATGTTGAAAAGATCGAAAAGTTTTTCAAACGGTCGTTCATCGTTCATTTGAAGAACATCAAACAGCCGTTCATTATCAGTCAAAGGTACAGCACAAAGTTAAGAGCGAAGAATTTATTCTGAATCGAAAAATCTGAAAAAATCAATATGTTTTTCATCATACACTTATTCTTATTTTTATTAAATCACTCGCTCAATTGTTCATCAGCCCAAATTCTAAACCGTTCCTAATTCTTCCACAAATTATTTATGTCTTTTTCATCGTAAACATCTCCACTATATGAGACGGAAGCTTTATGTGCAATAATTTTTTCGAGATGCAAAAAAGCTTTTGCATTTTCTGCTGAGTTTGAAAGAATTTCTCTCAACAGTTTTATTATTTGCAAATGGTCTTCCCCTTGGCATTTTACTCCACCGACTTTAATACTTATTGCATCTGCAAATGCAATAGCAGAATGTACGATAAGAACACCAGCAGCATTCCAATACTCATAATCTTTCGCAACAACAGCACCATCGTAAAAATTTATCGCTACTTTTTTGAAATCTCTTGCTTTTATTTTATCTACACTTTTTCTAATTGTTTGTCTTGTCATTTAATAACTCTTTAATGCTTTTCCCAAACAATAATTTACCTTCTTTCAGTACATCAACTATTGGAGGTTTTTGAGTCTTTATTTTTTTCACAAAATCACTTTCAGAGACATAAAATGGAGCTAATGAAACACCATATCTTTTATGTAATAAAAACCCTAATTCCGAAATCACTGATTCTATTTTCTTTTTGGAATTCACATTTTTATATACGATGCAAACATCCAAATCACTATCAATTTTTTCTTCTTTCCTGGCAACACTTCCAAATAAAAATAGACTTGAAGAGTAATTCTCTAGAGTTTTAACAATTTCTTTTAAAAGAGTTTCTTGATACTTTTTTTCTTGATTTAGGATAGGGACAATAACCTTTCCTGAAAGAAAGTGTTCTCTATTTAAATTGAAAAAGTGATCTCTTCCTCCACGTTGGCGGGTTACGATATTAAAATTTTCAAGAGAGGAGAGCGCCTCTAAACACGAAGGAGCGCTCATTCCGGCTTGCTTCGCAATTTCTCTGCCGGATAATCCTATTTTCACCTTGTTCAATACACGTAAGACGGCAATATTCGACCAGGTTGAAAATACTTCGTCTAATATCTTGTTGATAACCATATTTATCTCGTTTTATCGTTAGGTAATCCTAACATATGTAATCTTTTCCTTACAAAAATAATTACGGTAAACCAGAAAGCAAAAAGATAATTTCCAAATGAATGAGTCGTTCACTTTTTCTTCTTATGAAATAACTGTCATAATTTTCATTTCACTTCAGATTTATCATCCTCAACTTTCACCGGTTTTCTAAAAATAACTATTGACAAAACCGTGACCATGATAATTCCGACGACCACGTAAATAATCCACAACGGGAATTCAGAAGGGGAAACTTTTTCTTTCCATTCTTTAATTTTGCTGTCGAGAGAATCTTTGTTCGCTTCAGTGATCATTTTGTCGTTCAAAAGATATGGAAGCCATGTTGGTTCAACTTCTTTAAACCAAAGCGAATCAACAAACAAGGCATAGGTTTTATCCGATTCATCTTTCCCCTTTACTCCGTAATTTTTTATTTCATCTTGCACGAACGAAGAAATACTATTTGTGAATTCATCTCCGGATTTATATTGGAGTAAGTGAATATTCTTCTTTTCAAAAATATTATAAACTCTCTCCCAAACTTGATCATCAATTTGTTGTTTCCATTCGTCGAAAAGATTATTAATCTGGTTTACTTCGGTTGCTTGTTGTTTACTCTGCAAATAAACTTTCGCAAGTGAAGGACCAACTTTCTGCCAGCGTGTAGACATTTCATTTTGTTGACCGCGGATTTCGTTAAGATCATCTGCCGTTAAAATGGTAACGCGCATAAATTTCATGTTATCGGAAACAGAGCGCTTAATATTCTCAAAGAAATTTGTGGAGGCGATCTTTTTAAATACACCGTTGCTTTCATAATCATTTACGGAAGCGGGAATAACGGTAATTTGCTGGAAGAGGCTGTCAACCATGCTCATAACCAGATCATCGCGCTCTTTTAGTTTAGCACTCAATCTTTTTACAAGATATTTTAATGAGTCGATTGTCTTAGCATTCTTTGTTGCACTTCGTTTAAGCGATTGCACTTGATACATAAGTTCAGAGTTCTCCTGGTTCAATTTTAAAAGCTGGTCATTAAGTTCGGTGACTTGCACTTTTAGATCACCTATTTGGGAAACATCCGTTTGTCTTATTGATAATTTCTTGCTCAACTTAGCAAACGCTGAATTAAAGTCTTCCGGATACAATGCGTTATCAAGCAGAGAAGTATGTGGCGCATATTCGTCTTTCAATTTTTCAATCTGTCCGGCGATAGTGGTACATTTCGCCTCATCGTCAGCGTATTCAATCGATACTTCAATTTGTTTGTACTTGTTCATGAAATTCTGTTTTATTTCAAAATCAGATTGAGCAAAGTTCAATCCACTTACAAAAATAAACACCAGCAAAAGATATAAATTCTTCATCGTCTAATTTCCTTTTAAACCTTTATTATCAAGTAAATACTTTGATTCTCCATCAACGAGTTCGATCCATGGAAAGCGAGAGTTGAATGCGGGATTGGAGAGTTTTTGTTCAAATGATATTTTATTTGTCAATGCCAGGGCTCCATCGATTTCTTGAAAAACATAAACACCGGAAAATGATTTTGCAGTAATGAAATAAAAACCTTTTTCATTTTTAATTATATGGAGCTCTTCATCGTAATAAAGAGCGCTGTCCCCTTTTTCTGCAAAAAATAATGGTTTAGCGTTAAAAGAAAATTCATAACGTTTTTCTGTTACCATTCCATTCTGGTCAACCGGAAGAACAGTTTCAATTGACCATGCAAAATTTGCCGGAGCTAATTTTAGCGAAGAACATCCAACAAGGGAGATCATGAGAATTACCATTAAAATAATCGATTTCATTTATACTCCATAAATAATTTGTACATCACTTTTTACTTTCTACTTTTTACTTTTTACTATCTTCACATCACCAGCGCCATTACAGCTTTTTGTGCATGCAGACGATTTTCCGCTTCATCAAACACCACAGAATTTGCCGAATCGATTACTTCGTTTACAACTTCATCACTGCGGTGTGCAGGAAGACAATGCATAAAAAGATAATCATCTTTCGCGTGTTTAACCAACTCTGGGTTGATCTGATATTTCAAAAACTTCTTCTTTCTTTCTTGCGCTTCTTTCTCCTGTCCCATGCTTGCCCAAACATCTGTATAAACTATATCCGCATCTTTAACGGCAGCAATTGGATCGTTGAGAATTTCAATCGTACTTCCCATATACTTTGCATCTTTTTGCGATTCCGCAACAACAGAATCCAGCGGAGTGTAACCGGAAGGAGAAGCAATGGAAATATTCATTCCAACTTTTGCACAACCGTGCAGTAGGCTGTGTGCCATGTTATTGCCGTCGCCAATATACGCAAGTTTTAATCCTTGTAAAGTTCTTTTCTTTTCAAGAATTGTAAACAAATCTGCAAGAACCTGACACGGATGATGCAAATCGGTTAAACCGTTAATAATTGGGATTGAACCGAATGTTGCCAAGTCAACTACATCTTGATGATCGAAAGTGCGGATCATTATTCCATCAAGGTAACGCGAAAGGACTTTAGCTGTATCGCTGACGTTTTCACTCTTCTTCAATTGTAAATCATTTTGATTGAAATATAAACCTGTTCCGCCAAGTTCAAAAATACCAACTTCAAACGAGACACGCGTTCTTGTCGATGGTTTTGAAAAGATCATCCCAAGTTTTTTTCCTTCAAGCAAGCGATGTGGTTCGCCGGAAAGTCTTTTTTCTTTTAAAGATTTACTTAATTCAAAAATCTGCCAAACTTCTTCAAGAGTCAGTTCGTGAATAGTAAGTAAACTTTTACCTTTCATGTTAACAGCCATAAAATCTCCTTTTTTAGTTACAAGTTAAAAGTATCAAGTGGAAAGTATTAATCCAATGATTTAATTAAACCGAAAAGCATTTTCGAGATTTCTTTTGATCTTGGAGTTAAAGTCTCAAAATTTTGCATATCAATATAATTCAAATCCAGAGCAGCATAAAGCATACTTCTTAATTCTCCATTACTTCCTTTTGATATATTTAAAAAATATTTGAATTCATTATTTGTTTTCCTTTCAAAGCCTTCGGCAATGTTATTCATCACCGAAATTGCGGCGCGTTGAATTTGATCTCGAAAAGAGTAATCCTTGCAAGCACAAAATATTTTATAGATTGAAACAACCTGTTCTTTCGCTTTTTGCCAAACCAACAAATCCTCAAAACATAAAACTTTATTCATCTTTCCACGTTCTACTTTCTACTTTCCACTAAGCAACAATTCTGGTTCCTGCAGAAGGATTAAGCAATTGAGTAGATTCCGTAATAACCGCTTCTTTGCCGCCATTCTTGATGAAAGAAATTGCAGCCTGAATTTTCGGTCCCATACTGCCCGAACCAAACTCACCGGCTTTTAAATATTTCGTCGCCTGCCGCACAGAAAGTTTATCAAGTTCTTTTGCATTCGGCTTTTGAAAATTAATTGAAACTTTTGCAACATCGGTTAAAATAAAAAAAGCGTCAGCGCCAATTTGGTTAGCAAGCAAAGCAGAAGCCAAATCTTTATCGATCACTGCATCAACGCCGTGAAGACTGCCGTTATTTCCAACTACGGGAATTCCACCGCCGCCAGCAGCAATAACAATGTTTCCCTTCCTCGCTAATGCTTCAACAATTTCTTTATTAACAATTCTTTTCGGTTGAGGTGAAGCAACAACTCTGCGCCAACCTCTCTTACGTGCATCTTCTTTAAAGACCCAATTATTTGCTTTCGAAAGGAGTTCAGCTTCTTCTTTTAAAAAGAATTTTCCAACCGGCTTGGTTGGATTTTGAAATGCCGGATCATCTTTATCGACTACAACTTGAGTGACAAGTGTGACAACATTTCGTTTAACTTTTTTCTCGTTCAGAATGTTCAGTATCTGCCGTTCGATCATGTAACCGATTCCTCCCTGGGAATCGGCTACACAAATATCAAGCGGCATTTTGGGAATTTTGTAAGAATCATATCCCGCTTCGTTGCGCAAAAGAATATTTCCTACTTGAGGTCCGTTGCCGTGTGTAATAACAAGGTTATATTGTTTTAGCAATTCAGTTAAGAAGTTACATGTTCTGTAAGTATTATCTTCTTGCTCGTTAATCGTTCCAATTTGACTTCCTTTTAACAAAGCATTTCCGCCGAGAGCTACTACGGCAATTTTTTTCATAAGAATCCTTTTTGCTTCAGAATTTTTTCTATCGTGATATCCCCAATTTCCTGTAGATCATATTGAACACGTGTTGACGGTTTATTTATTTTCAGAAGTCTGCCAAGGTCAATCGGCGTTCCGATTATCACTGAATCGCAATCCGTTGTGTTGATCGTTTCTTCCAAATCTTTTATTTGTTCGTCACTGTAACCCATCGCCGGTAAGAGCGTTCCAATCTTCGGATATTTTTTAAATGTTGCTGTAATAGAGTTTACCGTGTAGGGACGCGGATCAACTAACTCTTTAGCGCCGTAATTCCACGCTGCAACTACACCGGCGCCGTATTCCATTTCACCATGCGTAAGTGTCGGACCGTCTTCAACAACAAGTACACGTTTGCCGGTAATCAATTCCGGATATTCAACTTTGATCGGAGAAGCTCCTTGAATTACAATGGCTTTCGGATTTACAAAACGAATATTATCTTGAACAAGTTTAATATTTTTTGGTTCAGCTGATTCAATTTTATTTATCACCACAACATCCGCAAGCCGAAGCGAAGTGTTGCCGGGATAATAATTCATTTCATTCCCCGCGCGCAACGGATCGACAACGGTAAATGTTAAATCAGAATGATAGAACGGGAAATCATTATTCCCACCATCCCAAACGATGATGTCGGCTTCTTTTTCAGCTTGACGAACAATCGCTTCATAATCAACTCCGGAATAAATTACTCCGCCACTGACGATATGCGGTTCGTATTCTTCAATTTCTTCAATCGTACATTTATGTAATTTCAAATCTTCAATTGATCCGAAACGCTGAACTTTTTGCTTCACCAGATCACCATAAGGCATTGGATGACGAATAGCGACAACTTTTTTTCCAGCATCTCGTAACATCGTTACAATTTTTCTTGATGTTTGAGATTTTCCGCTTCCGGTACGCACTGCAATAATTGAAATTACCGGCTTTGTACTTTTGACCATTGTTTCTTCTGCACCGAGCAACCTAAACGAAACTCCGGCTGCATTAACAATCGATGCTTTGGTCATTACATAATTGAACGGAACATCCGAATAAGCAAAAACAACTTCTTGCACATTGAATTTTTTTATCAGATTCTCGAGTTCGGATTCGTCATATATCTTTATACCTTTTGGATATAATTTTCCGGCAAGTTCTGCGGGATAGAGACGATCATTGATATTAGGTATTTGTGTTGCTGTAAATGCAACCACATTGTAGTCTTCGTTGCCTCTGTAAAAGACATTGAAGTTGTGGAAATCACGTCCTGCGGCACCCATGATGAGGACATTTTTCTTTTCCATAGAGGGTCCTTTTTTTTGTTATTCTACTGTTACGCTTTTGGCTAAATTCCTTGGTTGGTCTACGTTTAGACCTTTCTTCATAGCTATGTGGTAAGCTAAGAGTTGGAGAGGAATAACTGATAAAATAGGCATTAACATCCTGATGGTTTCAGGAATTTTAATTACATAATCAGCTAAGCGGTCAATGTCGTCATCACCTTCCGTAGCTATGGCAATAACTTTTCCTTTGCGCGCTTTTATTTCTTCGATGTTTGATACGATTTTGTCGTACGTTGAATCTTTTGGAGCAATAAATACAACAGGCATGTTCTCATCAACTAAAGCAATTGGACCATGTTTCATTTCCGCAGCCGGATAACCTTCCGCATGAATGTAGGAAATTTCTTTTAGTTTGAGAGCGCCTTCGAGAGCAACGGGAAAGTTGTAACCTCTACCGAGATATAAAAAGTTTTTAGCATTTTTAAATTCTTCGGCGATCACTTCAATTTGTTTTTCAAGTTGAAGGATCTTTTTAATTTTTTCTGGAATAGTTTGAAATTCTTCGACCAATTTTTGTCCATCAATTAAACTCATATCTTTTTTGCGGGCAAGCAGTAAAGTGATTAATGCAAAAACGGAAAGCTGCGCAGTAAATGCTTTTGTTGATGCTACACCAATCTCCGGTCCGGCATGGATATAAACACCTGCATCACTATCGCGAGCTATTGAACTTCCGACAGCATTACAAATTCCAACAACGAGCGCACCTTTGCGTTTAGCTTCTTTCATAGCCGCAAGAGTATCGGCGGTTTCACCCGATTGAGAAATAAAAAAGATCGTATCATCGGGATGAATAATCGGATTGCGGTATCTAAATTCAGAGGCATATTCAACCTCTGTTGGAATGCGCAAATACTGTTCGAACATATACTCACCAACCATTCCCGAATGCCAGGAAGTTCCACACGCACAAATGATGAATCGTTTAGAATTTGAGATTCTATTTAAAACTGATTCCAGTCCACCGAGTTTAGAAGTTCCATCATCATGGACAAGTCTGCCTCGCATGGAATTAAGAACTGACTCAGGCTGTTCCATAATTTCTTTCAACATGAAAGTGGAATAACCGCCTTTATCGATTTGCTCAATCGACATGGTTACTTCAATAATTTCTTTTTGTATCTCTTCGTCTTCAATATTTTTTGTGCGGAAGTGATCTTTATAAACTTCAGCTATTTCACCATCTTCCAGATAAACAACTTGTTTAGTGTGTGCGATTAATGCGGAAACATCAGATGCGATAAAATTTTCATTTTCACCGATTCCAAGCACGAGAGGAGAACCTTTTCTTGCCGCAACAATTTTGTCCGGTTCGCTGCCGGATAACACCGCAAGCCCGTATGTTCCTTCAACTTCATTTAGTGCATGGCGAACAGCGCTGAAGAGTGTAACACCTTTTTTCAGAAAGCTATCAATCAAGTGAACCAAAACCTCTGTATCAGTTTCACTTTTAAATTCATAACCATCACCGATAAGAATTTTTTTAAGCGGTTGATAGTTTTCGATAATTCCGTTATGAATTACGAGAAGCGTTTTTTCTTTATTGAAATGAGGGTGTGCATTCGTTTCGTTTGGAATTCCATGCGTTGCCCACCTGGTATGCCCGATCCCGATATGTGATTGATGAGTATTCCCATTAATTTTTTCTTCAAGGAGAGAAACTTTTCCTTTGTTTTTAACAATATTTAATTTCCCGTCGGAAAAAAAGCCTAATCCGGCGGAGTCATACCCACGGTATTCTAATCTTTTGAGACCTTGAATTAAAATCGGGATTGCATTTTTATCACCGATATAGCCAACTATGCCGCACATTTTTTCCTCATAATTAATGGTGTAAAATTAAGAATTTTCCAGCTCAGGACGAAACTTCAGACTTACTCCATCTTAACGAGTTTTTGTGTTGTCGTAATCGTTTTATCATCATACTTAGCGAGTACTTTGTAGAGATATAAACCATTGGCAATCCGGTCACCGTCTTGATCTTTTCCATCCCACAAAATTTTGTTAAATCCAACAGAGAAATCACCGGACGGAAGTTTTATCTCTTTAATTAATCTTCCGGCAATCGTAAATATCCTAATAACGATTTCATTCGGCTTGTGTTCTCCACGCAATTCAAAAGTAAAATGAGTTTGTGTTGCAAAAGGATTAGGATAATTATAGACGTAAGCCAGGTCATTATCTGTGTAAGTGTAAAAGACAGTTCTTTTAACCGAAGCATCAAAATAATTTCCGCTTGAGTCCTTTGCAAAAACATCAAGTGAGTGTTCACCTTGTTTCAGCGAAGTCTCTCTCCATTTTAGTATGGTCTGATTGTTGGGATACGGAATAATCGAATCACGGATGTTGGATACATCAAGAGGAATATTGTCCACAGAAATCGAGAAATTGTTTTTATCGATGGGTAAAGGAGAATTATCTTTTAACGATACTTCAAACTCCGGTTCTTTCGAAACGATATCGCCGTCAAGAATTTCTTTTCCGTCAATTAAAACTTGAAGCTTAGGCCGCAAAGTATCGTACTTGATAAAAAATTTCTTCTCAACAAAGTTATTAAATGAAAAAGTTTCTGATTCATTCGGTTTTAACTCAACTTTAATCTTGTGTTGATCACCAATTTTAGCAGTCTCTAACATAGAGCTAAACGTTATCGAGGAATCAGGCTTGAGGGCTGTTTTATAACTATAGAATGGTAGCTTTGCGTCATCAAGATAACAATCGACTTGAAAAGTATCGGAGACAGTCGTTCCAACGTTTTGAGGAGTTAAACTAAATTCTAACAGGAAGCCTTGAAGAAGAGTATCAGCGTTAAACTCCAATGCACTTTTAGCAATTGATAGTTCAGCAGGTTGTGTAAAATCCAACCCAATTTTCGAAATATTAAATGCTTCGCCCGATACCGAAGATGTATCTTTTAAATTAATAGATAATCGTATAAGAGAATTCAACGGAAGACTAACCGTATCAAGTGAATAAGGTGATGGGATATTGTCTTTCAATATCTGCCATTGCTGTAAATTCTTATCATACTTCTCAAGCTTAACATTCATCGATGCTTCTGTGTGATATTTACTGATATCATACGAGACCGAATTCCATTTCTTAGCCGGTCCGAAAGCAGTTGTAATAACATTTCCTTCTGTGTTCTTGTACTTACCCTTAAATATTCCAATTCTAGGTTGAAAACCATTTCCAAAAACACTGGCATAGAGAAGATTTCCGATTGGGTCGTAGGTCCAAGCAAAATAACTTTGGTATGGTGTAAATGTAATCCATTCTTCTTCAAATCGATTCGTGTTTAGGTCAAACCTCCGCATGTAATTTGAGTTGCCATATTCAAAAGCATAAAGGTAATTATCTATCACAAAAAAACTGCTGAAATAGTTATAGCTTGTTCCGCTCAGTTCTCTATCCTCGCCTACTTTAGCCCAATTGTTTTGGGGATCAAGAACTCTCAAACGATATTTGTAACTACCAATTGTATCCAACACGGCTAAATTATATACATACTTTCCATCTGAGCAGAGGTAAAAACCACCTTCTTTTTCTCTAGAATTTTCATTAATTAGTCCTCCAGACACAAATACAGAATCGCGATCACCGGTTCCTATTTCAATCCAAGATAAATAATTTGAAGAACCTGTTGGAATATAAATCTTATCGTCAAAATAAAATATCGTATGGAAAATGGAATAAGTTTCAGGAGAGAGTTCCCCATAAGATTGTCCGGCAACCGTGCCGTCATTACCGGTGCCAATTTTATAAATCTTAGAACTTTGACCGTTGTAATAATACATTGCAGCTACATATAAATAAGTTCCGTCTGTTGTTATTGTGCTAAGATTATTAATTCCAGTCGGAAGAGTAACCGCAAATTTACTTAAATACCTGTCGTTCGTCGGTTTAGCCGGCAAGAAAGAAGCATTGAGGGTCAATCCGCTCATAGCATCAGAGTACTTAATATTTTCTAAGTCGAATAGATTTAGCTGTTGATTAGAAAATGAAACAGTAGCGAAGTTGAGCGAAGTGATTTTGAAAGTTGCTGCATTTGTCCAATTACTTGAGTCATTACCTTCCCAACTTCTAGCTCTCCAGAAATAAATTCCACTGTCTTGCAAGGTGCATTTCCAATTAACTATACCATTTTGAGGAGCGATATTCTTAACATCTACCGATGGTTTTCCAAATGATAATGACGTATCAATTTGAATTTGATAAGTAAGTGATTTTCCAATGTATTCACCAATATCAGCTAAAAGAAAATCAATTGTGTTCAAAGAAGAAGATAATCCATTTTCGGGAGCTAAGATATTTGGTTCACTAGTTTTGTAAATGTAAACAGATTTCGCTGTTTCATTATCAGAAAAATCATTTTCAGTTGCCATTTTATCTTGGTTTATTTCTAGAACAAGTGAATTGATTCCTTCTTCAGAAGGAATCCATAAGAAGGTTACCGAATCTGTGAGAGCAAAACTTCTAATTTTTTTGGACCCGACCGTAGTTTTTATGTTTTTACTCATTACAGAAAGGTTAACTGTTACCGAATCATCCCGCTTAAGAAATCCTAAATTTTTCAAATATGCTTTAACTTGAACGGGACTTCCAACAATCGGGAATTCAGGGGAGATGTTTATCAATACATCTGAAACAGAATAATCCGGACTTTTAGGTAAGGCTAATTCAGTGAGTGGATCTCCAAGTAAAGTTGCTAATGCAATCATGTCTGCAAATGGGCCAGTGGATACATTATAATTCTTCGTATGCAAAATTGCCTTGCCAATAATGTAATTCTTTTTTGTAAAAACTTCGACAAAAAATCTGGTATTTAGATCAACACCAACACCAAAACTTGTTAAACCGGAACTTCCCCAAAAAGCAATTGCGCCTTTACCAGGAACTTTAATGAACTGTTCACCGAAAACATCTTGATTATCAAAATGTCCGGTATAACATGTTACACTTGAAACAAATGGAAGTCTTCCCCCGTTATTTAACATATAAATGTCGTCGTTAAGAAATACCAAGTCCCACTGGTATCCACCGCCATGACCATAATAATTAACAACAACTGCACCGCTGTCAATACCCTTTCGGATATCAACTCCCTCTCCCCTGAAAGGCAAGTGTTCTGTTTTGCTCGGATACCGAAAAACTTTTTTTGCACTAAATCCGTTTGGGATTAAATAATTTTTTTCCAAATCAATGCTGGCATCGTTGAAACCGAAAAATAATTCGTCATTCAAATCTTGTCCTGAAGCAATTAAAAGTGAATTTTGTTTCCAAGTTTTTCCAGCATCACTTGGGTACGCAATAACCTTATCAACGAGATTATTAGCTTCTATCAAAGTTTCACATGATAGCCGACCAATTGCTACATCCGGTGCTACATCCTCGCCACTTATAGCAACAAACATATTATCGCTTGCAGCTAATCCATATTCATTAGAATGATACGGCAGAGAAGGAATATAATTTTTCCTGTTCTGTGGAAAGAGTTCTCTATAATCATAACTCATATCACCTAATAAAACAACATATGAAACAGGTGTACCGGAGTAATTTTCAAAAGCATATTTTATGTAAGATTGTATAGCATACGGGTCAAGTAGACCAAACGAAAATTCATCATAGATATCATCTATTTGAGTAATTTGTATTCGTGGAGTTGCAATGGAGGTGTCAGGGAAATTAGTTTCTCTAAATTGTTTTAATCTTTCTGCCGCGGAAAGAAAGTTTTTATGAGTAATAATTAAATAGTCTACTCCTTGATTTTTATTTCGTAAATCAGAAGGAGAATCAGCTTTTATTGAATCAACTTTCAAGAAGTTACTTTGGCTGGTACAATAATAATCAGTTTTAGTGGTTGAACTATCAACAAATAAAACTTCCCTGTATTGATTTTGAGTAAAGAATGGATTTTTAATAACTTCATTTCTTTGAGGGATATAAACTTGCATATCATCGGTCGTCCAGTTCCATACACTAAACCGATTCTTGCCGAACATCTCTGGTGTTGACCTAATGTGATAATAATTCCCGTTAACTCTATTCTCTCTCCAGAAATCAAATTCGAACCAGTTAACTCTTATTTCATCTGAACGGGATTGTTCCGGATATGAAGAATTAGCTACGATTAATCCGTCGCATACAACCTGAAAGAAATTTTCATTGAAAATGTTAATTTTTCTAGTATCAATACTTTTTTCAAAATTAAATAAGTTTTGTCCATCCCATTCAACAGAATTAACAAACTGACCCGTTAATAAAATTTTTGCCCGATGATCCGGGACAACAGTAGAATAATCTGTCAAACCATGAAAATTTGCACGTACTACAACAGTGTTTGAATCAGAATAATATTCCTCGAATCCCGGAAATTTGACGGCAAAAGCTTCGGTCTCTTTACCATTTATTCCACTTGCTTTCCCCCAATACCAAAAATCTCTTTCAAGATTGTCTGCATAACCCAACCGCTCGTAGAGCATGTCTTTTTCATAATGGACGGTCATTAGACTCTGTTGAAAAGTTTTCTCCCACCCACTAGTGTATCCATCAATCTCTCTAAATCTTTTTCCATCAACACTGCTATTAAAAGTCAACCAATAGAGATTAGAATTATTATAAATATTCAGCTTACAATAAGGAGATGAGGTGATGACTTTCCCCACGAAATGAAAATAATCATTGTTGTTAAAAACGCTATCTCCATCAAGGTCAAAAACTTCTACCGGAATTTCTTCTCCATCATTGAATAATCTAATTTTTTTTACATTTACGTTTTGTAAGAAGGATGAACTAACGGAAACTAAATCAAAATAGGAAACGCGATAAATTCCTTCATTCTTCAAATACAATTTCAGCCAATTTTGTTGAGGATCATACCAATATTGGTCAGTTCTCATAGAACTTTTCTGCTCAATCGCTTTTCCGGATATCCAATTTTTTGATATTGAATAATTAAGGACGGACTCCTTGAGAAAATCATCTGTTAATTTATCAACACTTCTACTTGTTTCTGAAAAACCTGATTGATTTTTATAAAAAAATTGGATCACTATTTTCTCGTGGAATGTTAATTCTCTGGTAACAGGATTAAATTGAAAAGGCGAAATAGTGATTGGTAAGATAGTTGCAAAACGATAGATGTATGGGGGATTAATTGATACTGCTTCACGAGGAAATTCTTGGCTCCTTTGATAAATAGTCCCTGCAGTTTCAAAGAATGAAGTATTGGTTCCATCTGTTTTCTTGACGAACGGAACAATAAATTTATTCTTAAATATTTTCTTTTGATCGGAAATAATTTTGTAAGAAAGAGTAGCCCCCTTTTTTATTCCGAGCGTAACAAATTCCTGTGGTAAAACCGGTTCTCCATCTTGTTCTAAGAAGAAACTTTTACCGACAATTTTTTGAAAAGTCGTGCCATGAAAAGTTGTATCAATTACCCGGTATTTTCCTCCAAATGAAAATTCAACGGTGATCGATTCAGATGTTGATTCAAGAACTTTATGACTCTGAGCAATGAGAATGCCCGATAGAAAAAGGCTGAGGAATAATTTCATAAATACCTATTATTTTTAATTCAAACTTCTAAAGTTGTAGGAGAAAATCAACACAAAAAAGAGGTTCTTTTTTTTACCCTTCGCTTTAATAAAAATTATAATTGATCTGCAACGAAGAAAAAAATGTTGTCGACCTATTATTCACTTTAGCAACTCGAATATAGTCTCCTTCTAACACTATATTTAAATTATACGATACTAAGTAACGCAAATTCATTTTGTATGAATCAGTAATTACCTTCTCACCATCCAAAAAGTTTGCCACTTGAGGGTCAAAAAATCGAGTACTTAAAAAGATTGATCCACCAACATTTCGAATTACGTTTCCCCCTTTATCAAGAATATTATCACCATGTTCCACACGTCTAAATAAAAAGTAAGAACACAATTTCGCTGAAAAATCATACACCAGTTTGATACTTGTCATTGCACTATTTGGTTGAAGATCAAGCCCAAGGGGAAAACCATTATTTGTGTATGTTAAGGCTTCTCCACCATTGGGATGCGAATACGTGTACGGTCTTATTTGAACATGGCCTCCATAAACCATTAATCTTTCTGAAAGAAATGGAACAGATGCTGCAAAACCGAGTTGCCATGCAATTCTATTTCCGGCCGAGTTCCACTTATCGTTCTTCAAGAAATTAAAATTAATGTCATCAAACGTAAATGTTCCATTCATCTCCAATCCGTTCCAAGGGCGGTATCTCGCATCAAAGTGTAAAAAGGAATTGTCTAGATCATTCAATGATCTTTGCGCAGATTCCCATAGTAAAAACGGATTAAGATATGCTAATTCAACAGGACGGTTTCCATAAATTATTGTTTGCCCGATACCTAAAGATAAATTTGTGAAAGGTTGATACCCAAATCTGCTTGTAACAATATATTTTGAATTTTTACTTTTAACGTTATATCTCAATGAATCAACATAGGTTGTAACTGTTGGTTGGACAAGCCATCCATGCAAATATTTATATGAAAATTGTTTGTAAGAAATATCGAATTTTACAAAATCAAACATCTGAGAAGTGTTATTTAGTATTGATTGTTCGAACCTACTAACTCCCCACTGCACTCTTTCTCTTCCTACTTGTAATTTGAAAATACTCTTTTTAAGAGTGACATATCCAGAAGTTTGATCGAAGTAATTTAATCCTGTGTGATTGAAAGAAAAACTTTGATTTACTCTTTGGTCTGTTTGAGAAGCTATTCGGCTCCCAGCATGAAAACCATTCCATGCTTCTAAATAACAAGCGAACCAATCATCATACTCAAGTGAAAAAGCTCCTCCGTAAGTTGCAAGAAATGAAGAACTTCCTTTTTGATTTGAATTGTCAAGCAGAATATTTTTAGTTGTAACAATTGGTGCAAATGTAAAAGTGAATAAGGAATCCTGATCGAGATAGGCAAAATTTTCTTGGTTAGAAAAAAAATGCTGCTTGAGAGTCAAAGAATCGCTTCCCCAAAATGAATTATCCACTTTTCTAACGGAGGGGAAATATCGTAAAAAAAAACTTAGTTTTTCTTTATCACTTTCCGAAAGTAGATGAAGCGAATCTTTTGCTGTCTGCAATTCACTATATATTTCTCCCCGTGTTAAAGGAAGAACCACGTCATCATAATTTGTAAGGATATTTTTTACACGAAGTTGATTTAAGAAATCATAGACGGGGTGGTTGGGATTGATAGAAAGATTTTGAGAAAAAGTTAATGTTGAAAACATGAGGAAGAAAAACCAAATGTTTTTTGTTTCCATTAAATATTTCCCTCATTGGTAAGAATAACAAAAGGGGTTTTCAATAAAATTAGAAGGTCAGATATAAAAGTTGCTTTATCGTAATATTCAACCTCCATCCGCGTTCTTTCTTCCGGCGTTAACATCTGCCTTCCATTAATTTGGGAAAACCCAGTTATTCCCGGAGTGAATTGAAAAACCTTTTTTTGTTCTTCTGTATAATTGTTGGTAATGTCCAAAATTTCTGGTCTAGGTCCAACAATAGACATCGATCCGAATAAAACATTTATAAACTGAGGAATTTCATCAATACTTAATCTTCTTAAAAGTTTACCCGTCTTAGTCAATCGAGGATCGTTTACTTGGGTAAGGTTTGGACCTATCTCCAAAGCATTTTCCACCATGCCACGAAGCTTAAACATTTTAAAAGGTTTACCATTTTTACCAGCTCTTAATTGAACGAAAATTGCAGGACCCGACGATTCAATCCGTATAGCTGCAATTGCGAGTAATAAAACAGGAGAAGTGATAAGAAGGACGATTAGACTAATTATAATATCGGATGTTCGTTTAATAATGCTTCCTTCTTTGCCCATGACATCAATAAATGATTAACGACTATGCTTTTTAGTTAAGTGATTAATCGCCTCGATCACTTTTGTAACTTCAGCGTCAGTAAGTCCGGGATAAATTGGAATCGAGATGAGGCGCTCAAATGCATCGTTGGCAACTGGAAAATCACTATTGATAAGAGATAATGAATCTTTGTAAAATTGATGTTGATGCACCGGCATAAAATGAACTCCAGTACCAACACCCAAATCCTTTAACTCGTTAATAAAATCATTTCTTCCAATTTTAAGGGCTTCAAGATTTAATTGAATGGGGTACAAATGCCAAGAGGTTTCCCGGTCTGGTTTTATTATAGGTAAAGAAATATATTCGTTACTGCAGAGCTCTTTGGTATAAAGTGCTGCAATATGTTTTCGCATTTCTAACATATCATCAACTTTTCTAAGCTGAACAATTCCTAATGCTGCTTGCAAGTCCGTAAAATTATACTTAAATCCTGGACCAACAATCTCGTAATACCAGGAACAAGCGTCCGAGTAACGTTTCCATGCATCACGGTTCATCCCGTGCATTCTCATTAATCGAGTACGTTCAGAAAACTCTTCATTATTAGAACAAATCATTCCACCTTCTCCAGTACAGAGTGTTTTTGTAGCATAAAAACTGAAGACTGTAACATCGCTTATTGAACCAATTTTTTTCCCCTTGTAATATGATGGCAGACTGTGTGCCGCATCTTCTATAACTTTCAAATTATAAGTTTTGGCTATTTGATTAATCTCATCCAAATCAGCGGGTTGCCCTGCATAATGAACAGGGATTATAACTTTGGTTTTTTTTGTTATGGCTTTTTCAATTTCACTAATAGAAAGATTTAATGTGTCTTTTTCGACATCAACAATGACTGGTTTTGCGCCAAAGTAATAAACTATTTCGGCTGTAGCAGGAAAGGTCATAGTTGGAACAATTACTTCGTCACCAGGTTTCAGACCAAAAGCTTCAAGGGATAAATGTCCCCCCGCCGTCCATGAATTTACCGATACAGAATAATCAGCGCCAATATAATTTCTAAAATCATCCTCGAACTGAATTGTCCGGGGTCCCATACTCAGCCAACCAGATTTTAAAGTAGCGACGACTTCGTTAATTTCTTCTTCATTAATAAAGGGTCTGTGGAACTGAGTAAAATTATTTTCCATATTTTTTCTAGATTTTTCCAAATTATATTCTAAAAATAGTGAAAATCATTCTAAAACAATGGATCTATTTTCATTATTTATTTAATTTGTCTTTAAGGAAAGAATAAATCACACCAAGACCGTATGAAAAATGAAGAATTATGACCGCTTCAATAAAAAAGGATCCAATTTTCAAAGATTCCTTTTTTATGACTCGTATCGAGAACCCTGAAAGGATAAGAAAATAGATTAAGGGGAGTACAAAAATCGTTGTATAGCTCTTGACGACTATTCCGACAATGAATAAGAGCAGTAGGAAAAGAATAAAAATTGACGGGATCATTTGCCTATAAGAAATTTGGATTTTATGTTTTTTTAATACTACCCATCGCCAAAATCCGTACTGGAAATATTGTTTAAAAAGTTTTATAGAGGAATTTCTAACATAATAAATACTCTTTACTTTGGGCGAAATGAATACTTTTCCGCCAACCAGACGGTATCTTAGACTAAATTCATCATCCTGATTTCTAACGAGATTTTCATCAAAATATCCAATTTCTTTAAAAATTTTTTTTCTGTAAATTGGGAAACAGGCCATTTCAGCAAAGCCTTCGTAATCCGGGAAACGATGCTTTGCATTTCCCACTCCAATGGGACTCGACATTGCAATAGAAGCAGCTTTGGCAAAATCGTTTTCCCCGACACTAATAATAGGTCCTCCCACACAACCCGCTTCACTATGGTCTTGAAGCAATTTAAGTGCTGAAGAAAGAAATTTAGTATCATATTTTGTATGTGACCCACAAATAGCAATATTCTCTCCCCTCGCATTTCGTATTCCCAAATTCATTGCAACGGGAGTAATTTTTCGTTCGTTATCGATCACATGAATCATGGGATATTGTTTTTCAAACTGAACCAGAATTTCTCTTGTTCCATCATGGCTTAACCCGTCAACTACAATGATTTCATATTCATCTCGTGAAAGTTCTTGATTAAGGAGAGACTGTAAACACTCGACAATATATTTTTGTTCGTTTCTACAAGGAATAACCACTGAAATCAGAATCAGCTTTTCCAAATTTGCACTCATAATTTTAGTCTTACCATTTCAGTATAATTAGCTATCAAAGCATCCACATTGTTTTTAAAATCATAATTAACAACAACATGATTTCTTGCTTTGATTCCCATTTCTAGTCGGATCTTTTTGTTATTGATTAAAAAACTTATCTCTTTAGCAAAAGCTTCAGGAGTACTTTCGTTCACACAAATTGCTGCTCCAGATTTCGCAAGAATTTCTTCATAACTTCTTATTCTCGATACAACTGAAGGGATTCCGCATGCCATAACTTCTAAAAGAGAAACGCCGAAACTTTCTCGTTCCGAAGGAAAGACTGCAATATCAAATCCCTGAATTTCACGACTAATGAATCTGTTAGAAATATATCCTTTGAATATTGTTTTGTTATCTATCCCCAAATCAACTGCTTCTTTTTTCAGTTCATTCATTCGTGTACCTGACCCTGCAATAACTAATTTTAACTGAAAATCAGGATGTCTTGCAACTAATAAATTAAATGTTTTTAGTAAAAGATCAATTCGATAAATTTTTTCTAATGACTTTACAATCCCAATTGTGATACAGTTTTCAGGTTTATCAAAGGCTTTTGGGGCAGGTGAAAATAAATTAATATCGATACCGAAAGGCACTACTCCACATTGAATTGTAAACATAGAGTATACTAAAGATGACAAATAATTGCTGGTTGCAAATACACCATCTGCTTTTTTAAGGATATAAAAGAGTATCTTTTTATGTGCAATTGATCGTTGTGGAAAAGCCATTACATCGGATCCCCAGACAGAGATTAGGTGTGGACGAAACCTTGTTAAAGTGGAAATCAATCCATAGCTTGTAGCATAAAATGAATGCAAAATATCCGGTTTAAATTCACGAAGGATTTCTTTTAGTCTTGGAATAGAAGCCAGATAAAGTAATTTTGTATAGTTTCCATCACCCTTCATTTTAATTTTATCCGTAAGAACAGAAAAAGTATCTATTTTTATTGAGCTATCATAATTCTTTTTATCATAGCTCCCAAGTCCAAAAACGAAAACCTCAATACCTCTTGACGAAATTGCATTTGCCCATTTCACAGTATGCGAAGAAGCTGGGTCACCAGCGATTAGTATTTTCATGATTCGATTATATTGATAATATCTTTCTTATTTATTCAATTCAATTGACAAATATTTATTTAGAACTCGTTACTTTTTGATTAATAAAAACAATAATCATAAACAGAATCCAAAAAGGTAAATCAAGACCAATTGTTCCATAACTTATTAATCCTGCCCACTCATAAATTGCACGAACGAACATCGAAAGACCATAAGCTATAATGCCGACCGATAGGTAATAAAATTCTTTTTTTTCGTTCTTTAAGATGTAAATTGTCTCAAAAGATATTTTCAAAAATAGCACTGGCAAAGCCATAGAAAGAAGAAATCCTAAAATTCCTAGGTCAGAGAAAAAAAACAAATAGAAGTTGTGTGCATGTCCGAATTCTATCTGATAGAAATGATGCCGTAAAAATAATTCCTCCGGACTTCCCAACAGATAGGGAATATTCTTATACATTTCAAATCTGGTAGCTGCGGGACCTGCCCCAAAAATCCAATTTTCTTTAATAACATTCCAGGTTGACGAGAGAATAAAATCTCTTCCTGTTGAGATCGTTTCAAATCTAAAATATAAATCAATATGTTCTTGCAAGGGGAAAAAGATAAAAAGAATTCCAAAGCATAGTAATACTCCGATCATATATCTAAAATACTTTTTATTCAGGGTATAAATCAGATAGCTCATTCCAACAAATAAAGCTATGATAGCGCCTCGAGCATTTGTTATTATTAGCCCCCCCATGAACAATATTATAAGGCCAAGAAACCATTTTTTATAAGAATAGTAATCTGGATTAAATGAGAAACTCATTAATAGAAGTATAACGATGACAAAGAATGATCCAAGGGCATTCTTATGAATATAGGCACTACCACCTTCAGAGAAACCATTTAAATTAATCGCTAAGAGATTAAAATCAAATCGAATCAACTCGTAGATCAAAAAGAACATATACACAACTGCCACAATAAAAAGTGCGATCAAATAAACCTTGATTTCTTTTTCATCATTAATTAATGCATACAAAAGGTATATCAAGAAAAAAAATAAGATCGTCCTCCATATTTGAGTAAAACCTAATAAAACGTGTGTGGTGTGTAATGATGAAATCACCATTAATAAAAGAAGCAACAAGAGATAAGCAACAATTAACATAGGTGGACGTGGATAATCTTGAATTTGAAATTGATATTGCTTAACAAAAACAAAGCTCAAAAATAAATAATCCAGAATTTGTACTGTTCCTCTGAGAGTTGCACTAATTGTCGTCGTAAGAACTAGAAATGAAATTATAACGAAAATGAAAAAGAACTCTTTTTTATTTCTAATTAACGAATAAAGGACTAAAAAGAATCCCAGTGCAACAACAATTTCTAAGAATGGTTGAAGTATTAGTAGAACTACTAAACTAAGTCCTAGGGGGATAAAATAATGGTTAAATACTTTCAAAAGTTTCAATTTATTGTTTAGACAGTTTGATCTACTTCTGCAACTCTGTTGCCAATTAATTTGTAATTTTTCCCACTCTTACTACACAATGCAATTCCATCGTCATTAAACTTCAACCGAACACCAGCTTCACTCACCCAGCCTATTATGTTACTAGGGTTTCCAACCACAAGTGCATAATCGGGAACGTCTTTAGTGACAACAGAACCAGCACCGATCATGCAATGTTTTCCCAATGTGTGACCACAAATGATTGTAGCATTCGCTCCAATAGATGCTCCTTCCTTGACCAATGTTTTAATATAGAATTTTGCACCAACTTGAGGATATTTACATTTGGGATCAAGGATGTTCGTGAATACCATTGATGGTCCACAAAAAACATAATCCTCAAGTTCAACCCCCTCATATATCGAGACATTGTTCTGTATTTTACAATAATTACCAATCTTTACGTTATTTGCAACATTGACGTTTTGACCGAGTACACAATTTTTGCCAATCTTTGACCCGGATTGAATATGAGAAAAGTGCCAGATTTTAGTCCCTTCACTTATCTCAACATTATCATCAATATAAGCTGATTCATGTTTATAAAAACTCATTATTAGATTACTCCTAAATACTTTTTGGTGTCGTAATGGATAATTTCTTTGTCCAATTTAAGGCAAACTTTAGCATTCCTAATTTTATGGACTAACTCTATTGAATTCCTTGCGTCTTCTATCCCAAATCCTTGTTGGTGTATGATTTTATCATAAGTCTTAATATGAAGATTTGTAAAGCCTTCGGTAAATTCAATCTCTTTTGAATCAACTTTTATGGATCTATAAGTAGATTTTTTTTCCGTTTTTACTGTCTCCGGTAAATCTTCATAATTAATGGATAAAAACCATTTTACATTTGCATTCTCCAATTCAATAAACCCACCCATTCTTCTGTTTTCTGAAAGTTGAACTTCAAAATTATTAACACTTCCAAATAGCCAAATCAGCATATCAAAAAAATGTATCCCGATGTTTGTTGCGATACCACCGGACTTTTCGATATTGCCTTTCCATGAATAATCATACCAAATTCCCCTGGAAGTGATATAAGTTAGCTCAACATTATGCTTCTTTTTTTTTGATTGTTTAATTAATTTTTCTTTTAAATTGATTAGTGAATCATGCAGCCTTAGTTGTAAAACTGTATAGACTCTTTTCCCAAATTCTTTTTCCAATATGTTTAATGCATCTAAATTCCATGGATTCAGTACTAAAGGTTTTTCGCAAATAGCATCAGCATCTACCCGTAATGCTAACCTGATATGTGCATCATGTAAATGATTTGGAGAGCATATACTCAAGTAATCAATTTTGTCTTCAGTATTACTTCTTTTTAGTTTTTCCAGATGTCTATCGAATCTTTCATATTCAGTAAAAAAACTTGCATTAGGAAAAAATTTATCTAATGTACCCACAGAATCATGCGTATCCATTGCCGCAACTAAAACATTTCCGGTTTCTTTTATTGCTTGTAAATGTCTGGGGGCGATGTACCCTGCAATTCCGGTTATTGCAAAATTTTTCAAAATATTATTCCTTATTAAATAATTTTATACAATAAAAAATATAGTAGGAAATTAGAGCGTAGAATTATCATTTTAATTATTTAACTCTAAATCTTTGAACTCTATAGATGCTAAATTAAAACAAAGTTTTTTTACTTCGGGAAGTCCTTTGCCATATCTGGTCCATGTATTTTTATCATTAAGTAACGCCCTTACTGTAGGAAATTGATAATCCTGACTGAAAATAATCCCATCTTTAGCGAGTTTTGGTATAATACCATCCAATACTTCAGTAGTTCCTTTTGCAAGGTCACAATCGATAAAAACAGTCCTTACCGGATGAATAATATTCCCGGGCTTCATAGTATTACAGAACCATCCTTTATAAGTTTTACAAATATCAGGTTCTCCGAACCTTTTTAGATTATTCCATACGAGCTCTTCACTTGCGGCGTATAGTCCCGCAAAATCATACTCTATTGATTTTAATTCAGGAGAAAGCGGTTCAACTCCTTCAAAGGAATCAAATATATGAAGGGTAAGTCCCTGCATTTTACAAAAATGACTAAATTTTGCGGCACTACCACCATTAAAACACCCTGCTTCTATCATAATTTCATTAGGCTCTGCTTTACGTTTAGCTAAAAATTTAATAACCTCGGAAATTTCTTGCGGACGATGACTATGTAAAATATTCCAATCAGTCTTAATAAATTTTTTAAAAAGGGATATTTTTTCTTTTAAGGACATCTCTTTAATTCTAAACATCGGTACATAACCCCAAATAAACCAAATGAGTTTCAATCTTTGTTGATCAAGTTCATTAGAAATGAGCGGACGAATTAATTTAACATAGAGTTTTTTAATTAAATTATACATTAAATAGTACCTTATACTTATATTATATAAACATTCATTTAAGTAATTTTTCCCTTACTTATTTTGCTTTAGAAGTTTCACCACTATTGAAAGGTCGCTTACCTTTATTATAGTTGGAAATGAGATAGGAGCGGCGCAATGAACTCGCAATTCTTCTGATCAGTTTTGGTGAAATATTATAAAACAATCTATGATGGATGAGATACATGAGTTGATATTCCTTAACTATAAAAATAGTTTTGAGGTTTCCAATAATGTAAGCACCATACTTTTTTCAATAAAATTTCCATTATTAAAAAGAATTTCACAATCATTTTTTAGCTCTTGATAGGGATCAAGGACTGAGATATTTTCATTAAAAAATTTTTTTGTGAATTTCCGTAAATCATCATTCTTTTTGTACCAATATTCGAAAGGATTCATACTTATGGCGTAATCCTTCTTTCCACTAATAAAAGAATAAGAAAAACGGATTCCTTTTGTTAAATATTGAAATTTTGGACTATACTTCGGAAGCATATGAGTTCTTTCCCACGGAATTTTTGCTGCATTAGGCATTTTTTTAACAATCATTTCACGATAGATTTTTTCATCATATTTTAGGTGAAACGGGATTTTCAAGGAGTACTCAATAAAATCTACATTAAGAAAAGGTGAAGCGCACTCAATTTCATCTGATAAAATGAAATGCCCATTTAGAATAGCATTAAAGCCTCTGTTATATAATTTGTAAATTTGTTCTGAATTATAGTTCTTAACTATTTTATCTATATCATTCGTTATCTTAGGAATTAATTTTCTAGAATAAGCTCCCGAATCTAAACTTGGTCCAATCAACTTGGGTTTTGATAGATAAGTCCCCAATAATGCATCCCCGAGCTGTCCCGTATGTAATAATCCATAATTATTAAGATTTAGCTTTTTTACAGCAGCAAATTGATGTGCAGCACCAGCATAAAAGACAATGCCATTATTGGCTTTTATTATTTGTTCTATGTTTTTTAAGAATAATCCATTATTCAGAGAATAAAAAATCAACTCATATTTTAGATCATCGGCAATCCTTTTGGCAATTTTTTCATCATCGTAATCGGATTCTGAAAAAGTTAGACATTCCACTTTGTACCCAAGTTCTGCTGCTAAATATGTTACAACTCGAGAATCTAGTCCACCACTCAATGTAATAAGATGATTAGTTCTATACTCGTCATCTTTCTTTAATTGCATACTCGTGGCATATTTTAATCTATAATAAATCTCGTCAATTATTTTTTCTTTTGAATCCAACGTTAAGGATTCATCAGAAAAATTATGATAATTTTCGATTGTACTGCTGTTCCCATAAATATGAAGATAATTACCTGCGGATATTTTTTTTATTTCATCGAAAAGAGTATAGTCATGAATCATATATCCAAAAGTTAATAGTTGGTATGATGAAAACAAATTCAAACTAAGTTTAACAGCCATCTTGTTCAGCATTTCGACTAAAACATATATCTGAGAGGACACAAATACCATGTTTCTAACTTTAACGTAAAATAAAGGCTTTGAACTCGTTTGATCAGTAAAAATGAAAAATTCTTTTTTCGTTTTATCATAGATAAATAACGAAAATTCTCCTCTCAATTCATTCGGAATTCTGCTACCGTATTTGATATAAAGATTCTTTATAGTTAAAAATCTTGAGCTACTTGAGGTAGAGTTTGTCAAGTCGCCAAAGTTTAGGATATAACCATCAACTAAAACGATTAATTCTTCATCTTCAAAAAATATTTTATCATCCATAAATCTATTATTCGTATTTCTACCAAACATAAAATTGTCTGATTCGATTATTTCATTATGGAGTAAACGAAATGAATCAATTATGTTATTTTCTTTTCCCCCGCCCATGAATACAAATGAAGTAGTACTTTTCATCTATTTCCTTATTTATCCAATTACATTTTACTCTCTAGGGTGTTTTTCCATAAATCATATTTTATTATCAATGATTTGAATTGATGATAGATCAGATATCGAACTAATAAATTGATCTATCATTTCATTCACTTCGCTAACAGTTAGTTCAGTCATGCATTTGAAATGAGGACATTTAAGACCTGCCTGTGTATAACAAATTCTATCTTTAACCGGCGAACATTCAATTATTTTATTGATGAAACCATGTCTTACTCCTATGGGTTTACAATAGCTCGGATTCGTGGGACCATAAATAGTAAATGTCGGCCGTCCTAAAAAGCTTGCTATGTGTACCGGACCTGAATCATTCCCAATAAACACACCGCAATCATTAATATTTTCAATTAAATCCTCGACAGATTTCGTTTCAGTTAATCTAAAATTCGCTTGGATTTCTTTTTTTATACTGGCAGGGAGAGTATTCACTTCCGTAATAAATTCTACTCTGTATTGCGAAGAAAGTTTTTGAGCCAGTTCATAGTATTTTTCAATTCCCCATTCTTTAGCTGCCCACCCGGCAAATGGATGAATTAAAACTTTGTTCGAATTACTCGGCTTAAGGGGAAAAGTATAATCTAAATCATTTCCTATCGACAGTACCTGACGAACAACATCCATGTACATATCAATTAAATGTGGAGTTGTTCTCATTGGGCTAAATTTATCATAAAGCGGTTTAAAATATTCTAAGTTCATTCCGACAATTTTTTCTGCAGATGAAAAAATGATCAAGCTGGCTGAAGTGATTGCTCCGGTCAGATCATATATAATTTCTGGACTCTTTTCATGTAATATTTTATATGCATCGCGGGTAGCAATTCTCCCTTTCCAAAAAAAATTATGAGAAATAGTCGTAATTTCGATTGACGGGAATGCAAGTTGAAATATTGATTTGGTTTCAGGGAAGCAGATAATGGAAATAATCTTGTCTTGATGAAATTCAACTATTTTTTTGATCGCGTGAGTTGAAAAAATTGAATCACCAATTTTGTGTAAAACAATTATGCTGACTCCGTTACTTTGTTTCTTTTTAAGAATTCTTATTAACCTGACAATGTGACAAAAGAAACCAATTACTAGTTTAACAAACAATTTGACCGGATAATATTTTTCAACCATTGGAAGAAATTCAATCTGACTCATATAGAAATATGATTCCATGTTTTCGAAATTAAATCCCTAGCAATCTCCATTGTTTCATCGTTAATCACCCATGCATTAATCATAAATAAGGCGAAAAAAAATGCGATCTTCCACAATGAGTAATAAGTTCCAACCGGAAATAGATATCCAAAAAGTAATTCTGATAGAATGAAAGAAATTCCAGCGTTAGTACAAGAAGTTGTAAATGCAATCAGTGGTAAATTCATTTTTTTTAATGCCAATTTATGAACAATGATGCTAGTTCCCAAAATAAAGTATAACACGTAACTGATTGATGAAGCTGCCGCAAGTCCGTTTTGTTGATAGATCGGGACTAAAATTAAGCTTGCAACAATTTTTACTGATATAACAATTGATGAACTTATTAATAACCATTTTATCGCCCCAATCCCAAAGATCAGTTTGTTAACGATAGCATAGGCTGCAAAAAAAACAAGGCTTACTCCATAGATCTTCAATACTTCTGAAGTCATTACTACATCAGTAGAGCTAAACGCTCCACGATGGTAGAAAATATCAATAATTGGTTGAGCGTAAAAAACGAACATTATTGATGATGGGACGAAGAAAAAGAAAGTGATCCTCATTGCAGAATTAAGTGAATTTTCTGTTTCATCATTTTTTCCTGCGGCAAAAGTTTCAGAAAATTTTGGAAAGATCGCCGAAGAAAAAGCCATGGACAATATCGACAAAGGTATAACATAGATAGTTGTAGCATAGTTTAGTGCTGCGATACCACCTTGTTGAACGGAAGAGTAAAAAAGTCTGTCAATGAAAATATATAATTGTCCAAGCAACTCAATAAGAACCGTTACAAAGAAGACTTGAAGTGGGAACTGTTTCAAAAAGTCAGTTTTGATGTGCAAGAAATCTTTTAATATTAGTTTTTTTCTTACAAAAATAAATAGGAAACCAACTTGTAGGATTGTTCCAAGTAAGAAACCAATCGGAATGGCGTAGATTCCAAATTTGGAAGTGAAAAGTACTACTAACAAAATTATTGTTACATTCAAAAAAAGATGAGAGACGAATGCTTTTTTGAAATCATATTCAGCTTGAAGATATGCCAACAATATTGCCATCAATCCGTTTAACGGAATTGTAAACAAAACAATAAAGAGTATTTTCTTTGCAACATTGAACTCTGAAACGGTTAAGGTTGAGGTAAATAATTTGAGAATTGAATCCTCCGAAGCTAAAAGACTCAGAGCAATAATGAAACTTAAAATAAAGAAAAGCGCCAGAGCTTTGTTGAAAAAGATCCTAGCATCTATTTCTCCACTCTGAATTTTGATTCTATTGTATTGGGGAATAAAAAAATTTTGACCGACGTAAACGATAAATGTATTGATCACGGTGGGGATTACAATACTGAGTAAATAAAGTTCGTAAGACTGACTAAGACCAAAACTATTCGCAAATATTATTTCACGAATCATCCCCAATATCTTATTGATAGCGCCAAAAAAAATTATGATCAGTGAAGCGCCTGTGACCGTTAAAAAGAATTTTTTTGGCATTTCAGATTAAGTTAACACAAGATTTTTAAAGTACTCTATCGTAATTTTCAAACCTTCCGCTCTGTCCACTTTAGGTTGCCATCCCAAGATTCGCTTCGCTTTTTCAATATTCGGCTGACGAACTTTTGGATCATCTTGAGGTAAAGATTCGTAAATAATTTTACTCTTTGAATCCATTATTCTCAGAACTTCCTCAGCAAACTGTTTAATTGTAATTTCATCTGGATTGCCAATGTTTACCGGTTCAACTTCATCTGAAAGTAGTAATCGATAAATACCTTCGACTAAATCTGAGACGTAGCAGAAACTGCGCGTTTGAGAACCATCTCCAAAAACAGTTATATCTTGTCCTCGTAATGCTTGACCCACAAATGCAGGTAAAGCTCTTCCATCGTTCAGACGCATCCGAGGTCCATACGTATTAAAAATTCTAACGATTCGCGTTTCCACTCCGTGATACCGATGATATGCCATCGTGATAGCTTCAGCAAATCGTTTTGCTTCATCGTAAACACCTCGCGGACCGATGGGATTTACATTCCCCCAATAAGTCTCTTCTTGTGGATGAATTTCGGGATCACCATAAACTTCCGAAGTTGAGGCTAATAGAATTCTGGCATTCTTTTCTTTCGCGAGTCCTAAAACTTTATGTGTTCCTAACGAACCAACTTTCAATGTCTGAATTGGAAGTTTTAAATAATCAATCGGACTTGCAGGCGAAGCAAAATGAAGAATGTAATCAACTTCACCCGGAACATGAATGAAATTCGTAATATCATGTTTTACGAATGAAAAATTTTCGTTGCCGAATAAATGACTAATGTTGTTCAGATTACCCGTTAAAAGATTATCTATACAAACAACTTTCAGTCCTTCCGAAAGTAATCTATCACAAAGATGTGATCCTAAAAATCCGGCACCACCGGTAACAACTGCTGTTTTTTGAATCACGCTTTAACTCTCTTCTTTAGATAATTAAACATCTCTTTCGTCTGAAAAACTGAGATAAGTAAAGAACTCAGAAAAATAAAAACTCCCGCAAGTAAGGTTGAAAAAAATATTCTTGGAGACGAAGCCCTTTCAGGTGGAATGGCTGCGTCAAGAATTTCTACTGTCGGGAGGTCCCTGTTTTCTTGAATCTTTTCCTTAAAATATTGTTGCTGAAGCATTAAATAAACTTCATTATAAATTTTAACATCTCTTACAAGACTTGATAATTTTCCTGCTAATGCAGGAGCATCCGCGAAGGAAAGTAAGATGTCTTGGTTTAGTGATTCTAACTTTTGAAGTTGATCTTTTAATTGCTGATGTTTTGATCGTAATGAAATGATTGAAGGATTGTTTTCATTTAGATTTTTCGATAGCAATCCTAAATTAATTTCCGTCGATATCATTTCACTTTTAATACTCGCTGCTGCTTCAATACTGGCTTTCATTTGTTCCGGCAATGAAATAGTCTTATTCTTTTTCTGAAACTCCATCAACGCAAATTCAGAAGAATCGAGTTGAGTTTTAATCTGTACAAGCTGATCTTCAATATAAACTCTAGCTTTTTTCGCTTTACTGGAGAGTTTTTCCCTGTTGATTTTGTCCAAAGCTTCGGCATAAGCGTTTGAAATGTTTGCTGCCAAATTTCTGATCGAATCTGTCTGTCCTAATATTCTTCCAAACAACGAGGTAGAAACGGGAACCGAAAATTCAATAATTCCTTCCTTCGTAACTTCAACCGAAAGCAGCTTTCTCAATTGGATAGAAGCTTCTTCTCTAGTTTTAACTCCCAAATAATTAGTTAATTTCAATTCCGAAATTACGAATTCAGCAGCCGTTCTACTCTTAATAATCTCTGCGTAAAGCTGTGAATTTGCACCTGACATATTAAGATTTGTTAAACTACCGAGTTCTGATGTCTGAAGTAAACTCGATAATCCATTAGAATTATTTTTTTCAGGAGGAAGAATTGAGATTACAGATGAATAAGTAATTGGATAAATAACGATTAAAAAAATCACATAGAAAAAAGTACCAAAAACTGTTGTTGTAAGAATCCTTTTTCTATGAATAAAAGCTATTTGAAGTAATTCATTAAATTTCATTTATTACCTACGACTTGCAATAATGGCAACAGCAGCTGTAACCACAGTTGCAACTTGTCCGATTATAAATAATGCATCTTTAGTAAAATCCCAAAATTTAGGAGGTGGCGGATCTTCCGGGATCCAAATAATATCCCCGGGATACAATATTTTCGCATCGTCTTGATCAATCCATTCCCCAGTACTCGCTCTTACAACACGAACATCCGATTCAATAGCTCGCCAGCCAAATCCACCGGCAAGGGCAATGTAATCTTTAACTTTGAGGTGTACATTAAAAGGAATTTTACCAGGTTGAACGACTTGTCCAATCAAATTAATATAGTCCTTTTTTTCAGGAACAATTATCACGTCGTTTTTTCGGAGGATCACATCTTCACGAGTAATTTTGTTTTCAAAAATATCCTGAAAATTGATGACAACTTTTCCTTTTGGCTGACGGGCTTTTGCTTTTAAATAGTCGTATTCGTCATCCGTCATATCCTTTCGCAGTAAATTTTTTAACCTTTCAAATTCCACATCGGTGGTATCTGCTAATGTTCTGCGAAATAATGCAGCATCAGATAATGATGCTTTAGGAAGAAATCCTCCGGCCAGATTAATGATCTCGCTTAATTTTGTCTCTCCATCTTTTATTTTGTACACTCCGGGATACTTTACAAAACCTTCAACCGTAACAACTTCATCCAACAAATATTCGGGAATGCTCCGAATTATTACTTTGTCTTTATTTTGCAATTGAAATTTTTTAGAATCTTCCAGAGTTACAAAAAAACTATTTTGTGTTTTGAAATCGTCCGCAAATCGAATGATCTCTATTGTATCTTTTTTAGCGTTAGTAAGTAGTCCACCGGCAAGATTGATCGCATCAAAAACTGTTTCACTTTGTTTGAAGTTATAAGAAGCTGAGAATTTCACACTTCCCCAAATGGAAAAAGTTCGATCTGATTTGTCCAGGTAGATAAAATCTCCTTCCTTCAACTGGGCATTTTGGATTTTATCATTGGTCCGAATAAAAGAAATAAAATCATAAAATGACGAATGATCATTGTCATTAACAATTTTAACATTTCTTAAATCTGCGGAGGGATTAATTAACTCTGAATTCAATAAAACATCACTTAAACAAGCATTTGCTGGTAAGGTAAGAATCGTAGATTTTTTCACATCCCCGTATAAACCAACTTTAATCTTTCTGATTTCAATTAACGAGACAAAAATTTCTACATTCTTATAAAAATATTTGATTGAGGTTTCTATCTTTTTTTTTGCTTCAGTAAGAGAATTTGATTTTATATTTAGTTCGCCGACCTTGGGGATATAGATTGTCCCCTCATGGGATACCCTCACCTTCCAAGCTATTTCATCTAATCCTTTTATGAGTACCAAGAGACTGTCTCCCGGACCTACAAAATACATATCGGGATCAATATAACCGGCGGCTTCAGTCTTAATTGAAGAAGTTTTATCATACTTTTCTGATTGGGCAAATGATTGGAAAGAAAGAAGCAAAAAACAAAACATGCTTCCGACGAAATAATTAAGAAATTGATTTCTCTTGTTATTTCTAAGTAATTCTTCTTTCAGAAAAGTATTCCTCTTTGTTTTGAACGAATAAAAATCTTAAACTGGATTTATGTAGTCGACTTCGAACGACTTCCTTCTTTTTCACGGTTATAATAGTAATAGTAATATTTATAATACGAACCATATGAATTCTTGAAAACAAAATTATTGAGTATCGTACCAACAAAATTTACATCACTATTCTTAAGAATATCGAGCGCTTTATCCAACAAATCAAATTCAGTATAGTTTGCAGAAACAACGAGATAAACTGCATCGCAATAAGCTGCGATTATCTCGGAATCCGTCACAGATATGATTGGAGGTGAATCAATAATAATATAATCATAAAGAGTTTTCATATGAGTAATGAAGTCTTGCATCTTTTTAGACCCCAACATTTCCGCCGGATTTGGAGGAATTGTACCAACTGTGATTACATCAAGATTTGCCAATTTCGATGGTTTAATGATAGTTGCCAAATCAACTTGATCAAAAAGATGTTCAACTAAACCAGGCTGTCTATTCATCCCAAATATGGTGTGAACTCTTGGTTTACGAAGATCACAATCCAGGAGAAGTGTTTTATGATTTGCCTGAGCAAAGCTACCTGCTAAATTCGATGCAATGAGTGTTTTACCTTCTCCAGGAGTTGATGAAGTAATATGAATTACTTTCATATTGTGTTGATCGACTTTAGAAAACTGAACTCTCGTACGCAAAGCTCTAAATGCTTCACTGGGAACCGAATCAGGTTTATTGTAAATGATGAATTCCAGGTCTTTAGAAATTGATTTATCGAGAGATTGAATTTGCGGAACCCAACCAATTACGTTGATGTTTCTGTCTTTCAAGTCTTCGGGTGACTTAACGGTGTTATCAAAATAATTTCTAAGGAAGGCATAACCTAAACCAAAACCAAATCCCAAAATTGTTCCTACTAAAATGATAAGAAGTCTATTAGGTTTTGCCGGAGAAGAAGGTCGGCGTGCAACATCAATTATAACAACATTACCTGGTTGAGATTGTTCATTAATAACTGCTTCTTGATATTTTTCCTCTACAAGGATATAAAGTTTTTCAAGCGATTCTCTGCTACGTTGCAAACGAGCATATTCGATTGCTGATTTAGGTAGTTGATTAAATTTAGAGTCGTAAGAATTTACAATTTCTCCCAAATTTTTAACTGTTATTTCCAACGATTGGTTTTTAATCTCTTCTTCAATGATGTTCTTGGTTAAAACTTTTACTTCTTCAGGACTGCTGGCAAAAATACTCGCTTTGAATCCTTCAATCTTAGTTTTCAGTTTATTTTTCAACTCTCTTATTTTAGCGTCGTAATCCTTCAAAACCTGATTATCAAGATTTTTATCTTTCGCATTAGAAAGTGCAATATCACGGTTAACTTCAAGCCGGGCTAATTCCGTTTGCAAATTTTTCAAATATTCTTCAGAGGAAAAATTTTCAAGGTAGGCAGTTAATTGCGGGTCTTGTTTGCGTAGTTCTTCTTTGTATTGTTTCAAAGTTTTTGCTGAAATAGACAATTCCATCTTCGCCATGTTAAGATCAGCTTCAAATTTTGAAAGCTGAGTTATCAACTCTTTTGCTTGATCATCAAGGGCAATAATGCCGCCTTTTTCTTGGAAGGTTTTTAACAATTCTTCCGAACTATTTAATTGTCCAAGCTTTTCATTTTTTTGCTGCAATAAAAAAGCTTTAACAAGCGTTAGTTGATTTCTGTTAAACTCCAGGTTTAATGTTTTATAAGCTTGAGCATAAACATTGGCAATTAAAGAAGCTTCACTTGGAGAAGGACTTTGAGAAGAAATTTCTACTATGTCCAACCCGCGTTTTTGTTCTATTGTGACATTTTTTTCAAGTAAAGTGGCTATCTGATCAACATCAAGAAGTTTTGGTCTATCGTTGGTCAATTTTGAACGTGACTGCACCAAAACCTTAAAGCTATCAATTTGGTTAATTGCTTTAACACTATCAATTAATGAATTTGCAGCAATTTCACGAACTTTATAACTTTTAAGAACCTCAATTTCATTTGCAATAAATCTATCACTTCCAAAATCTTGAAATTCCGGCATGAGTGGAGAATTTAAAATATTACCGGATGGTTTACTGATTTTTAGAACGGTTGTCGATTTATAAATGTTGATCGAGCTTATAGCATAAACTATTGCTACAACTATCGCAACAATGGAAATTAGAAGAAATGGGAAAAGATTATCTATTACGATATTATAATAATGTGCTAATCCTTGCTCACGAACATCTACAGAATTATTATTCATTAAAAAAAACCCTTAGCTATTTACGGACTATATTTAAAATTAGAATTGATAACGATATCAGTGTTGAGACTATTGAAAGCGATATCGACAGATAATCTCTCGTGTACCATCTTGGTTCTCCGGGAACTAAGAGAACATCTCCCGCTTTTATTTGTGGAGCCGGTATAACTTTCTTCGGTTCTTTTGCCCAGAGCAAATCATTATAATTTACAGAAATAAATTCTTGTGAGGAATCTTCTTTGGTACGATAAATCCTTAAATCTTCGAGGAGGGCGGCATCTGTGGGTCCACCGGCATAAGAAAGAAGGTCTTTTGCATTGGTGTATTCCGGAACAATATATCTACCAGGGAATCTTACATTGCCCCACACAGCGACTTTAATATTAACTGATTGAGGATCAGAATAATCATAAACTGCTCCTTGGGGATTCATTTTTAAGGAACCATAATCAATACCAATTTTTGTGTCATTTGATTGACCGTAGTTTTGAAATCCTGAAATAAGTATAAAGAATAAAAAGAGATAAACTTTCATTTGCAATAATTTTCCCAAATTTTGAGTGTAAGATAGTAAATAGCTGTTACTCGGCAAAAGTTCCCAATCACAATTTTAATGAGATTTTCCAAGAGGCAAATAAACTGCTGAGCAACCCCAACGCCGGGCCCAAAAATAACAAAATAATCGTAGAATTTAAAAATCCTGGCAGTCCTCTATAAAAATATGTCCTGATTAAAACTTCGGAAACAAAAAGAAAACCAATTGCTAATAGGGCGGAAATCAACCCAATGAGCATACCATTTAGCAAGAGTGGAAATTTTATCGTTAAGAGAGAACCGCCAACTAATTTCATTGTTTCGATTTCCTCTTTTCGACTTTCGATTATTAGTCTGGTTGTTGAAAAAATCACATAAAATGCAACAATTGAAAGAAAAATACCAAGCCCGGCTACATATTTCTGAAAAGTCTTCAAATAGAAAAGCATTTTTTGATAAATCGCGTTAGGAAAGATAGCTTCATCAACTCCTTCAAGAGTTTTAATTTTTTTCAACAACGAGGAATAATTGATCGTTCTGTTTCCAATTGTTTTTACTATAAAACTTGCTGGTAAAGGATTATATTCTAAAATGGCCCGAAAATCTTCGCCCGTTTCTTTTACAAATTTTTCCGCTGCTTTTTCTTTAGAAATGAATTCAATGGATTTAACTTCCTTCATTCCAGTCAAATTATTTCGTACTTCATCATTCTGAACTTCAGATAATCCTTCCTTTAAATAAACCTGAACTTCAAACTGATTTTGGAGATAAGCTTCAATCGATTTAGAAATTTTTACCGATAAGATCGAAACGGCAATCAACACCAATCCAACCGTAGTTGAACTTAACGAAAAAAGAAAAGATAATTTAGCTCTCCGGCTCGACCGGATTGCCTCTTTTATTAAAAATAGCATCATATTAAAAATTCGATTCGTCTATCCATCTTATTACTTTCCATTTTCCGGAACTTGATTCTTTTTTCAAATTTAAATTAACTCTTCCGTCAACCCGTACAATATCCGTGGGATTAAATGTAATCATTAAGTTAAAACTGCGTACAATGTTTGCTTCGGAGGAGTCTTCGGTTGAAGCTACAATATTATTCCAAATTAAGTCCAAACGTTCGGCATTCTGGAAAAGTCCGTTTGTTACCTTCATCTCTTCTTCTCTCCCCCAACTTACGTCAAAACTCAGATCATAATCACGATAGCTGAATAAAAAATCACTGCCGAGTGTCTGTCCATAAATAGCAGTATCACGGAACGTATAAGCATATTGCAAATTTTGAAACACTCCTTCAATTTTGGTTAAATCACTAACGGCCGAACCGGTAGATTCGCTTTCATCTAATGCAGGCGCAAATGGATTTTTACATCCGGCAATAATGATAAATACGAATAAAATTATAAATGCTTTTTTCATCTTAATTAGGTGAATAAAAACCTTTTAGTTCACTCCAACTTGAGATCAGTGAACTTTTAATATCCTGCCATTGTGCGATAGTCCAAACCGCTCTCGAATCCCGAATTAAAGTGAATTGAAGTTCGCCTTCAAAATTTTTGGGGATTTCATCATTGTGAGGTACTACAAGAAAGTAACTTGCTGAAACTACACTGCCGTTATCACCGGAGAAAGATGATTTCTCATTACTTTTTGTAAATGTAATTGGTTGATCCTGCGAAATATGTGAAATTAAATTGTTGAAATATTGTTCTTCGCTTTTTTTTGACCAATCTTGAAATAAAACCGGATACTTTGAATTCGCGTCGGCTGATGGAATAAATTGAAATTCTTTTCCGGCGAAAGCTGAATCAGAAAAACAATTCAGATAATTCTGCACATTTTTTTCCGCTAATGAATTAGTAAAATTCTCCAGTAAAATTTCAGGTGTAACAGCAAGTTTGTAGTTCGATCTCGGTTGATCCGGTTTTTGGGGATCGCGTGTGTTGAATAGATCGCAACCACTAAAAATAAATAAGAACAAAAACAGAAGAACTACTTTTTCTTTTTGCATAAAAGTATCAATCGCGAAGAAGATTTTTCATCGAATGACTCACCGGCATAACTTCCAATCACATTTTCTACCGTCAAATTGTTGTTGTCTATAGCGCTTATCAATTCATCTTTAGAATAAAGGCGAACAGATTCACGAAAATTTTTCACATTCCCATTCTGATGAAGTAGAATTTCCTTTATCACACAATTGCCTTCAATTTTTCTCGTCTGCTCAACCACCATATCTCCTGTTTCCGTTTTAGAATATGGAGTAAGATTTTGTCTTACATTTTCAGCATTCAGAAAATCAAAAACAAAAATTCCATCATCCAATAGAAGTGACTCCACATTTGAGAAGAGTGAAAAATTATCTTCATCATTTTCAAAATAACCAAAACTCGTAAACACGTTCAAAATTAAATTGAATTTTTCCTGAAATTGAACAGTGCGAATATCATCTCTTATGAATGATGCATGCAAACCATTTTTTTGTGCCTCATCCGCAGCAACCGAAAGGAGATTTGCACTTTGGTCAACACCGGTTACCTCAAAGCCTCTTTTCGCCAATAACAATGCGTGTCTTCCGGCTCCGCAGCCTAAATCTAAAACTTTTGCTTTCGCGGGAAGATTGATTTCGCTAAGAATAAAAGAAACTAAAATTTCCGCTTCTTCGCTATTTCGATGCCGGTAAACTTTTAAATATTCTTCTGATTCGAACCAATCTTCAAACCATTGTTTCATTAAAGAAGTCCCCGGTTGGAAACTGCGCGAGCAATCGTTGCTTCATCAGCAAATTCCAAATCGCCTCCAATGGGTAATCCACGAGCAATTCTTGTTACTTTAATATTCAACGGCTGCAAAAGTTTTCCAAGATAGAGAGATGTAGCGTCTCCTTCGGTATCGGGATTCAACGCAAGAATAATTTCAGTTACTTCTTGAGTTTTTAATCTCCTCAAAAGTTCATTGATTTTTAAAGCTTCCGGTCCGATTCCACTTAGAGGTGATAAAACTCCCGACAGTACGTGATAAACCCCGTTATACTCATTTGTTCTTTCAATAGCTATAATATCACTTGGTTCTTCAACGACGCAGAGGATTGATTTGTCTCTTTTCTGACTTGTGCATATTTCACAAACGTCAAATTCGGTGATGTTAAAGCAAACTGAACAAAATTTTAATTTGTGTTTCAGGTTGTAGATCGCACCAATGAATTTTTCAACTTCTTCATTCGGCTTTTTTAAAAGATAAAGCGATAATCTCTGGGCGGTTTTTTTTCCGATTCCAGGGAATTTGCTGAATTCTTCAATTGCACTCTGTAGTGGTTCGGAAATATTCACCTAAAACCCCGGAATATTTAAACCGGGAGGGATCATTCCTTTGGTAAGTTTGCCCATTTCATCTTCAGACATTTTTTCTGCTGCTTCTAAAGCCTTATTAACAGCGGCAACCACTAAATCTTCTAAAAATTCTTTTTCATCCGGATTAATAACTTGTTTATCGATCTCTACCGAAACAATCTTTTTGCTTCCGTTAGCAACGGCTCTTATAATTCCTCCGCCGGCTTCAGCTGAAACGGTTTTATTGGCTAACCCGGCTTGGGTCTTTTGCATTTCTTCCTGTAATTTTTGAACCTGGCGAAGCATGTCCTGCATTCCACCTTTCATTGAACCTCCGAACTATTTATTAAAACATTTGTATTAATTTTCGTGCAAATATAAAACAATCCTCCGACTTTTTATACTTTGATTTTATAAATTTTTGATAAATTTTTGCCAAACATCTTTATATTGTACTACCAAAATTTCAAATAATACAGGAAGAAAGAAAATCGTAACTGAATTGACGTTTGATGATTATTTTGTCGTTGACGAAAAAAATCGAAGAAAAATTAAGAATTACGGTGAACTCTCCGCTAAGGTTAGCGCATTTTTTTATGAGTATTTAAAAGAGTACCATATTCCGGTAGCGTTTGAGCATTCACTTGACGCAGGAAGTTTGAAGATCGCTCCGACAGAGGAATTTCCGGTTTATACTAAAATCTTGAATACTTCGAACAAAAATTTCTCAAAGATGTTTGCTTTGGCAAAAAATAGTCCGCTTCAAGTGCCGGTATTTGAAAATTATCTGAGTGCTGATTCAAATTATCAACTGAACGATCATCATATAATTTCGTTCGGAATCCTTCCATTAGCCGACTTTAAAATGATCGGAAGAATAGCCACAAAAGTGAATGTGATAATAAAATCTTACTTTGAAAGGAGAAATTTACTTTTAGCTCAGATGTCTTGCACATATGGCAAAAGTGGAGATAAAGTGGTATTACTCGGGAAGTTCTCTCCCCATTCGTTTAAACTCGTTCCCAAAGATGAGCCGGAAAAAGAATTTGACCTTTCAACTCCATCTTCGATCAAAAAATATTTAGAACTTTTTCAAGAAAGCGTCCAACGATAAATGATTACTAAATATGGGTACAATACGATAAGTCTGGTTCTGGTACTCTGCCTGATACTGGGAATTGCAGCTTTTTTAATTCATTCTCTTCCTTTCAGACTTATCTTTTCAGTGCTTATAATTTTTTTATTGATTTTTACCTTTAATTTTTTCCGCGATCCGGAAAGAAGCACGCCGGTAGGTGAGAATCTCGTAATTTCTCCTGCTGATGGAACTGTTCTTTTCATTAAGGAAGTAACAGAAGAAAAATTCCTTAAAGGAAAAGCAAAACAAATTTCGATCTTCATGTCTCCATTAAATGTACACGTTAACCGAATTCCAATAACAGGAAAAGTTGAGTACTTGCAATATCACAAAGGTGAATATCTTGTTGCATATGACGATAAAGCATCCGAACTTAACGAAAGAAATGAAATTGGAATTACAGGGGAAATCGGTAAAGTCCTTTACACACAAATTGCCGGATTTGTAGCAAGAAGAATTGTATCGGATTTAAAAATGGGAGACACAGTTTTAAAAGGTAAGCGGTTTGGAATGATCAAATTTGGCAGCCGCGTTGATGTGATCGTCCCCGAGACTTTTACAACTTCGCTAAAAAAAGGGGACAAAGTTTTTGCCGGGGAAACAATTTTATTTGAATCTAAATTGGATTTATAATGACATTACAAAATTTGAAACCGACCAAAAGAATTTTTCCTAATTCATTTACGTCGTTGAATATTTTTTGCGGATTTTTATCAATAATCTACGCCGCTCAACAAAATTACGAGTTGGCAGCATGGTTAATAGGTGCCGCAGCTATTTTCGACGCACTTGACGGCGTTGCAGCACGCATTACAAAATCAAGCAGCCAATTTGGTGTTGAACTTGACTCACTCTCCGATGTGGTGAGTTTTGGATTGGCACCAGCATTTTTAATTTATGAAATTGGTCTTCAACGGTTAGGAACTCCGGGGATTATTTTTGCCGGAATATTCTTGTTATGCGGAGCTTTCAGATTAGCAAGATTCAACACTCAGTTGGTTGGATTTAAGAAAGAATATTTTGTCGGTCTTCCTATTCCAACAGCAGCTTTGACCTTAGCAGCTTTTGTTTTGGTTTTTGCGAAGGACAATTATCTCTCTCCTTCATACAATTTGTACACCATAACTTTAGTACTTACGCTGGCAATTTTAATGGTGAGTAGATTCCGGTATGAAACGTTACCTCATTTTACAAAACGAGGAATGAAAGAGAAACCCTATCATTTTTCTTTTTTTGCGATCAGTTTAGCAGCACTGGTTCTAACAGAAGGAAGAGCAATATTCTTAATCTTTCTTTTCATTGTTCTCTTTGGTATTTTTAATTCAGTTTATTTGAAGTTTAAAAAATAAAAGGTTTACTTTGTTCAGAGCAAAAGTTATAGTAAAAAGAAAAAAATCAATTTTGGACCCGCAAGGAAAAGCTGCCGAACATGGTGCAGTTCTCCTCGGATTTAAAAACATCACAAATGTGAGAATCGATAAACAAGTTGAATTCCTCGTGAACGTTTCTGATGAAGAAACCGCCAAACAGGAAGTTTCAGAATTTTGCACAAAATTATTAAGTAATCCATCAATGGAAGATTTTCAAATTACGTTAGACAAAGTTGATGAAGCTTAAATTTGGTGTAGTTGTTTTTCCGGGTTCAAATTGTGATCACGATTCTTATCATGTTTTAAAACATGTGTTAGATCAGGAAACGGTTTATTTGTGGCACAAAGATACCGATCTCCAAAATTGTGATGTGATAATTCTTCCCGGCGGATTTTCGTATGGAGATTACATCAGAACCGGCGCCGTTGCAAAACTTTCACCGATAATGAATTTGGTGATCGAGTTTGCAAATAAAGGTGGTATTGTGTTCGGTATTTGTAACGGATTTCAAATTTTAACCGAATCCGGTTTACTTCCCGGCGCGCTTATTAAAAACAAAAATTTGAAATTCGTTTGTAAAGATATTTACGTTACTGCCGTAAATGAGGATTCACTTTTAACAAAATCTCTTGAGAAAAAAACTTTGTTAACACCAATAGCACATGGAGAAGGAAATTATTTTACTGACGAGGATACATTAAAATCTCTCGAAAAAAATAATCAAGTGCTTTTCAAATATTCTTCGTCCAAAGGAGAAATATCAGATACGTGTAACCCGAACGGCTCGATAGAAAATATAGCCGGGATTATGAACAAAAGTGGAAATGTATTCGGGATGATGCCTCACCCCGAAAGAAGCAGCGATGGATTACTTGGCAAAACAGACGGGTTGCAAATTTTTAATTCTTTATTAAAAAATTTTATTAAATAGAAGGATCAACCATGGGCAATATTGGAACAACCGAAATAATTTTGATTTTACTTGTTGTGGTGCTATTATTTGGCGCTAAGAAAATTCCCGAACTGGCACAGGGTATTGGCAAAGGGATAAAGGAATTTAAAAAAGGGATGAAAGATGACGACAGCGGAAGTAAACTTTCCGACAAGAATCAATCATCAGATAAAAAAGATTAAGATATGTTCGGAAACATCGGTGCAACAGAAATTATCTTGATTGGAGTTGTTGCTCTTCTCCTATTCGGACCAAAAAAACTTCCCGAAATGATGCAAAGTATCGGGAAAGGAATAAAAGATTTCAAAAAATCTTTAAACGAAGTTGAAGAAGAAATCAAAAATTCAATTGATGATAAAAAATAATCTGCGTACTCTCCATTCCTAAAATTGCAAAAAGGATTTTTTTGATTACTTATAAAAATCATACAGAAAAATTACGCCTGATTAAAGAAGGTAAATTGTCGTTGGAAGAAAATGTCAAAGACTTTCTTCAACAAATTGACGACAGAAAAAATTTAAATGCTTATAATTTCGTTTTCGGAGAAGAAGCATTGCAACAGGCAAAGGAGATTGGACAAAAAATTGCAAGCGGTTCTCACGGAAAACTTGCCGGAATGGTAATAGCAATTAAAGATGTTCTTGCAATAAAAGATAAACCGCTCACATGTTCTTCAAAAATTCTAGAAAATTTCACCTCTCTTTACACAGCAACTGCTGTACAAAAATTGATAAACGAAGATGCAATAATCATCGGCAAAACCAATTGCGATGAATTCGCGATGGGTTCTTCAAATGAGAATTCAGCATTCGGACCAGTTAAAAATCCGGTTGATGAAACACGTGTTACAGGCGGCTCCAGTGGCGGCTCTGCGGCAGCTGTTGCGGCTAACCTTTGCGACGTTTCTTTGGGAACCGACACTGGCGGTTCTATTCGCCAGCCTGCTGCATTTTGCGGAATTTACGGATTGAAGCCAACTTACGGACTCGTCTCCCGCTTTGGATTGACAGCATTCGCCTCTTCATTTGATAGTATTGGTCCCTTCGCTAATTCAGTTGAAGATACAGCACTTGTTTTGGAAGTCCTGGCCGGATACGATAAAAATGATTCCACTTCAATTGACACTGAAAAAAAGTCATATTCAACTTTACTTGCTAACAACCAGCAAAATTTGAAAATCGGAATTCCAAAAGAATATTTTGCCGAAGGATTGTCTGCCGAAATAAATGAGCAGATCGAGAAGGTTATTCAGAAATTAAAGGGAATGAATTTTTCGGTTGAAGAACTATCTCTTCCTCATACAGAATTTGCAATCGCGACTTACTATATTTTAACGACAGCAGAAGCATCTTCCAACCTTGCCAGATTTGACGGAGCGCGGTACGGTTATCGTTCAAAACAAAGTTCTTCCTTAGCTAAAATGTACAAATCCTCCCGCTCAGAGGGATTCGGCAGCGAAGTAAAACGACGCATCATGCTCGGCACTTATGTTTTATCTTCAGGCTATTACGATGCTTATTATAAAAAAGCACAACAAGTTAGAAGAAAAATAAAAGGAGATTTTGTAAATGCTTTTTCTCAAGTTGATGTTCTTCTGACTCCAACAACTCCAACTACTGCATTTAAACTTGGAGAAAAAACCACCGATCCGCTTGAAATGTATTTGAGTGATATTTTTACAACTTCAGCAAATCTCGCCGGTATTCCAGGGATTAACATTCCCATTGGGAAAGACAAAAATAATTTGCCGATAGGTTTGCAATTATTGGCAAATCAATTTGAAGAAGAAAAACTTCTGCAGCTTGGAGTAATTTTAAAAAATGAAATTCTTACAGATTAAGTTTTTCGTTCTTCTTCTGAGACTCTTCACTTAATTTTTTCTTATAAGCGATCATCTTTTTTAATAGGCTGTTGTCGCTTAGAGCAAGCATTTGTATTGCCAATAAACCTGCATTTTTCGCTTGATTAATTCCAACCGTAGCCACCGGAACTCCCGAAGGCATTTGTACTATCGAAAGAAGTGAATCCAATCCTTCCAATGATTTTGCTTTTACCGGAATGCCGATGACCGGAAGCGGTGTAAAAGCTGCGGTAACACCGGGTAAATGAGCCGCGCCACCCGCACCAGCGATAATTATCTTCATCCCTTTTTTATGAGCTTCGTTTCCATACTTCGCCAAAATTTCCGGTGAACGATGCGCCGAAATTATTTTAACTTCGAACGGAATATTGAACTGCTTTAAAATATCGGTGGCTTCTTTCATCACCGGAAGATCGGAATCACTTCCCATAATTACACCGACAAGTGGTTTTTGAGATTTCATCATTTTCTCTTTTCTGATTGAATATTCTGCGTAGAATGAATTCTGCGCTACGATAAATAATTTGTTAAATGTTCTTCCAATTGATTTTTCTAATTTGATCGCCATCTGATTGAAGTATCACTGCACCTTCTTCATCACTTCGTAGAAGTTGTGAGTTAAGTTTCGTCAATCGATCCAAAACAATTTGCGACGGATGACCAAATTTATTTTTTTCACCGACACTAATTAAACTTATTTCCGGTGTTACAAAATTAAGAAAATTTTCACCGGAACTTGTCTTGCTGCCATGATGTCCGACTTTTAAAACATCCGAATCTAAAAAGTTGTTCCATTGAGAGGTTAAATAATTTTCCATTTTCAAATGTGCGTCACCAACAAAAAGGAATGAATTTTTTCCATGAACAATTTTTATAATTCCGCTTCTGTCATTTATCTTAAATTTGTTGATTGGCGGTTTGTGAGTATCGCAAAGTAAATAGACCCTAGTGTTTGGCGCAGCCAAAATTGTATCACGGTAATAGTTTACCGGTATATTTTTTAATGCAAGAAGCTGTTCAAAATAAAAATCATTTTTATCAGATGAATCCATATCCGGTTTAATTATTTCCTTCACACGATCTTTATTTACTAACGAAACAAATCCGGCAAAGTGATCGGTATCCATGTGAGAAATAAATCCATAATCTATTTTCGATATACCGAGATAATCCAAAAGTGGAATGATCACCCGCTCTCCGTTATCATAGTTGAATTGAGAACTTCCAGCATCAATCAACATTGTTTTCCCATTCGGGAGTTTAATAAGGAAAGCATCGCCTTGCCCCACATCGATCATCATTACAGAAAGTCGATTATCAGGTAAAATATTCTTGTTGTCGAGTGAACAAAAAACGATTGTGTTGGCCGCAACTAAAAATATCAAAATCAATTTTGTAAAAATTCGTTTTGTATAACGAAGTGTAAAAATGAGGAAGAAGAGAAAGCAATAAAAGATAACTACATCTTGCATCGAGAAATTTGGAACACGAACGAAAGAGAAATCTTGAGTTGCAGATATTTTTATTAAATAGTAGAGCAGAGCGGTTATTCCATCTCCAGCCAGAGCAAAAATAGCAGCCACTTGTATTGAAATCATCGAAACAAATAACGTTAAAATGGCATTCGCAAGAATTACTGATATCGCCGGAATTACGAAAAGATTTGAGATCAATGAAACGATGGAAATTTTGCCAAAATAATAATTTGTAAAAGGAAGTACTCCAATCTGCGCTGCCAAGGACATAAAGAACATTACGAGCAAACCTTTTATAATTTTACTCTTCGGATTTAATTCTTTCAACCACTCTGAAAAATATGGATAAAGTCCAATCGTTGCCATTACTGCTACAAAGGAAAGTTGAAACCCGGGATCAAAAAGCTGGTTCACATCAATCAATAAAATAATTAACGCCGCGATCGAAATAGTATTCCATGCATTTATTTCTCTACCTGATACCGAAGCGGCAAAGACAACAAAAGCCATTATTGTAGCACGCAGAACTGCCGGCTGTAAACCAGTGATCAGCAAAAAGAAAATGAGCGTAAGGACAGTCAATAGCGTACGAAGATAAATATTCACTCTTCCAAAGAGTATGATAAAAATTATTGCGATAAATCCGACTTGCTGCCCCGACACCGCAAGAACGTGTGCCACACCTGAATTGATGAATTCCATTTTAGTTTCATTATCAATTTCACTTTTATCTCCAAGCACTAATCCTTTTATCAATCCTACAGTTTGTGGTTGTTGCAATTCATCAATTTTATCGGCAATATTTTTTCTAATTGAAAAGAGCCATGAAGAGAAAGTTGATTTTTCAGAGTTGAGTATTTTAACATCCTCCGAATTTTTTACCGAAAGAAAACCGGTCACTCCTTGCTTTAGTAAATAAGCTTGATAATCAAACTCTCCCGGATTGCGAGTTCCCTTTCCTTTATTATAAACTCCCTTTACAGAAACAAAATTTCCCGGATTAAGTTTATAATAAAGATTTAGAAATCCTTTTTTACCATCGGTTTTAACGCGGCAGATAATAGTGAACTTACCAGCTATTTTATTACTGTCCGTAATAACCGAATCTGTCTCGATCCTAAATTTAAAATCGTTCTCCCTCTTTATTTCTATCGAAGAAATTCGTCCAACCATTTTGACATCTTTTACGAATTGCTGAGGCAGAGGATATTTAACTTCAACCCTATTTTGAAATTGAAAGAGAAGCATTCCAAAGAGAAAAACCGGAAGAGACGCGTAAATGAAGGTTGGAATTTCTTTACTTTGTTTCTTAATCCATCTCCAAAACAAAATTGATAATACAAATGAACTAATGAAAGTGATTCCGAGAAATATAAAACTGATTTGGAAAACCGATTCGGTAATTATTCCCAAGACAAATGCAATAGTAATGCTTATAAAAGGATAATGCTTCAGCATAGATTATTTGTAATTGCAGTTTTAATATCGGACAAATCGAAAATACTCTCAGAGATTTTCTGCGCTTTATATCCGGTTGTGATCAACAATGACGGATTTTTCGTGTGTGTTTTTACCGATAAATCTTCAACGTTCCCATGATCTGAGCAGAGGATGATAGAAAGTTTTTCTTCATCAAATTGAGTAAAAATTGTAAAAAGGAATTCATCAAGAATTTTAAAAGTTGCTTCGGTGTCTTCATCATATCTTCCATGACCAAGATGATCGGTTAAGAAATATTCAAAAGCTGTGAAGGAATTTTTGTAAGAAATACATAAAAGATTTTCTGCAGCTTGTTTTGCAGTTATTACCGGTAGATCATAGCCAAGTTTTGTGTTCCAGCGGGCATTGTTAATTTCAGCGGTCAACGCTTCACCTTTTACCACATCATCATAACCATTTAGGCGCATACTGTTTAGATTACAGCTAAGTGTTGTAACGCTTAATCGCTTTTTACCGGAATTGATATAATCAAAAAATACTTGAGGATATGCATTAGCAAAAGTGACATTTTCTTTCTTATCCAAAAAATGTTTGAAAATATTTTGCTCTTGAATAATTGGAATTAGAGTGGAATAAGGAAAAGGTCCAAAGTGCTGATTAATTATTTGAGGAGCTTTTACTCCGCAAAAGATTGAGGTTTGTCCGGTACCGCTTTGCGGTAATCCCTCAATTCCCATAGAGGCATCGATGCCGGATAGAAATATTTTTCCATTTGAAAGAGATTGATTTTCAAGATGAGGACTTGTTCCGAAAATATCAGTGAAAGTTTTAAAACCGTATTTGAAAAAGGGATTCCAATCATAATCTTTTTTCCCGATACCAACACCGTCAAGAAAAAGAAGAAGAATATGATGATCCGGTTTTTCCATTTGTTATTTCATCTTTGATTCGACCATAATAGTGACCGGTCCATCGTTTAATATTTTCACTTTCATCATAGCGCCGAATATCCCGGTTTTGATTTTTTCTTCACCTAAATTTTGCTTCAATCTTTCAATAAATTTTTCATATAATGGAATCGCGATCTCCGGTTTAGCCGCATCGGTAAAGCTCGGGCGGTTTCCTTTCTGAGCATCTCCGTACAAAGTGAATTGCGAAATGATCAATATTTCTCCGTTGATATCTCGTATGGAAAGATTCATTTTTTCATCTTCGTCTTCAAAAACACGGAGATTACAGCATTTGTCAGCTACAAAATTTACATCATCAATCGTATCTGATGATTTAATTCCGAGAAGCAACACGAAACCTTTTCCGATTTCCGCTTTATAATTTTCTCTTTCAATAATTACCGCTCCTTCACTCACACGCTGAACTAATGCTCTCATTTCCATTCCCCTTGTACGACGCGATCTATATTTGCATAATCTTTCCAGATTTGAACAGACGAGAAATTATTCGATTCAAAAATCGATTTCACATGTTCCGATTGTCCGGCACCAACTTCAAAAAACACCTTCGCATTTTCATTCAAAAGTATCGGTGAAGTTTCAATAATTTTCCGATAAAAAGTTAACCCATCGGAAAAGTCCGTTACAGCATAATCCGGTTCATGATCTACAATTTCTTTTTGAAGTGAAGCAAATTCTTTCTGAGAAACATACGGAGGATTGGAAACGATTATATCCAGTTTTTCATCCAACTGCAAAGTGGAATTCAAAACATCCTCTTCTCTAAAGGTGATTCGCTGCGCAACATTATGAGTTTCAGCATTTTTTTTTGCAATAGTAAGAGCATCGGGACTTTTATCAACCGCTATAATTTTTGCGTTGGGCAAATGGTGAGCGAGTAAAACAGCTATAATTCCGCTTCCGGTTCCGATATCCAAAATGTTCAAGTTAGTTTCTTTATCAGTTTGATTCAAAATTGTTTCGATCAGAATTTCAGTTTCCTGGCGTGGGATCAAAACATTTTTGTTGACGAAAAACGTCATTCCAAAAAATTCTACATAGCCAAGTATATATTGAAGCGGTTCACGGTTTCCCCGACGCTTAACAAATTCCCGGTAGTTATTCACTTCTTCGTCCTTGACCGGTTTGTCGAAAGTAAGATAGAGATCCAAACGCTTGCACTTCAATATTTCCGCCAGAAGGAGTTCGGCATTCAACCGTGCGGAGTCAATTCCCTTCTGTTCAAAGAAATTAGCGGTCAAATTTAAGAGTTCAAGAACGGTATGCATACGTAAATTTTTTATTCAATTGAGTTTGAAAAATTGTAAATTGCAACAAATTTTTTTTCGATTCACGTTCAAAATAAGAAAGTATTCCCTTTTTAAGAAGTTAAATGAAAATTGATAAAAGTAAAATCCGGCGGATTCTCTGTATCAAGTTACGAGGGATCGGTGACGTTGTCCTCTCAACCGTCGTTTTTGATAATTTGTTGAAGGAATTTCCGGATGCAAAAATTGATTATTTGACAGAACCACCGAGCAAAGCTGCGTTGGAGAAATTATCTTTTATAAATGAAATCATTCTCTATAAAAAAAATGAAACTTTTGCCGGATTGAAAACAATCTCAAAAGTATTCTTCAATAAATATGATTTGGTCCTCGATTTCTACTCAAATCCACGAACTGCGATGATAACTTATTTCAGCCGGGCAAAATATCGAGCCGGATTTCCGTACCGCGGCAGAACTTATGCATATAATCTTTTAGGTCCAGAAGAGAGAGATAAGTTCCATGCGGCTCAACTTCATCTGGAATATTTAAAAAGTATTGGAATTAAAACTGACTCAAGTAATCTTCATTTTGGTTTGAGTGAGCAGGATATTTCTTTTGCACAAGAATTCTTCAAAAATAATTTCGGTGAAAAAGATTTTGTGATTGTACTCAGTCCAAGCGGTGGTTGGGAATCCAAGAAATGCGATGCAACTAAATTTGCTGAAATTGCAGATGCCGTGCACCAGAAATATAATGCAAAATTTCTAATTCTTTGGGGACCCGATGATCACAGTGACGCAACTTCAATTTTGGAAAAAATGAAAAACCCTGCTATTCTTGCTCCAAAGACCACGATTCGAGAAGGTGCAGCTTTAATGAAATTGGCAACCTTGGTGATAGCTAATGACAGCGGTCCGATGCATATTTCAACCGCAGTTGGCACACCGACACTGAGTATTCATGGACCGACAAATCCAAACTTGCAAGGACCGTTTGGAGACAAACACGAATCAATTCGTTTTGAAGAACTCGATTGTATCGGATGCAATTTATTGAAATGCCCCCGTAAACACGAATGTTTCCTGGATTTGTCAACGGCTAAAGTGATAGAGAAGGTTGATTCTTTAATTTTGAAAAACAATATTCATGTTTAAAATGAAATCCGCTGAAGTATATCTAAAAAATATTCTCCTTTCGTTTCTACTTTTTTTGAATCGAAAAAACAAATTGAAGAAAGAGAATTATTCGATCGCACCGGGAGATAAAATCCTTTTCGTCCGATTGAATAGAATTGGCGACGCACTTGTAGTTACTCCACTTCTTGCTGAAATTAAAAACAAGACGAATGCGGAAGTTTACATTCTCGCAAGCCAAACCAATCGAATAGTTTTTGATGATTGCCCTTGTGTTAGCAAAGTTATTGTTTTCGAAAAGGGATTGAAAGGATTTCTTACACTCTTAAAATTAATCGAGCAAGAAAAATTTGCAGCTATTGTTGACTTGCATGATGACGTTTCTACAACGGTTAGTTTTCTTGTTGCACTTGCAAAAGTGCCGCTTAAATTCGGATTAAAGAAGTCCAACTCCAAGATTTATACACACACAGTAGAAAAAGCTGATCCAACCAAGACTCATGTGATTGAGCGAAATCTTGCATTATTAAAATTGTTTGGCTTGAGTTATAATAAGGAGAATGTCAATATTTTATATCAGCCTAGAGAAGATTCTTTTATCAAAGCTGATAATTATTTAGCCCATAAATTCAAAGAGAAAAAATTTCTCATCGGAATAAATATTTCTGCCGGAAGCGAAGCCCGCTTTTGGGGTGTTGAACGGTACAGACAATTACTTTCATTTTTCAAAACATATGATGCAAATGTTTTGCTCCTTTCTACAACAAGAGATTTAAAACATGCGATTCAAATCGCCACAAAGAATGAACCGATATTTTATTCTCCTTCTTTTGATGAATTTGCTGCGATGATTTCAAAACTCAATTTTCTTTTTACTCCCGACACATCAACGGTACACCTTGCTTCTGCATTCAAAATTCCGATGTTCGGAATTTATGTTCAATACAACACGGATGATTTGCCGTGGACACCTTGTCAATCCAAACATGAAATAGTTGTAACGAGAGAATCTAATTTCTCCAACCTCTCTTTTGAAGATGTCATTCCAAAACTAAAACCATTTATAGAAACGTATGTCAAAACTCTATCCAATCCCGTCCTGTAAAAATTTCAACGGTTACAAACCATGCTTTCCAGATTATAATTGCTGGGAACGTGGTTGTAAAGAAAATAATCCCATCGGAATAAAGATCCTCATCATCAATCTTGATGCTATGGGAGATGTCTTGATGACTACTGCACAGCTGAAAAGTATCAAAAAGAAATTTCCGGTTTCTTCGATTTATTGGATTACATTAAAACCGGCAGACCAACTTCTGTTAAACAATCTGTTTGTTGATCAAGTTTTCAAATATGAGTTCGAATCTCTTTCTATCCTCCAACAGATGGAATTTGACCTTGCATATAACATTGATAAATCTCAACGTTCTGCATCACTTCTCAATTCTATATTGGCAAAAAACAAACTTGGATTCGGATTGAACACCGATGGGAAAATCATTCCACGCAACGATGGTGCATTTTATAATTACCAACTCGGGATGGATAATCATTTAAAATTCAAAGTGAATCAACGAACCGGGCAAGATTATCTCGCTGAAACTCTTGATCTTGAATATGAACGGAATGATTACGTTTACAATTTTTATGATGAGGAATTGGAATTTCAGCAAAAATATAAAAATGAAGTTGGACTGACTGAAAGCGATACAGTTGTCGGATTCAACACTGGTTGTTCAAATCTTTTCCCGAACAAAAAAATGACAATTGAGCAGCACATCCATCTTATTGAACAACTATTAAACCACGGGAAATACAAAATTATTTTACTTGGCGGACCCGAAGATACAGAGCGAAATACTCAGATCGCTTTACCGTTTGGTAGTAAAATTATTAACACACCAACAACGATGGGAATTAGACGCGGCGTATGTTTTGAAAATCTCTCTGACGTTATTATAACAGGCGATTCTTTCGGAATGCACATTGCCATCGCATTAAAAAAATATGTTATCGCTTGGTTTGGGCTTAGCTGTTGGACGGAAATTGATCTTTACGACCGCGGGGTCAAACTCTTCCCGAAAGATTTGTTTTGTTCTCCATGCTGGAAGAAAGCTTGCCCATATAATTTAGAATGTGTTCAACAAATTGATCTGAAACGAATTGAACAAGAAGTACTAAACTACTGTGATTCCAAAACACAAAAATAATTTGGATTTACTCTTCTCGTTTGCAAAGAGAAGTAACCGCCCACTTTTGCTTGATGGAGCGATGGGAAGTCTTCTTCAACAAAGAGGAATAAAATCTCATCCTCAACTTTGGATGTCGTTGGCAAATATTACCCAACCGGATGAAGTTGTAAAAATTCATGAAGCTTACGTAAAAGCCGGAGCAGATATAATTACTACAAATACATTCCGCACTAATCCGGTATCGGTCAAGAATTCCAATGTTAAAATTAATAGTTCAGAGTTTGTAAGAAAAAGCGTTGAACTTGCTCGAGAAGCGATTGGCGATAAAAAACTGATACTGGCTGGTTCAAATCCATCGGCGGAAGATTGTTATCAAGTTGAAAGAAGAATTTCAAAAAAAGAAATTGAATCCAACCATGCTCAACACATCGAATCATTGATGAGTGCCGGATGTAATTTTATTTTAAATGAAACACAAAGTCATCTTGATGAAATTCTATTTATTGCAAAATTTTGTTCAAGTAATTCTATTCCTTACATCTTGAGTTTATTCTTTACAGAGAAAATGAAATTACTGAGTGGTGAAAATCTTTTTGAGGTGATAAAATTAGTCGAAGATTACACTCCCTTAGCGATTGGCTTTAATTGCATCATGCCCAAAACTTTTCAAAAAGCATTTCGCCGGATCAGTAAAAATTCTTCATGGGGATTATATTTGAATTGCGGAAGCAGCGCAATAAACAATGATAACATTAAATGTGGAATTTCTCCCCAAGATTACTCGCATGAAATAGAAAAGTATTTACTGAAGAAGCCTGTTTTTATAGGCTCGTGCTGCGGTTCTTCTCCAAATCACACCAAAGAATTGAAAAAACTGTTAGATGAAAAAAATTGTAATTAAATCACCCGCAAAAATAAACTTCGGCTTAAACATTATCGCAAAGCGCGATGACGGTTTTCACAATATTGAAACCATCTTTTATCCAATTGAATTACATGATGTTCTTACGTTTGAAAAAGCTGAAAAATTTTCATTCACTTGTAATAATGAGCTTATTAAAAATGACGAAAACAATTTGGTGATTAGATCCGTTCGTTTGATTGAGCAATTGGTAAAAAGAGAAATTGCCGTTTCGATTGTTTTAGAAAAAAATATTCCGCTTGGCGCAGGACTTGGCGGTGGTAGTTCAAATGCTGCTCATACGCTTCTATCAATCAACGAATTATTTGAACTACAAATAAGAAATGAAACACTGCACAAGTTCGCCTTACAACTCGGTTCTGATGTACCGTTTTTTCTTAATCCGATTCCCTCTTATGCGTCTTCTCGAGGAGAAATTCTCTCACCACTTGATCTCGAAATTTCAAAACCAATTTTGTTAGTTAATCCGGGGATTCACATTTCAACTAAATGGGCATATCAAAATATTAAACCTAAAACTCCCATCATTAAACTCAATTCTTTAAGTTCAGAGAGCGTTAATGATATCGCCTCTCTAAAGGGTAAAGTAGTAAATGACTTTGAAGAAATTGCCTTTGCAGCGCATCCGAAGTTAGCAGAAATAAAAAATATTATGTTCGATTTCAAAGCTGAATTCGTTTTAATGAGCGGAAGCGGTTCCACAATGTTTGGAATTTTTCCGGAAAGTAATTCTGCTCATAAAGCCGATCAATATTTTTCAAAAACTTATTTTACTTATTTACAATGAAACAAATAATCTCGTTTTGGTCAGCATTTCTTTTAATTTTTCTCTCATTGAACTGCGCATCAACTCAACTCCAAATCCACTCACGTGCAGAATGGAATGCTGCTGAACCAAAGGTTTATAAATCTCAGGTACCGGTTAGAATTACAATCCATCACGAAGGAGAGATTTTTAATCCTAATAAAGAATTCGCTGCTCAGCATATTAAAAAAGTTCAATCATGGGGAATGAGCGAAGCGCGAAGCTGGAGCGATATTCCGTATCACTTTATAATTGATTTCGATGGAAATATTTATGAGGGAAGAAATGTATTTACTGCCGGGGAAACAGCCACTGAATATGATCCCGAAGGACATTTACTTATCACCTGTCTGGGCAATTTTGAAGAACAGCAAGTAACCGAAAAACAATTGAATGCTTTAATAGACCTTACGGCTTACTGCTGCGAGAAATATCAGATTTCTCCATCAACAATAAAAGCGCATAAAGATTTTGCCAAAACGCTTTGCCCCGGAAATGATTTATACCACTACCTCCAATCCGGTTACCTTCTAAAGGAAGTTGAAAAAAGAATTAAGTAACCGCAGCTTCAAGAAATTCAACATAATTTTTATCGGCATTGATCTTTGTTCTTATTCCAAACGGGATAGTATAATTGGCTTTCCGATGTCCGTGAGGAAAGTTTTTAATCACTGGACAAGGTAACTCACCAAAATAATTTTGAAATACTTCATCCAATGTAAGAGTTTTTTTCTCGGCATCATTTTCAACACATGAAGTAAATTCACCTAAAATTATTCCAGATAATTTTTCCAATATTCCAGCAATTGTAAGTTGATTTAACATTCTATCGACCCTATATGGTGCTTCATCAACATCTTCAAGAAAAAGAATTTTATCTTTCATTTTGGGAAAAAAAGAAGTCCCGAGGAGCGATAGTATCAATGAAAGATTTCCACCAATGATTTCGCCTTCTCCCTTTCCCCTTTTCAACGGAATCAGATTTTCACCTTCAGGCAAAATAACTTTTTCGATTTTTTTTGAAGAAGTAATCGTCCGCCAAAAATTTTCTTCAGTATAACGGTTAATCTCCGAATGAAAATCAACAGCGAGCATCGGTCCCGCAAAAGTTACGAGATCCGCCTTTCGGTAAAAGGCAAGTTGAAGTGCGGTAATATCCGAATAGCCGACAAAGATTTTGGGGTTTTTTCTAATTAATCGATAATCAATTTTATCGAGAAGTCTGGGAGAACCATAACCACCGCGCACACAAATTATCGCGCGAATATTTTTATTTGAAAACATGTCATGCAAATCTTCAAGCCGTTCTTCATCCGTTCCGGCGAGAAATCCCGAATATTTTCCAACGTTCTTACCTACTTCGACTTGATATCCAAGTCTTTCAAGATAGGTTACCCCTTTATTGATGCGGCTCAAATCATCCGGCGAAGAAGCGGGAGAAATTATTCCAATCGTGTCACCGTTGCGAAGACTCTCCGGTTTTTGCACTTTCATAAAAATTCCTCTTTACATGTTTTTTAACGCTTCTTCTTCGGAAGAATAAATTGTAAATAATTTTTCAAAACCGGAAATAGAAAAGACTTCAAGAATTTGTTCATTCATTAAAGCCAGCGCGAACGTACCGCTTTTTTGCTGCAAAAGTTTTGCCAGAACAATAAGTACGCGCAAACCCGCGCTACTTATGAACGACAATTCGGTGAAATTGATGAGAACTTTTTTTGCGCCATTTTCAATCAACGCGGTAGCTGTTTCTTGAAAACTCGTTGCATGATTGAAATCAAGATTTCCCTTTGGAGAAATAATAAGAACACCATTTTCAGTTCGTTGAGACATTTCCATTGTAACCTCGGTTTATTGAGTTGTTTTTTTTGATATAGTTAAAATATTTTTCCCATCTTGTCTTTGATACTCGAAAGTATCCATCATCGTTTTGACTAAATAAATTCCTACTCCTCCCGGTATTTTCTCCTCCAAAGGGATATCTTGCGGTTCGGGAGCATTCAGTGGATTAAATTCAATTCCGTCATCCACAAACTCAACAACCACCTTTTCCTCATTACAATTTATTTTTACATAAATGTCATGTTCATTTTGATCCTGAAAAGAGTAATTGATTGTATTGACCAGGATTTCTTCCATTGCCAGACGAAGTTTATATATTAACGAAAGAGAAAATTTTTGCGCATTGCAGAATTCGAGGAAACGGTAAATAGCATTTGAGACATCTTCCGGTGAATTCTTTAAAATAATATCATAATTACATTTTGAAGGTGTAATCATAAATTAGTTACTCTCCATCGGCTTAATCCAATTTAGAACAAAAGATGTGATGTCATCCGATTGCGGTGCAATATCCGAAAATCTTTTCACTTCTTTTACAGAATTTAGTACTAATTCCTTTGCAGAACTTTGCATTTGTGTTTTTAAGAACTCCTCAAGCCGCTTATCGGAATAAAGTTCATCTTTGATATTTTGCGCTTCTGTTATTCCATCAGTATAAAGATATAGTTTATCATTTTTTGCAAGAGTAAGCTTTTCTAACAAATATGGATAATCGTTTAGAATTCCGACGGCAATGTCACCGGTCTTTTTAATTTTCTTGATTTCACCATTTTGAGCAACAATATACGGTAAGTTGTGACCGGCATTTACATAATCAACTTCCCCGGTTCTGATATTTACTCTACCAAAAAATATTGTAACGAACATGGAAGAATCATTTTCACGGCAAAGATCATTGTTCACTTTGAAAATAATTTCATTCAAAGGAAGATCAATTGTTGTGGTAGCTTTTATCAACGTTTTTGTAACAGCCATGAATAAAGAAGCCGGAACTCCTTTGCCTGAAACATCGCCGATAGCAAAATATAAATATGAATTTTCCAGAAGGAAAAAGTCATAAAAATCTCCACCGACTTCTTTCGCCGGTTCAATTACGGCATAAATATCAAACTCAGAACGATCCGGGAATGGAGGAAATATTTTTGGAAGAATTCCCATTTGAATTTCGTGAGCAATTTTTAACTCACTTTCCATTTTCTGTTTTGCGGCAGTTGTTTCCATAAGGTTATCAATGTATTGACGCAAAGATATTTTCATGAAATTAAAAGATGCCGCTAAATGACTAACTTCATCCTTCGAATGCATTTCCGGAATAGCGACATCAAAATTACCGGCAGCAATTTCATCGGTTGCAGCGGCTAATTTGGTAAGCGGTCTTGTAATACGATTTGCAAGGATGGTAATAGCAATAATGAGCAGAATTGCCCCAAGCACATTGTACAACAAAATGTATTTAGTTAACGCATTCAGATCCGCCATCAATTCGTCATCCGGAATAACTACACCAAGTGACCAGTCATTTGTAATTAACGGAACATAATAAAGCCAAATATTTTTTTTAGATAGAAATTGCTTTAGAAGAATAAAATCTGATTCCCCTTGCAAAGCCGCTTGTCCATATTTTCTCACAGCTATATCGTTATATTTTTCCGCAACACTAAAAATAGTTTCATTCATAATAAAATCTTTTTTGGGATGCGTTACAAAAGTACCGTCATGTGAAATTAAAAATGCGTAGCCGTTTTCATATAATTTTACATTCTTCACAATTTGTTCAAGCCAGTGGAGGTCTATCTCAGCGCTAACTACACCTGCGCAGATTCTTTTTCCATTTTGATTAGTATAAAACGGAACGGAAAAAGTTGCCAAAATTTTTGAATTGTTATCAACGTTGTAATAAGGCTCGCTCCACATCGCTTTCTGGAGTTCTTTTGGGATCAAATACCAATCTTTTATCCTGTAATTATTTTCAGGAGGTTTAAGAAAAACGGTTTTTAAAACCCCATCACTTTTATAAACATATGGAGCAAATTCATCTTTTTCTCCGAAGAAAAATCCCGGCTCAAAAGCAATGGTAACACCGTTAATCTCTGCACTTGATGCAGTAACATTTGTAAGAAGTCTTATCAATTCATCTTTGCTTAAGTTTGAATGCTCCAAGTGATAAGCAAGCATGTATGGAGTTCTTTCAACGTTAGTTAGAATTATTTCTATTTTATTAACTGTAGCAAGTGAAATATCTTTGGCGTTCAAGCGAACATTTTTCAATAAAATATCGCGTGAACGGGAAAAATTACTTCCGAAAATAAACAAGAATATCGCACCGCATACCGCAAGAATTGAAAGAACTAATTTTACTGCTAATGAATTTCTAAGGCGTATCATTTGGTGACCTATAAAAATCATTAAACAAAACGTCTTGTTTTAAGTTCCCGCTTTCTTTCAATGTTTTAACAACATTTTTGTAATCGATTTCTCTCAGTTCCCCAATTTTTTGTCCGGTTGAAGGTTGAAACAATTTTTTCATTTGCCTCAACATCCAGAGTTGATGCATTTCATTTGCCGCATATTTCGCTTTGGTTAAATATTTCATTACAAGTTGAACTGTTTCTGCTTCATGGGAGAAAGCATATTCCCAGCCTTCCAATGTAGCATGCACAAAATCTTTACAAACTTTCTCGTTTTTGTTATAAAAATCTTCAAGAACGTAGATACCATCTTCCGGGAAATTCAAATCAAAATCTTGGAAGCGAAAAATTGTTAAATCTTTTTCATCATACCCGCTGTTTTTTAACAGGTGATATTCATTGTAAAGCATCACAGAAGTAACATCAACAACATCACGGATAAAAATGTTCTGTGTTTCGGAAAGCGGATAATCTTTTACAATTAAACCATATTTTTTAAATAAGGCGTCCGGCTGAATTCGAAAATCCTGCTGCCACATTGCAACTTTTTTCCCATTCAAATCTTTAATTGTATTTATCCCTCTCCCCTTTTTCGCAACTAACATTAATGCAGATTTTTGAATGAGTTGGCCTATATTTATCAACTTTACATTTTTATCTCTAAACTGTAACGCCGATGAAAGCCATGCAGCACAAATATCGGTTTTCTTTTCGGCTAACCAATCCAACGAAGAACGATTTGGTCCGCCGGTTAAAAGTTCAACATCAAGTCCATGTTTTTTATAAATTCCATTTTCAGATGCTATAATAAATCCCGCAAATTGTGCTTGCGGAATCCAATGAGCTAAAAACTTTATCGGACCTTCCTTTTTCTCCTGCGAAAGGAGAGAAAATGAACAAAGTGCGAGTATGAGAATAATTAAGGCTTTTTTCATTTAGTGAAATTTATCTTTTTGTTTAAGGTAAAATAAGAAATTTTTTAGACGGTGTGCAACTTTAAAGTTAAATGTATTTTAGCACAGCCAGAGAGGTTCAAACGGAAAGCCCGGGGACAAACAGTTAATACTCTGGAAAAAGAAGTGTAAAAGTTGTCCCGTCCTGCTGTGTACTTTCCACGGTGATCGAAATGTTTTGCAGTTCAGTTAACTTTTTTACAATTGAAAGACCGAGTCCAATACCGGATGAAAAAGTATTTCTCGATTCTTCAGTTCTAAAAAATCTGTTAAAGATATTTTTTAACTGATCTTCTTTAATCCCCAACCCCGTATCATTAACCTGAATCGCAACATTTTTACCGATATGTTTTACACAGAATGTGATAGTACCGCCCGTGTTTGAATATTTTATAGCATTCGACATCAAATTATCTAGAATTATTGCCAGCATAGAAGGTTCTGCTTTTACAACAACATCATCTTCGATAACTCTTTGTAAGTCGAGATTCTTCGATTTTAATACTTCAGCATAGCGAACTTTCATTTCTTCGCAAAGTGAATTAATGTCAATCGGCTGCATGAACACTTTTACAGATGCACTTTCGTGTCTGGCTAAAAACAAAAGTTGATCTACTAAATCGGACATACGCTTTGTCTCTTTCATTACATCCGAGATTTTTGCAACGTATTGTTCCTGCGTGCGTGGCTTGCGGATTAACACTTCTAATGTTCCTTGAATAACCGAAAGGGGTGTTCGTAATTCATGCGAAGCATCTGCCGTAAACTGTTTTTCACGCAGCAGCGCTTCTTCCAAGCGCGAAAGAAGTTCGTTTATGTTTTTGCTTAGCAAATATATTTCGTCTTTATGCTTTGGGAAAGGAATTCTTGCAGATAGATTTTCTTTGGTTATTTTTTCGGCAGTTGTAATGATCTCATTAATAGGTTCAACCGTTTTTCCAGCAATTGAACGTGATATGGCAAAGAGTGCAATCACAAATATTGGATATGAAACAAAAAGAACAAAAAGAAGATTTTGTAACACCATCGTCGCTTCTTTTAAAGGAACGGCAAGCAAAATTGTTCCGATAAATTCTTTCCTGTTATTGAAAATAGGAGCTTGATATTGTCTTATTGGTTTTTTATTTAAAATTGACGTGGAAAGGAATTCGGCTTTTGGAACGTTTATATACCGCAAAGATTCATGAAGGAGATTTGACGTTTTTTGAATTATCCTTCCGCTTGTATCCATAACTTGACAGAAAATCGGACTTACTTCTACTTGCCTTTGCCCGCCACCGGTTGTCCATGTTGAAGGATGTTTGAAAATAAATTTCCCTTCAACTATTTTATAATCAGAGATGAATTCATACGACTCATCCTTTAATTGAGTGTCCATTTTTTCATAAACACTATGATCGACTACAAGATAAATAGTAACAAAAAGTATTAAAATTAAGAGTGCTGTAGCAATAGAATGGAAGGAGGCGACCCGGTTGCGTAACGTAAAACTCATTCGCGTTCCCGGATTATATAGCCGATCCCTCGTATCGTTTGAATAATATTTTCGTTATTCCCGCTTTCAAGTTTTTTTCTAAGGAAGTTGATGTAAACGTCTAATGAAGAACTATCGGTTTCAAAATTTATCTCCCAAACTTCTTTGATTATCTCATTCCTAGTACAAACTTTCCCCTTATTTTTCAAAAGGAAATAGAGCAGTGAAAATTCTTTCTTTGTTAAATTAATTTCTGTTCCATCCTTGAAAACCTGGTGAGTTGTAGTATCGAGAGTAAGGTCTTGGAAGGTTAGTGTAGTTGGTTCTTCTTCATTTAGACGCAATTGCACTTTTATGCGCGCAAGCAATTCTTCAAACTGAAACGGTTTTTTTATATAATCATTCGCACCGGCTTCTAAACCCATTACAGTATCTTGCAAAGTATCTTTCGCGGTAAGAAAAACTATCGGGACTTTTTTATTGGTCTTACGAATTTGCTTTGTAATTTCTATACCTGATGTACCGGGAAGCATCCAATCCAACAGAATGAGATCATAAGTTCTGCTTGTTGCAAGTTCAAGTCCTCTATTGCCATCAAGTGCAACATCAACAGAATAATTTTCATCCTCTAAACCATCTCGCAAAAAATTAGCGATTCCAATTTCATCTTCTACAATTAAAATTTTCATTTTATTCTCACAAATCAAATATTATTAAACTCAAAAAGCGGGATTGGTGTATTTAGAACTTATATCAAACAAACGAACCCTTTTAACGATAATTTAAAATCGCTTCGTCAAATCCAGAAAAAATCTTCCTTGTGTATTTTTCTTTTCAAAAATTCCCTCGTAACTTAATGAAGCATACATGTTGAATGGAATTCTCACTGACATTTCTAAACCAGCAATCAGTTGGTGCATTGCAACCGGATTATTTATGAACCGATATTTAATATCTCGTACTTCCCCGGTTAGTGAAAGATCATCATTCCAAAGCGATTTTGTAGCGCGAATCCCGATTTGGTTTCCTTCTGAATAACTGGATATCAACTTCAACAAAGAAATACTGCCATCAATTTTTGCATAGGGAATTTGATAATACGAAATCGTACTTCCAAAATTTCTTGACGGTTTTGCATCCCGTTTCTGAAAACGGTAACCGGCATTCAACGAGATATAAAGCTGCGAAACCGGTTTGATACTTAAACTTGCAGAATAACCTTGGCGCATTTCATTATCGATAAGATATTCAAGCAGAGTTTTATATGTTTCATAATAAACTACATTTTTCCGCGCATCATAACTTAGTGACGCGGAAATTAACTGAATTGGGGAATATCTAACGGAGAAAAAGAAACTCGTGAGTCCCAAAGTATTTTTATCAGTGCCATTAATTTTTTTGAACATATCAACTTCCGATGAAGCGAAAAAATATGTCTTCGGTAAAAGGTCGTTGCTATGTTGCAGATAAATATACCTGCGGTCAGTTTTAAAATTATTAGTCTGATTGAACACCGCAACAGTGTTTTCCATCGTCGAAGAATTCATCGAGTCCACTCTCCCAATATATCCGCCAAATTGAAACAACTTCAGGTTGTAACCGTAATCAGTAAAATTTGGACGCGATCCCAAAATTGTTCCGGTATAATACTTCGAGAATTTGTACTCATACTGAAGTCCGTCGATCGTTCCCACATTTGAGATATGAGGATTCAAGTGTCGCCCAAACCAGAGAAGTGATTGAGATGTGAATTCATAAGAGACGCCTAGATCATACACTTTTAAACTTTGCCCTATATTTTTCTTTACTTTCTGCCAATCTTTTACATTATACGCAAAATTGATGTATGAACAAAAAGAAAATTTTGAATCTGCAATTTTGTCAGAAGAAAAAGAGAGAGAATATCTCCATCGTTGTAAATCTCCACGACTACTAATATTATCGAATTGAGAGACAGATTGCATCGAAAATCTGCCATAGTAATTTTTCGGAGTAAAAGATTTTTTTACAAACTTACCTCCGGCAAGTAAAGAAATTGAATCAAGTGTTTCTCCCCCTGGCAGTTTCACATCTCTTTTTTCTACTTCAGGAGCGAATGCAAAAACCGATTCATTCTCTTGTAACTTAATGTCATTAATTCTTTCTCCGGCAACAGATTTGCTCGAAAGAAATTTTATCAGAATTGCTGGGATCAAACCATTTGATCTTGAAATATATAGCGTATCATTCACTGCCATATTCTCGGTTGACGAAAACTTTACATAGACATTCTGCGGTGTTTGATACGTAACCGTCCCTTCCCTCTTTTCGAGTTGTGTTTGCGGGAGAGTTTTGATTACTAAAACTACAAGAAAATAAACGAAATATTTTAACGATTCTTTTCTCATTAATTCTCAATTGTTTTATTGTAGTTTTTAATCTGAATTGGGTCTCTACCTTGTGGATGACATCGATAGCACTCGGAACTTACATAAGAATAGTTCTGAACGCCATTGTGGTCTTTGTCCACTGAAGCTTTGTTGTTGTGTTCATGACAGTTAATACAACTAAAGACTTTATAGTTTGAAGAAGAAGTATGGCAATCCGAACACAAATTCCACTCACCGTTGTGTTTTCCAGAATAAATCGGGAAATACTTTGCATCGTGGTTAAAAGTCGATGGAGTCCATGCTGATTGTGTATGGCACGTTTCGCAATCGTGCGGAAATTGCGCCGATAGGTGAGGTGGATTGGTTGTCGCATCGAATTTAGTTTTGTGGCAACTGTAACAATCGGTTGGAGTATTTGTATATCCAGTTGCATGACATTGAACGCAAGTAGCTCGTGTGTGTGCGCCGGTAATCGGGAATTTAGTATTTGCATGATTAAATATTGAAGGAATCCATGCCGTTGTTGAGTGGCACGAAGTACAATCATTTGAAAAATTAGACGTTACATGATTCGGATCTTTAACACCATCAAAATCAGTTTTATGACAAGCATAACATTGCGTATCCGTACCGGTAGTTTTACCTTTGTGGCAATCAGCGCAAACTACGGTTGAATGTTTACCGGTAAGTTGGAAATTAGTTGACGAGTGATTAAAAGATGAGGGTATCCACGCCGATGAAGTATGACAAGTTTTGCAATCAGTGTTCAATCCTAAAGTTACATGACCCGGGTTTACTGAATTAGCAAAACTTTGTTGGTGGCAATCATAACAAACTTGAGAAGTTCCAGTCGTTTTTCCTTTATGGCAGTCGGTACAAACTGCTTTTGTGTGTCCACCGGTCAGCTGAAAATTTGTGGCTGTATGAGAAAAAGACGATGGTGTCCAACCGCTGGAGGTATGGCATAATTTGCAATCTGTACTCAATCCAACGCTTTGATGATTTGGATTCAATGAATTTGTAAAACTTAGCTGATGACAATCATTACAAATTTGCGAAGTGCCCGCTGCTATTGATTTATGACAATCTGAACATAGTGCCGTTGTATGCTTCCCGATCAACCGAAATGCAGTTGTACCATGATTAAATGAAGAAGGTTTCCATCCTTCAGAAGTATGACATGTTTTACAATCAGTACTCAAACCCAAAACCTGATGACTTGGACTTAAAGAATTTGCAAAATTTTGTTGGTGGCAATCGTTACAAACTTGTGAAGTTCCTGTTGTCTTACCTTTATGACAATCCGCGCATGCTGTGGTTGAATGTTTTCCAGTTAATAAAAAATTGGTTGCTGTATGATTAAAAGTAGAAGGTTTCCATCCATCTGCAGTATGACAAGATTTACAATCTGTATTCAAACCGGTTGCTTGATGATTTGGACTAACAGAATTTGTAAAATTCTGCTGATGGCAATCGTTACAAAGCTGTGAAGTTCCCACAGTTCTCCCCTTATGACAATCTGAACAAGCTGCCGTCGTATGTTTTCCTGTTAAGGGAAAAGCTGCGTTAGCATGGTTAAATGAAGAGGGCTTCCATCCATTTGCAGTATGACATGTTTTACAATCGGTTGATAATCCTAATTGCTGATGATTTGGACTTGCAGAATTTGTAAAGCTATTTTGATGACAACTCGAACACTCCGGGGAAAGTGCTGCTGTACTATTCGGTAAATGGCAGCTCTCACAAGAAGTTGTCAAATGAACTCCGGTTAAAGGCAATCTCGAATTACTATGATTAAACGCTTTGTCACCTTCTCCCTTAGGATGGCAGCGGTAGCAAGCTTGACTATCATAACTGTACCCTCCAACTCCCTGATGATCTTTATCAACTTCAGATTTATTATTGTGTTCATGACAATTAATGCAAGAAAAAATCTTGTAATTGCTTGAATTTGTATGGCAATCCGTACAAACATTCCATTCGCCGCGATGTTGGCCGGAATAAATAGGGAAATATTTTCCATCATGATCGAATGTTGCGCCTGTCCACTGAGTAGTAGTATGGCAATCCTTACATGATGTTTGGAATCCTAATGCTTTGTGGTTTGGATTTGTGGTGTTGTCATAATTTGTTTTATGGCAGCTGTAACAATCGGTCGGCGTATTTGTATAACCGGCAGCATGACATTTTGCACAATCTACACTTGTGTGTGCACCAGTTAAAGGAAATTGTGTAGTTGCGTGATCAAATGTTGATGGTTTCCAAGCAGTTGTAGAATGACACTTAGTACAATCCGTAGGGAAATTGGCCGTTTTATGATTTGGATTTGTAACATTATCATAATTTGTTTTATGACAGCTATAACAATCTTTTGGTGTATTTACATAACCGCTTGCATGGCATTGATTACAAGCAACACTTAAATGAGCACCGGTCAACGGAAATTGTGTCGCTGCATGATCAAACGTTGCAGGTTTCCATCCTGACGTTGAATGACATTGTTTACAATCCGTTGGGAACTGAGACGTAACATGGTTAGGATTCGTTGTGTTATCATAATTAGTTTTATGGCAACTGTAACAATCCGTTGGAGTATTGGTGTACCCACTTGCATGACATTTTGCGCAATCTACACCTATATGCATTCCGGTTAACGGGAAATTCGTTGTTGAATGATTAAAGGTCGATGGAATCCATGCTGAAGCAGTATGACACTTTGTACAATCCGTTGGGAACTTAGAAGAAACGTGATTTGGATTTGTTGTTCCTTCAAACGTGGTTTTATGGCAACCGTAACAATCGGTTGGAGTATTTTTATAAGAAATACTATGACACTTGTTACAATCAAGTTGAACATGAGCACCGACAAGTGTGAAATACTGTGTGTGATTAAACGAAGAAGGCTTCCATCCGTTTATCGTATGGCATGTAGAACAATCTGTAGAAAATGCTGCAGAAGTATGATTCGGATTTGTAGTCTGATCAAAATTAGGTTTGTGGCATGAGTAACAGTCCTTGGACAAACCGGAAAATTTCCCGGTTTCTTTATGACACGAGAGACAATTGGCAATTTTATGACCGCCAACTAACGGGAAAAAATCATGAGCGAAAGAAGCAAATCCCCATTGAGAATCGGTAAAATTATGGCATGATTCGCAATCGGTTGAAAATCCAACTTGAGCATGGTTCGGATTTTGTGTTGATGCAAAATTCTGTTTATGGCAATCATAACATTTAACACCAAGCGGTTCAAAATTCAATTCAGAATAAAGAGTGTGGCATTGTTGACAATCAGCCTTTGCATGCTGTCCAAGCAATGGAAAGCGTGAACGTTGATGAATATCGGTTATGTTTTTGATCAGCCAGGCGTTTGGCGTGTGACAATTACTGCAATCCTTCGAAACGGTATTTTTGTGAATATCTTTGTGGCATGAAACGCATTCTTGTTTTGCTTCACTAAATCGTAAAGTTGAATGGCACAACTTACAGTCAACGTTTTTATGCTGACCGACTAAAGCAAATTTTGTTGCTTCGTGTTTAAAATTCTTTTGCTCAGGAATTTCTTTCCAGCTTGTCGAGACGTGGCAGTCGGAACAATCGAATTTAATTGCACCGTGTGGAGAAGTTTGAGCGGAAATTTTCCCTACAAAAAGGAGTAAAACGATTATTTGTGACAGTCTACGCATTTGAATTCTTCCAATTTAAATTTTATGAAAGTTACTGAACCGTCAATTACTTTTTTATGGCATGCATTACACGCAACCGCTTGATGCCCGCCGGCTAATGGAAATTTCGTCTTCTCATGATCGAACTTTACCGGATTCCAATTGTCAATCGTATGGCATCTTTCGCAATCGTTTATATCCGCAACTTTGAATTGTGCAAAATGTACATCGCGGTGACAGCTTTCGCACTTCAAAGAAACAGAAGCAAATTTAATAATTATATTTTCTTGAACTTCACTTCTTTGATGACAAGCCGTACACGTTGCAGAATTATGTTTTCCTAACAACGGAAATTCGGTTTTGGAATGATCGAACGTAACTTTTTGCCATTTGTCGGTATTGTGGCAATTGCTGCATTCATTATCTCCCATAAACTTGGCTTTGATCTCATCGCCATGAATATTTTTATGGCAATCGTTGCATCGTTGTCCAAGTTTAAGAAAATGCCACTCTTTTTCTATTTCTTTGTAATGGCATGTTTTACACGGAACTGCCAAATGGCCCCCGATCAATTGAAACTTGCCTTGATTATGAGCATCAATTGTAAACTGAGATGGAGAAAATCCCATTTCTGTATGACACTCAGCGCAGTCTTTCACGGCACCATTTTTAACGAATGCACCCTTATGAAAATCTTTGTGGCAATCGATGCACAACGCATGTTTTGGTTTCGATGTTAAACTATTTCCGTGGCACTCTTCGCATTTTGTTTCAATGTGTTTGCCAATTAATTTGAAGTTTGTTTTGTCATGATCGAATTGTCCGGTTTTTAAGAGTGAAAATCCGGCAACTAAATGACATTTCTGGCAGTCTTTACCAAATTTACCATTATGGACATCTTTGTGACAATTTTCGCACGAACTAAATTGCAGCCCATTAAACTTTTGAAAATCTTTTCCGTTTTTCTTCTCAACTTTATGACATTTATCGCACTTAACTTCAACATGTTTTCCGGTTAAATGAAACGCGGTTTTATCATGATCGAACGATTTTACCGGTTTAAACCCTTCGGTTGAATGGCAGCTTGAGCACTGCGTTCCCAGACTCCCCTGATGCACATCAGCATGGCAGCTTTTGCAATCATTCGATAATCCCAAGAAAGTGTTTTTTCTTTTCGCGAAAGATTTTTTATCCGCAATAAATTTTGTTTGATGGCACTGATCGCATTTTAAGTCTCTATGTTTTCCATCAATTTTGAAGGTTGTTTTTTGATGGTCAAAATTTTTCTGATTAAAACGGATGATCTCAAAAGTTCTTCCATTATGATCGCTATGGCATTTGAAACATTCTTTACCGGAAACATCAGAGGAAGCGTGATAACCTCGCTTCGCCTTAATTAACGATTGTATTTCATTATGGCAAGCTAAACATTTTGAATTGAGAACCTTGTCTCCAAGTTCGTGGCACTTGCTGCAATTGGAAAGTCCTTCCAAATTTTGATGCGCCTGTACAAGTTTTCCCGGTGAGATTTGAGCCGAAGCTGTAATCGTTAAAACAAAGAAAACAAAGCTTAGAATGAATTTTTTTTTCATCATTTTTTCTTATGCGATAAAATTGCTTCACCGAATTTTTTAGTAATACCAATACCGATCTTCTCTAAAAATTTAGTTGGTAATTCACCACCGGCGAAAATATATACAAGGTCATTCTTTAGAATTTGAACATCATCGTACCCTTCTACGGTAAGTAGAACTTCTTTATCGGTTATCTCTTGAACATTTGATTTGAACATTACACTTAGTTTATCTGCTTTGCTGTACTCTTGCACCCTTTCTAAGTTTCGAGGTTTGATGCGAGAAAAACTATCGGAACGATAGGATAGCGTAACCTCATTGCCTTCATCAGCAAGTAAAATTGCCGATTCAATCGCTGAATCTCCGCCGCCAACCACAAGTATTTTTTGATCTTTTATGTGTTCCGGTTCTAACAAACGGTAATACACTTTTTCTCTTTCTTCTCCCGGAACATTTAATTTTCTTGGTGAGCCTCTTCTTCCAATTGCAAGCACTACACCGTTTGTTTTGTACGTCCCCTTTGAAGAGATAACTTCAAAATAATCTTCTTTCCTTTCAATCGATTCAACTTTTTCCTGTTGATTGATGGTGATATTATTTTTTGTTAAAACATCCATCCAGATAGAGATCAACTCATCTTTAGAAGTTTCAAAAAGTTTCACTTTCCCGTATAACGGAAGTTCGAGAGGAACCGTCATTACAATTTTGGACCGCGGGAAATGGTAAACCGTTCCGCCCAGAGTTTCTTGCTCGATTGTAAGAAAACGGAGATTATTTTTCTTTGCTGTAAGTGTTGCAGCAATACCAGCAGGACCTGCACCAATAATAACAACGTCATAATCAGCTTTTGAAGATTTTGTTAATTTCTTTGTAAGATTTTCAACGGCTTGCTTACCTTGCTCAACTGCGTTTTTGATCAATCCCATTCCGCCAAGTTCACCTGCGATAAATACCAACGGAATGTTCGTCTCAAATTCTTGACTGATGTGCGGAAGTTCTACTCCTCTTTTTTCCGTGCCGATACATAAGCTGATAGCAAGCACCGGACACGCATGAAAACAAGCTCCATGCCCAACACACCTGGAAGTATTTATAGTTTTAGATTTTCCGTTCACCCAGCCGAGAATATCTTTTTCGGGACATGCTTCAATACACGCTCCGCTGCCGATGCAATTCTCCGCACTTATCACCGGATGCAGCGAGACCGGTTCATGAAACCCGAATTCTTTTGCTTTTACAATTTTCTCTTCTGTTTTTCTTGAACGTTTCTTTGTCTTTTTCAAATAGAAGAACATTATTAGAAAAACTATTCCAAATGTAAATCCGTAAATAATGATATTTTCAATGAGTACTTCCATATTAGAATATCCACTTATACCCGAATACAATAGTTACAATTACATGAATTACCATTATTACAAACATCGCAATAGCAAAAGGTAAATGAACAATATGCCAATAATTGAAAAGGCGTTGCATGGTTCGCAACAACCCGATTCTTCTTGTGAGTGTAATTTTAGCTTTAAATAATTTTATAATTTCTTTTATCGAGTGAGAATTCGTGATGCCTGAATCCTTTAATGATTTTTTCAACTGGGGTATTAATTTCCTAAGAGCGATATAATCGGCGAACATCACATTTAAACTTTTTCTGAATGAAAGTCCGGCATATTTCTGAATTTTAAAATGATGCTCAAAAGTATCAATAAGCGTTGCAGAAAGCTTAAACTCATCGCTTAGACGAACAGAAAGAGCTTCATCCATTTCTTGAATTCCTTTAAAATCCAATTCTTGCCCCTGTATTGATCTAGGAATTTGAATGTAGATGAATCTCCCTATTACGCCGCTTGCTACAACAGCAACCATACTCCAAAAACTAACAGCCACAATTCCACCAAATTTAAAAGCTGTATGAAAAAGGACGAAAATTGGTCCTAACGTGCAAAGGAAAATGTGAAATTCAAGCCAATTCTTTAAATAACCAATTTGAAATAATTTCCGCGTCCGCTTTCTAATCATGTATAAAGCTACGCCGAAAATCATCATTAGTGTGCCGAGAATTCCAAGTCCGTGACCAATTTGACCACTCGGTTTAAAAAGTCCATGTTCATTTGAAAAAACCCGTTCGGTTAGAGGCAAAGTGTAGTAGGAATAACTGTTGTAAAGCAGGAATCCGACGGAAGTTATTCCGATGAAGAAAAAAAGTCCAATGTAGAGTTTATGAAGCGTTTTATTCATTTTTACCGATATTTTTCAACTGAATTTTTAATAAGTAAGAAACAATTTAAATTGTTCAAATTAATTACTTCCTTAAAATTTTCTTAAAAAATTTCAATAAAAAGAACCTATGATTTGAATAACACCAATCCGGTTTACTTACCCGATATAGTGAATATAAAACCGGAGCAATTGCACGGAATCAACAGAAAATAAAAAAGGTTACCCAGCGTTTTACCGTGCTGGACGTTAAAACATTGAATAACCTTAAAAGGATCAGAAAGTTAGATTAAAATCTTTTTCTTGGTCCGCCGAAACCACCGCTACCGCCGCCACGGTTTCCACCGCCGCCACTGCCGCTGCCGCCACGGAATCCGCCACGACCACCGCCGCCGCCTCTTCTGTCGTCAGTTTTTGGGCGAGCTTCGTTTACAACCAATTTTTTGCCTTTGACTTCTTTTGTATTCAATTCGTCAATAGCTTTTTGTGCTTCTGTAGCAACAACCATTTCGACAAAACCAAATCCTTTTGAGTCTCCGCTAAAAAGGTCCCTGATAACTTTAACTGATTTGACTTTTCCGTAAGCTGAAAACTCCGTCATTAAGTCTTCGTCAGATACTTCACGCGATAAATTACCGACGTAAATATTCATATAGAACTCCGTTCAATTTGTTTAAAAAAATATAAAAGCGAGAACTGTTTCTTTAATGAGGTAAACAAATCAGAGGAGAAGAAAAGCACATGCTCTTGTTTATCAACGATCAATAAAAGAATCCGCCTAAGGCGGATGAAAGTAACGGTGTCGAATGTGTGTTTGAGTTTTTTGCTTCCATTTTTAACAGAAGTTTCGATCCTAACTTTACAGATACCCATCTTTTCAAAAAACACAGTTAAATATATGGGGAATAACTTATATATCCTATTAAAAAAAATTATTTCAACAACAGCATACTTTTCGTTTGCAGCCGGTTTCCGACCATTAATTGATAAAACAAAACTCCACTGGAGAGTAGTTGGCGGTTATCCGCCTTGGGCGGAGTTAGTTGATTGTTGAACAAAACTTGATATTCTCCTGCCGGTTTTTCTTCATTAATCAATGTTGCAATTTCTCTTCCCAAAACATCAAATACCTTTAAACTCACCTTACTGTTAACTGACAACTGAAAACTGATCACTGTTTCGGGATTGAATGGATTTGGATAATTTTGATAAAGCGTAAAATCTTGTGGTGAAGTTTCGTCTTCAATACCGCCAATATCATAAACTCCGGACGAGCCAAATAATTGAATCGTGCCATTATCACTGCTATCCTCCCAAACAGAATATGCCACCATGTCTCCGAATTTGAATCCAACATTTTCAGTAGTAATCTTTGGTTCACTAAGTTTTATCTCAGTTAGCGAATCGTTTAATGAATAAACATATTCATTATAATAAGAAGGACGCAGATAATTTTTTCTATCTTTTCTGATTTGATAAATGCTTTGCCCCAAACTTCTAAAAGATTTTGCCAAAGATCTTGTCATAACTGGAACCAGTCTCATAGAAAAATTGAGGGTCTCATAAGTTGAATCCGATACATTTTCAGCAAATTCAGGGTTACCAAAATAAGAAGGATATCCAAAAAACTTTAAGCTTCTCTTTCCATCGGTTATTGTTTCAAACATAGTAAAGAATGCACTAAACAATTCATTCAGACTCGGAGAACAAACTGTGGTAACGGAATCGTACAAGTATTTTTCTTCACTCCATAGTTCAGAATTTTCTTCTTTCATCCTATAGACAATTCTTCTTTCCCCATTCTGAATTCTTTTAACAGCTACAACTGTTTGATAAGATTTCATTGTAACAAAATCCTTCCAAAATGCACCCGAAGCATTTTCATATTCATAGGAATCTACGCCCTCGGCATTAAAAATTTTTTCGGTTACTTTAAGGGTGTCAATTTCATAATACAAAAAGATCGAACCGGCTTTCTCATAAGTAAATCCAAAGACATAGTCTGAATGATAATTTGAAAGTATCAACCGTGGATTGATTTCATCTATACTATCATTTGCAACGAGTTGCACCTCTTTTAGTGAATCTCCCAAAAGTTCACCACATGCAATATCCCAATTACCCTTTTCATTTGTTTGCCATATTATTTTAGCTCCCATCGTAAAATTGCCTGAAGGATTTATACAACTTCCTTTAGAAAATGTTATTTGAGTGGGGGAAAAGAAGGAATCTTTGGCGAGATCATAGTGGAAGAAGAAAATTTGTGGTGCGGTCGGGTCTTTGTAACCTTCAAACAACAAAATAGTAGACGGATCATACATGTTTGTAGTAATAAACGAAGGATTCCTCCCATCGAAATCTAAAAAAGAAATTTGCTTCTTAAATACCGGTTGACCAATAAGTGAACACGAAAGAACAAAAACTGAAAAGAGCACAAACACATTTTTCATAGAACCTCCCAGTGAAATTTACAATTTTGGATTTTTAGCAACCCAATCTTTTATGTAATCTATAGTGGCAGTTGTGGTCGCTCCAGGCGTGAACAACTCGCCAACGCCGAGTTCTTTTAATTTCTTAATATCATCTTCAGGAATAATTCCGCCGCCGGTTAAAAGGACATCGTCCATTCCCTTTTCTTTCATCAAAGTAAGAATTTTCGGAAAGATCGTCATGTGTGCGCCGGAAAGGATGGAGATGCCGATAGCTTCAACATCCTCTTGCAAAGCGGCTTCTACAATCATCTCCGGAGTCTGCCGTAAACCGGTGTAAATAACTTCCATTCCGGCATCGCGTAATGCGGCTGCAATAACTTTTGCTCCGCGGTCGTGACCGTCAAGTCCGGCTTTTGCAATTAACACTCTGATCTTTCTTTCCATAAAATAAACTCCGATTAAAAAGGAATAGCTGATTTAATTTTTTCCGCGATCATATTCATTTCACCGTTACCATATTTTTTCAAATCCATTTTAAATTTATACCCATCGGTTTCAAAGCGTGGAATAATATGAAAATGACAATGAAAAACCGATTGCCCCGCTGCACGTCCATTGTTAGACAAAATATTGTATCCATCTGATTGGAGCCCGTTCACCACACCGTTAGTAACAAGTTTTACAACAGAAAACATTCCTTCGTAAAGTTCGTCAGGAACGTCAAGAAAATTTTCATAATGTGTTTTGGGGATTACAAGTGAGTGCCCAACGTTGAAAGGATTAATATCGAGGAAGGAAATAATTTTTTCATCTTCAAACAGAATTTCTGCTTTAGCTGTTTTTTGGACGATATCACAGAAGACACACTTCATAATAATTATGTTTGCTCGTCATAATTTAATAAATATTTTCCCCTTTTAGAAAACACTCCGTACAAACCGCCGGTGTGAACAAATAATGTTTTCGAAGTTTTACGCGCTAGATAATTATCGTAGTACGCCTTAAATGCTTTTCCGGTGTAGGCAGGGTCAAGAATAATTCCGGTTTTGCTTGCAAATTTTTTGATTAGAGAAAGTTTATCATCGCTGATATGCTTGTATCCTTCTTGCGAATAACCGTCCAAAATCTCTAATCGTTTTTCATCAAGTTTTATTGGTAAACGATAATCTTTGATTGCTTGTTCTGCAAGAGTGAGAATTTTATATCTGATTTCATCTTTCGGGTAAAGCACATTTACCGCAAATATTTTCAGATTCTGATTAAATAAAAGTGACCCGATCAATAACCCGGCAGTTGTTCCACCGGAACCGGATGCAGTTAATATTGAATTACACTGCTTGAAAATATTTTGCTTTTGTATTTCTTCAATTGCGTGGATGTATCCCCAAATTCCAAGCGAAGAAGAGCCGCCTTCGGGAATCAGAAAAACTTTCTTTCCTTTTTTCTCAAAAGACAATTTTTCTTCAGTCATTATTGCGTTGGCATTTCCAAATTCATTTTTAGAAAGAAAACGAAGTTCACTTCCGACAATTTTATCAAGAAATAAATTTCCATCAGCGTTAATTGAATTTTTCCCCCAGAGGAATAATTTACTTTTCATTCCTAATGAAGCCGCGGCAAAAGCGGTTGCGCGCGCGTGGTTTGACTGCTCCCCGCCACATGTAAAAACGTATTCAGCTTTTTCTTTTTTTGCTTGAAAAAGGAGATACTCCAGTTTGCGGATTTTATTCCCGGAAGTTTCCATCCCGGTGAAGTCATCCCGTTTAACAAAAAATGATTTTTCTTCAAAAGAAATTTTCTGAATTGGAGTCGGAATGTTCGCCAACGAAATTCGTTTGGGAATAATTTGCGTTTTCACTTTTCTTTTTTCTTCAAATATTTTTTATAAAATGCTTTCGCGTGTTCCAGATCTTCCTGTGTGTCAACCGAATAACTATCATACTCGGTTTCAACAACCTTAATTTTGATCCCGTTTTCAAGCATGCGCAATTGTTCAAGTTTTTCCGTTTGTTCCAAATCTGTCGGTTGCAGAGAAGTGAATTTTAACAAAGCGCTTCGGCGGTAAACATACAATCCAACGTGTTTGAACATGTTTACCATCTTGAGTCCTTCGGCAAGTGTAGCAGCATCACGCACAAATGGAATGGGCGAACGGGAAAAATATAAAGCAAAACTTTGATAATCGAACACGACTTTGACGACTGAAGAAGATTTTAATTCGGCAAGCGAAGTAATTCTTTTCGCTAAAGTCGAAACCATAATTTCATGATCAAACAGTAACGGTTCAATCGCTTCGTCGATCATTCTTCCGGGAATGAACGGTTCATCGCCTTGAATATTTACGATTATTTCAGCAGACGGAATTTTTTTTGCCACATATGCGATGCGGTCGGAACCGGTTGCAATTTCCTTCGGAGTCATCATTACATCAGCACCGAAAGATTTTGCAGCATCTGCGACTCTTTCATCATCAACCGCAATAATAATTTTGTGAAGCAAATTCGATTTTGAAGCAGACTCATACGTGTGCTGAATCATCGGTTTATCACCGATCATTGCAAGGGGTTTACCGTATAACCTCGTGGAAGAAAATCGCGCCGGAATAATTCCTACTATCATATTACCCGATTACTTTCGGTACTTTGAAAAATTCTTCATCTTTGTCCGGTGCGTTTTTTAACGCATCTTCTCTTTTAGTTGAAGGCTTCAACTCATCTTCACGAAAAACATTTTTAACTTCAATCGGATGGGAAAGAGGCTCAACGTTTGAGGTATCAAGTTCGTTCAACTTATCCATGTGATGAAGAATCTGGTTCATATCTTTTGTAAGATGTTCAATTTCACTTTCGCTAAACTCAAGTCGAGCCAACTCAGCTATTTTTTCAACTTCCTGTTTCGTAACAGCCATCGTTTAATCCTTTTTGTTTGCAATAACAATTTGTCTAACTTTTTCCATTAAATCTTTTTCGTCCTGTCTGCCGTTCATATTTTCTGTCTCGATCGGTTTATCATAATGAACATGAATGGTCCCATGATTAATCCTAAGTTTTCCTTTTGGCATGATCGCCGCTGTCCCGCTGATCGAAACCGGCACAATCGGATAACCAACTCGCGAAGCTAAATAAAACGCGCCGCGTTTGAAAGGTTGGACTTCACCGGTTTTGCTTCTCGTTCCTTCCGCAAAAACGAGTACGGATATTCCTCTATCAACAATAGTTTTTTTTGCACGATCCAAACTCTCCATCGCCTTGTCGGCTTTTTGTCTATTGATAACAATGTAAGGACCTAATTGCAACGCCCAACCAAAGATGGGAATTCTTGCAAGTTCTTTTTTGAAGATTATCACTGCATCGTCTGGGAATGATGCCTGCATTGCTAAAATGTCGTACATGCTTGAATGATTTGAAACATAAACATGAGGTTTAGACTTATCAAAATTTTCCAATCCACTCGTGGTAAGTTTTATTCCACTTAAGAAAAGCCCACCGTAGGATAATAGCCGCGAAATCCAAAAGTAAGTTCTATTGCTTCTGTCGAAGATCGCACTTATCAATGCAAGCGTAGAACAAAAAATAAGATGCAGAGTAACCAAGAACAGTTTAATGTATGTGATCATATTTTCTCATTGTTATTTTTTACAAATAAATGGATGGCATTTTTTCTTTTATTGATCGAAGGATGACTATAGAAAAACCATTCAACAAAAGGATGTGGTTCCTTATCGCCTAAATTTTGCTCAGTTAGTTTATCGAGTGTGTTTAGAAATGCCTCATGCTTTCCGGTAGTTGTAATGGCAAATTCGTCCGCTTCATATTCAAACTTCCGGGAAATAATATTTGAAACAGGCTGAACCAATAAAGAAATCAAGATTCCCCATAAAGCCAAAACCGGCAGAACAAAAATTTGAGTCAGTTTTTCAGCATTAAAAAACGGCAATGAAAAAGAATAAAGTTTTGCAATCAAAAAGAGAGTTACAAAACTGAAGAAGGTTCCGAGTAAAATATTTTTAATGATGTGTTTCCTTTTGTAATGCCCAAATTCATGCGCCAATACGGTTTCAACTTCATCAAGAGAATAATTTTCAAGCAGAGTATCACCAAGTAAAATCCGTTTCGATTTTCCTAATCCGGTGAAGGCAGCATTCGCTTTTTTCGTTGTTTTGCTCATATTAAATGTAAAGACATTTTCAACTTTAATATTGGCAATTTCGCCAAGACGAACAATTCTTTGCTTTAGCTCTTCATTATCAATTGGAATAATTTTATAAAACAGCGGAAGAATAAATACCGGTACGATCCGCGCCAAAACTACGGAAACAATAAAAAGAAAAACTGCGAACGGAAACCACCAGTTTTCTCCAAATTGCCGGATCATATAAAAAAAGAAAAGTAAAATCGGCAATCCGATTACAAGCGAAAGCAATATTCCTTTTGTTCCCTCCCAAATCCATTGCAAAAACGTTTGGTTTGAGAGGTTATACTTATGCTCCAAAATAAATCCACTGTAAAAAGAAAAAGGAGAAAAAAGGAGGCCGAAACAAACTCCTGCAAAAACTACATAAAGCAGGAAAAGGAAATAATCGTTCTCAGTAAAGCCGGCTAAATAATTTTCCAAGGAAAAGCTCAATCCACTTTTAACAAAAACAAAGAGTAAAATGAAGGTCAAAACGGTTTCGCTGATGCTCAACGCCAATTTTGTATTATTATATTTTTTTGAATTCATAGGTTAAAGATAAAGAGAGGAAGAAAGGATTGCAAAAACTTAAAAAAATGGTTCCACTTTTAACAGTGGAACCATAGAGATTAGAACTTATTTTGCGTGATCGCAGCTTGCTTCAGCATCGCCGCAGCAGCCTTTTTCTTTTGCATCAGAGCAAGCTTTTTTAGAAGATTTTTTCTCCATTTTAACTTTCTCTTTTTTAGATTTGTCGGTAGATGTAGTAGTAGTGGTTGCAGGTTTATCTTTCTTTTGAGGAGTTGATTGAGCCTGAACACCTAATGAAACAACAAATAAGAACATGAGACTTAATACAAGGTTTTTCACGTGAACGCCTTTCTTTTTAATGAATTAACAATGAAACTTTAATTATTTAGTAATTTTTGATAAATCAATTTAATGAACTAATTGAAAAGAACAAGAACAATAATTTGTGACTAAATTATCCCGATAGCCGAAGATTCAAGCCATCCAATCTTCCCATCCGAAAGACGGATTTTATTCCAACCTTCTAATTTATCTTCAACCTTTACTTTAATACCCTCATGGAGAATAAAAGCATCCGAGCTTTTTTCATCCGGTGAAGACTTTACGTTTACTGTTTGTTCTAAAACAATTCCGAAATGATAATTTTCAGTTTGATGCTGTTTTGTTAGGAACAGAACCAAGCTAAGAGCAAAAATAAAAAGGATTGAAATACCACCGAAAAATGAATACTTTTTTAATGAAGAATTTTTTGCAGTAAAAAATATTCCGATCGTGATTATCAATAGCAAATAAACAACAAACATGAAAGTTTTCCATGCCGAAGGATGAAAGAAATTTTGCATTCCCTCCCACCATGAGAATAAAAAGAATTTCGGAACAACATCAACCTTGTCGACAATTTTTGAATTGGCAATGGCTAAATTATGTTGAACATCTTCGTCATCGGGAGAGATTTGATACGCTTTTTCAAAATACAAAATAGCTGCTCCAAATTTACCGGAACGATAATAGGCATTTCCCAAATTATAGAACAGTGAAGTGCCGTGGTATCCTTGGCGCAAAACAGTCTCATACTTTGCTATTGCTTCTTTATAATTCCCGGTTTTATAAAACTGATTTGCTTGTCCCAATTCTTTTTGAAGAGACTGAGATAATCCCAATGATGAAAGAAGAATACATAAAAAGAAAATATATTTTTTCATTTCAATCCTCCCTTCAATGATATTTTTTCTTCTAACGAGGCGATTAATGAAGCGGTACGGTTATATAAAAGATTCATATCTTCCAAAATATTCTGAGATGGAGCAAAGCGGATAAACTCGCATTTCTCCAAAATCAATTTCATCTCCTCGATAAAACTTTCCTCCACACCACTTAACCGAAGCTTGGTAATTGCAGTTTCAACTGTAAAATCAGCTTTACTAATTGAAAGTTTATCTTCAAGATAACCGAAAATCGCTTGAGAAATTTCTGTAAAGAAGAGTGAATCGTTTTTCTCTTTCAAATATTTTGCAGCTGTTTTTAATCGAGTTTTGGCGATTTTTTCTGCACGGAGGTTTCTCAATAACATCACATTGCCGGAAAGTTTTTCTTCCTTTCGTTTCCAAAAAAGAAAACCTATCAATCCGAATAACGGTAAAGTGTAAAGAGTTAAAATAAATAAAAGAGAATCTTCTGATGAAATTTTCTCATTCGTTACATCACCATAATCAGTTTTTAAAAAACGAATGTCTTGCCCGAGTAATTTAATTTCCTCTTTCGATAGACCGTTTCCTCCACCGGTGTATTCAGCGCTTCCCTGCTCAACAGAAATAGCGTATGCTTGAGAAGAAACCGTTTGATATGTTTTTTCCTTCGGATTAAAAAAAGTGAGGTGCATTGCCGGTATTTCAAACGAACCCGATACTCTAGGGATGATCAGCAACTCGAAACTCTTTTTTCCGCTGATTATTCCTCCTCTTGAAACCGTAGCTGATATCTTTGGCTCATACTTCTCAAATCCGTTAGGAATCTGCATCTCAGGCATGTCAAGCAAATTTATATTTCCCTCACCGCTTAAGACCACCTTTAACGTTATCGGCTCATTCTTTTTTACATTTTTTTTGTCGATTGAAGTTTGCAGAGTGTAATCTCCAACAGCTCCTGTAAAAGAAGTTGACGATGAAACCGGAAGCGGTAAAACCTTAATTTTAACGGTATTTGATTTTGCCATGTATTCAACCGATTCGGACCTTCCGAAAAAAGGATCATCAAAAAAATTATCGAACGGATTATTCGATTTTCTTTTCCGCTGAATTAAAACGGGAATTTTTAATTCAAACGGTGTTACCGATAATTCACCGGTTTGCGTTGGGAACAATGCCGCCCGTTTTAAAGTCAATACTTTAAATAATTTGCCATCATAATTTTCATTCGAGAATGAAACTTGATTTGAGGTTTCAATTTCTTCTGACCAAAATCCTTGATACGAGGGAAGTTTAGAAATTTGCGGCGCCTGGATGTTTAAACGAGTGTATAGTCTATATGTAACAGTAACTTGTTCACCCTGATAAACGGTGTTTTTATCAACGATCGCACGGATGAAAACATTTTCACCAATTTCTTTGGTCGAGACCTCTTGATTGCTTGATACCTTTTTTGCTTGCTGATTACTACTCCCTTTTACAACTTCAATTGTAAGCGGAGCGGATTTTAGACTTTGCCCTTTAACAGTAATCGCTGCGCTGGCAATTGTGAACTTTCCCATCGCACGCGGTTGCAAATAATATGTAAAAGCACGAGAGCCGGAAACCGCACCGTTAATTATCTGCATGCTTGATGATTGATTCGGTCCTGAAAGCACAAGAAAATCTTTTAAATTAGGAGCCTGAAAATTACTAACTGCATTTATATCTGCACCGGAATAAGTAAATGATACTTCGAACTGTTCTCCCTCACCAACTTTGGTGCTGCTTGCTGTAGCAGTAAAAGATTGACTGATAATATTCGCAGGAAGGAGAAATACAGCAAAAATAATAGCTGGTAAAATCCTCTTCATTTTCACTGCTTTTATTTTTCTGTTTCCTACTTTCAACTTTCTACTTTCAACTTGTAACTTCTTCATTACCAATCTTTTTCAACTTTAACATGTTCGCCAACTTTCTTTCTCAACTTCTTCTGCATATCCTTTTCATTGTCTTTCAATGCATTCAATATTTGTTCTGCCTGCTCCTTGGACATTTTGGGTTTCTGATTCTGCTGTTGCTGTTTTTGTTTGTCTTGGTCTTTTTTGTCATTCTGATTTTGATTTTGCTGATCCTGCTTATCGTTTTTATCTTTATTCTTGTCGTCTTTGTTCTGCTGATCGTCTTTCTTATCCTGATCTTTTTTATTCTTGTCGTCTTTTTTATCGTCTTTCTTATCTTGTTTCTTTTGATTTTCTTCATCCCGCAACTTTTTCAAAGCATAAGACAAATTGTATTTAGCTTCATCGTCCTTCGGATTCATCTTAAGAGAGTTTTTATATGCTTCAATGCTCTCTTTCAATTTGTTATCGTCAAGCAAACTGTTCCCGATATTGTAAAAAGCTTTTCCTTTTAACTCTTTATCTTTTGTTTTTGAAAGAACATTCTGATAAGCTTTCATCGCTTCATCATACTTTTTCTGTTTGAAATAAGCATCTCCCAGATTGAAGTAAGGAATAGTCGCAGACGAGTCCTTTTCAATTCCTTTTCTAAAATTGATTTCCGAGTCTCCAAACTTTTTTTGATTGAATTGTTCGACGCCGTCGTTATTTAAAGAACGAAGTGATTGGCCAACTCCGCTACTGAAAGCGGAAAGAAAAATGATAATTACAAAATAATATATTATTGAAGAAAAACTCATTTAAACATTTCGTTTTAATATTTGTATTAAAAATTTTGATTTTCGTTCGGTCAAAAATAATTCCAGAATTAGAATTAAAAGCGCCGGAATTAAGAAATAAAAATACTTGTCATCATAATCCGTTATTCTCTTTGAGCCGTATTCAGATTTTTCAAGTGAAGAAAGATCTTTATAAATCAAATCCAATTCATTCTGATAACTTGACGACAAATAATATTTACCTCCACCTTTAGACGCAATTTGCTGAAGAGTCGCCTCATCAAGTTTTGTTAACACGGTTGAACCGTTGGCATCCTGCTTAAAACCAACCTGGTTGTTATTGCTGTCGTAAATCGGAATTGGCGCTCCGGAAGGAGAACCCATTCCAATCGAATAAACCAAAATCTCTTTATCGGCAGCATCTTTTACCGCACTATCAATATCACCTTCATGATCTTCTCCGTCTGTGATGATAACCATAACTTTTTTCGTTGCAGCTTTTGTGTCAAATGATTTTGCCGCCAAGTTAATTGCCGAGGCAATCGCCGTTCCCTGCTGGGGAATTGAATTTACATCAACCGTGGAAAGAAAAAGATTTGCGGCTGAATAATCTGTTGTAAGTGGAAATTGCACGTATGCGTCTCCGGCAAAAATAATCAATCCGATTCTGTCGCCTTGCAGTTTTCTAATCAACATAGCGATTTCGTTTTTAGCTTTTTCCAATCTGCTTGGTTTTAGATCTTCTGCTTTCATACTCGCAGAAACGTCAAGCAGAATGAAAACATCTATTCCGATCTGTTTTACTTCTTCGACACGGTTGCCGATTTGCGGACGAGCCAAAGCCATTATTATCAACGCTAACGCAAAAACTACTAATCCGAATTTTATTGATTCCTTATAAAAACTTTTTATTCCGAATAAAACTTCATGGATTCGCTCATCAGCAAATTTCTTTAAGAGCGATTTCTTTTTCTTCAAATAAAAGAAATAGAACACGACCAATACCGGTAAAAGGTATAAGAAGTGCAAATATTCCGGATGAGCAAATCGAAACATAAATGTCTTTTTCTCTTTAAGGTAATTTTCTAAAAATTGTTTTTGATAAACCTATCTCAACTAATAACAGGATCAATCCACTCCAAAGCCAAGGGAAGTAAAGTTCTCTCTTGTTTTTGTAAGAAGTCACTTCAAATTTTGTTTTTTCAAGTTTGTCTATCGCTTGATAGATTTCCTCTAATTTTTTGTTGCCGGTTGCGCGGAAATATTTGCCGTCTGTGGTTTGTGCAATAGTACGAAGCACCGTTTCATCAATTTCAACCGGAACCATTTGATAACGAATTCCGAACGGTGTTTGGAACGGATAAGGCGCTTGTCCTATAGTACCAATGCCAATGGTATAAACTCTAATTCCAAAATTTTTAGCAATATCCGCCGCCGTTAAAGGGTCAACTTCACCGGCGTTGCTTACTCCATCTGTAAGCAGTATCATCACTTTACTTTTGGCTTTTGAATCTTTTAAACGATTCACTCCGTTTGCAATTGCATTGCCGATTGCAGTCCCATCTTCGATCATTCCACTTTTAACTTCTTGAAGAAGATTTTTTAGCACAGCATAATCGATGGTTAACGGACATTGAGTAAAAGCATCGCGTGAGAAAATCACCAAACCAATTTGATCTGAAGTTCTGCCGGAGATAAATTCCTGTGTAATTTTTTTTGCGGCTTCCATTCTATTCGGTCGAAAATCCTCGGCGAGCATACTACCGGAAATATCAAGTACAAGGACAACATCAATTCCTTCGGTGTAAACATTTTCTCCGCTTGAAAAACTTTGCGGTCTTGCAAGCGCAATAATTAACACGACAAAAACAAGCATGCGCAAATAAATCGGAGTGTCTGATAATTTTTCTTTCCAGCTTCTTTTCCTCTGATCAAAAAGTCTAACGTTTGAGTAAACAATTGACGGTTCAACGTTCTTATATTTCTTGTAATAAAAAAAGATGAAGACCGGAACCAATAACAACAGCCATAAAACGAGCGGATATGCAAACGTAATCCCGGAGTTAAACATTTTGATCTCCGGTATGCTGTATCAATTTAGTAACCGGAATAGTCACGGTAACAATTTGTCTCGCCTGTTTAATCATTGCTTCATTAATTTCATTAAGCGGAACAAACTTTGCGAATTTCACCATATCCGCATTTTGCAGAAAATCTTTTGTAAGAGGAATAATCTCCGAAGTTTCATTCTTTGTTTTCAACAGTTCAAGAGTTTCATCAGTCGTTAATTCCAAAGCCGGAAGTGAAAATCGTTTTTCAAAATAGGTACGAATGATCTCGGTAATTTCCGTGTGATACTCTTTTACTTTTCCGCTCTGCCAAAGTTTTTTTGCTTCTAATTCATCAAGTGAACTTAATGCAATCTCGTAAGGCGGTCTCTGGATTTCAATTACGTCTTCCCCTTCATCTTTTCGTTTAATAAACTTTTTGTAGATGAAATAAAGCAACGCAACAACAATCGCAATAGCCGCTATCCACAGTAATAACTCCAACCAATTAAATGGAATGACAATCGGTTCTTTAATATCTTTTGCTTCTTTTGTAGTATCAACCGGCAAAGTATGGATGACCAAATTTATTGAGTCGGTTGTTAGAATAGAAAATGCTGTATCCTTATTTGTTTTGTAGGGAATTTGAAAAGAAGGAATCGTAGCGTTTCCGGAATCAAAACCAGCTAAAACAAAATGATAGACAAAGGAATTTTTCCCATTCTCTTCTTTTTTCTGAAGAGGAAGTTGTTCAATAAATTCAAGCTTTTTCAGCGAATCCTTAATAGCCGGGAAAAAGAATTCCACATTCTTCGGTGCGGAAAGTTCCACCAGATAGTTGATGTAATCACCAACTAAATAATTTGTTGAATCTACCGAAACTTTACTTTTTACTTGTTGAGAAAAAGTAAGTGAGGCAAAAGCAAAAATGAAGACAGAAAAAAGTAAATTAACCCGCTTTACCATCGTTTCTCACGCATTCTGAAAAAATTAACCAACGGTTTAATGTATGATCCTTTTGTGTTTATTGTTATTCCGTCAAGTTTGCTTGAGGCAAAAAGCGTTTTTTGGTCCAAGCGGAATTTTTCTCTTTGATGATGCAGCCAGAATTGAAATGACGCATCGCTTGTATCCAATGTTTTTTCTTTCCCGGATTCAGGATCAACAAAACGAACTAATCCCATCGGTGGAATTTTTTGTTCCCGTTCATCTATAAGAGTTATGCCGATAAAATCATGTTTCTTTCCAACCATGCGTAAAATTTTATCGTAACCGGTATCTTGAAAATCCGAGATGAGAAACGCGATGCTTCTTTTCTTTATCGCTTTATTAAAATATTCCAAAGCTCCGCGAATATCTGTTCCTTTCCCGGAAGGCGAAAAAGAGAGAAGTTCACTTATGATACGCAGCGTGTGCGATTTCGATTTCTTCGGCGGAATGAATTTTTCAATTTTGTCAGTGAACAAAATGAGTCCGACTTTATCGTTATTCTTCAAAGCGGAGAAAGCCATAATGGCGCTTATTTCAGCGGCTATTTGCTGTTTGGTTGAAGCAGAACTTCCGAAGTATTGCGAACCGCTTAAATCAACAATCAGCATCACCGTAAGTTCGCGTTCCTCTTCAAATATTTTTATAAACGGATGACCGAACCGCGCCGAGACGTTCCAATCGATATTACGAACGTCATCACCAATTTGGTATTCGCGGACTTCCGAAAATTCCATTCCCATTCCTTTAAATACCGAATGGTATTCACCGGAAAAAACCTGGTTTACCAATCCTCTGGTGCGGATTTCTATTTGTCTGACTTTTTTTAGAAGTTCTTTTGTTAACATTTTTTGTTGGTTGATGGTTGTTTGTTGTTAGTAGACCATTTCAATTAAGGAACTTCAACTTTATTTAATATTTCACTAATAATATTTTCCGAAGTTATTTCTTCGGCTTCGGCTTCGTACGAAACTGCAATTCTATGGCGTAAAACGTCGTAAGCAATTGTTCTTACATCTTCCGGAATAACATAACCGCGTCTTTTAATAAATGCCATTGCACGGCTTGCAATCGCCAAATTGATCGAAGCTCTTGGTGAAGCGCCGTAGCTGATTAAATCAGTAAGTTTATCAAGGTTAAAATCTTTTGGAGTCCGCGTTGCAAAAACAATATCAAGAATGTATTTCTCGATTTTCTCATCCATGTAAATTTGCTGCAAAAGATCTCTTCCTTTTAAAATGTCCTGGGAAGAAACGACCGGATTAATTTTATTCTCAACAGCAGAAACATTTTGCCGCATGATCTTTATTTCTTCATCTCTTTGCGGATAGGTTATTTTTACTTTCAACATAAATCTGTCAACTTGCGCTTCAGGCAGCGGATAAGTTCCTTCCTGCTCAATCGGGTTTTGTGTTGCGAGAACTAAAAACGGTTCTTCAAGTTTAAATGTCGTTTCCCCGATAGTAACTTGTCTTTCCTGCATCGCCTCAAGCAGCGCGCTCTGAACTTTAGCGGGAGCGCGGTTAATTTCATCAGCTAAAATGAAATTAGAAAAGATAGGTCCTTTGCGGATGAAAAAATTCCCATCCTTTTGGTTATAAATCTGCGTTCCGATAATATCTGCGGGTAAAAGATCAGGCGTAAACTGAATGCGTTGAAATTTTGCCTTCATCGCTGAAGCAAGAGTTTTAATGGCAAGCGTTTTAGCCAACCCGGGAACACCTTCCAGCAGAATATGGCCGTTACCAAGCAAACCGATGATCAATCGTTCAACCATTGCTTTTTGTCCGACAATGACCTTCCCGATTTCCACCGTTAATAAATCAACAAAAGCGCTTTCTTCTTTAATTTTTTCGTTTAAGACCGTTATATCCAATTCTTCACCTCGTTAAGTTGAAATTCTGATTTATTTTAAGATTAGACGAACACTAATTTAAAAATGTTGCAGGAAATTATAAAATATTTTTTACCCTAAAATTCTAAACACCGCAAATTTAAGATACGAAGTTTCTTCCATCATCGGCAATTTAGGGTGATCAAGCGAAGCTTCGTTAAAATGAATAAGCTGGATCGTTTTGCTCGCTTTTTGAGCAGCTTTTGCAATAACGGAAAGGAATTCTGCTTTTTTTAGATGGAAGGAACATGAGGAAGTTACAAGGTAACCTTCATTATTTATCAATTGCAGAGCTAACCGGTTAAGTTTTTCATATCCTTTTTCTGCCGTTTTGAGAGTTTTTTTATTCTTGGCAAATGCCGGAGGATCAACAAAAACGAGATCATATTTCTTGTTTCCCGCCGCTTCCCGTTCCAAGAAATCAAAAACGTCGTAAACAACAAATCCAGTTTTGCCGGATAAACTATTCAGCTCAATATTCTTTTTAACTTTTTCAATTTCATTTGCTGAAGAATCAACGAAGGTAACTTCGTTCGCGCCGGCTTTTAAAGCATGTAAACCAAATCCTCCGGAGTTACAAAATGCATCCAAAACAGTTTTGCCTGAAGTTATTTTTTCAATAAAAAATCTGTTGTCGGACTGATCAAAATAAAATCCGGTTTTCTGTCCATGTGCAAAATCTATTTCAAATTTCAGTGAACCGTCGGAAATAATTTCGTTCCCGGCGTTACCGAATAATATGTTGTTGTCTTCGGATAGCCCCTCTAATTTTCTAAAATAAGGTTCGTGCTTTGTGAAAATATTTTCTGCAGAAAAATCTTCCCTCAAGATTTTAACAATTGTTCCAACATTCTTCTCCATTCCGGCAGAATAAATTTGAAGCACAAAAGTTTTATTGTACTTATCAATAATCAAACCTGGAAGAAAATCACTTTCGCTAAAAACCATTCTGAACGCTTCACGGTTTGGATAGAAAGTTTTTCTCAAATCGTAAGCCGATCTCATCTTTTCACGGAAAAACGTTTCTACATCATCAATTGAGCTGTGCGAAAGCAATCTAACGGCAATAAGTGAATTTTTGTTGATAAATCCTGCACCGAGCAGATTATTTTTTGAGTCGTAAACCTTTACAACATCGCCGGTTTCCGGTTCTCCCTCAATTTTGAAGATTTCGTTGCTAAAAACCCACAAATGCCCATTTACAATTCTATGTTCTTCGTTCTTTTTAAGAAATATTTTCTTCAATTCGTTATTACCGTTCATATTATTTAAAATAAAAATGCCGTAGCAAACCTATGAAGATTTTTTGCTACGGCAAAGAATTAAACCCAATTCTTACAGATTTTCAAGCACTTTCGCTATTTTCGCAGCGACTTCTCCGGCTATTGATGCAAGAGTATCATTCTGAACAGCTTTCATGGATTCCAACGGATTTACAGCAGAAACCTGAACTTCGCCATCTTCCTTTTCCTGAACGACAAAATTACAGGGTAGCAACACACCAATGTTCTCTTCAGCTTGTAAGGCTTTGTAGGCAAAAGGCGGATTGCATGCGCCGAGAATTTTGTATTTGCGGAAATCAACATCCAATTTTTTCTTCAAGGTCGCTTGTACATCGATTTCAGTCAATACTCCAAATCCCTCTTTCTTCAATTCTTCGGTAATTTTTTCAATCGCATTTTCAAATGAGAGATTAACTGATTTTGAATTATAGTAGGACATAACTTCTCCAATTTTTTATTTGTGAGATGAAGAAAACAAATTTACGATTCACGACTTTCAAGCACTTCCAAAAGTTTTCCTTCACGCATTGAATATTCGGATAGGTTAAGTTTTGAAAGATTTAGTTCATGAAAAATTGTTTGTAGTATTAACGCACCGGCGGGAAGAACATCAGCCCTGTCACTTTCTACTCCCGGTAAAGTTTTTCTTTCTTCGATACCATATTTTGTCAGCAGTAGCTCTACTGATTTATCAATTTCTTTTCTCATTAATACTCTTTGATCCGATGGTTCAAATTTTAATTGAACGGCATTTGCTACTACTAAGTTTTTAACCGCATAGATCGTTCCCGAATTACCTGTTACAAAATCTACCTTAATTAAAGAAAGTTTTTCGGTTACACTTTGCATTTCCTTTTTTATGAAAGTACGGCAGTCAATAATCGATTGTTTTTCTAAATCTCCTAACGGAAAAAATTTTGATGATAAACGAACAGCTCCAAGTTTCAAACTTTCGACAAATATAATTTTCCCATTATTTCCAACAATAAATTCAGTACTTCCTCCGCCAATATCCAGACAAAGAATGTTCTGGGAAAGAGCTTCAGCTTCAGAACATAAAACTGCTTTATATATTAACGCCGCTTCCCTCTCTCCAGAAAGAACTTCAACTGAAATACCGGTGCTTTTTTGTAGTCGTTCTAGAAATTCAATTTGATTGCTTGCCTCACGAACCGCACTGGTAGCGGTTGCTGTTATGGTACTCGAAAATGAATTTGCTACTTCTTTTAACTCAAGAATAATCTTTTCAGTTTGAGTAAAATCATCTTCAGATAAAAAAGATTTTTCATTCGGCTTTTGAAGTGCTAATCGATAGACAATTCTTTTTCTAAGCACAACTGAAAATGATTTATCTTTTTCGATTTGATAAACTACAAAGTGAAAGGAATTCGATCCGATATCGAGAATAGCTTGGTAGTGTGTGGAATTATTTCCCAAGATCATTATTCTTTTGATAGAAGTGTTTTGCACAAAGAAAAAACTTCATCGACGGAAACATCGTTAATAAGATCCGAATGCCGGATGAAATGTTTTTGTTTTCCTATCGGAGCCCAGTTAAAAGGATTTGTAGGACCAAAAATCGATATTTGCGGAGTTGGTGTAGTCCCGGCAACATGCATTATTCCCGTATCGTTAGTAATAAAAAGATCACTTTGGGCAATTAGCGCTGCCACTTCCGGAATTTCTTTGTTTAAAAATAATTTTGTCTCCGGTATAATTCCACTTAAGATTACATTAATTAATTCAATATCATCAGAACTACCGGTAAGATAAATGACCAGTTGATAATCGGCTTCCAACATATTTATCAATGAAATAAAATTTTCGTAAGACCATCGATTTGGTGGTTTCCCGGCTCCAACATGGAGTCCAATAATTTTCCCATCTTTTCGACTGAAGGAATCAAGAAACGCTTTCGCTCCCAATTGATCCTTTTCATCATAACTGATTTCCGAACTGAAATTTTCTGTGGTTATTCCAAACGGTCTAAGAATATCGAGACTGAAATCCGAAACATTAGCGTCGGGATATTTTTTCCAATTCAAATTTATTCTTCTATCAAAGAAAAATGCCGAAAGATCTTCTTTACCACTCAATGAATTTGGACCGATTCTAATTTTAGCGTTAGCGACTCTGCAAAGCAAATTACTCGTAAAAGAAATGGAAACTGTTACCGGGACGATAGCAACATCGTAGTTTTTTCTCAAAAATTTGAACAGATTTTTTAGGTAATTAATAGAAAAAATATTGTTTTTATCGAAAACAAAAAGTTCATCGATGAATTTGTTCTTATGCAAAGCATTTTTGTTGGCAGGGCTAACAATTACCGATACTTCCGCTGAAGGATACTTTTCTTTTATTGCACGAAAAATCGAAACGCACGCTAGTAAATCGCCAAGCTGGTTATGCTGACGGACCACCAGAATCTTCTTTGGATTCCCAATTTCACGACTGGGATTTTCTTCCAATCCCCAAAATATTTTTATTAAAGAATAGAGTATGTTTTTCATGTAAAATTACCGTCGTTCATTTCAGACCGGCTTATCGTCATCTTTAATTTCTTTGAAATCAACATCGATAACATCTTTTTCGTTATAAGACTTTTGCGGTGGAGCCTGCTCTCTTTTTTTTGCAATGCTTGCAGATGTAATTGCCCTTACAAAACGAATTACTTTCAACGAAAAATAAATGATCAGTGCATAAATGATAAGTTTGATAAACATTATAAAATCCTTTTTGCTTCAGGCTGAAAATATTCAGTGAATCCTCTGTCGGCTCTGAATATCGCCTGGAATAATTCTTCAAAATCTTTTTGATTATTTACAAAATCCATTTCTGTGGTATTTACAATAAGCAAAGGAGTTGTCGCATACCTGAAGAAAAAATCATTGTAAGCCTCACTCAATTCTTCGATGTAACCTCTTGTCAAGTTTCGTTCAATTTGCCGGCTGCGCTTCTTAATATTGTACATAAGTCGGTCTACGCTTGACTGCAGATAGACAACCAAATCCGGTTGGCGAAGATTTTTAAATAGAAGCGGAAAAACCGACTCATACAATTTTAATTCTTCACCATTGAGATTCAAGTAGGCAAATATTTTGTCCTTTTCAAAAATGTAGTCTGCAACTATATATTCTGAAAACAAATTCTCTTGATGAAGCGCTTGCTGCTGTTTGTAACGATTCACTAAAAAAAACATTTGTGTTTGAAAAGCGTAACGATTTCGTTCATTATAAAATTTTTCAAGAAACGGATTTACTTCAAATTGTTCAACGATCAACTGGGCATTTAACCGTTCTTTTAATTTGATAGCAAGGGAGGTTTTTCCCGCGCCAATAGCTCCTTCAACCGCTATATACTTTACTTCATTTTCACTTTGCAACGCCATGAGATTCCTTTAAACTAATTGGAGGTGAAAAAACATTAATAACATAGTGCTCACTTTCCGGCAGTACAATATCGCAAATACTTTTTTTTAATCCTGGATGAAAGAAACCTGGAATAATTTCACAGAGAGGAACGAGTACAAAATCTCTCACCGGAATATAAGGATGCGGAACGGTTACTCTTTCATCAGAATAAACTAAATCATCAAAAAATAAGATGTCAAGATCAATTTCACGGCATTCCCATTTTTCTCTTTTCCTTCTTCCGAGTTGTTGTTCAATTCCCTTTAGAAAATCCAGTAATGAGTGAAGTTCCAAATCTGTTTCAATTGCCATAACCCCGTTTAAAAAATTTCCTTGATTTTTTACACCGAACGGTCTGGTCTCGTAAATCGAAGAAATCTTTATCACTCTGCAAAAAGAGGAATCCTCGATGAGTTCAACTGCTTTTTTTATGTATGAGAATCTGTCATCAAGGTTAGAACCTAATCCAATGTAGCTGATATGTTTCTTCGTTTCCGACACTATAACTTCTCAATCATTTCATTCCATTCATCACGCGTTTTTACAACTTCCACTTCAACGGAATCAACTACGCCGCCGATCGGAGGATTGTTTTTTCTAACGCGTAATGCGATCTTGTGAACCAACGGAAACGTGCGGAATAATTCATCAACCATCGCATTGGTTAATGCCTCGATCAAATGAAACTTTTTACGCAGGGCAAGTTCACTCATTACATTATAAACTTTTTCATAATTTATTGTTTCTTGCAATTTATCCGTTGTTGCTGCGTGTGCAAAATTGGTATAGAGATCAACATCCGCTTCGAATTTACCGCCGATGTTTTGTTCTTGTTGAAAGACTCCATGATACCCGTAAAACGAGGCTTTTTTAATTCTGATGATATTTAACATAGTTTAAGTATTTCTCATGATTTTTTGTTTCAAACTTGATAAGTTCGCGATCAAGAGCCCTGTTAATACAAAAAAGGACCCTAAAATTTGATTCGGCATTAATGTTTCATCAAGAAAAATCCAGCCGATAAATAAAGCGATAATTGGAGTAATAAAAGCCGTCAGCGATAGTAAAATTATATTGATCCTTTTCAACAGCCAATAATATGCGGTAAAAGTTACAACACTTCCGATAATTCCAAGATATAATACCGACGAAACTGCTTTAACATCAAACTTAAGTTTAGTCGTATCTTCCAACAACATTCCCAACAATAGCATCCCAACACCGGCGATTGCCATCGGGATTAAGTTCATCGAAAGTGCATGTAAATGTTGCCCATATTTTTTAATCGAAACTGCAATAGTTGATTGCAACAATCCACTTATCAATACTGCCAACATTCCGAGGAAATAATTCATCCCGATCGTTAGAAGATTTTGCGAGAAAATTATAACAATACCTGAAAATCCGAAAATCATTCCTATAATTTTAATAACTCCAATTTTCTCTTCCGGAATAAAAATCCGCGTAAAGAGAGCAACAAAAAAAGGATACACCGCAAACAGAACCGCAGCTAATCCGGAAGGAATAAATTGCTCTCCCCAATAAACCAATCCGAAAGGAAGAATGAACGAAAATATCCCCATGAAATAATACAACCTCATAGAAATTTTATCTCGTTGGATCGAGATCGAACGAATCCTCATCACGATGTAAATAACAATTGCCGCTACCGAAAAACGCAAACCCGCTGAAATTAAAGGTGTAAGTGAGTCTAAACCCAATCTAATTGCAAACCAGGTTGAGCCCCAGATCAGACAAATTAAAATATAGTTTGAAGCTATTTTATAATTAGAATTCAAGAATTTCCTTTCATGGCAAGTACGCCGAGTGACCGACCGGATAAGTTGCCGTCTCTTCTAAAAGAATGGAGCATTGATTTCCATTCAAAACTGCATAGTGAAGAAAGCTGAATATTTTCTTTCTTCACCTCAAATTTACGCAAAATGTCATAATTAATTTTAGCCGCATCAAGTAAGAATTTAGTTCCTTTAGGATACAAATACTTTTCATCAAAATATTTTGCTACATCTTCCCCGACTTCATAATTTTTTTGACTGATTGAAGGAGCGATATAACATACAAATCCCTTCGGATTCGCGGCAAATTCATTTTCGAGTTTAATTATCGTTTTCTCTAAAATTTTGAGTGATGTCCCCCTCCAGCCCGAATGAATTCCCGCAATAATTTTTCGTTTAGGTTCGTAAAGAAAAATCGGAACACAATCGGCAGTACTGATCGCCAATCCAAGCCCCGGTTTGTCGGTTATCATCGCATCACTTTCTCCTTGATCCCCGGCGTGGTCGACAAAAACGATTTTATCACTATGCATTTGGTGTTGCGTAGCAACTTTATTTTCTAACCCGAGTTCACGGAAAAATCTTTCTCTATCCTCTTCAACTCTTTTATTATCATCCCCCACCGTTAAGGAAAGGTTAAAGCCGAACGGAGAAACTGTAATATCATCAATTTTAGTAGCTAATCCGAAAGAAATGTTCTTACAACCATTAAATATGAGTGATTTGAGTATTACCATAAAAGTTAGTTAGAATAAAAGAAATACTTTATTTTAGGAAAGAAAATTTAAGATGGTTTTATTTTCTTTTTCCAAAGATATTAAAATATTTCTTTGTCACTCATGTTAATTATAGAAAAGGATAGTTTTTTTGAAAATTCTCATTTCAAACGATGACGGAATAGATTCTCTCGGTATTTTCCATTTGTACAACGCACTAAAAGAAGTTGGAGAAGTTACAGTTGTAGCTCCTCTAAGTGAACAAAGCGCAGTAGGACACGCAATAACGATGAAACATCCTTTGCGCGTAATTAAATTTTATAAAGATGGAAATTTTTTCGGTTACGCAGTTGATGGGACTCCCGCAGATTGTGTTAAAATGGGTGTCCGGAATATTCTCGGATTTCTCCCCGATATTGTTGTTTCCGGAATCAACCACGGTTCAAATACTGCAACAAGCGTGATTTATTCGGGAACGGTTTCAGCCGCAAGAGAAGCGGCGATAATGGATATTCCGGCTATTGCTATTTCGGTGACAAGCCACAACGTAAGTAATTTTTCAACAGCTTGCGAAACAGCAAAAAAACTTGTTACCTTAATTGGTGAAAAAGGATTGAAAAAAGGAACACTGCTCAACGTAAATGTTCCCGATCTACCGGCAGAAGAAATAAAAGGGATGCAACTTACGAAGCAAGGAAAATCAAAATGGGATGATGTTTACGAAAAAAGAGTTGATCCCTACGGGAAAGAATATTTTTGGTTGACCGGAGATTTTGTTGAAACTGATGATGATATTTCTCTTGATCAAGGAGCAGTAAGAGAAAAATATGTCTCGGTAACCCCGATCCATTTCGATCTTACCGACCACGAAACTTATGAAGAAATGGGCGGGTGGAAAATTGATTCGCTGCTTTAATCAACTTTCATTTTTTAATCTTTAACTTGCAATGAATATTTCATTTCAGATTAATTGGTTTTTGCTTGTTGCATTTGCGTTGCTTCTTGCCGGTTATACTATTTTTGTTTACCGGACAACCGTGCCGGTAATTTCCCGACAGAAAAAAATTCTTTTGACACTGTTAAGAATCGCTGCTCTGGTTCTCCTTTTCCTCTTAATTTTTGAACCGCTACTTAAAATTGAAAAGAATAAAATCATCCAACCGGTTCACTATTTTTTTGTTGATAATTCAAAGTCGCTAAAACAATTTGAGGATAAAACTCCACTCATCTCAAATAATTTTTTAAGTGAATTGAAAAAATTACCCTCCGGTTCATTCAGATTATTTTCTTTTGGAAGCAATGTTCCGCAGGAATTAAAATCCGATTCAGCACACTTTTCTTTTACTGAACCGGCAACAAATTTTTCTAAAATATTTGAGACATTACAGAAAAAAGAAGATATCGTTTCGGTTACAATTTTGAGCGATGGAATTATTACCGAGGGATCAAATCCCCAGTATCAAGCTGAAAAACTAAATGTACCTGTGTTTGCAATTGGAGTTGGCGATTCAACCACAAAAAAAGATATTTCGATCCAAAAAATCCTTAGCAATGAATATCTCTATGCCGGCATCAGCGCACAATTTGTCGTTTCAATTCTGCAAAACGGATTCAGCGGATCAAAAGCTACACTTTCTCTCTTCGAAGATAATTCACTACAAAAAGTGAAGGAAATTTCGTTCACAGATAACGAACTGCAGAATATTGAATTTACTTATAATCCAAAAACACCGGGAGAGAAAAAGATCACATATGTTCTCTCTCCATTGCAAGGAGAATATTCAACTGAAAATAACCGGCAATCTCTATTTGTAAAAGTTTTGGATAGTAAACTTTCGATCGTCCTTCTCGCCGGAGCTCCTTCAGCTGATGTAACATTTATAAAAAATTCATTGCAAGCTGATACAAACAATGCAGTTCAGTCGTTCACCCAAATAACCACCTCACAGTTTCTCGAGAAGAAATCGCCCGAAACCAGTATTGATAAGGCGGATGTTCTTTATCTTGTAAATTTTCCTTCTTCTCAAACATCAAATCAATTAATCGATAAAGTTGCAAAACTTATTAGTGACAAAAATCTTCCATATTTTTTTCTGTTAACCTCTTCAGTTGATCCGGTGAAATTACGAATGTTGCAGAATGAACTCCCGTTCAATATTAATCGGACGGATAAAGGCGTGGTTGAAGTTCAACCGGCTATTCCCGATGAAATGTTAAGAAATACTCTGCTGCAATTCAGCGGGAAAAATATTCTTGAACAATGGAATAATCTTCCACCAATTTCAAAGCCGAATTGGGAGATTACCGCAAAGCCCGAAAGCGAAATTCTTGCCAAAACAAAAATCAATAATATTACGCTTAACTCCCCGTTGATCATCTCCAAACGATTGGGGAGCAAACGTGCTATCGCAGTTCTTGCGGGAGATATTTGGAAATGGAAACTTCAAAAAGCCACAGAACAGCTTGATCTTTTCGACCGCTTTCTTACCAACGGAACAAAATGGCTTCGCGCAGTTGAACAAAAAAAACAAGTCACCATTTCGACTAACAAAAAGTTTTATTCAGTAGGAGAAAAGATTTACTTCACTACTGAAGTTTATGATGAAGCATTTAACGAAGTGAATGAAGCAGAAATAAAATGTTTGGTTAAAGGTAAAGAGAAAGAACTTCCCATTTCTTTTTCGAATGTTGGACGGGGATTATATGAAGGTGAAATATCTGACATCGGAAAAGGTGATTACAATTTCTTCGGAGAAGCTTTGCTGGATCATAAATCGCTTGGGAAAGATAACGGAAGATTTTCTGTTGGCGATATCGATTACGAACTTCATAACACTACCATGAATAGTGATATGCTTCAACTTTTGGCAAAAGAGACCAAGGGGAAATTCTTTTACAATTCGTATGACAATTTATTTGCAATGTTGGAAGAGATCACTAAAAATACCGCTAAAAATAAAATCGAAGTGACTGAACACCGGCTTTGGACGAATGAGTTACTACTCATCTTGATTATTATGTTATTTGCAATCGAGTGGTTTATAAGGAAACGAGAAGGTTTGTTGTAGGCTGTAATGAAGCTGCTTTCCACCATATTTGATTTCATTCTTCCCAGATTCTGTCCAGCATGTCAAAAAAAACTATCCCTTACCGAAAAATTTATTTGTGATAATTGCCGGGAAACTTTCGTCTACACTGATGAAAAATTGATTCAATTTGAATATGAAAGAAAATTCGCGCAATCCAAAATCATTACTGATTTTTTCCCTCTATTGATCTTTGAAAAAGACTCGCCTTTGCAGCATGTAATTCACCAAATCAAATATCAAAAAAAATTTTTATTAGCCGTTGAACTTGGAGAAATGCTCGGCAATTCACTTTTAAAAAACAAACCAACTTGGCATATTGACATTATTCTTCCGGTTCCCCTTCATTCGTTAAAAAAAGCCGAAAGAGGTTTTAACCAATCATTTTATATTGCAAAAGGAATTAAGAAAGTAACACAAATTCCCGTTTCACAATCGTTATTAAAAAGGAAAAGATACACCGAATCACAGACACAGAAAAATTTGATTGAGCGGGCAGAGAATATGTCTGAGGCATTTGCGTTGAAACGTTCGGATAAAGTTGCGGGGAAAAATGTTTTGTTAATTGACGATGTAATAACTACCGGCGCAACAATCCGTGAATGTGGAAAAATACTTAGAGAATGCGGGGCAGCCAATATTTATGCGGCTTCCATCGCTCTCGCTGAATAATTTACATCCTCTCCGGCGCAGTAACTCCAAGAATACTCAATCCGTTTTTAATCACAATTTTAGTTGCAAGAGCTAAAGCGATACGTGCTTCTGCAAGATTTTTTTCTGTACCCAAAATTCTGCAAAACGTATAGAATTTGTGGAATGATGCAGCTAATTCTTCCAGGTATGTTGCAATTCGGTTTGGTTCAAAATATTCAGCGGCAAGCAAAACTTCTTCTTCAAATTGATGAAGTTTTCTAATTAGCTTTTGCTCTTCATCAGCTTGTAATAAATCCAATTGATCAGTTGATGCCTGCAAATTTTCATTTTCAATCGTTCGAATAATAGAACAAATTCTGGCATGGGCGTACTGCAAATAAAACACGGGATTTTCATCCGAATGTTTTTTTGCCAAAGCTAAATCAAAATTCATGTGGGTCGAAATATTCCGCATATTAAAAAAGTAACGCACAACATCGGCGCCGACTTCATCAGTCAATTCATCCAGTGTGACATAATTTGCTTTGCGGGTTGACATTTTAACTATTTCGCCGTTCTGCGTAATAGTCACGAACTGATGAATGAGAACTTTAACTTTACTCGAATCATATCCAAGCGCTTGCAATCCGGCCATAACATCTGGGTAAGTTGCGTTGTGGTCTGAACCAAACAAATCGATCATGAGATCATAATTTCTATCGAATTTTGTAATATGATAAGCGACATCGGGTAAACGGTAGGTAGGTTCGCCGGTAGATTTTACAATTACTTTGTCTTGTTGATTTCCAAGTTCAGAAAGTTTAAGCCAGATCGCTCCCTCTTTTTCATAAGAAAGATTTTTTTCAGCGAAAGTTTTTAGAACGCTTTCAATTTTTTTCTCTTCGTACAAACTGTTTTCGTTAAAGAAATTTTTATGCTTTATGTTCAAACGCAGCAGCGTTTTTTCGATATCAATAAAAATTTCTTTCTCCGCTCTCTCTTTAAATTTTCCTTCAGCCGGTTCATCTCTAAGTGAATCTCCTAATTCACTTTTCAAGCTTTCGGCGATAGTTTTAATATAATCGCCTTGATAATAATCTTCGGGGAATTCAATCGTTTCGCCAAGTAACTCCAAATAGCGGAGGCGAACAGAATCGCCAAGAACACGCATTTGTCTTCCGGCGTTGTTGAAATAATATTCTCGGTCAACTTCGTACCCCGTCCACTCCAACAAATTTGCTATCGTATCACCACAAACGGCGTTTCTTCCATGCCCAACCGTTAACGGTCCTGTGGGATTTGCCGATACAAATTCAACGTTTGCACGCTTCCCTGCATGCTTCTTTGATTTCCCGAATTCATTTTGTTCGTTTAAAATATTTTTAATTTTATTTACGAGAAAATCAGGATGAAAAAAGAAGTTGATAAACCCGGGACCGGCGATTTCAACTTTAGTTATTTTTGTGGGATCAAGTGCCAATCCGGCAATAATTTCATTTGCAATTTCACGTGGATTTTTTTTTAAAATTTTCGTGAGAAGCATTGCCGCATTTGAGGAGATGTCCCCATGCGTTTCAATTTTCGGACGATCAAAAGTAATCTGAATTTCTTTTAAATAAGGTAACTTTTGAGAGGTTTCGTCAAAAAGTGAAATTAAATAATTCTTCAACCGTTCTCTCCTTCACTCTCTCCGCCTTTGGCGGATTTCGATTTGGGTTTCGTCACCCGGACTTTTTTCGGTTTTGCTTCTACTTTTTCTGTTTTCGGTTTAATCTGACGGACCTTTTTCGGTTCGGTTGCTGATTTTTCCGTCTTTGGTTTTACGGTTCTGACTTTCTTTGGTTTATCTTCAACTTCAAAGATCGGCGCATCTCCCCAAAGTTTTTCTAAATTGTAAAAAGCACGTATGTCTTTCTGAAAAACGTGAATCACAATATCAACATAATCAAGGAGAACCCATTGGAGAGCGGTGGTGCCTTCTTTATGCCACAATTTGATTCCCTCATCGCGCAGTGATTTATCAATATTATATGCGATTGCTTGCACCTGTGTGTCTGAATCCGCTGAGCACAAAATAAAATAATCAGCTACTGAGGATACAGTTTTTAATTCTATTACTTTTACATCGCTCCCCTTTTTTTCAAAAATAAGTTGAGTGATTTTTTCTACGAGTTTGTTTGTTGTCAAAGTTTCTCCTTTGAATCTTTTAAATTTGAATAATCTTTTCCAGCCAATACGGTTACATCTAAAAACAGTGAAGGATTTATCTGCCGGATTATTTGCTGTTCGGGAACACCGATAATATCTGCAACTTTTTTGGCTTTTTCAAAATTACCCGATCTATCAATGATGAGAGTGTTATCTACATTAAATTGGAAATAATTCCCCGACTGAATTACATCGATTTTATTAAAACGGAGTGTGTCGGTTAATTCGTCTCCCAACCCCTCAATACCACAGCCATTTACTACTTCAGCTTTTATCGGAATAGAAATATCGTTACTCTTTTTTACTTCTTCACCGGGAAATATTTTGGTGATTTTCTTGTATGCTGAATAACCCAGATAGCCATTTATTGAAAGAAGCAGAAAAGTAGCGAAGGAAACGACCAGAAAAGAGGTTGTAACGGTTTTTGACTGATATTTTTTTTGCGTTGTATCTCTCAAAAGCGAATGTTCTTAATTATCTACCGAATATAAAATTTTCATAAAGTCCGCCGCTAAACCTGTTGTACCCGTAGAAATCATTATAATATCCACCAGGAATATTTCTGTATTGAACGCTGATATTAACATCCTTCCAGGGTTGATAATTCAATGCGGCGCCGCTTAAATAAATACCACTGATTTGATTTTGATAATTTTTCCCGAATGAACTATAAGGTGAATGAACAAGACTTGCATCTACCTGCATATTAAAATTCTCAGCGAGTTTATATCTCATCGTGTTTGTATAAACTCCAAGAGCAAGACCGTTATTTCCTGAAGTTGTGTAGGACATACTGTAGGAATGAGACATGGAAAAATTCTCCGGGTTAATAAATCCCAACAACAATGCAGGCGCATTGCTGTTTATCATACCTTCTTGAACTGATGGTCTAAAGATGTTTTTATCTTTAAACTGAGAAAAGCAGTTAATAGAAGCCAAGACGATCGTTAATAAAAGAATTTTTTTCATGATAATCCTATGTCAAATTAAAAAAATGACCACTAAACCGGAAATTGTTAGAGTTCAATCATTCTTCTCTGCAAATATAACCAGAAAAGAAGGGGTTATGCAACACTAATTAGTCGATTTTCACTTAAGAAAGTTTTGTTTTTGCTCCGATGCTTTAAAATAAGAAAAGCCGCATTCCGGCGGCTTTTCTAAAAGAACAGAGCAGTTGGATTACTTCATCAAGACCTGTCCGCCAACGTTTTAACGAAGGAGGATCATTTTCTTGGTAGAAGTGAAATCATTTGCTTTAATTGTATAGAAGTAAATTCCACTGGTCAAGTTTTTCGCATTAAACGAAACATTGTACGTTCCGGCAGTTTTTGCTTCATTCAACAAGGTTGCAACTTCTTCACCTAAAGTATTAAATACTTTTACGGTTACGAAGCTTTCTTGCGGTACACTGAATTGAATAAATGTTTCCGGATTGAATGGATTCGGATAGTTCTGCGCTAATGCAAATACTGTCGGGATTACATCCAATTTTTCAACTTTATTTGGGTCTTTCAATT
>JBAZBI010000013.1:0-111631 GCA_041671545.1 Ignavibacteriaceae bacterium
TCTCGACATTACGTTTCGCGTAGTTTGAAATGAAAGCCGAAACCTGAACCGGTTTATCTTTTTCAAATATTTGAGAATTGACGGAGATTTTATCCACACCGACATTAAACACTTCTTTATCGTCAAGAGGGAAAGCGTAAATTCTTATTCCTTCTTTTAGTGCTTCGCTTAAATTCGGTAATTGATTTCCATCTGCAATTCTACTTTTTTGAAAATCAGAAAGGAGATAAAGCTCTTTGTTGTAATTTGAAGATTCGTCAAGCAGTTTTGCGGCTTTTATTAAAGCGGTTTGCAGAGATCCGCTGATGTTTGAAATTGAAACAGATTCTATGCTTTTTTTAAATTGAGAAAAATCGGTAGTAACCAAAGCCGGTTTATTAAAATCCGAAACTAAAATCAAAGCAACTTCATCTCCATCTTGCAATTGCGAGAGTAGGCGAAGAGCGATTTCTTTTTCTTGATTGAGATATGATCCTTTTGCATCAACAACACTCATGCTAAAAGTGTCGTCAAGAATAAAAACCGCTGTAGTTTTTGCAGTGGAAGAATTTCCGATGAACGTACTTTTTAACGTTGGTCTTGCAAATCCAAATACTAAAAACAAGATGATAAGAGTGCGGAGGAGAAGGAGCAGCCACTGCTTTAACTTCACTTTCTTTATTTTATTTTTTTGCAGTTCTTTTAAAAAGATGAGCGTACTGAATTCAATTTTTTTCAGTTTACGTAAATTGAAAAGATGGATCAGCACCGGGATGGATGCCGCAAGAAGTCCGAATAAAACTGCCGGGTTGAGAAAGGTCATGTAATGATTTGTATTTATTAAAAGAAAACGCAGCCAGTATGATAATTATTCACACATGACTGCGTTCATATTTATAATTAGTGTTCTTTTGCAATCAAGTTAAGCGCACTGCCCGCTTTGAACCAATCAAACTGCCGTTCATTGAAGGTATGATTTAACGAACATTCATCAGATGTTCCATCGCTGTGCTTAATTACAAGCGTAAAAGGTTTCCCAACGGAGAATTCAGTTAAACCTTTAATGCTTACCTTATCATCTTCGCGAACTTTTTCGTAATCTGCAGGATTAGCAAATGTAAGCGGAAGCATTCCTTGTTTCTTCAAATTTGTTTCGTGGATGCGCGCAAAACTTTTTACGATGATCGCTCTTCCGCCAAGATGACGCGGCTCTAACGCAGCGTGCTCGCGACTTGAACCTTCACCGTAATTTTCATCGCCGATAACGACCCATCCGTGCCCATGTTTTTTATATTCGCGCGCAACTTCGGGAGTTGATTTCGTTTCACCGGTATAAATATTTTTTACTTTACCAGCTTCTCCGGTAAAAGCATTTATCGCTCCGATAAACATATTATTGGAAATATTGTCAAGATGTCCGCGGTATTTTAACCATGGTCCAGCCATAGAAATATGATCGGTTGTACATTTCCCTTTTGCTTTTAAAAGAATTTGTAAATCTTCTAAATCATTTCCGTCCCATGCTGTAAATGGTTCAAGCAATTGTAAGCGGTCGCTTGCGGGATTAACTTTTACTTCAACACCATTTCCGTTTGTGCTTGGAGCGATATACACATTTGCTCCTTTATCAAAGCCTTTTCTTGGAAGTTCATCTCCAAACGGAGGATCAAGTTTTACTTTTTCTCCGGTATCGTTTGTAATTGTATCAGTCATCGGGTTGAATGTTATCGTTCCGGCAATTGCTAGAGCGGTGGTTAATTCCGGACTTGCAACAAACGCTAATGTTTGCGGATTTCCATCATTTCGTTTCGCAAAATTTCTGTTGAACGAAGTAACGATAGAATTTTTTTCTCCCGTTGGGTTATCCATTCTTTTCCACATTCCAATGCAGGGACCGCAAGCATTCGTCAATACAACTCCGCCAAAGTCTTCAAATATTTTTAATTGTCCGTCACGTTCAATTGTTGCGCGGACTTGCTCGCTTCCCGGCGTAATTGTGAATTGCGATTTAGCTTTCAGTCCTTTTGCAAGAGCTTGTTTTGCAAGGCTGGCAGAACGGTCGATATCTTCGTAGCTGGAGTTTGTACAGCTTCCGATCAATCCAACGCTCATTTTTTCCGGATACCCTTTTTCTTGTGCTACTTGTTTCATTTTAGAAATCGGTACGGCTAAATCCGGTGTAAACGGACCGTTCAACATCGGTTCAAGTTCGCTTAAATTGATTTCAATTATTTGATCAAAATATTTTGCCGGATTTTCATAAACTTCGGGGTCATCAGTTAAAAGATTTTTAATTGATTCTGCGAGTCCCGCAACATCCGCGCGATCGGTTGAACGTAAATATCTACTCATACTTTCATCAAAAGGAAAGAGGGAAGTTGTTGCGCCGATCTCTGCACCCATGTTACAAATTGTTCCTTTGCCGGTACACGAAAGAGATGTAGCGCCTTCGCCAAAGTATTGAACGATAGCGCCGGTTCCGCCTTTAACAGTAAGGATTCCGGCAACTTTTAAAATTACATCTTTCGCTGAAACCCAGCCGGATAATTTTCCTGTTAAATGAATTCCGATAAGTTTCGGCCATTTTAATTCCCACGGCATTCCGGCCATAACATCAACTGCATCAGCGCCACCAACGCCAATTGCGATCATTCCCAATCCGCCGGCGTTTGGTGTGTGCGAATCCGTTCCGATCATCATTCCGCCGGGGAAAGCATAATTTTCTAAAACAACTTGATGAATAATTCCGGCGCCAGGTTTCCAAAAACCGATTCCATATTTTTGCGAAACACTTTGGAGAAAATCATAAACTTCTTTGTTCTCTGTTACTGCGCGGTTTAAATCTTCTTTAGCTCCAACTTGTGCTTGTATCAAGTGATCGCAGTGAACAGTTGAAGGAACCGCTGTAGTTTTTTTGCCGGCAGACATAAACTGAAGCAGCGCCATTTGTGCCGTTGCATCCTGCATAGCAACTCTATCCGGTGCAAAGTCTGCAAAATCTTTTCCGCGTGTTAAAGAGTTGGTTGGTTGTTCCCAAAGATGCGTGTAAAGAATTTTTTCGGCGTACGTTAAAGGTCTTCCAACAATTTTTCGTGTTACTTCAATTTTGTTGTGAAAATTCCCATAAACTTTTTTAATCATATCAATATTGGCGGTCATATCTTTCCTCTTAAGTTTTTGTAATTAATTGATTCAAAATTACAAAATAATTTCAATATTTGTGGAGTAGATTTTTATAGTAACGAAATCACTTTAAAGAAGAAGGAAAATTTGTGATAGTTAAAACGATTCAAGATGAAATAGAGGGTTTTTTAGTTGATGCCTCCAACTTTCGCGGAAATTGCGAAGCGGTTTATCTTCCCGAAAATGCCGAAGAAGTTGCAAAAATTTTAGAAACAGCGAATGCTTCTAAAACAAAAGTAACCGTTGCCGGAAACCACACCGGACTTACGGGAAGCGGCATTCCTAAAGACGGAATTGTAATTTCAACAGAAAAATTGAATCGAATTCTTGAAATAAACACAAAAGAAAATTATGCGGTGGTTGAGCCGGGTGTTTTGCTAAAGGATTTTCAAAATGAATTGAAACGAACAGAATTTTTCTATCCGCCTGATCCCACAGAAACAAACTGCTTTATCGGCGGAACGATTGCCACCAACGCCAGCGGCGCAAAAACTTTCAAATACGGCGCAACAAGAAATTATGTTTTGGAACTCGAAATAATTTTGGCTGATGGCGACAGACTTTTGCTTAAAAGAGGAGAAGTGGTTGCTGAAAAAGGAGTTTTGAGTTTGAGCACCGAAAACGGAAATCATGTGTCGTTACAACTCCCCAATTACAAAATGCCGGATCTGAAAAACGCTTCAGGTTATTTTGTGAATGAAACCGTGGATGCAATCGATCTTTTCATCGGATCGGAAGGAACGCTTGGAGTGATTACAAAAGCGAAATTAAAAATCCTTCCGCTTCCGTTTGATGTTCTCTCTTGTGTTGCCTTTTTCCCGGAAGAAAAAGATGGATTGGCTTTTGTGGAAGAGGCGCGGAAACTTTCCTATTTTTCAAGAAGCGTAAACGCTACAGATAATATTGATGCGCGGGCTTTGGAATTTTTCGATTCGCATACTTTGGAATTTCTACGTAAAGATTATCCGCAAGTTGATGAAAAAGCTGCATGTGCGGTCTGGTTTGAACAAGAATTAACAGCTCAAAACGAAGATTCGGTTACAGGGAATTGGTTAGAATTGATTACAAAACATCATGCCGATGTTGACAAAGCCTGGATCGGCGTTGACGATAAAGATAAAACGTTACTCCGCGAATTCCGCCACGCAATTTCTTCAAAGGTGAACGAATACATTTCTAAAAACAATCTTAAAAAATTAGGAACCGATGTTGCGGTTCCCGATGAACATTTTTCAAATTACTATTTTTATTGCAAATCTTTGGTTGAAAAGGAAAGTTTGGACTACGTTGCCTATGGACATTTCGGCAACTCGCATCTTCATTTAAATATGCTTCCAAAGAACGAAGATGAATTTCAAATAGGGAAAACGATTTACAAAATGATCTGTCAAAAAGCAGTTGAACTTGGCGGAACAGTTTCGGCAGAACATGGAATTGGAAAAAGCAAACGAGAATATTTGCTGATGATGTACGGCGAAGAAGCAATAAAAGAAATGATCGCATTGAAAAAAGCGCTTGATCCTAACATGATTTTAGGAGCAGGAAATTTATTTGAAATCCCAAAAATCTTATAACAACCACTTCATTTTTGTATCATGCTATTACAGTTGATTTGTATGGTCTCACATGCAAGTTACACTTCATGCTAATCAAAAATCTGAGTTGAGCCAAACCATGGAAGTAGTGTGACTTCATTTCTCACCTGTTTTTGGTCTCCGCCGTAAATCAGAAATGATTTTACTTTTTCCGGCGCCGCTAATTGTTGATATAAAGTTAATCCTTTTAAAAACTCGGCGGTAATTGTTTTCCCCGATTTAATTTCAACACAAATTTTATTCAAACCGTTATCAAGCAGGCAATCAATTTCTTTTCCCGATTTATCTCGCCAAAAGAACAAGTTGTTATCTCTCCCGTGGTTGAATTGATATTTCAATAATTCTGAAATAATCATATTTTCAAAAAGAGATCCAACTTGATAATGAGTTGATAACTGCTTTGCAGTTGCAATCCCTAGTAATGAACAAGCCAAACCGGTATCGTGAAAATAAAGTTTGGGCATTTTTACAAGGCGTTTATTATAATTTTGGTGATGCGGCATTAACCGGAAAATAATAAAACTTGCTTCGAGAATAGATAACCAAGATTTTACCGTATTGACGGAAACGCCGGTTTCGTTAGCGAGCGAGGACAAATTAAGAAGTTGTCCTATCCTTCCGGCACATAACTTTACGAAAAGGGTAAACGTATTTAAATCTGGAATATTTTTTATTTGCCTCACATCCCGTTCAATATAAGTGTGGATATAATTAGGGAGCCAATCCGCCGGTTCTATCTGCCGATCATAAATTGGCGGATAAAAACCTTTCTGTAGATAAAAGGTGAAATTTTCCTTGGAGAGGTCCGGTCCAAGTTCGTTTAGACTAAAGGGAAGCAATGTCAACACGGCTACTCTTCCGGCAAGCGTTTGTGTTATTTTTTCTTGAAGCAGAAAATTCTGCGAACCGGTTAAAATAAATTGTCCACTTTTTTTTAATGAATCTGAAAATGTTTGGATATAAGAAAGCAACTCCGGTACTCGCTGCACTTCATCTATTATCAGTCCGTTTGGCTTTGAGGAAAGAAAAGAGCGAGGATCTTGTAGAGCGAAGAGCCTCGTGTCCGGTTCTTCTAAATTAACATAATCCATTTCGGGGAAAGTGTTTTTTACTAATGTAGTCTTCCCTGATTGGCGGGGTCCAATAACCGCGATTACCGGAAATTTTTCGGCAAGTAATTTAATTTTTTGCGTTATTTCTCGTAAAATCATAGGTGAAAATAGTTAAAGGTAGACAAACTTGCAACCAGATTGCAAATTTGTCCACTTATCTTGCCGATAGCCTCACTCGAGTTAATATAAAACCTGAAATTATTTGATCAGGATTTGATTTGCCGCGGAAAATTGTTTTTGGGAATTTCATTTCCAAAACTTCAACAAATTTGCTTTTGTAAACAGCGGTGGTTCATCAACAAGAAGAACAACTTCATTTTTATCCCAGGCTTTTTCTTTGGCGTCTTCGTATTTATGGAACGCTAAATTTACAAAGCGGACCTCCTGCATAACATTTTCATTATTAAAAATCACATAACAGATTAAAACGGGAATTGAAAATTTCTTTCCCCAATTTTGATAAGAGACAGCCGCCCGTTTGTTCATCAGCCATTTTTCGGAATGTTTCCCTTTCCAATCGAGAAAGGCATCTTTTCCTTGGTAAGAAATAATCACATCAGGTTTGTCATCTCCTTTTTCCCAAACGCGTGTAAAACGGTTATCTTCGCCAAAGGGTTTATAATCAATTCCCCATTGCACAAGTAAATTTTTTCCAACAGTTTCGGCTAAATCATGCAGCTTATAGTTGTTCCTAAAAGCTTCTTTTGATTTGTGTGGTCTGAAATTTAACTCTTCCATTCAATTATAAATTTAGATTGTTTTAGAAAAATGGTGTTGCAATCAATTTGGCAAAAAGTAAAGTATCACTATTTTATACAGTAAAAGTAAAGAGTTTATTTCAAAATCTAAAGAATTTAATCCTTGAACAGGAATCATTTGAAAACGGTACTACTGTTTATAGTTTTTGTAACTCAGCTCCAAGTTTTTTGCAGCGTTGATAAAGCGAAAATAGATTCGGTCAATCATCTGCAGCGAAGCATTGTTGTATCAAATCTTCAAAAATCAATTAAGATTTTTGAACAGAACGTTGAAGACGCCCGATCAATAAATTACAAATACGGAGAAGCCGCATCTCTGTTTAACCTTGGAGTTGTTACTTATCTCAACGGAAAGTATGAAGAAAGTACGGAGATATTTTTAAAAGCGATCAACTTATTTGAAGAGTTAAAGTTAGATAAAGAATTAGCGTTGGCGTATGGAGAGTTTGGCTACCAGATCAAACGTAGAAATCTTAAAAAAGCTATGGAATATATGAGGATGGGGATTAGCATTGCCGAAAAACATAATTACAAATTTGAACTTTCTTCAATGTACAACAACTTCGGCGTGCTGCAAGAAATGAATAACAATTTAGACAGCACAGCTTTTTATTACCGGAAAGCGCTAAAGTTGAAAAAAGAAGTTGGTGACTATGAAGGTATTCCCTACACGTTAAACGATCTATCCGGCTTCGAAGCGATGAGAGGAAATTTCAACGAAGCTTTTAAACTTCTCCGTCAATCAGATGAATACAGAAAAAAGGAGAAAGCAAATTACGGCAGGCTGGATAATTTAGTCCGCTGGGGAGATACTTATTTTCAAAAAGGGGATATTGATTCTGCAATTGCTAAATATTCCCGCGCGATAAATTCTCCCGGCGCCGGGGAACAAAATTATTTAGTCCGGTATTGTTTGGAGCAATTGGCTGCCGGTTATGAATTAAAAAAAGATTACCGGAACGCATTTCTCAATCAGCGAAAACTTTCTGCGCTAAAAGATTCCGTCTTGAATTTTGAGACGAATGCAAAGATCGCCGAACTTGAAATCCGCTTTGATACTGAAAAGAAGGATCACCAGATTTCAGAAAGTAATTTGGAGCTGCAAAAGAAATCGAATCAGCTGCTCATTCTCCTTGGATTTGTAGTAACGCTTATGTTCATCACTTTTGGAAATTATCTTTACCAAAAACAGAAACGTGAAAGAATAAAAAGGGAACTTGAGCTGAAAAATCAGTTGAATAAAGCTGAGTTGGAGAAAAAAGCCTCCGAAGAAAAGCTAAGAATCGCCCGCGAACTTCACGATAATATTGGCTCTCATTTAACTTTTATCATCAGCTCACTGGACAATGTAACTTACGGTGCAAAAGAAGATAAGGTAGTCGAAAAATTAAACGGATTGAGTTCATTCAGCAGAGAAACCCTAAACGAATTGCGGAACACTATCTGGGCAATGAAGGAAGAAGACTCTACTTTACAGCAGCTCTTGTTAAAATTAAGCGATCTAAAACACCGGCTTAACGAACAAATTGATAATCTTAACATTCAGATTAAGAGCAGTGTTTCTCAAACAATGTATCTTACTTCCGCACAATTGTTAAACCTGTATCGCATTGTTCAGGAGGCGGTTCAGAACAGTATTAAGCATGCCGATGCAAAAAAAATAGTTATAACGTTTCACGAAATGGAAAATGGATTTACTATGGAAATTTCTGACAACGGAAAAGGTTTCGATCCCCAAAATGCTAATTTGGGCAACGGACTTAAAAACATGGAAACGCGTTGCAAAGAATCGGGGGGCAGTTTTGAAATACAAAGTGGAGAGAATGGCACCACGATTCAATGCAGTGTAAAAACAAAATAGGACATCTGCCTTATTTTTTACTAATGTGATTCACAATAAATTTGACTATGAAAATAAAAGTTGCTACTGCAGAAGATAATAATTTATTAGCCAACTCAATCCGGGAAAAACTTGGACTGTTTCCGGATACTATTGAATTTAAATACCGTGCTGTTAACGGAGCGGATCTCTTAAAAAAATTAAATGTTGATTCCTCGGTCGATACCATTTTAATGGATATTGAAATGCCAGAAATGGACGGCATTGAAGCAACGCAGCAGGTTACAAAGCTCTTCCCCCATATTAAAATAATCATGTTAACGGTTTTTGATGACGAGGATAAAATCTTCCGCTCAATTCAAGCCGGAGCGATGGGGTATTTGTTGAAAGATGAAAGACCGGATAAGATATGCGAAGGAATAAAAGAAATTATGGAAGGGGGGGCGCCGATGTCACCCGCAATAGCGGCAAAGTCTCTGGCGTTGTTAAGAAATCCAAATAAATTTGTTCAGGAGGAAGAACAAGACGACTACGATCTTACAAAAAGAGAAATTGAAGTTTTAAACAAACTGAGCGTGGGACTAGACTATTTAGAAATTTCCGAGGCATTATTTATCTCTCCTTTTACCGTAAGAAAGCATATTGAAAATATCTACCGGAAACTGCAGGTGCACAACAAAATGACGGCGGTTAAAAAAGCCATAAAACACAAGATCATTTAAACATATCTAATTTTCATAAACCCTCTCTTAATAAATACGGCATTTACCTTATTGCCGTTTCATTCTGCAAACTATACCTTTATTCCTACAAATTCAAAGTTGTTCTATAAATGAAATCATTATGTAAGAAAAGACAGTACTATGAATAAACAAATACGGGCAGGGTCATATTTTTATTTTTAACATTTCTTTTTTTTGACTTTACCCAACTATTATTAAACATCGGGCAACAAATTTCCAATTAAACATTTAAGAGTTAAATTAAAATGGCGTTCAAAATGATGAAAAAACAATTTTTAATAACATCTGTGCTTTTTATTTTAGCATGCATGTCCTTTCAATCTTGCAAAAAGGATGAAGTAACGGCTCCGGACACACCCGCGGCAACAACCTCATTTACATGGAAAGAAAATGCCGGGGCATTAATAACAGCAGACTCTGCGTATTGGACAACATGGAGTACCGGGACAGGTATTAGAGCTTATAAAGGCGGAATGCAAAATTTTTTCGAGATAAATTGGGCTTCAGTAAACAATACTTCTCTAGGCGCTAAAGCATTAAATCCAAATAATGGCGATTTTACTTTTTTGAAAAGTACAGATAGCTATGATATTTCTTCTAATCAAAACTTAAATGTTACTGCATTTACAAACAATAAACTTTCCGGTAACTTTACATTTGCAGTTAAGGGTGGATCAATTACTTCAATAGAAGCTACGTTTACTGAATTGACTAAAAAATAAAAAGAAGATAAAATGAAAACAAAAATAAATTTATTAATTATGTTGCTTGCTATGAACTGCTTGAGCAATAATTTAAATGCACAAACCGGTCCGGCATTATTTAAAGACCTAAATCCAGGAGCCGGCAATGCAGACCCTGAAAAATTTACGAGTGTAAACGGAACGATGTATTTCATTACATGGTCCAGAAATCCTACTTATATCCGTCAGTTATGGAAATCGGATGGAACTGTAGCAAATACTGTGATGATAAAAGACAATTTAGTTACCGGCGCTATTGGAGATGCAGTTATGTTCAGGGGAAATGTGAACAACACTTTATATTATTCTGTGAATACTTCCGGGGCAACTGCAGGATTTACTACTTTATTATGGAAAACCGATGGTTCGACCCCAGTACTGGTGGATACACTTAAGCATCCTGGCCTACCTAATTATGGAGGAGGATATCCAGTTGGATTTACAGTTGTTGGGAACAAATTATTTTTTAATATGTGGAAGGATAACGGACGCGAACTTTGGGTGAGCGATGGGACTGCAGCAGGTACTTTTGAAGTGATTGATCTGCTTCCCGGAGATAATGGCGGAGGTGTAAAATTAGGTGGAGTAGCAGCAAATCCAATGGTTGCTTACAATGGGAAAGTATATTTTCAAGGCGGCACAAAACTGGGTTCTTATGAATTTTACTCAAGTGATGGCACCGCTGCCGGAACTACTCTTGTTAAAGATGGTGTTTATTACCCCCAGAATTTTATTGTTTATAAAAATGAACTGTATTTTGGAACTGGTTCAGAAGGTGAAGAGTTATGGAAAACAGATGGCACTACCGCCGGAACCGTAAAAATTGCAACTTGTCCTTTTGGAAAATCCAAAGTAATTATATTTAAAAATCAGTTGTTTTTTACTTCGAGTAACAACGTCTGGAAAAGCGATGGAACAACCGAAGGAACAGTGTTAGTTCAAAGCGCTGTAGGTCAAATTACCGGTGCGAATAACGATTATTTTTTTACAAGTAAAGTAAAATCCCTTCCCGTACCACCTTATATTGGATACGATTACTGGAGATCTGACGGTACTGCTGACGGTACAGTCGCTGTTTCGACTGACGCCGGTAGCGGAACTTCTTTTGTTGTATTAAATAATAAAATGTACAATACATCGGGAGCAACAGGAATATGGGAAACAGATGGTACGGAAGCTGGAACAAAGAACATTATCACCGGTTATACCGGCATTCCGTTTGTCTTTAATAATACGGTTTTCTTTTCAAAGACTGAGCAAGCCACCGGAATTGAATTATGGTATTATAATCCGGGTTTAACATCCGTCGATGGACGTAACACAAACCGATTGCCGTCAGCATACACACTCCAACAAAATTATCCCAATCCGTTTAATCCCACTACAAATATTGAATTTCAAATTCCACAAAGCGGATTTGTAACACTGAAAGTTTTTGATGTTTTGGGAAGAGAAATTACAACATTGGTGAACGAAGAACAAAAGGCGGGAAGTTATTCTGTTCAGTTCAATGCCGCGAAACTTGCAAGCGGAATGTATTTCTACAAATTACAAGCGGGGAACAATATTGAAACGAAACGAATGCTTTTAATGAAATAATATCATCATATAACATTGGAGTCATAATGAAACAATCTCTTACCCTCATTCTTTTCTTATTCATCCAAATCAGTTATGGTCAGTCTGTAAGTCTGGTTTCAACCTACGCAACAGGCATTACAAGCCCATCAGGACTTGATTTTGACAGCAACGGAAATTTATTTGTTGCACAAGGAGGAACTTCTATAATAAAAATTACTCCTTCAGGGACTCAGACTACTTTTGCATCTGGATTTGGTAATATACAAGAACTAAAGATTGATGCCGCTAATAACATTTTTGCCGCTGATCAAACAAATAGTAAGGTAACAAAAATTGATGCACAGGGAAATCAAACAGTAATTGCCTCCCAGAGCGGTTACCATTATGTTGGTCTCGATTTAGATGCAACCGGTAATGTTTATACATATTCCGGGTCGACAGCACAAATACCACATATTCTGAGTTTTACCGGCACTTCATATTCTGAATTGACCTATGGCGGAACTATGCCTTATGCCGGAAATGGTATTGCTCTTGATGCTAACGGATTACTCTATGTTGCGAGTGATCAGGGACTTGCAAAGACAAATTCTACCGGAACCGTTACTATTATTGCAGCAGGTTTATTAGGTGCCGATTGTGAAGTTGATCCTTCAGGTAATATTTTTCTTACAACGTTTGGTAATAATGTCATAAAAAAGGTTGACCTTCAGGGAACCATTACCGTTTTTGCAGGTACTGGAACTAAAGGCACCGTAGATGGCTCATTGACAACTGCTCAGTTCTCACAACCCAATTATCTCTGTCTGCGCAATGGCGATATGTATATTTCTGATAGATCGTCAGGAAATATTAGGAAAATTTCTAGTGTATATACTACAACATTCGTTGATAATAATTTAAATCAAGATCTACCTCAACAATTTTCGCTTTCGCAAAATTATCCTAATCCATTTAATCCTACAACAAGTATCGAATTTCAAATTCCGCAAAGCGGATTTGTTACGTTGAATATTTTTGATGTTCTTGGAAAAGAAGCCGCAACATTAGTGAATGAAGAAAAAAATGCGGGAAGTTATTCGGTTAATTTTGATGCGTCATATCTTTCAAGCGGTATTTATTTCTACACACTGAAGACAAATAATTTTATTCAAACAAAGAAAATGATTTTGCTGAGATAGGAGAGTATTTTGTAAGGTCGAGATGAAAGTCTCGACCTTGTTTTTCTCAGTTTACCGAAAAAAACATTTACCGAAACTTCAAGTCCACAACAAGATGACGGCTGTAAAGAAAGCTATTCCGCACAACATAATTTAATTGCTTCTCTCATTACTCTCCTCCCCGTTACAAAATACGGCATTTGTCTTATTTCCATTTTCTTCCTTTTCCTCTAATTTTATTTCGGAAGCAAAATTACTGTTTTGATGTAGGTATGTCTCATAAGTACAAAAGGCATCGCTAGCCGGGTTATTTAATCTACCCAAAAACAATTTCGTTCCCCAAAAGGAAAGTGATACTAATTAAATAACCTAACCTTTAACCACAAGCTTAAAGAGGAAAACTTATGAAACGTTTAATGGAAAAAATAATTTTATCCGTGATTTGCACTTTTACAATTTCAACAAGCTATGCGCAGCCCAAGTTTACAAGCGCGGATATGCCAAATGTTGGAGATCAGGATACGCTTGCGTACCTGGTCTATTATGGTATCACTAACAATCTTGAGACCGAAACAGGAAATGGTTATACCTGGGATTTTTCTTCTTTACCTTTTAGTGTGTATCCAAATTTTATTCAAATTGACTCATTCCGAATCAAACAGCACAGTGTTAGCGCGCCTTATACCAATGCAACAATTGAAGAATACGTATTTAGCTCTGGTACTGAAGATGTAAATCTTTTTAGCTATGGTAATGACACATTGTATATACATAGATTAGGAAGCGCTTCAAGTGGTTGGGCTTTAGGTCCGATCGCAAGTATTGCATTCCCAATTACATTTAGCAATTCCTCTATAATAAATTCAAATATCTACACCGGTGCAATTCTAGTGGGCGAAAGAAAAACCACAACTTTATATGATGGCTTTGGAACTTTACAAATGCCTAACGGTAAATCCTACTCCAATGTTTTTAGAATTAAAAAAATCGAGAGAGATACAAGCTATGTCGTAAATACAGTAACAACATCTACAAGCTATATTTGGTATAAACAGGGTGGACAGGTACCACTATTGCGTCTGACTTACTCAGGCGTATTAAACCTCTATTTTGTCTATGGAAGCAAGTCCAATAATACTACTACAGGGGTTAATGAGAGACAAAATGACCGGACTGTTCTCGGAACATTTGAGCTTTCGCAGAATTATCCAAATCCATTTAATCCAAGCACAACAATTAGTTGGCAGATGGCAGCAAGCAGTTACGTTACATTAAAAGTGTACGATGTGCTCGGTAAAGAAGTTGCAACTTTAGCAAATAATGAATTTGAAGCCGGACGTCACTCTATAAATTTTGATGCATCCAATCTTTCGAGTGGGATGTATTTTTACGAATTAAGAGCGGGAAATTTTACGCAAATGAAAAAGATGCTGCTGATGAAATAAAAAGACCTCACCCTTAGTCCCTCCCCTTTCCGCCAACGTGGACAAGCCCAAGGAGAGGGAAACAGGGAGGTCAAAAGAGGACTAACTTGGTTACTAAACTATTTATTGATGAAGTTATGAAAAATTAAAAACAGAGCGTTGCGCACAACGTCTTTACAGCTTTATCCTTCATGATATAGCTGATGATGCCCCCCCCCAAAAAAAATATTTCAAATCCTTACCAGCACATCTCATTTATCATCTTAACTTCACGACTGAAAAAATATTTGCATTTGCGTTACGCATTTTTTATTAGGATATTTATCCACGAAATATTTCTTAAATAGATTTTTTTCAGACTTGAATTCTTCAACCAGATTATTGTATCGTAACATCAATCAAATATTAAATTAATTTATTAAATGAATCGCTTCATTTCTTTCTTTTTCATCTTTATCTTTTATTGTCTCCAAGGCATTAGTATGCCTCAGGTAGTAAAAGAAAAAAATAATTCACCCAAAGATATATCTGCATTTGCAAAGATAATGCTGAAAGAATTTACTCCCAATGACGGTCTTCCGCAAAGTTCCATTATGGCTATGACCTCAGATAAATTAGGACGGCTGTGGATCGGTACACAGGATGGAGCTGCGTGTTACAACGGGCGTAAATGGACAGTGGTTGATCTTCCGAACAGAAACAATTCCAATTACATTCAATCTATGTATGCGGCGGATGACAGTTCAATCTGGATAAGCGCAAACAGGGGGCAGGTGCACAGATTCAAAAATGGAAAGTGGCAATCCTTTGATACTTCTAACGGTTTGGCTAGTACAATTGTTTATAGTATTAAAGAATCTAATGATAAAAATGGGAAGAAAATAATCTGGTTCGGAACGAACAGAGGTGTTTCGAAATACTCAAAGGGGAAGTGGGAAACATTTAATTCGAGAAACAGTAAGTTGACATCCGACATCATTAATGACATTTGTATTTCAAGGGATGGTTCCCTCTGGTTCGCAACCGGCAAAGGTGTCTCCCTTTATTCGGGAGGAAACTTTCATGATTTTCTCCTCCCTCAAGAACTTTCCGGTACAAATATTAACAGGATTATCCAGGGGAAAGATGGTGCATTTTGGTTCGGAGGAAATGGTTTCCTTGGTAAATATAAAGATAGAAACTGGACTTTGATTACAATAAAAGGACTTAAAACAGGTAGCCGATTAACAGCTTTGTTTGAAAGCAGTGCCGGTGATTTCTGGATAGGAACTGAAACGGGAATCATGTCGATTCCCTCAAGTGGGGATACAGATTCCTCCACACAAATAAGAGAATTCTATTCGGGGACAGATTTTGCAAATAAAATGGGAAGTATTTTTTGTATACATGAATCAAACGCCGGAGTAATATGGTTTGGAACATTGCTTGGGTTGTATCGGTATATTCCCGGGAAATGGGTTTCATTAAATGAGCAGACAGGTTTGCCTGGAACCCCTGTTACCTATATTTATGAAAGCCACGACGGTAGTTATTTCTTCGGAACTCCCAGAGGATTTTTGCAGTACGGAGATGGCAAATGGAAAATATTTAATGATAAATCAGGTCTCACAAATAATTTTGTGAAGGCTGTAATTAAATCAAAAGACGGTGCACTTTGGGTTGGAACTTTAGGGGGAGGAGTTAACCGGTTTTATAATGGTCGATGGAAAATATTTGATACCCACAATGGACTTACTGATAACCGTGTTTATTCCATCATTCAATCGGATGACGGGGCAATGTGGTTTTCAACGGCCAAGGGAGTGTCAAAATATTTTAATAATAAATGGGTTACTTTTACCACTGCTGACGGTCTTGCAAGCAATCAGGTTATGTCTTTGTTTCAATCAAAAGACGGCTCGGTTTGGTTTGGTACGCGTTCAGGTCTTTCACGATTGCATCTTGGACGATGGGATACTTTTTCTACAGAAAATAGTCCCGGGAAAATGGTTATTCAGAGCATAAACAGTTCTTCAGATGGTAATCTTTGGTTTGGAACTTTCAGCGGTGGTATTTACCGGTTTGATCCGAAAACTTTAATCTGGAAAACATATACCGACGCCACTTCACCGGCATTGGCAAATAATGTTCTTTACCAGGAGGAAGAAGACCGGGCAGGGAGGCTGTATTTTTTAACTAATAAAGGAGTTACCCGGATTTCGCCCGCTGAATTTAATTTCCCGGATAAAGAAAAGTCTCCGGAAGTATTTACTATGGAAGACGGGCTGGCAAGTAATGAAGGTATGGTAAGAGCTTCTATTGTTGATTCTAAAGGAAGAATTTGGGTAGGTACTACAAAAGGAGTCTCTTATTTTGATCCTGCGGCTGAAATTCAGGACACGATGAAAAAACGTCTTTTGATTGAAAACGTATCCATTCAGAATTCTCCAGGCAAATTTCAGATGGATGATGGAATAACGTTAGCATACTATCAGAATAATCTCTCATTTGAATTTGCACTCCTTTCTTTTTTTAAGGAATCGAATTCCTTATACCGGACACAATTAGAACCTTATGAGTCATCTCCTTCGGGCTGGACAAATCTCTATACTAAAGGATATACGAATCTTTCCCCGGGGAAATACAAGTTCCTTGTCTGGGGAAAAGATTATGCCGGGAATGTTAGCGGTCCAACTGAATTTCATTTTATAATCCAACCTCCTTTCTGGATGGAATGGTGGTTTATCGGTTTTCTCTTTCTAATATTTTTAGGCATTATTTATTTGAGCATAAGATTTATTACAACTCAAAAATTAAAAAAACAATTAGCGCTGTTAGAACGACAGAAATTAATAGAACATGAACGGGGAAGAATTTCAAAGGACATGCATGATACTGTTGGTTCCAGCTTAACGCGTATTGCCATCTTAAGCGATCGTGTAGGAAAACAAGTAAAGGAGCAAAGTCCGTCGAATGATAAACAAGCAGCAATACAAGACGGGACTGAATTAATAGGAACCACCGCAAGAGAAGTAATTGATACCATGAATGAAATTATATGGTCTCTTAGTCCAAAGCAGGATAATCTTGAAAGCCTTATCAATTATACAAGACACTTCATTAATTCAATGTTTGAAGATATTGCGATTCGGTACACACTTGATATTCACGAGTTAGTTCCAAACATTGAGTTGGGTCCCGACTTTAGAAGAAATGTGTTTCTTATAATTAAAGAAATTATCAACAACATTGTAAAACATTCATCTGCTTCAAATGTATCGTTATCTATTTCTTTGTCGGAAGGTAATCTTAATTTTGTAGCAGTTGATGATGGAGTAGGGATTGTTGAATCATCATCCATTGATAAAAGAACAGGATTTGGATTAAAGAATATGAGAGAGAGAGCGGATTCAATAGGAGCCAAACTAGAAATCGAATCCATTCTTAATCACGGCACTACAATACGTGTTTGTGCTCCTCTCCAAACATTTCCACCCATTTGAGGTATTGTCGTTGTATTTTTAAAGTATATTTTCACAAATAAAGATTTAGGGATTTATTTTGGATAACATAAGTGTTGTAATTGTAGAAGATGATGATCTTATCCGCGAAGGAATGGCAAACATAATAGATGAACAATCCGGTTATAGATGTTCCGGTTCATTCTCCAACGGTGAAGCTCTGCTTGAAAAGATTAATTTGATTAATCCTAAAATTGTTTTGATGGATATTGGACTTCCCGGGATGAATGGTATTGAATGCCTGCGACAAATTAGACAAAACTCACAAAATATATTAGTAATTATGTTAACAGTTTTTGAAGATGATGAAAGGGTTTTTGAATCAATTATTGCAGGGGCAGATGGATATTTGTTAAAAAAAACCACCCCGCCCAAAATTATTGATGCGTTAAACGATGTGTTAAACGGCGGCGCCCCAATGAGCAATCAAATAGCAAAACGTGTTCTTGATAATTTTAGAATGACCCCCGGTATAGATGAAACTCAAAGTTTATCTAAAAGAGAAAAAGAAATTCTTGACCTCCTCTCAAAAGGGTTTACACATAAGCAAATAGCCGAAAATATATTTATCAGTCCTGAAACAGTCCGGGGGCACTTGAAAAATATTTACAAAAAACTCCAGGTTCATTCGAAGACGGAAGCTGTAAGCAAAGCCTTTCAATTAAAGAAACTATTTAGATAACACAACTTTAGTAAAAGATTATATTGCATAGCTACTAAGCTTTCAACCGGAGTGAATATCCGGGTAAATCTGTTAGAATGATCTCCAAATATGCGTTTATAAGGGATTTGCCCCAATTAAAATTAAGCTTTCCCACTCATTGCGTTCATCCTTGGCACGTGAATTAATAAACCCCACAACTACGAAATAATATTATTTCAACATGCTGTCGGGTGACTTTGCTGTACTTAATCTCAGTTTGCGTATATCGGGTTGCGTCACTGCACCTTCTTTAAAAACACCTCATTTGTGGCGTTGTACATTCACATCTCTGAATATAAGTTTGTATCAATAAAAGCGCGGCTCACTTTTTCTATTACGTAAAGTAAATATCCGGAGAGTTGTTCGGTAAAAAAATAATAGGAGTCAACATGAAAATTGCTTTCAAAAATTTGTACATATTTCTTTTTTCTCTTTCTGCATCGGTGACGGCACAGACCCTGCAGTCGAATTTTCCAGTCGCGAACGGAACCGTAAACGCGATGGTGCAATCTGGGAACACGGTCTATCTTGGCGGCGCGTTTAATTATTTTGGACCCAATACAGGTCGTGCCGTTCTTCTTGATCAAAGCACAGGAACATTTGATCTCGGTTTTCCGAATGTCAATGGGAATGTAAATGCCGTGCTTCCGGATGGAGCGGGAGGATGGTATATCGGAGGTGATTTTACAAGTGTGGGTGGTGCAGCTCATAACTACGTGGCGCATATTAAAGCGGATAAGTCTGTGGACAGTTGGGACCCGAATGTTGTAGGTTCTAATGTTTTCGCGTTTGCAAAGTACGGTTCAACAATTTATTTCGGAGGGCAGTTTGCCACAGTTGGCGGGTTGGTTCGAGAAAACCTCGCCGCGGTAGATTCAGCAACGGGCGTGCCGAGTTCATGGCATCCCGACCCTGACAATGCAGTCTATTCTATTGCTGTCAATGATACAAATGTTTTCATTGGCGGCAATTTTTTAAATCTTGGTAACGCCATGGATACGGTTTATAATACCAACAGCCGCCCTTTTCTTGCCTCAATTTATCGTACATCAAACATTCTTTCGGTATGGCAAGCCGGGGTAAGCAGTGGATATGGTACGAACTATACAATTTACGGGTTAATTATTAACCCGGCAGATTCTAATTTGTATGTATGCGGAAACTTCGGGAATTTAGGAGGTTCAGCAAGGAAATGTATCGGGTCACTCAAAACGACGAACACCAACATATCGATAGCAACCACATTTAATCCCAATTTAGTGAACTCGACTAACTGGAAACAAGCAGTGATTTATACGATGGCAATTTCCGGCGATACAATTTTTGTTGGAGGAAGTTTTAAGAAGTATGGAAGAACAACAACCGGCACCGTCAGAAACGGGCTTGCTGCATCGCTTATTTCGACAAACGTAATGTTAACAACTTTTGGAGCCAACGGTATTACACCTGCGCCAGTCGGACTTTTTAATTCCGCTACCTATGTGAGGTCTCTTGCCGTGTCTAATGGAGTTGTATATGTTGGCGGCAAGTTCACAGGTATAGGCGCACAGACACAGGGGAATATGGGGGCGATAGGTTCAGTATCGGGGAGCGTTCTTTCATGGAATCCTAATGCATCAGAGGTTGTCAGCGCAGTTGGTGTGTATGGCAGTAACGTCTTCGCCGGGGGGAACTTTACTTCCGTGAATGGACAGACGAGGAATTGTCTTGCAGCGGTGGATGTCAACACAGGAACTCTTCTGTCTTGGGATCCGAATATCTCGACTACAGGTGAGTATGCTAGCGCATTGGCAGTCTCCGGCAGTACAGTATATGTGGGCGGGTACATTACGAGTATAGGAGGACAATCAAGGACTCACTTGGCGGCGGTTGATGCCACGACCGGCGCAGTTTCTTCATGGCAGGCGAATACAAATTATGGTGTCGCAACTCTGGCAATTTCAGGCAATACTCTCTATGTCGGCGGATATTTTTCACAGATCGGCGGTGCTGCTGCCGGAGATACTTTACGGAACAATCTTGCAGCGCTGGATGCAACTACAGGGAGCGTATTGCCGTGGAATCCCAATAGTGGCGGCAGTGTGTATGCTCTTGCGTTATCGGGATCGACAGTGTATGTGGGCGGCAGTTTTTCAACGATCGACGGTCAGACACGGAATCAAATTGCAGCTTTGGATGCATCAACCGGAAACGCAACAGCCTGGAATCCTAATGCGAATCTTGCGTTAGTGAAATCGTTAGCAGTTTCGGGTTCAACGGTGTATGCGGGCGGAAATTTTACACAAATTGGTTCAACACCGAGGAATTACATTGCGGCAATATCGACGGCAGATACCGGCAGTGTTACATCGTGGGATCCAAATATCACCGGTGCCATTTCTCCTGAAGTTGATGCGATTGTTGTGAATGGCTCAACGGTCTATGTCGGCGGATTATTCGGTCAAGTTGGTGCGTCAACAAGAGTTAATGTCGCGGCTATTGATGCTTCAACGGGGAGTGCAACCTCTTGGAATCCCTCGGCAGACGGAAGTGTGTATGCGCTTTTGGCTGACCAGGTAAATCAAAAAATTTATTTGGGAGGTGTATTTTCTGATGTACTTGATAAAACGGCTTCTTTTTTTGCAGCTGTGGATAATCCCGGTGATGCAGCATTGCCTGTAGAGTTGACAACGTTCACGGCAATATCACGGAGCAACAATAATGTTGAGTTAAATTGGCGGACAGCGACGGAGAAGAATAATTACGGGTTTGAGATTGAAAGAACTTTCCTACAGGATGTTCAGAAAAAAATATGGGAAAAGATCGGTTTTGTAAATGGCAGCGGCACGAGTAACTCACCGAAGGAATACTCTTTCAGCAACAAAGTTGCTCTCCCGGGAAGATATGCTTATCGGTTGAAACAAGTTGATGCCGATGGTTCGTTTAAGTATTCTTCAATTGCAGAAGTAGAAGTGGGTGGGGCTCCGAGAGTGTTTACTCTCGGGCAGAATTTCCCGAATCCATTCAATCCGACAACAATGATCTCTTTTACACTGCCGAGTGATGGACGTGCAGTGTTGAAGATATTCAACACGTTAGGACAGGAAGTCGTTACTCTATTTGATGAAGAAGCTGCTGCAGGAAAGGTGTATGGGGTTACATTTGATGCAGCGAAGTTAACAACAGGAATTTATTTTTCGCGGTTAGAGTTTTCCGCCGAAGGCGGATCCGCCTCTGGCGGAGGCCGGAAACAATTAGTGAGAAAACTTCTTCTTTTGAAATAGTTGCAAATGAAAAAGAAGCAAATTAAATATACTTACGAATCAACAACCACGTTACACACGTGCTTGAATAATGAAAGGATAACAATGTCTGGATATCAACCACATACAGCGCGTTCACGTCAGACAATGGCGAAATTAAAAGCGATTTTGAGAATGTTAACCGCAATTGTACTTTTTACTGATTGCAATGGCTATGCTCAATTACAGCAAGACTTTCCCGTTACGAATTCTTCCGTAACGGCAATATTACAGGATAGCAGTACTATGTACATCGGCGGCTGGTTTGATTATGCCGGACCGAACACCGGAAATGGTGTCGTACTCGATACATTGACAGGTAAATATGATCCTTCTTTTCCAAAAGTCAATGGAACTGTGTATGCTTCCGTGTCCGATGGTAAAGGCGGGTGGTATATTGGGGGAGAATTTTCGAAAGTTGGAAAGGTTTATCGGAATAGCCTGGCTCACATTCTTTCAGATGGATCAGTTGATGATTGGAATCCGAATGTAAGAATGACACTGTATGGTGTTCTGATCAAAGGAAGTGTACGCTCAATTGCTATTAATGACTCAACGGTGTATTTCGGCGGTATTTTCGATCATGTCGGCGAAGCGGTTCGTAATCTGGCGGCGGCAGTGAATATAAACACCGGTTTACCTACTGCATGGGATCCGGATGTTGATGGTATCGTGAGGACGATTATCGCGACACCTACAACTATCTATTTGGGCGGCAATTTTAACACTTTGCAAGCCAGTTCGCAGGGTAAGATAAATCGTTCCGGTCTCGCTTCCGTGAACACTTCGACCGGATATCCGACGTCATGGAATCCTGGTGTTGACTTTGGCAGTACAAATTATGGTGTAAGTTGTCTTCTGCTTTCTGATTCAACGTTGTACGTCGGCGGAAATTTTACATCACTTGCCGGAACGAATCGCAATGGAATTGGAGCCGTGAACACAATTACTGGTTCTATTACACCATGGAATCCTAACGGGGGGAACTCTTGGAGAATTCAAGTTTCTGCCTTGGAACTATCGGGAAACGTAATGTATATTGGCGGAGCGTTCTCAAAGATGGGCAGTCGGCCTCGAATTAACCTCGCCGCAGCGAACAGCATCGGCAATGGAACTGTTCTCCCATGGAATCCAGGTGTTTCCTTTGTAAAACTTGGAGTTCTCCTCCACACCTTAAGCAACCTCTTTGTCCCGGGAGTTTACAGCATAGCGGCTTCCGGTGCTACTGTATATGTTGGTGGATTGTTCAATCGGGCAGGCGAAACCGTGAGAAGAAACTTAGCCGCGTTTGATACATCCGGGGTGCTCACCGCGTGGAATCCCGGCGCTTCGCTCACTGTCTCTGTTTTGAAGAAATCAGGCGCTATTCTTTATGCCGGTGGAGAGTTTACGTCGGTTAATGGGTTCACTCGTAATAAACTTGCCGCAATTGATCTGGAAACAAAAACGGTGAATTCGTGGGACCCGAATGCTGATGAACCTGTTGAAGCGCTCGCGCTTTACGACTCAAAGATTTTCGTTGGTGGCTACTTCAACAACATCGGCGCGCAAAACACGGCAATACTTGCGGCTGTTGATAAAAAGACCGGCGTAGTTGATCCCTGGACATTGAATACTGTGAGCGCCGGTGGTATAGGAGAAATAGCAATTTATAAAGACAGGCTCTATGCGGGAGGCTGGTTTAGCGCTTTTGGTGATTCAGTCAGAAGCGGCATTGTTGCGATTGACTTGCTTTCCGGGAAAGTGCTGCCGTGGTACCCGGGCGAAATGCGAAGTCCATATAGCATATTGCCAACGGATTCTCTTATTTATACAGGCGGGAACTATGGTCTGTATTCGGTGAGTACAAAAACCGGTGAATTTTCATCGTGGGATCCGTTTCATTCAACTCAAGAAGCCGGTTTGCCAAAGAAGCTTCTTCTTAAAGACAAAACACTATATGTAGCAGGAACTCACCTTCCCGCTGATATTACTGGAGTCTCGAAGACATCTATTCTTAAAATAGACTTAGCAACCGGTGCCATTCTTCCGTTTGATCCAAAACTTGAAGACAATTATTACGATCTAACGGCTAATGATATTGCAATTGCTGATTCAACGCTTTATGCAGTCGGATTTTTTAGTACGGTGGGGGGGGTACCGCGAAAAAACATAGCTGCTTTAGATATATCGACAGGCTCTTTAAAACCATGGAATCCTAAACTTGAGACTCAAGCAAGCGTTGTTTTTGTTGACCCTTCAAGAAAAACTGTTTATATGGGAGGTGAATTCCATACTGTTGATGATGATCCTGCCTCGTTCTTAGCAGCTTATTCAGATACGAGTCTAGGGACACTAACATCCGTTGAAGAAAGTCCGGAACAACAGCCAAGATCATTTTCACTCAACCAGAATTATCCGAATCCGTTCAATCCGACAACAACAATCAGTTATTCAATTCCGACCAACAACTTTGTAACATTGAAAGTATTTAACATTCTTGGTCAGGAAGTTGCGTCGTTAGTGAATGAGAATTTGGCGGCTGGTAAATATACGGTAACATTCAACGCGGGTAATCTTACCAGTGGAGTATATCTCTACCAAGTTGAAGCCGGCTCGTTCCGTTCCGTGAAGAAAATGCTTCTTATAAAATAAGTATTGATTTAAATGTTAAGTGAGATTGAAAATAAAGCAAAGTGTGAGATTATTGTTTCTAAGAACGATAATATTCTTGAAATGAAAATTACCGGGCAACTGACGGAATTTTCAGCCGAACAATTAATAAAAGATATTCCTCTTCTTACGAAGGAATATGTTTATAGGAATTATCTCTTTGACCTTCGATCATTAGATGGAACACTTGGGATCGGAAGTTCATACTTCTATGTTGAACGCTTTTCCTTTGAACGGTCAAAAAATATTGCTGTAGTCGCTCAAAAAGAAAGTGAGCTTTATTATTATTTTGTTCAAACGGCTGCCTATAATAGGCATATCAATCTCTGTTATTTTGATCTTATAGAAGAGGCAAAGGTGTGGCTGGAGAAAGAAACTCTCCGTACATAAATTAAATTATTAACTCACCTTACGCACGGTAGTTCAATATGTTATCAACATGAGGTAAAATTATATCACAGAATAATATTCTGTGATACAAGAAATGGTTATAGGAAGAAGTTTTGTGTAAGGTGTGTTATAAAATTAAAGAAAACAAGGAATACGTTTTGAAAAAGAAAAAAGTATATCAAAGCAGCGCTTTCAGCGCTATATTCATTCTAATTTTATTTTCAACTTTTGTTTTTGCCTCGCCCAGCGGCGGTAAAAAGGGACCGGAACAATACAAGTATTTGCCCGGCTCACTTGTTGTTAAGCTGAAGAAACAACCTACCGGACTGATGAAAAGTAGGCTGGATGTCGAGGCGGTTCTTTCTAATCTACAGATGAAGTACGGCATTCAAAGCACCAGCAAAGCATTCGAGACCGCTAAGCTGAAAAAACGAATCGGGATAGAAGAGTTGGAACGGGTATTTATTATGAATGTGCCCGCGCCTACCGATTTGGAGTCTTTAGCTCGCAATCTGGAACAAGACCCCCTGGTTGAGTACGCCGAGCCTCAATATATCATTCCTATTAACAAAGCTCCGAATGATCAATATTATAATGGTCCACAGTACCAGCAGTATCAACTCCCTCTTGTAAAGGCGGACTCTGCCTGGGGAGTTTCCGTTGGGGACAGTTCGGTTGTTATCGGAATGATCGATACCGGTGTGGATTGGGATCACCCCGATCTCGCGGCGTCAATCTGGACAAATACAAAAGAGATACCCAGCAATGGCATTGACGATGACGGAAACGGTTACATTGATGATGTGCGTGGATGGGACTTTGTTACAGGTATCACCACTGTTTATCCCGGTGAAGACGGCGACAAACCTGACAACAATCCAATGGATTTTGATGGGCATGGCACACACACTGCAGGAATTGCAGGCGCCACTACGAACAATGGAATCGGTATCGCTTCACTATCCTGGGGAGCAAAAATAATGCCCCTTAGAGTCGGATGGCACGATATCAATGGCGGCGGTTATGGACTTTCAACATGGATGGGCGATGCTTTTATCTATGCGACAAATAACGGCGTATCGGTTGCTAACCTCAGTATGGGAACTTCAAAAGCAGTGTTGGAGGGGGCGCTTTACGCTTATAAAAACGGCGTTGTAATTTGTAATGCGGCAGGCAATACGGGGAGTGATTTTGTTTCGCTTCTGGGAGCACAGCCCTGGTCGCTTGCTGTTGCGGCAACCAACAGTAATGACAGTAAGGCAAGTTATTCTTCTTATGGAAACGGTATTGACATCTGCGCCCCGGGAGGTGATCTCGCATCGGGAAACAAAAGGGGCATCCTCAGTTCAATTGTTTACCCATCTCCGTTTTACAGTAATGCAAACTACATTGAGTTCGAAGGCACATCCATGGCTTCGCCGATGGTTGCTGCATTGGCGGCGCTTGTTAAGTCGAAGAATCCAACATGGACTCCAGCGCTAATAATGTTTCAGATCTGTGGAACGGCTGATAACATTGATGGGAAAAATTCCGGGTATGGAGGCAAATTGGGATATGGAAGGATCAATGCTTACCGTGCACTGACGGAAACACCGCCTCCCCCTAAGCCTAAACTTCAGTTTATCTCCGTGACAGTTGACGATTCTCAGGGTGGAAACAGCAACGGAATTTTGGAACCTGGTGAAACAGCCAAAATCATTGTTGAAGTTAGAAATGAATGGGGTGATGCGGTTAATGTTATGGGCAGTCTTTCGACCTCTCATTGGACAACAACTGTGCAGACGAACAACATCTCCTTCGGCAGCATCAAGGGAATCACAGATCTTGACTATTCAAGCGCATCGAATCTCAACAATCCATTTATCGTCAGTGTCAATCCGGAAGCTATTCCGTCAATTGTTCCTTTCATTATTACATTAACTGATGGCGCCTACTCGACGACGTTTACTTTTAAATTGTCCGTTGGCGCTCATCTTCTTTTGGTTGCTGATGACGAAGGCTTCGGTTCTGAAACTTCGTATGCTGAAGCTTTGGATGTGCTTGGTGTTTCTTACGATGTGTGGGACCACAGCAAAAAAGGTACGCCGCCGGCAACTGTGCTGATGCGGTACAACACTGTAGTATGGATGTGCGAGTGGGCGTTCCCATCACTTGATTCGTTAGATCGCTCTTCGTTAAAACAATATCTCGATTCCGGCGGAAAGTTGTTTCTATCGGGTCAGGATATTGGCTGGGACCTATCCGCTCCTTCACCGAATTATGCCAACGAATATGTTGTGTCAAAGGGAGTGTCGAAAACATTTTATGAAACATATTTGAAGTCGTCTTATATAGCTGATGATGCAGGAATTTCAACACTCACAGGAGTTCCCGGGGATACGTTGGGAGATGGTTTATCTTTTACAAGGTTTCAGCCTGGAAGAGCAGCGCAGGAACAAATTCCGGATGTTATTAATCCTATCGGCGGCAGTGTGCCGGTCTTCAAATATAATGAGGGTTCGTATGCAGGAAGTGCCGGGGCAATTCGATACAGCGGATCGTACAAGTTAGTCAATTTTGCGTTCGGAGGTTTCGAATCGATTACGGATCTCAAAACACGCATTGAGGTTATGAAGAGAATACTGAATTGGTTTGACGGACAAGAGATTGTAGTTGATAGTCTTTTAGACACGGAGAACAGAAGCAGTTCATTTCCCATCCACGCACGGGTCAACGGATCTGCGCCTCTACTTTCAATGGACTTGTTCTGGGATACAGACGGTGAGTTTCCATTCAAGAAAATTGTAATGACTAATGAAGGCGGAAGTCTCTTCCGCGCTGATATACCTGCACAGAATGTAAACACGAATGTGGAGTATTTCGTACTTGCACGAACTGCTTCGGGATACCTTCCGTACATACCCAATGTATTTACCATCGGTGCAGATATCATTCCCCCTACAATCGTTATTGCCGATACAATCCGCAACTCGATTAAACTGAAAGGTCCTTATTCTTTTACAGCGCAATTTACGGACAATATTGGCATTGATACATCTAGTCTCATTCTTCATTACGATGTAAACGGCGGATCGGCATCATCAACCCGATTCGATAAAATGCCGATAGGCGATTACTACGTCGCATCGCTTGTACCGTCAAGTTCGTTTGTTTCCGGAGATACAGTATCTTATTACATAACCGCCAATGACGTGGCTGCGGCAAAGAACCAATCTCGATATCCCGTAACGGGCTCTCTGCGTTTTACAGTCGGTCGGGAATTTGTGGACGATTTTGAAAAACAAACGACCAATGTTTGGGATTTCGGTAGATTTGATAGATGGGGATATTCTTCTAAATACCGGCACGGAGGTTCGCAGGATATCACCGATAGTCCGGTCGGTAATTACTCGCCGAACTCAAATAAATCGCTGACGTTGAAGAAATCATACGACCTTACTCACCACACAAAAGTTGAACTGCAGTTCTTTGCAAAAGTATTCGTCGATCCGACAGACACGGTGTACATTGAAGCAACGCGGAATGGAATCGAATGGACTGCAATCAAGACGCTGACGGGGATTGACAATGCTTTCGGTGGACCCGCTAAATACACAGCGCGTTTCGATGCGTTTACAGGTGCCGGCAGCGACAGCATTCGTGTACGCTTCCGCCTAAAGTCCGATGGTGCAAATCAAGAAGACGGAATCTATCTTGACGATATCGAGATCGTAACAGGAAGTATTGTTACATCTGTGAAAGATCAGGAATATAAACAGGCGATACCATCGGCTTACGTACTTGAACAAAATTATCCTAATCCCTTTAATCCGGCAACAACAATAAATTATCAGTTGCCGAAAAGCGGAAATGTTACGTTAAAGATATTTGATATGCTCGGCAATGAAGTAATGACCCTTGTAAACGGGCAGAAAGAAATTGGCAAATACACAGTTCAGTTCGATGCTTCTTCACTTGCAAGCGGAATGTACGTTTACCAATTACGGGTAAATGATTATACTTCAACGAAGAAGATGCTTCTGCTCAAGTAAAAAAAACCTCAATCTGTTTCCCTCTCCTTTCCGCCAACGCGGACGAGTATAAGGAGAGGGATTAAGGGAGAGGTCAATTGACCATTTACTGTCTTTCGGGGTGGTGGTAACCAAAAGGCGGGATAAATAACAATACCACAAAATCCAATTTATTTGGAGGTACTATGGTTCCTAACAAAGTAAGCGCTGTGCTGGATGATGCTTCAGTTGCAAGTGTTATGGCGGCAATAGCGGATATCAAAACAAAACTCCCTTTCCTAATTGATCTTGCAAGCGACGAGTTAAAAGAGTTGCCAAGACTCGGTGGGAAAAATCTCATTTTTACAACCAAAGCACTTGCGCTTGTAAAACAAGACAACGGTTTTATGCCGCGAGATTTTTCCGTTGAAGAAATGGAAAAGGATGTTACTCTTTTCAATAACCTTCAAGGGGTAAGGACGGAAATAGCTAAACTTGCCGAAATGGTAGAAGATACTTACATTGAAGTCGGCAGTGAAGCATACGCTGCCGCTTTGGTTGTGTATGCAAATGCCAAACGGAATGGAGCTAATACCGTAGGTATGGACGATTCCCTCGACGAGATGAGCAAACGGTTTTACAAGAAAAGTAAACCGGGTACTCCACCGCAATCCTAAGTTCAAACGTAGAGGCGGGGTATGCCCCGTCTTTACAAAAAACCTCAAAAACAATCTAAAAACGAAGTCATTCTCGGTTTAAACCGACATCCATCTCGTTTCAACCGACGCCTCACCTGTTTTAACCGACAATGATCTCGCTTCAAACGAAGTCGGCTTCACTTCAACCGACACCGATGCAGTATCAACCGAGGTTCACTTCACTTCAATCGGCAGTGATGGAGTTTCTACCGGAGTCCATTTCGTTTCAACCTGGAACGATCCGGTTTAAAACAGCATCCATTTCATTTCAAACGAGATCGATGGAGTCTAAGACAGGACGGATGACATTTAAAGTGTTTCACCATAAATTATTTCTAATTCTCTTCCACAAAATCCAACGACTTATCAAACGTTTCATTCAATTTAAATACTGCGTAAAGGGAAATTGCAAATACAAACATGCCAACCCAAATTGCGGATTGAATAACTCCAACATAACCTTTACCGAAATTAAAAAGCAACGTAATCGGCACAGTCGCGCCGCGTACAAAATTCGGAACGGTGGTGGCAACGGTTGCACGCATGTTTGTGCCGAATTGTTCAGCGGCAATAGTTACAAATACAGCCCAATAGCCGATTGAAAATCCGAGCGCTGTTGCAACGGAATAAAACAGAAATGCGGAGCCGCCTTGCAGAACAGTAAAATAAAACGCTATTATCACTACAGAGAGTAAAATATAAATAAGCACGATCTTCTTTCTGCTTTTTAAAAACTGGCTGAAGATACCGCTGGAAAGATCGCCGAAAATTAATCCGATGTAACAGAACATAATTGTTTTCCCGGCGGCGATCGGCTCGGAAAGATTAAGCGCTTTGCCAAGTTCCGGTGAAAAAGTTATTAATACGCCAACCACATACCACGTCGGAAGTCCGATGAGAATACACTTCAAATATCTTCTAAATAAACCCTTCTTTGCAAACAGGGAAAAAAAATTTCCGCGTGAAATATTTTTTTTCTTCATCGCTTCAAACATTCCCGATTCATAAACGCTGATACGTAAAATGAGAAGACAAATTCCCAAACCACCACCAATGAAATAGGAAGTTCTCCATGCAAAATCTTCAGCAATTGCATAAGCCGCCACCGCACCTGAAACGCCTATCGTTGCAACCATCATTGTGCCGTAGCCACGTATTTCTTTTGGTAGAATTTCCGCAACAAGTGTAATTCCGGCGCCAAGTTCTCCGGCAAGTCCGATGCCTGCTAACGATCTGCATATCGCGTATTGATCGATCGTTGTAACAAATCCATTTAAAATATTGGCAATTGAATAAAGCAGAATAGAACCAAAAAGAATTTGCAGTCTTCCTTTTTTATCGCCAAGAATTCCCCATATAATTCCGCCTACAAGCATGCCGATCATTTGCATGTTCAGAAGTAAAACACCTTTATCAAGAATCTGCGCATCTAATAAACCAAGCGCCTTCAGACTCGGAACACGGACGATTCCGAACAGAACCAAATCATAAATATCAACAAAGTAACCAAGCGCCGCTACAATTACGGGAATGCTAAAAAGATATTTAGCGAGTGGAGTTGAGTTTTTCATTTCTACCAACAAATTGTTTATGATTATTTTATGTTATGAGCGAGCAAAATATTCTCTTAATCATAATCCTAATCTTTTTCTTAATCAGAAACCAAAGTGATTAAGATTAAGAACACGATTAAGATTAAGAACTATAAATTAATAGCCACGTAATGTTTTTGATTAAGATGATTGAAAAATAATACAAGAAAGCATAACATTCCAAAAATTTTTCACCCGGTTTGCGTAATTTTGTAGAAAAGAAAATAATTGGAAGAAAAAATGGATATCTCAAAAAGCGAAAAACTTTTTAACGAAGCAAAACAATACATTCCCGGCGGCGTAAATTCTCCCGTACGCGCATTCAAATCTGTAGGCGGCAATCCCATCTTTATGCAGCGCGGTGAAGGCTCAAAAATTTATGACGTTGACGGAAACGAATACATCGAATACATCGGAAGCTGGGGTCCGCATTTGTTTGGACACAATCCTCCTTTCATCAAACAAGCGTTAATACAGGCAATTGAAAACGGAACTTCTTTCGGCGCACCCACCGAACTTGAAGTACAAATGGCAAAACTGATCACAGAACTTGTTCCTTCAATTGAAATGGTACGCATGGTAAACAGCGGAACAGAAGCAACGATGAGCGCAATCCGCGCTGCCCGCGGATATACCGGCAAAGAAAAATTTATAAAGTTTGAAGGTTGTTATCACGGACATGGCGATTTCTTTTTGATCAAAGCTGGTTCCGGCGCGTTAACATTCGGCATCCCGACTTCTCCAGGGGTTACCAAAGGAAATGCTGCCGATACGTTGATCGCAGATTTTAATAACATCGATTCTGTAAAACAATTAGTAAAAGCGAACAAAGGTGAAATAGCCGCTGTTATTATCGAAGCGGTTGTAGGTAACATGGGAACGGTTTGTGCAGACAATTCATTTATAAAAGAACTCAGAACAATCTGCGATGAAGAAAGTATCGTTCTCATTTTTGATGAAGTGATGACAGGTTTTCGTCTAGCACAAGGCGGCGCGCAGGAAGTTTTGGGTGTAAAGCCTGATCTTTCAACGTTCGGAAAAATTATCGGCGGCGGTTTGCCGGTTGGCGCTTACGGCGGTAAAAAAGAAATCATGGAAATGGTTTCTCCTGCCGGACCAGTTTATCAAGCGGGAACGCTGAGTGGAAATCCTTTGGCGATGAGCGCCGGTTTAGCCGCATTAACAGAGATCAAAACGCGTCCCGAAGTTTACCAGCTGCTGGAAGAAAAATCTGCTTATTTGGAAAACGGATGGAAAGAAAATATAAAAAGTCTCGGAAAGAATTTTCAGATTAACCGCATTGGTTCGATGATGACGTTATTCTTTACCGAAGAAAAAGTTACCGATTTCAATTCTGCCGTAACCTCTGATGCAACGCTTTATGGAAAATATTTTCACGGTATGTTGAATCGGGGAATTTATCTTCCTCCGGCGCAATATGAAGCGTTGTTTGTTTCCACTGCTCACAGCCAAGAGGATTTGGATAAATCGATTAAAGCGAATTACGAGGCGTTGAAGGAGATCATTTAAAACAATGGGACGCAGATTTTTTATGATTTATTATGATCGGCGCAGATCATAATAAATCTTAGCGAATCTGCGTCCCATTCCTCTCAACGCCATATTGACTTTTTTTCAATCGTTATTAATTCTAATTTTACACAAGAACTTATGTGCTTTACTTTCGTCTTAAATAAAAAAATAACGGATAAATGATGAATACCCTTAAAACTGTTTTTTTGATGACGCTGATGATGGTGCTTTTCATCTTCGTCGGAAATTTGCTCGGCGGAAGATCGGGAATGACGATCGCCTTTATGTTCGCTTTGGCGATGAACTTCGGCTCCTACTGGTTTTCCGATAAAGTTGTTCTTGCAATGTATAAAGCAAAAGAAGTAAACGGAGAAACCGCGCCAAAATTGTACGGATTAGTTCAAGAACTCTCGCAGCGTGCAACTTTACCTATGCCGCGGGTGTATGTAATTGAAAATCCTACTCCAAACGCTTTTGCAACAGGAAGAGACCCGCAGCATGCAGTGGTTGCCGTTACTACCGGGATTTTGAAAATCCTAAACACCGAAGAACTTGCCGGAGTTATCGGACATGAATTAGCGCACGTAAAACACCGAGATATTTTGATAGGAACTATTGCTTCAACTTTTGTGGGAACAATTACTTTTGTTGCACAGATGGCAAGCTGGGCAATGATGTTCGGACGCGGAAACAGTGATGATGACGATAGCGGCATTGCTTCTCTTTTTTTAATGATTGTTGCGCCGATTGCGGCAACACTTTTGCAATTGGCAATTTCACGTTCAAGAGAATATGTTGCCGATGAAGGTGGTGCAGAAATTTCCGGTGTTCCATTGGCATTAGCTTCTGCTTTGGAAAAACTTTCGATGCAAAATCAAATTCATCCAATTCGTGACGCAAAACCGGCAACCGCGCACATGTTTATTGTTAATCCTTTAAGCGGCGGCGGATTAATGAAATTGTTTTCCACACATCCTTCAATGGAAGAGCGCGTTTTACGTTTGCGCGAATTGGCAAAGAAATATTAATGGATAATCTGTTAAAATTGATTGGAAAGAGGGGAAGTTTTCTTCCTCTCTTTCTTTTTTTAACTTTATCAATAAATGGGCAGACGAAAACGAATCTGGATCTGTTTTTTCAGCTTGCCGATTCGGCTGCGAATGGATTAGTCAAGAATTTAGGAAACGAAAGGAACCCTCAAATCGATTTTGTTCTCGGTAAAGATTATCAAGTTTTTCAAAATTCAATTTTAGCTCACTTTCAAAAAAAGGAAGCGGGAAAAATTCCGGTCCAATTCATTTTAACCGAAGCAAAAGTAGAATACACTGAACCGGAAAGGAAAAATTTGTTCGGATCTTTTGTTGTTACAAGAATTCTGCACTTTTCCGGGAATTACTCGATAATTACTGAATCCACCAGTGTAAAGGAATTTTCTTACACCATTAACGATGAGATTCCATATGAAAACATTGAAGCGGTAGAAAATTCTTCATTTCCGTTTACACAAGGGAAAATTCCGGCTGAACCTTTCTTTTCGAGTCTTTTGGAACCGGCAATTGCTCTCGGTTCAGCTGCCGCAGCGGTGTATATCTTCTTTTCGGCAAGGAGTAAGTAATTTTTTTTATCTTGGTAAGCTTTTCCGCTTTCCTTATTTTGTAGCCGGTATTACGAAGCATTTTAAAAACCGGAATCAAAGATAATCCAGTTGGAAATCAGCATTAAAGGTTAAAAAAACAATTTTAAAACAGCGTTTATATGAGTGATAAACAACTGCTTCCGGTGGAAAGTGTGATCAATAAAATTCTGGTTATTAGAAATCAGAAAGTAATTCTTGATAGAGATCTTGCCGTTCTTTACAATGTTGAGACACGTACATTAAAACAAGCTGTTCGCAGAAATATTAAAAGATTTCCTGAAGACTTTATGTTTCAGCTTACAAAAGAAGAATTTATGAACTGGAGATCACAAATTGTGATGTCCAGTTCGGATCAAAAGGGTTTGCGATATTTTCCCTTTGCATTTACCGAACAAGGCGTAGCAATGCTTTCTTCAGTATTAAAAAGTGAAAGAGCTATTGAAGTAAATATTTTAATCGTACGAGCTTTTGTAAGGCTTCGAGAAATAATTTCAACTCACAAAAAGGTTGAAGAAAAATTAAGAGAAATTGATAGTAACCTAAAAGATCACGACGAAAAGATCTTACAGATTATTCAAGTAATTAATCAACTTATTAATCCACCTGAACCGGCTAAAAAGAAAATTGGTTTTACAATTGATTAAAACAGGCATAATTACCGGTATTTTTGCTTAAATCAGAATGACACTTTAATTTTAACACATAAAGAGACTATGACAAAAACACTAATCTTCCTTCCTTTTCTATTATTATTTTTTATCGGTTGTGCTTCTACAGTTGATACTGCGAACATGACTTCCGAACAACGTTTTAAGTATGCAATGGATTTTTATAATGATGAAGAATATGACAGAGCCATCCAGGAATTTGATGCAATTATGCTTCAATTTCCCGGAAATGAAATTGTTGATGATGCTCAGTTCCATTTGGCGAAAAGCCGTTTAGCGAGGACTGAATATATTTTGGCCGCCTCCGAGTTTAGCCGGTTGATAAAAAATATGCCGGCAAGTTCTTTTGTTCCCGAAGCGCAATATAACCTTGCAGAGTGCTACTATAGACTTTCTCCTCCATTTCCCCTTGATCAACGTTATACAAAAAAAGGAATTGAGGAGTTTCAAGCGTTTATAGATTTTTTCCCAACGGATGCTAAAGTTCCCGATGCTGAAACAAAGATAAAAGAGTTAAATGATAAACTTGCCCACAAAGCTTTTAATGCTGCCGTGATTTATGAAAAAATGGATTATAGCAACGCAGCAGTTGCTTATTTTGATAATGTTGAGACAATGTATCACGATACCCAATATGCGCCGATGGCTTCCTACAAAAAAATTAATGTTTTAATTGGTTTAAAAAGAAATGACGACGCGCTAAAAGAAATTGAAAATTTTCTTGTAAAATATCCGCAAGACGAGAACTACATAAAAGTTGAAGAATTAAAAACGAAACTTGAGAAATCGGGTGAGGATACCGCGAAAAAATGAGTCCGAAAAAAGTAAGCGACTCAATAATGATCATGACGGAATTGGTACTGCCGCAGCATACCAATCAACTAGGGAATTTGCTCGGCGGACAATTGATGCACTGGATTGATATTTGCGCCGCTCTCTGTGCGGCTAAACATTCGCAGCATGTGTGTGTAACGGCTTCAGTTGATAGCATTGGTTTTCATCACCCTATAAAACTCGGACATGCGGTTACTTTAGTTGCATCGGTAAATAGAGTTTTTAAAACTTCACTCGAAATTGGAGTAAAAGTTTTTGCAGAATCATTTAAAGAGGGGAAAAGAATACACACAAATTCCGCCTACCTTACTTTTGTAAGTGTTGACAACGATGCCAAACCGGCTGAAGCTGTTAAGGTTATTCCCGAAACCGATGATGAAAAGAGAAGATTTGAAAAAGCCTTACAAAGAAGAGAAGCCAGACTTGCTGAAAAAAAAAGTCATTAACGGTTCTCTGATTGTTTTTTTGCTTTGCCAAAGCGGTGCAGCTCAAATCCCAATTAATGGTTTTTGTAAATATTCGGTTTTCCCTGTTAAAGGAAAATACACGAGGTTATTTGCGCTTAACTTCAACCAAGACTCCTATTCCGATTTATTACTTACCGGCGAAGAGAAAAGCCATTTTGCCAATATTGCCGGAAAAGGAACCGATAATTTTTCAGAATCTTTTTCTTCATCTTTTTCTCCGGAGATTTCCAATTTTATTACTTATCTCGATAAGTATGACAAAATTCCCAAATATGCGTTCGTATCGCGCAAGCAAAAAAAAGTGGGTTGGTTAAACGTTTCTACATCGGGAAGTATCTCTGTAGCGCGACAGATTTTATTCACTTCTTTTCCCGATGTGATAAATCAGGCTGATTTTAATGACGACGGTAAAAACGAACTGCTCATCTCGGGCGCTGCATTTGATGGAATTTCGATTTTGAATAATCGTAATGCAAAAATTGAAGAAAAGAAAATGCAAACCGGTACGGCTTTTTCTCAATCAGTTGCAGTAGATTTAAACAACGATTCCTACCCCGATATTGCAGCGTTTAATCTCAACAACAATTCTCTTCAGTTTTTTTACAATAATAGTAGAAGCGAATTCAGGTTAGTACGAACTATCGAATTGCAAAATCCAATTTTTTCATTGCAGGCGTTTGATTTTAATAGCGATTCTTATCCCGATCTTTTCTGCATTTGTGGGAATGAATTAAAAGTGATCTATGGAGATTCAGTTTCCGGCTACAACAGAACAGAGAATATTCGAACAAATTTAAAACCAGACAAATTTATCTGGGGCGATTTTAACAAAGATGGAAAATTCGACATCGCTTATTTATCTACCGGTAACGGATTACAATCTTCACAAGTCTCGGTATTATTCCAAAAGAGCGACGGATCGTTTTATCCCGAAATAACTTACCTAGAGAAGAAAGGACTGAACGATCTCATTCCTTTCTATACTAAATTTGTTTACGGTTTTGCATCGATCTCTTCTGATGGAAATATTTATTTCGTCTCAAATCTTTCATCCTTTGGTGAAGCCACTGATATGGTCTTTGGGAACACCCCTTCTTCTCTTTCACTTTTTGATATTGGAAAAGATGGGATCAGCGACCTTTGTCTTTATAATTCGGAGAAAGGGTTTTGTACTTTTGTACTCCGGGGAAAAGACGGACTTCCATCAACATTGTTTTCACAAAAGGTCAATGGGACATATTCGTTGATGTTGATTGATGATATTGATAAATCGCATAAGGGAATTTATTTCTACAATGTGGATGAAAGGGCAATCGAATATTTGTTGATCGACTTTAATACATTCAAAGTTAAACGAGATTTCTTATATGTAGATAGCGGGATAAAAGATTGCCGATTAATGAAAAGCGCTTCCGGAACCAGAGCTAATATTGTGGTTGTGCATTCAGCAGATGACAAACTCTTCTATTCTTCATTTACTTATAAGAACTTTCGTTACTCGCTTGCAACCGCTTCGCTTAGAACCGGAAAACTTCTTGATGCGAAGATCGATGCAAAAGGGGATATTTATTACTGGACGAAGGGGAACGGTAAAGCTGATCTGGTTTATGCCTCTTTTAAAAATCCCGTTTTTATAAAAACGATTCACTCCGTTGAATATGATTCACTCTTTCAATCAAAAAATTATCTAGAGGACATTTATAGCACCGGAGAAGAATTTATTTTTACAGCGATTTCCAACAATCAATCAAATTATTTTTTTGTCGGGAACAGCAAATTTCAAAAAGTTTTAAAAAAACCGTCTATCACAAAGACATTTTTGTCAACTGATGCCCAAATAGATTATTTCGGAAAATATTCTGGTGACGGTTCAAAACGATTCTTTCTTTATTCTTCAAATACCGGGAGTTTTCTTTCTGCAGGAGTGAACAAGCATACCGGTTTGTTCGGCATTCAGAACTTGACTGAAGTTGACGGTGTTGGCAATTTTTCCGTGGATAAGTTCAGCGCCAACAATTGGTATTTACTTTATGCAAACACAAATGAAAATTGCGTGAGTCTGAAAAAATTATGAAATTTTTTATTGCTACATTAATACTTACAGTCGGACTTTCTGCCCAATCAAGGCTTGATTCGCTTTACAATGAATACATCGCGCTTCATGAAAAAGAAGTACATACACTTGTAAATGAGATTACTACAAAAGAAAATGTGAAGTGTAATTTTGGAATAGAAAATTCGGTGAGACTTGGAATTAAATCTTTTTCGCCCGCGCTGCAAAAAATATTAAAGACAATGTTCATCCGTCCGGAGCTTGATACAAGCATTGTTTCACCTTCGGGATTTTTCCGGATTCATTTTAACAAAGGAACAGACGCTCCGCAATACAATATTAATGAATTGGCAAAAGCATTTGATTCTTCTTATTCATTTGAAGTAAATTACTTGGGATTTCTTCCGCCGCCAAAAGACCTTGGTAATGGCGGCGATGATAAGTATGATGTTTATATTTATAGAATGAGCCGCGGAATTTACGGCAACACAAATTCCGAAGAAGAAATCTCTTCCGGTTCCAAAACTTTTTATTCCTACATCGAAATGGATAACAGTTTTTCCGGCTACCCAACTACGGGAATCCTTGCCGCAAAAGTAACTGCCGCGCATGAACTGCATCATGCAATTCAAATCGGTAATTATATTTTGCGTGAATCAGCAACCGAAATTTATGACCTCTATTTTTACGAACTAACTTCTACTTCTATGGAAGAATTCGTTTATGATGAGATAAACGACTACTATTATTACTTTAAGAGCGGCGGTTATTTTAACTTTACAGATAAAGCTTTTGGCTCTAACGAAGGGTATAATCTCGCTGTCTGGAATATCTTTTTGAAAGATAAATTCAATTTAAATGTTATAAAACGGCAGTGGGAATTAATGCGAACTTACCGCGCGCTGGAAGCAATTGATGTAAGTTTAATTGAAAACCAATCTTCTTTTCTTGATTCTTATAACGAATTTGGAGTCTGGACTTTTTACACAAATTACAGAACTGTTCAAGGGAAGTACTTTGAAGAAGCTGAAAATTATCCATTGATTAAACCGGCAATAACTGTGAACTTTAATAAAAACCTAACCCCCACTGAGATAAACAGTGATGTAACTTCAATCAGTTTTGTCAAAGTTGTTAATTCGCTTAATGAAAAAAAAGATACTCTCTTCTTTGTCCTTTCTACCTTTGAAATGAAAAGTGGAATCTCCGATTTGAGTAAACAATTTCATTCAACTATAACAATAAGCGATTCTTGGCAAAATAATTTTGCAACACTTCCATTTGGTTATTATTTATTATTTAGTCCAGATTATCCGGACATTTGGAAATGTTCCTCAATCATTAATTACATCGTTTATTCCCCTGTCAAATCTACAGAAACCGTTTTTCCTTCCCCGTTTCATTATGAAGATGGTAAATCCATTTATATTCCGCTAAACGGAACTATAGATGATCCGGTGTCTCTGAAAATCTATTCCATTTCTATGGACTTGGTTTGCGATATTGAGACAGAACTTACTCCTCATTTGTTAATAGATAAACCTGTTGTCAAATGGAACGGATTGAACAATAAAAACGAAAAATTGGGTAGCGGCGTTTACTTTTATTTTATTAAATCACAAGAGCGTACAGCTTTGGGAAAATTGGTCATCGTAAATGAGTAGTTTTGAATTACAAGCAGAAAATGTTTCAAAAGTTTTTGGAAGAAGACTGATTTTTAAAGACGTCAATTTTTCATGTAAAAACAACGGTATTTACGGAATCTCCGGTCCGAACGGTTCCGGCAAATCAACTTTTTTGAAGATCATTACCGGGATTATTTCTCCAACCAAAGGGAAGGTAACTCATTATTTCGACGGAAAGATCATCGAATCTGAAGATTTGCACAATTATATCGGATTTGTCGCCCCCTATGTGATCTTGTACGACGAATTCACCGCGGTAGAAAATATTCACTTTTTTTCAAAGATAAGAGGCATTAACTTTACTCAAGAAAAATTAGATTTTCTCTTTCAACATTTTGGCATATTTGACAGGAAAAACGACCTTGTGAAAGGTTATTCGTCCGGAATGAAACAGCGGTTAAAATTTATTTTCGCCTTAATTCATTCGCCTAAGATCCTTTTCTTTGATGAACCTACTTCGAATTTAGATAATTCCGGTAAAGAAAAAGTTTACCAAACTGTAAAAGAAGAATCGCAGAATAATATCGTCATCATAGCTTCAAACGAAGACAGCGATCTGGCGATCTGTTCATCTGTTTTAGAATTACAAGATTACAAAAAAACTAATAACTGAAAACTTCCGCCAAAGGCGGATCAGCTTCTGGCTGAGAGAACTAAATGTCGTCATACGCATTATTTAAAAAAGATTTAGCATCCGAACTGCGCACCCGTTACGCAATAAACTCGCTTGTAATGTTTATCGTGGTAACGATCAGCGTAATATTGTTTTCGATCGGAAATGAGAAGATCAGCGATTTTCTTGCCGGCGGACTATTCTGGGTTGTCATCTTTTTCTCAGCAATGTCCGGTTTATCACGGGCATTTGTTTCGGAAGAAGAAAGAGGAACAACGTTAACGTTGCAGCTTATCGCTTCGCCAACAACCATTTTCAGCGGAAAATTGTTGTTCAATCTGATCCTTGTTTTTGCGATGAATATTGTTATTGCGCTGCTTTATTCGGCTTTGTTCGAGGCATTCGTTATTAAAAATTTGCCACTTTTTCTTTATGCTTTTATTCTTGGAAATATCGGTATTGCAATTGCTTCAACGCTCATCGCTTCGATAATTGCCAAGGCAAGTTCAAAGGGAACGCTTTACCCGGTTTTATCGTTTCCTATATTACTGCCGTTAATGTTAACGCTGATCGATTTAACAAAGCAGGCAATGGATACTACAACTTTCAGCAGCAGTTATGTTGAACTTGCAATTCTCGGTTGTTACGATGTGGTAATGATCGCGGCTTCGTTTATGTTGTTTGATTTTATCTGGAAAGATTAATGTTTATTTCAATCACAAATAAGAAACTGTTATGATTTGGAAGATAGTCCTTTTTCTCCTAATTGCTTTTGTATCAATCGCCGGAATAACATTCCCCATTGTAGCTAAACCGGAACATTGGTATGAGTTCCCGCTTATTATGGGACTCGGCGAAAACGCCAAAATAATTTTTTTCCACGTCCCAACCGCATGGCTAACCGTAATCGCATTTCTCATGTCAACCGTTTACAGCATAAAGTATCTCCGCAACAAAGACCTTGTAGATGATATTAAAGCGCATAGCGCAGCTCAACTTGGAATGATCTTCTGTATATTGGCAACAATAACCGGCGCGGTATGGGCGAAATTTGCGTGGGGTTCCTACTGGAGCTGGGACCCAAGACAGACAAGCATTTTCGCTTTGCTTTTAATTTACGGCGCTTTGTTCGCGCTTCGTTCAGCTGTTGAAGTTGAAGAAAAACGCGCCGCGCTCTCGGCGGTTTATTCAATTATTGCTTTTGTTACGGTTCCGTTTTTTATTTTTATTATGCCCAGAATTATGAGGGGATTGCATCCCGGTTCCGCCGATGATACAAACGCCGGAACGGTAGTTAATTTTAAAATGAATGGAAACATGCTGCTCATCTTTTTCCTTTCGTTACTCGGTTTTACAATTTTATATTATTGGATGTGGTATGTGGGTTATAAATCAATGCTTTATAAAGAAAAATTAAATAAACAATATCATTGAGGTGAATGTTGGAAGAGTTCCTTTCAAAAAATGCAATTTACATCGTAATGATTATCGTCCTTATCGTTTGGGCGGGAGTCTTTGGATTTTTATTTGCGCTAAACAATCGAATTAAACATATAGAAAAAGAAATAGAAGGAGATAAAGGAAAATGAAAAATAAATACATCTTCGGCGGAGTAATTGCCGTCGTTTTTCTGGGAATGATGATTTTCTTATTCACGAAAAGCAATATTCAATACGAAAGCGATTTCGTAAAAGTAATGTCCAGCGATCGTACGATTAAAGCTACGGGAAGCTGGGTAAAAGAAAAAAGTTATGAGGTTAATAAATCTGAAAGAACTTTTGCTTTTTTCATGAAAGATGCAACCGGACGCGAGATGAAAGTTATTTATGCAGGAACGATTCCGAATAATTTTGAATCTGCACAAAGCATAGTAGTTACCGGGCAATATAAAAACGGAAACTTCCATGCAAAAGATATTTTGACTAAATGTCCTTCAAAATATCAAGACAAACAAAAGGCAGCGGCAAATTCTTAAAATTGAATTTAAACCCTTAAAGGAGTTCATATGGCAGGCAGTATATTAATTACCCTTGCGCTTGCATTCAGTATTTTTTCCATGGTGATGTATTTTTTTACTTACCGCGGCGCTAAAAATACGCTTAACATTGCGCGGATGTCTTATCATGCAATGGCAATGTTTGTAATCATCGCATCCGCATTTCTGATGTATTTGATCATCACGCATCAATATCAGTACGAATATGTTTACAGCTACAGTAACGACGATTTACCCTTCGGATTTTTGCTCTCGACTTTTTGGGCTGGTCAGCAGGGAAGTTTTATGTTGTGGCTTCTCGTTACCGCACTGATCGGAGTTTTTCTTCAATCTTATACCGGAAAAAGAGACGATCTTGAACCGCGTGTAATGATGTTCTTCACGTTATCTACAACATTCTTGCTTGCGATGGTTTCTCCTTTGTTGAAAAATCCGTTTGCCTACATTTGGGCTGAACCGATGTTTCTTGAAACCGTGAAAATTAATCCGGCATATTTTAACGCTCCGTTCATGCAAAATTTTATGTTCAACGATCCAAACTCGGGACAGAATTTTGTTAAGATGAGCAAAGACCTTTATGCCACTTTACAAGGCGCCGGAATTTCGGTAAATCAATTTATTATTCACGGAAAAGGATTGAATCCTCTTCTACAAAATTTCTGGATGCAAATCCATCCCCCAATTCTTTTTACAGGATTTGCGATGACCACCGTTCCTTTCTCATTTGCAATGGCTGCTCTTTTGAAAAATGATTATAAAGATTGGGTTCGTCAATCATTTCCCTGGATTTTAGCCGGCTCAGGAATCCTTGGACTCGGAATTATGCTCGGCGGTTATTGGGCATATGGAGTTCTCGGCTGGGGCGGTTACTGGGCTTGGGATCCGGTTGAAAACGCAAGTTTAGTTCCCTGGCTTATCAGTCTTGCCGCAATTCATACCATGATCGTGCAGCGCAAAACTCAAGCTAAAGGTGGAATTGGAAAGTTTGTAAAAACCAATTTATTGCTTTCAATTCTTGCTTACGTGATGGTTCTCTACTCAACGTTTTTAACAAGAAGCGGCGTGCTCGGCGATGCTTCCGTTCATTCGTTTGTTGATCCGGGCGCAATCGTTTATTTGTTCTTAATTATTTTTGTCGGGACCTTCCTTCTTCTTGGAGTTGGAATGATTATCTACCGATGGAGATATCTCGAATCTCAAATTGTTGAAGAAGAAAATTTGCTTGCACGAGAGCTGGCTTTGTTCACGGCTACGGTAACATTAGGCGCTTCTGCATTGATCGTTGCCGTTGGTACTTCCGCACCGATTTTCAAGCAAGCGGTTGAGACAAGATTTTATAACGAGATGCACGTGCCTCTTGCAATTATTATCGGGCTACTAAACGGTTTCAGTTTCTTACTAAAATGGAGACACTCATCCGGTGAAGATATTTTGAAGAAATCAAAATTCTCTCTAATTGCAACGGGAGTTTTTGCGCTTCTTATAATTCTCTTCGGAAAAGTTTATGACATCATGATGATCTTGCTTTCTGTTTCCGCGGCGTTTGCATTTTTTGTTAATTCAGAAATCGCTTACAAAATCTTTACCGGAAACAAAAAGATGCTCGGCGCTTATATCGCGCATATCGGTTTTTCACTTTTTCTACTTGGAGTTGTCGGCTCAGCGGCTTATTCAAAGCAGTTTGAAGTTGATCTAACAAAGGGGAAACCGGTTAAAGTTTTAGGACATACTTTGGAATTTACCGGTTACAATCCGATAGAGAATAATACAAAGTATGAGTTCAACGTTAGTGTAAAAGATGGTGACGGCGGAGGAGAAGCCAGAGTTATAAAACCTGTTATGTTCATCAGCGCTTTTAATAATAGTCTTATGCGTGAGCCCGATATTCTTGAAGGCTTTACAAAAGATTTTTATGTAACACCTCTTTCCTATGAAGACGGTTCGAATGCTGAGAATAAACCACAAGGTAATGCCGTTACGTTAATGCCGAATGAAAAAACCTCGATAGAGGGTGCCCAATTAACTTACACCGATTTCATCAAACCGGATATGTCCGTTATGATGGGCGGTGGAAATTTTCAAATGGGAGCGAAACTTACCGTAACTAAAAACGGCAAGACAGAAACCATTGAAGCATTGATGAAAAAAGAAGAACAAGGCGTAACCTTTGTTCCGGTTGAGTTGAAAGATGCCGACCTTCGAGTTGAATTGACTAAGATCGATCCAACCACAAAAAAAGCTGAATTCATTGTCGGTAAACTTTCAATGCCCGTTATTACAACCAAACCTTCCGAAGTTCTTGCGGTTAATGCCAGCACGAAACCTTTTATTAGTCTGGTTTGGATTGGTGTTGCGATCGCGGTTATCGGATTCTTCGTTTCCACTCTTAGAAGATTAAAAGAGTCCTGGGCATAGAACTTAGAACGATTTAGTAAAAAAGCGGTGATTTATTCACCGCTTTTTTGTTTTAAAGGAAATGTATTCTTTGACGATCAACCATGCCCACTATTGAATAGAATTTTAATGGCATTTGTGGGGCATTCTTCTACGCATTCCATACAGCCGTCGCACAATGTTGCATTGACCATAAACGGAAAGGTCATCATTTGTTCCGATACTTGCACTTGGTTTGAAGTTCCAGTTAAGGCAAGATAGAATAGAGTATTGCCTTCAATATTATTACCTCTGTGTACTCTCATATCAATTGCTTTGGGAAGACAAACGTCCATACATATCCCACAAGAGATACATTCTTTTGCAGTTAACTTAAGTTTGTACATTTTCTTTTTCCTTAAGCTTGAATTGTTTTGAAAAATAGTAGAGGACAAAAGCAAAGGCTACTATTAGCATTCCATAAGTGATGTAAAAAACAACTGTTGAAAGCCAAGGATTTAGATTTGAACGCAGAGATTTCATAAATATCCAGAATGGTTCTTTTGCCGCCGAATATTCATCTCCCGGCGCTTCCATAACTAACAAGTAACCAAGAAAATTTAGAAAAGCGCCTATAGCAATTATATAATTATTGTTTCTTGCGAGTCTGTTAAAATCTTCGGTATTCCTAAAGACTTTTATAATCAAAGCAATTACCAATAGTACCATTCCGAAGGGGACGAACGGCAGCCCGACTTTTATATCGGCCATCAAGTCAAGATTCACATTTAAGAAGATAAACAGGACAGAGAAAAACAGTAACCCATCTCTTAGGATAATATAAATTAACCACCATATATCAGCAGCAACTCTTAAGGTCATTCTTGATAAAATTCGTTCGAAATATGGTCTCCCAATATGCAGCGATGCTGAGATGACGGAGAAGAGAATTCCAAGATTTAACAAGGTCTGCGCTGTCCATATTTCTAATGCTTTATAAGTATTCATTTTCTCCTCATGTATAAATTAGTTAAGACCATTCCATTTTTAGCTGGTTGCTATTAATGAAGATAATCTTTAGTTAATAATTAATAACTTGAAGACAAATTAGAACTGCATTTTATTAATTCATAATTAACAATAATGAATTTATTTTTAGATTTGTTATGTAATATCAATTAGTGGGAGGGAAATAATAAACAATGAGCCTTTGGGTGTATTGTTTTTCGCAATAATAGAACCGTTCATAACATTAACTATGGCTTGCGCTATACTTAAACCTAAACCATGTCCTTTTATTCCAAGTTTTTCTATTTCGCTGCTTCGATAAAACCGCTCGAAAATCTTCTCCTTTTCCGAATCACTTATTCCCAAACCTTTGTCAGCAACGGTAATGGTGATTCGATCAAGGATTTTGTTCGCTCTTATCTCAACTTTTTCATTTTGTGGAGAATATTTTATTGCATTATCTACAACATTATTTAATGCGTGTAAGAAATAATCTTCTTTGCCCCTAACATAAATTTCATCTTCAATGAAATAATCTATTTGCTTGTGTTCAAATCTTTTTCTTATTTGATTGTTTATTAGTGAAGAAAGATTAAAAACACTATTCTGCATTAAAACATCTTTTTCAGATTTTGAAAGAAGTAATAGTGATTGGATAATGCTTATCAATCTCTCCGTTTGTTCTTTTAATACGGGAAGTGATTGCTCACAATCGGCACCATTTTTTTTATTACGAATAATGTATTCAAGTTCAGTGTTTATTGCGGTAATCGGTGTCATTAATTGGTGGGAGGCATTATCAGTAAAAGATGATATTCGTTTTATTTGTTCTTCCAACCTACTGAATAGATTGTTAAGCGTATCTCTTAACTTACCTAGTTCATCGTCCGAATCCGCTTTATAATTTAATCTTTCACTAAGTTTGGTTGTAGATATACTATTGGCAAGTTTAATAATCTTGTTGATCGGGGCGAATGTACTCCTCGAAAAAATAATGCTCAACACTATTATTATGATAATTACGGGCGGAAGCGTAATAAAATTAATAAAAACAATATTCTGAATTATAGAATCAAAAGTGGTTTTTAATGAAGATAATTGAAGCAGTGCTACATATTCTCCTCTTTCATTATATATTTTATTATATCCTCTTCTTAATGAGGTTCCTTTGCTTCCACCATCGATAAAGTAACTTGAACCATTGAATTCCGGATATTGTAAATCAATTCCTCCGAACTTATCAACATTCATACTCTGCAATAATAATTTTCCATTGAGAGAGTAGATTTGTAAAAAAAAGGGATCATCTGTAATATGAACTAAATCAGTTTCTTCAAATTCTGCCGGATTAATTAGTTTTAACGAGTCCTTTTCATAACGAAAAGCATAAGAAATGTGGTCTATTTCGTGTCTGATTTTAAAATCAAGATTTTGGTTGAGATAAAACTTTATAAGAGAATAAGAATAGATGTTAAAACCAACATAGAGGGCAATGAGAAATAAGGCAAACATTACCGCATTCTTAATAACACTCTTCGTAAGGACGATATTTAAAAACTTAATCTGCAAAAAATATATACCCTTCCCCATAAACAGTTCTGATAAATTTTTGGGAGGTAAAATCCTCAAGCTTTTTTCTCAAATTTTTCACAGTCACTTCAACAAAGTTTGTTGTCGTTGGATAATGAATGTCCCATATTTTTTCACAAAGTACTTCTTTCGAAATAATTGTTCCTTTATTTAGAAGAAAAAATTTGAGTAACTCGAACTCTTTTTCAGATAATTTCACGGTTTCTAATTCCATTTCAACAGCATGCGTAATTAAATTCAAGATGAAATTACCAAACGGAAGGGAGTTCGTGTTTGATTGAAATCTTCTTAACACTGCATTTATTCTTGCCAAAACTTCCTCAAAAGAAAATGGTTTGGTAATATAATCATCAGCTCCTGCGTTTAACGCTTCAACTTTGTTTGCAATTTCTGTAAGAGCGGTAAGAAGAATAATCGGAGTTTGATCTTGAAGTTCTCGTAACTGTCTACAGACCTGCAATCCGGTCATCTTTGGCATACGCCAATCCAAGAGAATTACATCAAATTTTATTTTTTTTACGGCATCCAGAACTTCTTCTCCATTACCAACAATTACCGCGTGATTACCGGTCGCCGCAAAACTTTTCAGCAATGTGTTGGCGATGGATTGTTCATCCTCGGCAATAAGCACTTCCATATTCTCTCATTTTTTTTGTTCTAAAATAGAAAAAAACTACTTATGTAAAAATGAAAAACATTTCATTATTGTTAATCTATTGGATCACTTCAGTTTCTCTACATTTTAAATGTAAATTTTAGATATTATTTATAAATAACAATAAGGATATTTATGAAACGAATTTTTACTATCGTTTTGTTGAGTGGTATCTTTTCAGCGGTGATATTTGCGCAAATTACCAGAGAGCAATGTTATGTATGCCATTCGAATTCTTCTCTTCAAAAAACAATCACATTAACAAGCAGTACAGAAATCGTACCGCTTTATGTTGATTCGACCAAATTCAAGTTAAGTAAACATGCCACGCTTCTCTGTGTGAATTGTCATACCGATATCACTACGGAAAATCAGTTCAATCACAAATTATCGAAATACTATGGTGGATGGGCGCGCTTCTCTGCAAAAAATGACACCGTTACTGCTGGGCAGGAGAAAACCCGAAACTATACTACTGTAGCTTCTAAATCATGTAATCAAAACGGATGTCATTTAACAAAAGCGGCAGTTGATTCTTCTGCACATTTTCTCACGTTTAAGCAGAAGCACGCTTCGGTACGCACGGTAAATGGTGAAAGCGTTGGGGAAGCATACGTTAATAATGATTGCAACCGTTGCCATTCGACTTGTTCAACGTGCCATTTTAAATCAAATATAAAACAGTTCCAAACAGGTGACGTCCTTGACATCTGGGCTCAACTTCAGGCTTCCGGTGATGGAACTGAACCATTGAAAACCCAGGCAAATAACCTTACGCAATATCAAATGGACTGGACTACAAATGTTGCATCGCATACATTTTTAACGGGAGACAGTCTGCGTGCCAACAATGATGTATGCCAGACATGCCACATTGGATTTTACAAACCACCGATGAATGGTTTTTTATCTCTTGAAGCGCCTTACCCAAAAGCTTATGGCACAAACATCAAAAGGCATCCTCAAATTCAGGAAAGTATTCAGAGTTCCGTTCATAAAAGTTTCAAGTGTGCAACCTGCCATACAGGAGTACATTCCTTTCCAGGAACCAGGAAAGCTGATTGGCAAACAGAAGGTGATGTTATTTGTCAGAAATGTCATATCAACCCTGCCCATGCGGGCTTTGCAAATTATTCAAAACACACAACTGTTGATTGCATATCTTGTCACTTCAGAGGATTTGTTAAAACGTCAGGACAAAACGGTCATGACGTATGGCGTGTAGATAATAAACCGGATGGAAGGGTTCGCCCGCTTGCAATGAAGTATAATGAAGCAGTAAGCTGGTATCCGCACAATATTGAAAAGCCGAATATAGTAACATCGTGCGGAACCAAATGCCATTATGACGGGAATCTACTCGGTGTACAAACATTTGTTGTCCCTGTTGAATTAACATCATTTACAGGTTCAATCAGTCATGGAATCGTTTCTTTGTTATGGCAAACAGCGACAGAGAAAAATAACCAGGGATTTGAAATTCAAAGAAGAATTAGTACCCAATGGGAAACCGTCGGTTTTGTTAATGGAAAAGGAACTTCAACCGAAGTCACCAGGTACCATTTTACGGATAATTTAACAAAAGTAATATTATCATCGGGATTTGTTAGTTACCGATTGCACCAATTAGACCTTGACGGAACATCAAGCTATTCAGAAGAAGTGAATGTAAGCTTTACATCAACTCCAAAATCATTTGAACTTTCACAAAACCATCCGAATCCATTTAATCCATCTACAACAATTCGATATGCGTTACCATTTGATAGCAACGTGAAGATATCGATTTACAAAGTGACAGGCGAATTAGTAAAAATCCTTGTAAATGGAACGAAATCAGCGGGAAGTTATGAAGTTACGATGAATACAGCGCGTGAAAATGTAGAGTTCTCGTCAGGCATCTACTTCTATTCAATAGAAGCCAATGCAATTGTCGGGTCGAACACATTCAGGCAAACAAAGAAGATGATCCTTCTCAAGTAAATTCATCAGAAAGAAAAACTTTCTATAAAAAGAGCCGCCTTTGTGCGGCTCTTCTTATTTTTAAATTACTCGCCTTAATTAACTCTATCAATCGGTAACGTAACTACTAAGACCAAAAAATATTAACTTTATCCGAAACGGTCCTGATTGTTCATTTTCGGCAAGTAGTACTTCTCTGTTTCTTTCATTTTTTATCCCGAAATAAGTAAAAAAAAGCTGTAGTGTAAAAATGAAAAATATTTCACAATTATTAACTTTCGACTGACGGCATGCTTTGCTAATTTTTCAGAGGGATTTTATTCTTATCCTCAAAGATTAAAATCCAATTGTTTTATTAAATCTTATTACACAAAACAAAAGGTTAGATCAATGAAAACGTTAAAATTTTCTTTCGGTTTCTGGATGTTATTTCTGGTAATATCCTTTTTTATGGCTCCAACAAGTAACGCAACAAGTCAATGGGCAAAAAAGACAGGTATTCCATGTTCTACTTGTCACACGGTTTTTCCAAGGTTGACCTCTTTCGGCGAGGAGTTCTTAAAGAACGGGTATCAGCTAGAAACTACTTATACGAAAAATTGGAAAGAAGCTTTTCCAATTGATGCTGGTGGCGTTATGTTAGATGAAGTTACAAATCTGTTCGGATTTAGATTAAACATGACTCCGATTGAATTTGACACAAAATCTTTTCAGCAAGATTCAGGTTTCGCAAAAACTACAAAGTTAACTTTAAGTAATCCGGTATGGCTGCAGATGTTTGTTGCAGGTTCAATTTATAAAGACATTTCTTTCTTCTCAGAATTGGAATACTCAAAAAGTTCTTTCAAGTTTAATTGGTTTTATTTTAACTTTACCAATATCCTAAACTCACCTCTGGCAAACTTTCAGGTTGGTAACATTTCTCCTTTGGAATTTGCTTCTTATCCAAATCGTTTACCCCAACTTCCTAATTTGAAGGGAGAGGTTTTTCTTATTAAGTCCTCCAGTGGAACCGGTGAATCCTCGATGGATATGTCAAGTGCAAGACCTGGAATTCAATATTTTGGAAAGCATTCCTTCGCTACCGTTTATTTAGGCGTTTCTCCAGGCGTTAGCTCTGCAAGCGTTAACCAATATCTAAATTATTGGGGTGGTGTTGTATGTAAACTCCCTGAAAATGTAATTAAAGGATTTGATGGAAGCACGCTAACGTTACACTATTATACGGGAACAGATACAAAATATACCGGGCAAGAAGCAACAACACAAAAGGCTCAAGTTGCTAATAAATTTACTCGATTCTCTCCTCAAGTCAACATTCGTTATTACGAGAAGTTGGATATACAAGCAGCTTATGTTACCGGCACTGATGAAAATTATTCTTTAGTCGCTTCACCATCAAAAAGTTTTAAATATAGCGGTATTGCTTTAGAAGCCGGTTACATGCCGTCAGATGTTTGGCATCTTGGTGTTCATTATGATAACTATTCGTCAGAAGATAAAGTTGTTGCAACCGGTAAACCTATTCTAAATTACCAAAGAATTGTACCGAGCGCTACTTATGTAGTGAACGAAAATATCAGGTTCACTGCATATTATGAGAAAAATCTAACCGATATAGATTCAAATCTAAAAGTTGATAAAACTTATCTTAACATTAGGGTAATGTTCTAAAATTAGTTAAGCCAATTTTTTAAGATAAAAAGGACATTTTAAAAAAATCCTTTTCCCTTGTTTGAAAAAAATCCCCTAAGTGAATTAAAGGGGATTTTTTTTTAATTTCAGGTAAACACTCAACTGTACTATTAATCCAAACATTGTTTTTGTAAAGCAAAAATTGAATAAAAAAAATTCTTACACTATTTCGATAACTTCATAAACACTAATGCATAAGAAAAGTTTTCCAGCCAAAAGCGTTTTTACTGATTAAATTTCCATCGTAGTAATTGCGGTTACCGGTTCTTCGTTTCTACTCGTAGAAGATTAAAAGAGTCCTGGGCATAGAACTTAGAACGATTTAATAAAAAAGCGGTAGGTTTTTAGGAATCTGCCGCTTTTTTATTATACTCTCAAAGGACTTATTGTGCAGGTACATAATAACTGGAATCGGCTGAAAATATTATCTTGCTGTTATCATAGGTTAATCGTGGATTTGAAATATAGTTACCAACGAGAGGAAGATTGATCTGGGCTATTTTTTTAAGTTCATAATTGTAAGTATATAGTCTCGGATAAGTAAAATCAACATAAGATATCCACTTTCCATCTTTTGAATAATGAGCATCTCTCCCAGCCTGAATCAGTAAGTTAACTGAATAGTTGTTTAGGTCTAACTCATAAATTTTATTAGAAGTTATGAATAAAATTGTATTCCATTGTGAAACTTCGAAAGCTGTAACATGATTTGTTTTGTCTCCTGGGAATAACAAGATGTCTGTCCCATCAATTAGGTTTAGTAATTTCAAGGAATAACTTACAGCGAGATGGTCATACAGAATATAAACTGCTGACTTTCCATCAGAAGTGAAGTTGGAGGAATAAACATATTTTGAATTTGAAGAATCTCTGAGTAGTTTAAAGTTCTTTCCATCAACGTCCATTAAATACATACCCGACAAATGACTAAATAAAATCTGATTCCCTGACGGCGAAATATTCCAACTCCATAAAAAATTGATATAGTTTGGTAAAGTTAATTTCGTTAAACCGGAGCCGTCTGTATTCATAAAGTAGTATGAATAGTCCGTTCCATTTAAACAAATGTTTTTTCCGTTTAGTGATAACCACAAATCGTTAAACAGATACGGACTCAATTGATGTTTATTAGATCCATCAGCATCCATGGAATAAATAGAGTAATCGTTACAGTAAAAAATTGTGTCACGTGTCTGGGAAAGAATAAAGTTGCCCCCATTTGCAAGCAATTTAAGATTAGTGCCGTCAGTGTTAATTGAATAAATTCGCAACACACTTTTTAGTTCTGGTTTTCTTTCATGTCCATCATCAATTAATCCACAAGAATAAAAAAATAAAAGCGATGTAATAACAACTAATAATGGCAATGCAGATTTGCTACAGTACTTAAGATTCTTCATTTTTCCCTCATATTTAACTTTTATTTATCCTTTTCTGTTTGTTATGATACTCATCGACTTTAACCGAAGCAATAATTTACACACTTCCTCTTTCTTTCACCGGATATTTCTCATTCACAAACTTTTCCGTTTGGGTGTGGAGGAAAGCAAACAAATACCCAAATCCAATTCCGATAATTGCTCCGCCGAGAATATCAGATGGATAATGGAGTCCAAGATAAACCCGCGAGATTGCAATAAGAGAAGCCACTATTGTTAAATACCATTTTGCTTTGGGATATATCAACAAAAAGAAAAATGCCACAGCAAAGTTATTTAAAGCGTGATTTGAAGGAAATGAAAACGTTCCCGTGCAGCCTAACGGTGTAAGTACATCGGGTAATGCATTGCATGGTCGTAAACGTTGAAATATTTCTTTTATCACTCTTGCTCCAAGTTGATCTGTTGTAGCAACTAACAGCAAAACAAACAACGCGGCAATTCTTCCTTTTCTGCCTCCCTTAATAACAAGATAAAGCAGCGCAATAATATAAACGGGAAACCAATGACGTACATTTGTGATGAAGGAAAAGAAGACGTCGAGGATTCCTGATGAGAGGGTGTGATTAAAAAAATAGAAAACGGAAAGATCGAGTTGTTTCAGCAATTCAGCCATTTTTTCTTTTCCTTTGAAAAATTCTTTCTAAATACTAATTTAGAACAGTATTAAATCAATTACTTAAAATTCAATACTCGATACCGGAAGTTTTTAAAAATTACTCAATCAAGTTATTAATGGCAAAATCAAATCCCAAATATTCACTCTTAAATTTTCTTACAGACCCGACCGCATTATTTGATGACCGCAAATACGAATACATAAAAAAGGAATCGGAAGAATATCTCATCATTCCTTTAAAAGTTATTACGCTGCTTATTGCCGTCTCCGGATTATTTGCGATGGTTTTTGAAGTGCGGCATTTCTCGGAGTTTTCATTCCAGGTATATGGAACGCGTTTAGCCTCAACCTTGGTAGCTTTTATTATCCTTGTTATTCTGAATACCAAACACGCTTTAAAAAGACCGGTACTTCTGGTTCATACATTATTGGTTACCATCATTGTATCAAGCGGATATATGATCTATCTCATGCCGTCAACACTTATTGTTAATACGCAAATTGTCGGCTTAATGATCTTTACATCGGCGTTGTTCCTAAGCTGGGAAGTGAAGAACCAGATCATCGTTTCCATCTATTACAACATAGTTTTTGCCGGAGCAATACTTATCAACGGGAACAATATTTATTTTCTGCCGAATATGTTTGAGTCGGTAATTTTTGTTCTCTTCCTAAGCGTTATTTCTGTTGTTGGAAGCGCGGTAAGTTTCAAGCTCCGTTCCGAGTTGGCGGAAAAATCTTACAAGATGAATTTATCTGAAAAGAAATTTCGCTCAATTATAAAAAATTCAGCCGAAGGGATATTCCAATCTACTTTTGAAGGAAGGTTTGTAACTACCAATCCTGCGCTTGCAAAAATTCTCGGTTACGAAAGCGAATACGAATTAAGGAAGATGAATATCACAAAAGATATTTACATGAATCCTGAAGACCGGACAAAGTTGATTGAAATTTTAAAAGAACATAAAGAAGTCCGCAACCTCCGGATTCCCCTAAGAAGAAAAGACGGAAGCCCGGTTATGATTATCCTCAATGATCGTCTGGTTAAAGATGAAGAGGGGAGATTCTTTTTTGAAGGAAATATGCAGGACATTACCGAGCAGATCAATTTAGAGCGGGAAAGAAAAAGAGCAGAAGAAAAACTCCGGCAGGAAATGGTAAAGTCGGAAGCGCTTGCAAACGATGCGGTCCATTCAAGCGAAGCAAAGAGTATTTTTCTTGCGAACATGAGTCACGAGATCCGCACACCGATGAACGGTATTATCGGATTTTTGAATCTGATCGAGCAAGGCGCTTATCATAGTTCGGAAGAATTGCACGACTTTGTTAAAACGGCGAGACAATCGGCTGAATCGCTGCTTGATCTTATCAACGATATTTTGGATTTCTCTAAGATCGAAGCCGGAAAACTTCAGCTTGAAGAGGAAGACTTAAATCTTCGTGAACTTATTACCAGCGCTTTGCAGCCGGTTTCAACCAAGGTGAATGAAAAAAGATTAAAAGTAATGGTTGATGTTGATCCCGGAACAACTCCTTTGTTGATTGGAGATAGCAAACGGTTAAGACAAGTTTACATCAATCTTATTTCAAACGCGGTAAAATTTACGGATAAGGGACACATCCGCATCACTGTTAATTCTGAGAAGATCGATCAGGAAAGAATTAAAATTATTTCTGCAATTGAAGATACCGGAGTCGGAATTCCACGTGAGAAAATGGATTCTCTCTTCAAATCTTTCTCTCAAATTGATGGAACGATGTCTAGAAAATATGGCGGCACCGGATTGGGACTGGCAATCTGTAAAGAACTCGTTTCGCTAATGAACGGTTCAATTAAAGTTGATCCTGATTATTCTAAAGGAAGCCGGTTTGTTTTCTCGGTTATTTTGAAAAAACAAAAAAACACCTCACTCTTTAGCGCAATTAAAAGTCAGGCGAAAACTGCAGAAATTGAAGCTTCCGAACGAAATGCAATAAAAGAACCGGAACTTTCAAAAGATGAGTTACGAGATCTGCGGTCGCGGTTTAAAATTTTATTGGTTGAAGATAATCCTGTAAATCAAAAAGTAGCTTCTAAAATTCTCGCGCAAGCCGGATTCCAAATTGATGCCGTAAATAATGGTCGTGAAGCTTACGATACTATGCTCGCTTTCGCGAGATATGATTTGATACTCATGGATATTCAAATGCCGGAAATGGACGGCTGGACTGCAACACAAAAGATAAGAGAGATAAAAGGAATCGGCGAAACGATTCCGATAATTGCGATGACTGCTCACGCGCTCATCGGCGATAAAGACAAATGTCTTGCTGCAGGAATGAATGATTATATCTCAAAACCCATTAAGACCGATGAATTTATTGCGCTGCTTGATAAGTGGTTGAACGTTGGGAAAAATCAAGGAGAAGAGACAGAAGATGAGATTAAAAACGAGAGCAATGATATGAGCCAGGTCTTTGACAAAGCACAATTCTCTTCCATGAGTATGGATGATAAAGAATTTCAGTTCGATCTGATCTCAACTTTTCTTGCAGACACTTCCGAACGGATAACTAAACTTGAAGAACATTTTCAGAATCGTGATTTTGTCAGAGGCGGCGCCGAAGGGCATACCATTAAAGGCGCCAGCTACGCGCTAGGCGCTAATTTATTGGGTGATGTGGCTAAAGCTCTTGAATTTGCCGGGAAGGAAAGTGATCTGCAGGAAGCAAGACAACAAATCCCCAAAATCAAACAAGCTTTTGAACTGACGAAAAAAGCGATGCAGGTTTACTTGTAGAGCCATGCCATGGCATGGCTCTGTTATTTTACTTCCACTGCCGTATAGCCGGCTTTTTTTAAGAGATCAACAACTGATTCTGAAGATATCGATTCACTTTTAACCGAGAGAATTCTCTCCGGGTTTTCAAGATCAACTTTCCATTCTTCTATTTGTTTTTCTCCGTTAAGGAATGGAGTAACCGTAGCAATACAGCCGTTGCACTTGATGTTCGTTTTAAATAGTAATTCTGCCATAATATTTAACTTTAAGATAATTTTAAACTTTTTAAACGTAAACTGTTAGAAACCACAGAGACCGAACTCATCGCCATAGAAATTCCCGCGATCATCGGATCAATTTGAAAACCGGTGAACGGATAAAAAACTCCCGCAGCAACCGGGATTAAAACAATGTTGTAAACAAACGCCCAAAACAAATTTTGCTTAATCGTTTTTACCGTTGCGCGCGAAAGAGTGATTGCTTTAACAATCGAAAACAGATCCGATTTCATCAACGTAACTTGCGCAACATCCATTGCAATATCGGTTCCTCTTGCCATTGCGATGCTAACATCTGCAACCGTTAACGCCTGCGCGTCGTTTATTCCGTCTCCAACCATTCCTACAATATTATTTTCTTTTTGAATTTGCTTAACGAACTCAGCTTTTTGAGAAGGAAGTAATTCAGATTGAAATGAATCGATCCCAACTTTTTTTGCGACCGCGTAAGCTGTCTGGTGATTATCGCCGGTGAGCATAAAGACTTTAATTCCCATCTTTTTTAATTGATGGATTGCTTCTTTAGAAGTTTCCTTAACCGCATCGGCAATAGCGATTAAGCAAAGGGTCCGGTGTTCATCCGCAAAAAATATAATTGAATTTGCTTCATCTTTTAATTCCGCGGCGCGGTGTTGCAGTTCGTCATCAACCAAAATATTTTGTTGAAAGAGAAAAACTTCATGCCCGAGAAAATATTTTGAATTTGCGACAGTTGCAGTTACTCCTTTACCGGTTACGGCTTCAAACGATTCAACTTCGACTTTCTTATTCGCTTCTGTTGTAAAATGATTAACAACTGCAGAAGCTAAAGGATGTTCCGACTTACTCTCAATTGAATAGAGAATATTTTCAAGATCATTTTTATTTAGCGTTCCTTTTTTCCAAACCACTTCAACAACTTTAGGATTTCCTTCGGTGATCGTTCCCGTTTTATCAAGAATAAGCGCATTCATTTTGTGCGCTTTTTCTAAACTTTCGGCATCCTTAATAAGGATTCCGTTTTCTGCCCCTTTGCCGATTCCAACCATTAATGCTGTTGGCGTTGCCAAGCCAAGCGCACACGGGCAAGCAATGATGAGCACGGTTATCATCCCCGTTACACCTTGTATAAAATATCCCGTTCCGCCTATGATGATCCATAAAAAAAATGTCAGCACTGCCGTAGCTACAACAACCGGAACAAATACAGAAGCAATTTTATCAACTAATTTTTGCACCGGCGCTTTACTGCTTTGCGCTTGCTGTACTTGCTGAATTATTTGTGCAAGCAAAGTTTCTTCACCTATCTGCAGCGCTTCAATCTGTAAACTTCCTTTTTGATTCAGCGTTCCGGCGAAAACTTTTTCTCCCGATTTTTTCAACACCGGAAGAGATTCACCAGTTAACATACTTTCATCTAAATAAGATTCGCCGCTTTGCACTTTTCCATCAACAGCAATGCGTTCGCCCGGTTTTACGATTATCGTTTCGCTTTTCAGAATTTCTTTAATAGAAATGATAACTTCTTTTCCGTTACGAATTACAGTCACAGTATTCGGCTGAAGGTTCATCAATTTTTTTATTGCTTCGGCAGAACGATGTTTTGCCTTTTCTTCAAGAAACTTTCCGAGTAAAATGAACGAAACAATTACCGCTGCCGATTCAAAATAAAGATGCGGTTCAAAGCCGCGTGAGATGAGAAACGAAGGATAAATCACGTTGAACAGACTAAACAGAAAAGCGATTCCCGTGCTTAACGCAACCAGTGTATCCATATTGGTTTGTAAATGCTTTCCTTTTTGATACGCTTGAATAAAAAAATCTCTTCCGAAATAAAACAAAATCACTCCGGTAAGCAGCATTAAAATCCATTGTGTGCTTTCCGCCGGATGATGAAAAAACATTGCAAGCACGACAACCGGAGCGGTTAAAATCAAAGAGAAGATTACGTTTGATTTTGCTTTTGCAAGTTTCAGTTTTCTTTCTTCATCTAATTGCTGTGGTGTTTTGATTTCGTCAATTTGTAAATCATAACCGATGGTTTGCACAGCTTCTTTCATTTGCTTCGGGGAAACAAGTTTCTGATTAAACTCCACCATTACGGTGTTGTCCGCATAATTAACTGACGCAGAAAAAATTCCGTTTTGCGATTTTAACATTGATTCCACGCTGACTGCGCACGCAGAACAGGTCATCCCGATTACGGGAAATATTTTTTTTTCATTTTTCATTTTTTGCCGTAAATCCATAATCTAACAAAGCCAGAATCAAATAATTTGAAATGAATGGCTGAATGTTTGCATGATTGAATGGAAAACAGCAATTAATTCTAAATTAAAACCATTCATCCATTCATCCATTCTGTCATTTTTTTGTACAAAAATAAATATTTGTAGATGAAGTTCGTTATAAAATTTTAGACTTGGTTTGTAAGATTGTTAATGAGGACTGAGTTTGTCGAGCGGTTTTCGCTGTGGGAGTTTTAGATTTTTAAATTGTGTGGGAGTTAATCCCGTAACTTGTTTAAACTGATTGGAAAGATGCGCAACACTGCTGTAACCAAGTTTGAAAGACATCTCACTCAACGTAAAATCATTATAAACGAGCCACTCTTTTACGCGTTCTACTTTTTGAAGAATGAAAAACTTCTCAATAGTTATACCCGTCATCGAAGAGAAAAGGGAAGTGAGATAATGATAATCTTTTCCAAGTTTTTCGGAAAGGTAATCCGAAAAATTGATGTTCATCGCCTCAAGTTTGTCTTGATAGATCAACTCGATAATGGTTGTCTTGATCGTATCAACAAGCTGCGCTTTTTTGTCTTCGATCAATTCAAAACCGTTTTCCTCAAGAATCATTTTAATCGGCTCAAGAGTTTTTTCTTCCGGAAACGAAACCACTGCTTTGCCAAGTTCAACGGAATGAACCGTGCAGCCGAGTTTTTCTAATTCATCATGTACAACCTTTACGCAGCGGTTGCAAACCATGTTTTTAATATGTAATTCTTGTTTAGTCATTGGTCAATGGGTCATTTGTCAATAGGTCATCGGTCATTGGTCAGAAGTCATTTTCAATTATAAATGACCGTTGACCAATGACTATTGACTATTCTCACTCCATCACGAGTACTTCGGCAACTTTTTCCATTGCCCAGTCAATTTCTTCTTTAGTTATTACCAACGGAGGAGCGAACCGGATAACGTTGGTATGTGTTTCTTTGCAAAGTAAACCGCGGTCTTTTAGGGCTTCGCAGAATCTTCTTGCGCCGCCTGCTTCGGGAAACAGTTCAACACCGATGAACAAACCTTTGCCGCGTATCTCTTTTATGTGTTTTGATTTTATTCCATTTAATTTTTCTCTGAAATAATTTCCCATTTCAAAAGAATTTTCAACTAACTTTTCTTCAATGAGAACTTTAATGCTTTCGCGCGCAATTGCAGCGCCGAGAGGATTTCCACCAAAGGTTGATCCGTGATCTCCCGGATTAAATACGCCAAGTAGTTGTCTATCAGCTAAAACTGCCGACACCGGATAACAACCGCCTGAAAGGGCTTTCCCAATAATTACAGCATCGGGACGGATTTTTTCATACTCGAATGCAAAAAGTTTTCCACTTCTTCCTAAACCTGATTGAATTTCATCCGCAATAAACAACACGTTATTTTTTCTGCAAATCTCAAAAGCTTTCTGCAAATATCCTTCCGGAGGAACAATAACGCCCCCTTCGCCTTGTATCGGTTCGACTAAAAAGGCAACCGTGTTTTTGCTTATCATTTGTTCGAGCAATTCAACATCACCGTAAGGAATAATTTTGTAACCCGGAGTAAATGGACCGAATCCGTCTTTATACTGTTCTTCTGTAGAAAAAGAAATTATCGAGATCGTTCTGCCGGAAAAATTATTTGTGCAGCAGATAATTTCGGCTTTATTTTCTTCAACGCCTTTAACTTTGTAACCCCATTTGCGTGCGGCTTTCAAAGCGGTCTCAACCGCTTCGGCTCCTGAGTTCATCGGAAGCATCATTTCATATCCGGTAAGTTCGCACAACTCTTTGCAGAGGAACGGAAGCTGGTCGTTTCTAAATGCGCGAGAAGTGAGTGTAACTTTTTCCAATTGTTCTTTTGCTTTATTAACAATGCGCGGATGGCAATGTCCTTGATTAACTGCCGAATAAGCGGCAAGGCAGTCGAGATATTTGTTCCCATCAACATCCCAAACCCAAACACCTTTAGCTTTTTCGATTACAACATCTAGCGGATGATAATTGTGCGCGCCGTATTGGTCTTCAATATTTATAATTTCTTTAGAGGTCATAAAGTTTCCTTGATTTTTATTTCTTCATTTATAATTTAATAAATTATACGCTGAAAGTCAGTAGTGCGAGAAAAAAGTACCCGATCTAATTGCCGAATTTACCTATATCCCTTTATTTTTAGCGCCTTTTAGCAATGCCTTGTTAATCCCTCTCAGTTTTTTTAATTTATACGTGAAGTTAAAAGAAATACACAATAAATTAACTTATAACTCAAGGGATCGTTTTTTGATCCAATCTATCTACGGAATAGCAAATGAATAAATTTTTTCTTTTTTTCTTAATATTAATTTTAGCAGTTCAATATAATTATGGTTGGGGAGAAAAGGGGCACAAATTAATTGTTAAACATGCAATGGAGATTTTACCAACTGAGATGAAAGATTTCCGTCAATTGTCGGAATATCTTATAGCGGAGGCAAGTCAACCTGACCGTAGAAAAAAATATATTGGGGATGAATTCCCGAAGCATTTTATCGATCTCGATTATTTCAAAGAGTTTAACCAGGCAAGAATGATCGAAGATAGGGATTCACTAAGTAAAATTTATGGCGATTCGGTTGTTACGATTAACGGAATTTTGCCATGGGTTTTGGAAGACACCTATCATCAGTTGGTTTTGGCGATGAAGCAAAAACAGAAAGTAAAAACCAAAGAAATGATGCGCGATCTTTCCCACTATTTTGCCGATGCGCATCAACCGATGCACACCATTCTCAATTATAACGGGCAATTAAGCGGACAAACCGGTATTCATGAGCGGTATGAATCGGAGATGGTAAATGCTCATCTTCCTGAATTGGAAAAAGTCTTTGTAAAAAATGTAAAAGTCAAAAAAATCGATAACCTGAAAAATGATTTCTTTCAAACAGTTTACCGTTCAAACGCTCGAAGCGCTATTTTATTTTCTGCCGATTTAGTTGCTGCGAATGAGACCTCCGGTAAATACGATTCTCTGTATTATAAAATTTTATGGTTCAAGACTAAATATGTAACTGAAGAGGCTATACAAGAAGCCGCTGAAGACATAGCCGCTGTTTATTATACTGCCTGGCTTGAAGCCGGCAAACCAAAATTTAATTCTTTCAAATAATTATCATTAAAACTATTGGAGTTTTTGTGCGAAATCAATTTATACTTTTATTGTTACTTGTTCCGTTTGTTTTGCCGGGACAAGATTCCGTTGACGTTACCTTCCGCTACAAAGCAAGCGCAAATGCGGTAAAGGTTTTTTTGCCGGGCGAATTTAATAATTGGGGACCGAACGCAAGCGGTATAATTTCTCCAACCGCTCCTTCGGCAATGACGTTGGAAAATAGCATTTATTATAAAACTGTCCGGTTGGCTGTTGGCGGTGGAACGACTATCATTAACACGCAGAAAGCGTATCAATATAAAATGCATGAGCATTATAATTCAACAGGAACTTCAAACTCATGGTTTAGTGATCCGATCAATCCCAATAAAAATGCTGCGGATAATAATAACTCATATATCATCGTAAAAAATCCGATGATCTTCCAGATTGAACCAACATCAACTAAACTTCTTCGCTACGATGAACCGGCTGTAACCGTTCAGGTTTCTGCAAAAGTTGGTGAAACGATTGACACTCAAGCTTCAAAAGTTTTTATTAACGATACGCTCGCCGGTTCGTTTGGAGATTATTTTAACCAGGCGAAACAGATTTTATTCGTCCCATCTATTTCTGTTTTCGGGAAAAAACTTTCCAGCGGCTTGAATGAGATAAAAATTGTTGCCGTTACCAATACCGGCGCTACAACAGTTGATTCACTTAACGTAAATTATGTTATTAATCCTCCTGTTGTGAATGAAAAAGTTCCAAACGGAATTGTGAACGGAATTAATTACGGCGCCGATCCGACAAAAGTAACACTTTGTCTCTATGCGCCATATAAAAAATTCGTTTATGTTATTGGAGATTTTAACGATTGGACAGTGAGTTCAAATTATTTTATGAAACGAGATTCCATCGACGCGAATAATGTACGCTGGTGGACAACGGTTGATGGATTACAAGCTGCCAAAGAATATGCCTTCCAATATTTTGTTGATGACGATGTTGTTATCGCCGATCCGTTTGCGGATAAACTACTTCATCCGGATGACAGTTACATACCGGCAATTACCTATCCGAATTTAAAAGCATATCCTTCCGGTAAAACATCCGAATATATTTCCGTTTTTCAGACGGCACAGACACAATACCAATGGCAGACAACAAATTATCAACGACCGAAAAATACCGATTTAGTTGTTTACGAATTGTTACTTCGCGATTTTGTTGCGCGCCACGATTATCAAACATTGACCGATTCGCTCCCCTATTTAAAACGATTGGGAATAAATGCAATTCAGTTAATGCCGATAATGGAATTTGAAGGAAACGAAAGCTGGGGATACAATCCCGCTTTCTTTTTTGCTCCGGACAAGTATTACGGTACAAAAAATGACCTGAAAAAATTAGTAGATAAAGCGCATGAAAACGGAATAGCGATAATTCTTGATATCGCGTTGAATCATAACTTCGGACAATCTCCGCTCGTTCGTCTTTACTGGGATGTGTCGCTCAATCGTCCATCTACAAATAATCCGTGGTTTAATCCGGTTGCAAAACATGCATATAATGTTGGATTGGATTTCAATCACGAAAGTCAGGCTACAAAAGATTTAGTCGATAGAGTTTTAAAATATTGGATGACCGAATTTAAAGTCGATGGTTTCCGTTTTGATCTGAGTAAAGGATTCACCCAAACACAAACTTGCGATAACAACGGCGGGAATTGTAATGTTGGTGCATGGGGCGCTTTTGATCAATCACGAGTAAATATTCTAAACCGTATGGCGGTTGAAGCCCGAAAAACCGATTCAACTTCATGTTTAATTTTAGAACATTTTGCCGATAACAGTGAAGAAAAAGTTCTTTCCGCAAACGGCTTTATGCTTTGGGGAAATATGAATTATGCATACAATGAAGCCACGATGGGCTGGGTCAGCACTTCAAATTTTAACGGAGTTTCTTACAAACAAAGAGGATGGGCAGCGCCGAATCTTGTCGGCTATATGGAAAGTCATGACGAAGAACGATTGATGTACAAGAATTTTATGTATGGAAATGTTAGCGGGACTTACAGTATAAAAGATTTGGCAACCGGTTTAAACAGAATGAAACTTGCAGCCGCATTTTTCTTTACGGTTCCGGGACCAAAAATGGTTTGGCAGTTTGGCGAACGTGGATATGATGTTTCGATAAATGATCCAAGCAGACTTGCAAACAAACCGCCGCGTTGGGAATATATGTCCGATGCGCGCAGATTGAATTTATTCAAAGTTTATTCATCTCTTATTAAATTAAAAGAAAATTATCCGGCTTTTGAAAGCAATAACTTTACTATGGATGTGGCAGGCGCCGTAAAGAAAATTTCTATTTCAGATCCTTCAATGGATGTTGCAATTGTTGGAAACTTTGATGTTTCTTACCAATCTGTACCGATGAATTTTACCAAGAACGGAAGATGGTACCGCTATTTTGAAAATGACAGCGTTGAAGTATCAGACGTGAATCAAAATGTTGCGCTGGCTCCGGGTGAATTTTTTATTTACACCACCGCAAAACTGCCCGATCAGGAAAAGGGAATTACAACAGATGTTGAAGAATTCCAGGATCAAATGGCTTACAGTTTTGCGCTTGAACAGAATTACCCGAACCCGTTTAACCCTACGACAAGTATTCAGTATTCAGTGAATAGTAGTCAGTATGTTAGTCTAAAAATTTATGATGTGCTAGGGAATGAGTTAGCAACTTTAGTAAATGAAATTCAACCTGCCGGAGCATATAAAGTCGGATTTGATGCTGCGCTGTTTTCTTCCGGAGTTTATTTCTATCAGTTAAGGCAAAACAATTCGGTGATAACGAAGAAGATGATCCTGGTTAAATAGTCATCCGTCAATGGTCATTTGTCATTGAAATGGTCAATAGATTTCTAACAATAAAAAAGCCCGGACATTTCTGCCGGGCTTCTTTGTGTTTATGTCATTCAAAACTACTTCATAAGAATCATTTTCTTTGTAGAAACAAAGTTACCAGCAGATAACCTGTAGAGATAAATTCCGGTAGGTAAATCATTCGCGTTAAATTCTACTGTGTAATTTCCTGTCTGATATTCTCTGTTAACCAACGTTGCAACTTTTTCTCCGGTAATGTTAAAGACTGTCAAGTTTACAAATCCGTTGTTTGCAAGTGAGAAGGAGATAGTGGTTGTCGGGTTGAACGGATTCGGATAGTTCTGTAAAAGATTGAATTCGTTTGGAACTACGTTATCATTTTCAACGCCGGTTGTACCGTTTGGATTGCTTGAAACTCTTGCCATCGATGCAGGAACGTTAATTACACTTGGCATACTTAACTGAGTTGCGCCAACGATTGTTGCAAAGTTTGCGATCGTTGTATCATTTGAAATTGTTCCGTCAAACAGACTGTTATTGAACTGCCCGGCTCCGAACATGCAGCGAACCATAACTTGTCCGCTTACTAAACCGGTTGCAAAATCTAAAACTGATTTAGGCGCTAAAATTGCCGCGGTAACATTGATGTTGTGAATTTTAACGGTATCAGCTTCAAAAAAGTTGATAAGGACTTTTTCTTTCGATGTTCCGATTACGTTACATCCGCCAACCCACTCAATATTTTTTCCGCTAACGTTTACAATTGCAGTTGAGTTATTCGGAACATCAACGGTAAAGTTGTTTGCTGAACTCAACATGGCTCCGTCAACATAAAATACGTTCTCTACATTGTTATGTCCAACAAGTTCAACATGTCCGTATTCAAATTTTACGGTATCGGTTGGAGTTAAGGCAGATAACTGATTCGATAAATTTATTAAATGAATTCGTGCACTGTTAAAATTAATTACTGAATCCTTTTCAATTCCGTTATCAGCAGAAAAAGCGGTTGTAGAAGTTATGAAGTTTCCGTAAAGAGCTTTCCCGTTATAAACTCTTCCGCTTATAAAGGTTAAATGATTTCCAACAACCAAAACGTTTCCTGAATTTGCCGGAAGTTTATCGCCAACACTGTAGTTTCTTAAATCAGCATATCCGCCAACAGCAACTTTTCCTTCTGTATCGGAAGATGGCTGTACTAACGTATCAAGTACGAATAAGTTAAATTCTGAAGCCGCGCCGAAGTCATAAGTTGGAGCGGAAGCGTTTCCAAAGTTTACTTTTACTTTAATTTCCAAGGACGCAGAATCATGTGCGTTAATAGTTCCGGCGTTCCAGATTCCGGTTGAAGGATTATAAACTCCATTTGGAACTGAAGAAACAAACTCTAAAACCGAAGCTAATTGATCGGATACTTGAACATTCTGCGCGTTTCCGTTGCCGCTGTTTTTTACGGTGATCGTATAAGTGATAATGTCGTTATTGCTTACGTTTGTTTTGTCTGCAACTTTAGTAAGAGCGAGATTGAATGAGTTGCTCCAATTAACAGTTCTTGTAATTGTTCTTGAAGCTGTGGTTGGTTTCGCAAGAATAAGTTTTTGTTTTCCATCGGGATCAGCAACATGAAAATATTTTGTGCCGGAAGGAATTCCAACAACTCCGGTTGCAGTAACTGTAGCTGTTGTTTGTCCGCTTGCAGGTGTTAAAGTTACATTCTGCGAAACTCCGTTGATGCCTGTTACTACATTAGTTTCACTTAATGATCCGCCTGTAGTAGCAAGAGAAATCTGTACGTTTGCCATTGCCAAACCGTTTTCGTTGAACGCTTGTACGGTAAAAGTTACAGGTGAACCGTTGGTAAATGATTGAACCGGAATATTAATTACAAAAGTGTTTAAATTGAAACTATGGGTATTTGCAAAAGCATCGGCTTTAATTTCTGCAACGCGGGCTAAAATATCGCTAATATCTGCGCCGTTTTGCCCGGTAAGCGTACTTAAATTTAATCCGTCGGTAATATTCCAAAGGGTAAGTTGAATAGCGGCAGCTTCTCTTTTTATATCTGAAAGCATGCCAGTGTAACTTAATTTATATGGATAATAATTATTTAAAATGTAGGCGAGTGTATCGTTCGTAGCTTCTACATCTTGATAATTTTCATTATACGCAAGGTGATGATAAAGATCGATACAATAGAGACTTGTTGCATTTCCGTCAACAATGGCTTTAAAAGTTCCGGCAAAATAATCATCGTTTATAGGCCAGGGGAGGTGAATTCCAACGCCTTTGTCTTTTCCGGTAACTTGAGCGGTGCTGTTAACTCCTGCACGAAGAAAAGAGCTCATACTGACGATTAAAAGTGCAACTACTACTGTATAATATTTTTTGTTCATTTTTTTCACCTTTGTTAAAACTTGCTATCTATTATCCAGAAATCGTACCAAAGCGAAAATAGGCAATAAAGGCTGTTTTTGGGGATTACGAGGGATTTTTCTGTTTTATTTTGAGACTGATTATCGATTTGATCTTTTTGTCGGATTACAGGCAGGTGAGAAATAATTCTCCAATCTTTGGAAGAAAAAGCCCGGTATCTGTTACCGGGCTTGGACCATTCTTGTCTCCCATTTCAGAAGGAGACTTGGTGGGGGCTCTTTCGCCGTCTTATTTCAACAGCGTCATTTTCTTTGTAATCGTGTTGCTTGGGGAAGAAATTCTATAGATATAAACTCCGCTGGTTAATTCGCTTGCATTAAAGCTAACCGAATATTTTCCAGGGGCGAGTACGTTATTTACTAATGTTTTTACTTCTTGTCCAATCAAATTGTAGACTACTAATTTTACCGCTTCTTGTGCAGCAACGGTAAATTGAATGGTTGTTGCCGGGTTAAATGGATTAGGATAGTTCTGTAAGAGATTGAATTCTTTCGGAGCTACTGTTCCATTTTCAACACCGGTCGTTCCGGTTGGGTTTGCGTTTACTCTTGCCATCGAAACAGGTACGTCAACAATACTCGGCATGCTTAATTGTGTTGCGCTTATGATAGATGCAAAATTTGCGATGGTGGTATCTCCGGTAACAGTTCCGTTGAACGGGCTGAGATTAAATTGTCCGGCGCCGAACATGCAGCGGACCATAACTTGTCCGGTGATCAATCCGTGCGGGAAATCGAGAACCGCTTTAGGAGCTAAACATGAAGCGGTAATGTTAATGTCTGAAACTTTTACCGTATCGGCTTCAAAGAAATTGATAAGTATGTTATCTATCTGGGTTCCAACTACGCTGAATCCGCCTTTCCACGTGATCGAATTTCCTTTAACATTTACGATAACAGTAGAATTGTTCGGAACATCGATAGTAAAGTTGTTTGCTGCGCTGATCAAGGAATCTTCAACAAAGAATACGTTCTGAACCGGATTTGTTCCCGTTAGTTGAACGTTTCCCCATTCAAAGCCGACGGTGTCCGTTTCAGCTAAGTTTGAAAGTTGATTGGAAAGATTTAATAAATGATTTTCTGCACCGCTGAAATCAAGTACTGTATCTTGAAAAATCCCTTCGTCTGAAGTGAATTGTGTTGTAGAAGTAATAAAGTTCTCATAAGTGGTTCTGCCGTTGTAAACGCGACCGCTGAAAAAGGTTAAATGATTTCCAACTACTAAAACATCGCCTGAGTTAGCCGGAAGTTTATCGCCAACGCTGTAATTCCTTAAATCAGCATAACCGCCAACAGCTACTTTACCTTCAGCATCTGAAGATGGTTGAATTAACGTATCAATTACAAATAAGTTGAATGCTGTTGCCGCGCCAAGATCATAAGTCGGTGCGGTGGTGTTTCCGTAATTTACTTTTACTTTAATTTCTAATGAGGCTGAATCGTTTGCGTTAACTGTTCCAACGTTCCAAATGCCTGTTGTTGGATTGTAAACGCCGTTCGGAGTAGCGGAAATAAAGTCTAAAATTGAAGCTAATTGATCGGAAACTTGAACATTTTGAGCGTTTCCGGTTCCTGTGTTTTTAACTTTTATTGTATAGGTGATAATGTCGCCGTCGGTAACAACTGTTTTATCGGCAACTTTATTAAGTACCAAATTAAACGAGTTACACCAGTTAACGGTTTTGTTGATCGTTCTTGACGCGGTTGTTGGAGTTGCAAGAATAAGTTTCTGCTTTCCGTTTGGATCAGCAACGTGATAATATTTTGTTCCTGATGGAATTCCTACAACGCCGGTTGCGGTAATGGTTGCTGTGGTCTGTCCGCTTGTTGGAGTTAAGGTGACAACGGGAGAAACGCCGGTCACATCTGTTGTAACGCTGGTTTGACTTAATGTTCCCTGAGTAGCTGAAAGAGTGATCTGAACGTTAGGCATTGCCAAGCCTTGATCGTTAAAAGCTTTTACCGTAAAAGTTACCGGGGAGCCAATTGCAAAAGATTGAGCCGGAATATTGATAACGAACGTGTTAAGATTAAAACTATGCGCATTTAGATTTGCGTCTGCTACAATTGCCAAAGCTCTGGTTTTAATATCGCTGATGCTGCTTCCCGTTACGCCGTTAATATCAAGTCCATCGGTAAGATGCCATAAAGCCAATTGTACGGCTGAAGCTTCTCTGGTGTCGGCTAACTTTCCGGCATATGAAGTTTTGAACGGGTAATAATTGTTTAAGATATAAGCGAGAGTATCGTTTGTTGCTTCAACATCTTGATATGCCTGATTATAGGGGAGTGTGTGATGAAGATCGATACAATATAAACTGGTTGCTTGACTATTGACGGTAGCTTTGAAGGTTCCTGAAAAAACCGTCATACTAAACGGGGCCGGCAAGGTAACATTAACGCCTTTGTCTGTTCCCGTAACTGTTGCTGTACTTTGAACGCCGGCTTGTAAGAGTCCGGAAGCCGTTAAGAGTACGAATAAGAATGAAAAAGTAAGTTGTTTTAGTTTCATTAAAATTATCCTTTTATTTAACAGATTCCTTACACCAGAAACCGTACCAATTAGGATTTTAGCTGAAACAAGCAGTTTTGGAGATTTCCACCGCTTTTCCTTGTATTACTTTGAGACTCTTTATCGAATTGGAATGGATTGAGTAAGTTGTTTACGCATTAACCTTCAAGGTTTGGTAACCAATTTCTACTTTAACCTTGAAGGCTTCATCACCAAATTGGAATGATTGGTTGAAATGTTTGAGCGGCACATTCTCCTTATTCTTACAGCTTTTCCTCCTCTATTTTAATACACCGTGATAAATTATATTCAAGTTAGTTTGTGCTTCATATACTATAAAAAATACTTCTTTTTCAAAAAGCGCCGCTCCAAAAATCGGTGTTCTTGGTTTATCAAAATGTAATAAGTACTCTACATCACTTCCATTATAATGAGCCAATCCATCTGTCATTCTTAGAAAAATATCTTTTGAATTTCTCCCCCAAATTGCATTGTAAAAATTTGTGTTTTCGATATTTAGTAAAGTTGTAAATTCATTACCAATACGTTTGGCTATCCTCTTTCCTAAAACAAAATATACTTCACCGTTTATAAGACTTATATCACCTGCAAAATCATTGCTCCATACACTGCTATATATCTTAGTAAACTCACTATGGCTGTATTCATATAAAATCGTACTATCCGGATGTGCCCAACCACCAATATTAATAGCTTGTAAATAAGTTTTCCCATCAATTTTGTTTTTGTAGAGGTGCTCGATAATCCCTTTAATATTGTCAGTGTTAAGCATTGTCCATTTATCTGTATAATTTGCTATAACACTATTATTTGCCGCACCATTACTATCAGGATATGCCCCAAACGCAAAAAGGTCATTTGGTAAGTCACCCCACATTCCATCAAAGACAATTTGTGTACTTCCATCCTTTGTTAAAACAGCATTTTCGTGCCACCCACCTCCATTATTATTCCAGATTTTACCGTTCCCTCCGCCAATAAAAATATTATCATTTGCAAAACCCCAAATGGCGCTTGGTGAAATAGGTCTTGAGATGCCATCAGTTTTCCAACGATTACCATCAAAATGAAAAATTGTTTTATCTAAATCTCCTCCACGGCTAACCACCCAAACATCCGTTGGTGAACTACCCCAAATACGAGAAATAGTGTTGTATGGATAATTCAGGGTATCCACTGACCAAACATAATCTCTTCTTCCGGGGATATCTTGTGCTGGTCCGGTAAGTGTTTTTTTACAACCAAGGCTTAGTAATACAACAGTGAATAGCACAATTGAGATGGTCTGTTTAATTATATATGTTTTCATTAGACCCAAGAAATTAGTTTTTAAATCCGGAGTTACTTGAAATAAAATTAATGATTTTTGTCCCCAAAAGAAATAGTGGAGAATAACCAAATCAAAACCCCACCCAACCCTCCCCTTTATTAAAGGGGAGGGCAGGGAGGGGTTCGAAAATAAAAAAAGCCCGGCATCAGTTGTCGGGCTTGGACCATTTTGCCTCCCATTTCAGAGAAGGAGACTTTGGCGGGGGTTCTTTTGCCGTGTTATTTCAACAGCATCATTTTCTTTGTTATCATTGTACTTGCATTAGAGATCCGGTAGATATAAAGTCCGCTTGCAAATTCACTTGCATCAAATGCTACAGTGTATTTGCCGGGAGCGTAGTTTGCGTTGATCAACGTTTTTACTTCTTCTCCAAGTGTGTTATAGATAACTAATTTTATAACTTCTTGTTTTACAACGGTAAACTGAATTGTTGTAGTCGGATTGAATGGATTAGGATAATTCTGACTTAACGAAAATTCTGTCGGCATCTCGCTGTTGTTTTCAACACTTGTTGTGCTGTTGGCAACTGAATAGATCGATCCTTTTTTTGTCCCGGCATATACAACTGCGTCGGTTTCATTAATATAGATTGAACTTACTTCTTCTTTCGGTAATGAGATTGTTTTCCATTCACCGTTTGCGGCTGTGTAGCTGTACATCTCAGATGAAAGTCCGCTTGCATAAACTGTTTCGTTTTTATCAACCGATACGGAATAGATGAATTCTGCTTTTTGATTGTTCCCAAGTTTTGTCCAGTTCATTCCGTTATCTTCTGATTTATAAACACCGCTACCGTAGGTTGCAGCGTAGAGGTTTCCGTTCAGCGATGAAGTTAATGACCAAACAAAGTTGCAATCGATGGTTGATTTCGTCCAGCTATTTCCGGCATCAACCGAGCGGTAGATTCCGCCGCCGTAGGTTGCTGCGATAAGCTGATTGTTCTTCAAAAGTATATTCTGAATTTTTAAGTTTTCTAATCCTGAGTTTGCAGCTTCCCATGAAGTTCCTTCATTTTTAGAGACGAATAATCCTTCGCCCCAAGTTGCTGCGTAGATGGTTCCGTTAGCGTCAACAGTTACGGAACGAACATCTTTCTTTTCCAAACCAATCGTCTGCCAGGTTGTTCCGTTATCTTTGGAAGCGTAAAGACCTTTTTCTGTTCCGGCGAGGATCACCGCATTATTACTATTTACCGACCAAACGGTCTTAACTTTCATTTCAGCGTTAATAATTTCTGAAACCGATGAAGTACTGCGGTAAATTTTTCCATCTGATGTTCCGGTAATAAGATTATTGTTCCTATCGGAGGTAAATGAAAGTACTGCGCTTGTGTTATTCAATGATGATAAGAGATTCAATCCTTGTGTCGGAGTCGCATCATCATTAGGTTCAACGGTAACAAATAGGGAAGCGTAATCATCTTCAGTAACTACACCGTTGCCCGGCGCAGAGTCCGGATCATTTTGATCTGCGAACATTACTTCTGCAACATTCGGAATGGTTGAAGTTGTAGGAATATTTCCGATGAACTGAACATTATTGAACTGTCCTCTTCCTTCAAGAGATTTACAGATCATTTGTCCGTTTTGAACTCCCGTTACAAAATTTACGTGAGCGAACGGCGCTAATATCGATCCGGTAACATCGATACCTTCAATTTTAAGTGAAGCAGCTTCATAAAAATTATAGAGTACGTTATTGATCGCGGTTCCTCTAACGACAAATCCACCGCCCCAGGAAACATTATTTCCATTTACGTTTACTAAAACTACAGAACCGTTTGGAACATCGATCTCAACATTGTTAGCTGTGGAAAGGTCTGAACCGTTAACACTGAAAGTATTTAAGAAAGGATCGGTTCCGTTCATAAAAACTCCACCCCATTCCAAAGTTGTTGTTCCGTTAACCGGATGGGCAGAAAGTTCTGCAGATAAATTTTGTAAATAAACTGCTGCTGCGGCAAAATCAATTGGGGAATCTTGTCTTAATGTTCCATCAACATAACTAACAGGATAAATAGGAAGGTTTGTAGAATTTCCGTAAACAACATTTCCGCCTTCAACGGCGCCGCTTACAAAAGTTAAGTTTCTTCCTACTATCAAAGCGTCAACCGTTCCGCTTGATGAAGGAAGTTTGTCTCCAACACTGTAGTTTGCTAAAAATGCATCACGTCCAATTGCCATCTTTCCTTCGGTGTCAGAAGAAGGCTGATTAATATCTTTCAAAATAAAAACATTGTATCCTTTTGCAGGTCCTAAATCGATCGGTGATGCAGAAGAACTTGGAATATTTACGACACATGCAATGGTTAACGTTACGTTGCTTCCGCTTGCAATTGTGCCGATTGTCCAAAGACCTGAAGTTTGGTTATAATTTCCTTGTGAAGGAACTGCCGAAGAAAAATCGAAGCCGTTAGCTAAAAAATCTTTTGCGGAAACGTTCGTTGCATCATTTGGACCGCTATTACTAACGGTAACAGTGAAGGTTACAACGTCGCCGTTCTTTGCAGAAACTTTGTCTGCTGTTTTTGTTAAACTTAAATCTGATTGCTGTGTAACTTCCTCAACAAAGATTCCGGCATCAACCGAGAGATTGTTCTCGCCATCGGCAAGAGTAACACATGAAGAATATCCGGTTGTAATATCAGCGTCGGAATCTTCATTATCGTTTGTTCCTTGGTTGGCTGTTGAGAAACTATAAGTTGCAGGTAAATTAAATTTTACTTTATAATCACCGGGGAGAAGTTCAGCAAAAAAGTATTCGCCATTGCCATCTGTAGTTGTAGATTTTATTAAACTACCGGAACAATCGTATAAAGAAACAACTACACTTTGAACGCCATTTTCATTTGTGTCTTGAATTCCGTTTTTGTTTGTATCGTACCAAACTTTATCGCCGAGTGAAGCTTTTTGAATTTCGTTAGGACAAGTTAGATAATCTTCATCCTCAGTTCCGTTATCAAAATTTTCGTTAATTGCCGTTGCGGCGTCATTCAAATCGCTAAGTGAAAATCCGGTATTCATTCCGCCAAGTGCGTTATTTACTAAAGTTAAAAGCTGGCTGACGGTTTTGCCTGAAAAAGTACCGGAAACAATTACAAGATCACTTAAGTTAGTTGAGTTAGAACCGATTGCTCCGTTTAAATCGAAAAAAACATTCATTGTTAATGCGGCAGCTTGTCCGGCAAAAACCGAAATATGACTGCTGGTTGGATTAATATAACTTTGTGTTAATGCCGAAGGAGTGCTTCCTTGCGGTAAAAAATCTTTTACTGCTTCTGCAGAAGTTAGCGTTATGGTTTTTGTTCCCGAACCGATAATTAATCCAGCGGGAAAAACTTGATTGAAATATTGATCTCTTATTCCGCCTGGTGTGCTGTTGGAAGGGCTTCCCCAGCCGCCTTGGGTAAAGGTTATAAATCCATTCAAATTGCAAGTATTACTTGATTGCGAAACAACGTTTGGTGTTAAAGCAATCAGACAAATCAACGTAAAGAGAGCTATCTTTTTCATCGTTTTCCTATATGTTTGGTTTTCTTTCATGGAATAATGAGATGGAGTTTCGTGCCAAAGGTGAAAAATTAGTTTTTGGAGATTTTTAGAGTGATTTAACGAAAGAGAAGAGTTTTTGATGTCCTATAATGAGATTTAAGGCGAAAATGAAACTTTATCGCGAAATGGAGATTTAATCTCAGTCTCCGGTCATTCGGCGATTTCCTTTATAGAACAACGAGTTAGCGAAATCTGAAACGGACTTTTTAAAGGGGAAAATAATTGCGTATGGAATTTGTTTCTTGACAAAACATTTCAGAACGATACAAAATAATTCTTTTCAGAAGAGAATTTAACGGATATTTTTTTGTGTAAGAAATCCAATCTTTCAAGTTACGCATTACAAAAAACCCGGCATCTCTACCGGGCTTTTTGTAACTACATAACACGAACACCAAAATCTGCTTATCTATCTTTCCCAAATGCTGAATCATCAACATAACCGACAATTCCCATTTCGGGCATATCCAAACCATCGATTTCATCTTTAGCTTCAACACGAATTCCAAAGATTTTGTGTTGGAGTTTGAAAAATCCATACATAGCGCCGAAGACGAAGATGAAAGCAGCGGCAGAACCAATTAGTTGTGCAATCAACTGACTGCCATCGCCATAAAATAATCCTTTTACTGTTCCGGGAACGCCATTCCAGCCGTCGCCGTAAGTTCCGTCGGCAAAAAGTCCGAGGGCAATAATTCCCCAAAAACCGTTTATTCCGTGAACAGCAATCGCGCCCACCGGATCATCAATTTTAAGTTTCTGGTCGATAAAAAATACGGCAAGGATAACCAAAATTCCGGCAACTGCACCTATTAAAAAAGCTGCCCATGAAGGAACAAACGCGCACGGCGCAGTAATAGCTACTAATCCGGCTAACAATCCGTTCGCCATCATACTTGGATCGGGTTTGCCAAATTTCCACATCATATAAAATGTTGCGAATAACGCCCCGGCGCCTGAGGCAATTAATGTATTCACAGCTACAACACTGATGCGTAGATCATTGCCCGATAATGTTGAACCTGGATTAAATCCAAACCAGCCAAAAGCTAAAATAAATGTACCGATAATCGCCATTGGAATATTATGTCCGGGGATAGCGTTTACAGAACCGTCTTTGCCATATTTTCCAATACGTGGACCGATTACAATTGCACCGGCTAACGCTGCAATTCCACCCACCATATGAACAACAGAAGAACCGGCGAAATCAACGTGTCCGTGTCCTAATCCAAAGTTTACACCAAGTGTTGCTAACCAGCCGCCACCCCAAACCCAATTACCATAAACCGGGTAAACGAACATGGAAATGAAAAAAGCGTAAGGAATAAAAGCGCTAAATTTCCAGCGTTCCGCCATTGCACCGGTTGGGATCGTAGCAGTGGTGTCCATAAATACCATTTGGAATAAGAATAATGTGAAAACACCAACATCGTAAACATGGTTTAAGAAGAATCCTGAAGTTCCGAATAATCCGAATGATTTACCGAATAAAGTAATGGCAACTTCGCTGGTTAGACCGGGAGTTCCGCCAAGAGCGGCAACAGCGCCAACACCTCCAAACATTATGGCAAATCCGGAAATCCAGAAACCAATTAATCCGATCGCGTAAACAAGGAAGTTCATTCCCATGGTATGCGCAACGTTTTTTGCCTGGGTAAATCCCGTTTCTACCATTGCAAATCCGGCTTGCATAAACATTACAAGAAATGCGGTGATAAGCGTCCAAACAATGTTTGTAGCGATTTTATTATGCCCGACCGCTTCGCCGATTTCGGTAAGAGTCGGTTCACCCGGCTTAACTGCCGGTACATCTTTAATTGTTCCTGTTTTTGCTCCGGTTGGATCAGCTTGCGCGTATAAATTAACGGGCGCAAGCGATGTTAGTAGAACAAAGAACATTACTACAGCTAATAAGCTATTTTTTATCTTCATCATAATTATTTCTCCTTATTTTTATTTAAAGGAATCCCGCAACTAATGCTTTTAGAGAAACAACGGCATGGTTATTATCTCTCTGTGCCTTAGTTGGAGCAAATGATTTCTTAACCATTTGCCGATTCCGCTTAAGACTTTATTAAATTAAAAAACGAAACTAGCACCGAACGTTAAATAGGTTCTATCTAAGTTCGGATTGCTTATGTAAGAAACGGTAACGGGAACAGCGAACTTATCTGAAAGAGAGATCGATTTAGTTGCAGAAACTCCAAGATTAATTAATGCCCCTTTAGTTGTTCCGTAATAAACACTCTTCGCCGGGGTAAAGCCAGCCGATAATGTTAGCGTTGCATCGTCTACAGTAAATGGATATCCAATTTGGATGTAAGATGAATTGTCAACATCATTGTGGACATTTGCATATACTGCTAAAGAAACGGGAAACTTCTCAGGACCGGAATAACTAATCCCCGCTTCCATTGTATGCGCACCACCGTTTTTTTCAAAATCAGAGAATTTTATACCTGCTGACGGGAAGTAGTAGTCTGTAAACAGCAGATTGAAAGTTCCGGCTTTTTCAGTTGAAATAGCGTAAGAAGCATATAGATCATTCTCGGCATAATTGACGGGGTTTCCCGGGAAGCTATATGCACCCCAAGCGCCAATCGTAAAACCTCCGGTTGTGTAATAGAGAGTCGGTTGGAATGACGGAGAATCACCAAAATCCACACCTCTCCAGATGTATCTGCTGTAAATGTCAGTTCCGAATTTAAGTTGCGCGAATGAACTGAAACTTGATAAAAGAACGATAGCGAGTATTAATATGTTTTTTTTCATTTTGTATTCTCCAATTATTGTTAGTAAAAATTATAAAGCAGTTGTGCCTGATTCTTCAGTTCGAATTCTGATCGTCTCCTCAACGTTGAGAACGAAGATTTTTCCATCACCAACTTGTCCGGTTTTGGCAGTGTTGATTACAATTGAGATGGCTGATTCTAATTTATCGTCATCGCAAACCAATTCCAACTTCAATTTCGGTACAAATTCAATATTGTACTCCGATCCGCGATAGATTTCCTTATGACCTTTTTGTCTGCCGTATCCGCGAACTTCACTTACGGTAAGTCCGTTAAACCCGGCTTCTTGTAGAGCGCTGTGAACCTCATCTAATTTATGAGGTCTGATGATTGCCTCTATTTTTTTCATAGTTACTCCTATTATTGTTTTATTTGATTACTTACTTATTAAGTCGTATCACGATGATTACCTAATAAATTTAGGAAATCCACGGCACATTATAATATATTGTTAGTATAAAGTCAATATTTATATTAATAATTTAGAAAAAACGGCAAGTATCCCTTGTTTTTTGTTGAATTTATTCATCCATACCTTATTCATGGTAACTTTATTACCACATTTATTAGATTTGTTATACAATAACAAAAAATTTTGGTTTATGATTTCAGAAAAAATTAAATTGGCTGGAGTAGTTGGCGCCGGCGGTGCGGGATTTCCCACCCATATTAAAGCAAACTCAAAGGTTGAATTTGTTTTGGCTAACGGCGCAGAGTGCGAACCGCTTATTCATAAAGATTATGAGTTGATGCTTCACTTTTCACCGGAGATAATTCGTGGAATGAAACTTTTAATCGAAAGTACCTCTGCAAAAAAAGGTTACTTCGGAATAAAAGAAAAAAATGCGTCGGCAATCGAGTTAATTCAAAATGAAATTAAAGATAGTTCGATCGAGATGACCCAGCTTGGCGATTTTTATCCTGCCGGTGATGAATATGAATTGGTTTATGCAGCTACAAAAAGATTGATTCCACCTGCAGGACTTCCGCTAAATGTTGGCTGTGTTGTGAATAATGTTGAATCACTCTACAACATTTCAAAAGCGAATGAAGGAATTCCCGTTACAGAAAAATTTGTATGTATTGCCGGAGCCGTTAAACATCCATCTACATTTTTTGCACCTATCGGAACTACGTTCCGTGAATTGATAAAACATGCCGGAGGAACAACGACGAACGATTTCGCCCTCTATGTTGGCGGAGTAATGATGGGAAAGTTAACCTTTGATCTTGATGAAGTAGTAACTAAAACCACAGCCGGATTAATTATTCTTCCAAAGAATCATTATCTAATTAAAAGGAAAAATCAACCGGAAGAAAATTTTGCACGCATCGGAAAATCGGCTTGCGACCAATGCAGCTACTGCACGGAGTTTTGTCCCCGCTATTTACTTGGTTATGATGTTCAACCGCATAAAGTGATGAGATCGCTTCAGTTTACAAAAACCGGCGCGGAGGTTTGGAATCTGATGGCGGAACTTTGCTGTGCGTGCGGATTGTGCACGCTTTATTCTTGCCCCGAAGATTTGTTCCCAAAAGAAGCTTGCGATAATTCTAAAAAAGAAATGAGACTGCAAGGAACAAAATTTACTCAGACAAAACCGGTAAAAGTTCACCCGATGAAAGATGGAAGACATGTTCCGCTAAAACAGTTGATGCAGAAACTTCAACTAAAAGAATACGATGTGCATACTCCATTCAATCCTAACAAACTTGAAACTGAACAAGTAAAAATTTTGTTAAAGCAGCATGTGGGAGAAAAAGCTGAACCGGTTGTTTCAACCGGTGATAGAGTAAGTAAAGATCAATTGATTGCGAGAGTGCCGGAAGGAAAACTTGGCGCACATCTTCACGCATCAATTACAGGTATGGTAACACACGTTGGTGATGAGTTTATTAAAATAAGTAGCTGAGTTTAATAATATCAAAAGACAAAAAGCAAATAACAAAACAAATAAATAATACTTTACGCAGTTCTTGAAGAAGTGATTCTTAATCATAATCGTATTCGTAATCTTACTCGTTTTTGATCGCTAAATTGGATTAAGATTATGAAAAAGTAAGAGCGACTTTTCAAGTATAAACTAATTTAAAACTGATAACTAATAACCTCCGCCCAAAGCGGATCAGCCGATGGCTGAGAAGACTAAAAACTATGATGCAAATGAATTCACTCGGATTAATTGAAATGAGCAGTATCGCCGCCGGAATGCAAGCCGCCGATATTATGCTTAAAACTTCTCAAGTAGAACTAATATTATCCCGTACGATCTGTTCGGGAAAATACATGACGTTGATAGGGGGAGAAGTAGCCGCTGTTTCAGCCGCTGTTGAAGCGGCTGTAGACACTGTCGGATTCGGAGTGATAGATCATTTTGTTATTCCGAATGTACATCGGGATATTTTCCCGGCAATTTCGGGACACACGAACGTGCAGCTCTTAGAAGCGCTTGGAATTGTGGAATCGTTTTCCGTTGCTTCTCTAATTGAAGCTGCTGATGCAGCGGTAAAATCAGCAAATGTAAAATTGATTGAAGTTCGACTTGCTATGGCGCTTGGCGGTAAAGCATTTTTTACATGCACGGGTGAAGTTGCTGCCGTTACTGCCGCTGTTGATGCAGGCGCAAAAGTAGTTTCTGAAAGAGGACTGCTTGTGAACAAAGTTGTTATTGCTCAGCCGAGACAAGAATTACTCAGCGAAATGATCTGAGAATAGTATTAGTCAATGGTCATTAGTCAGTGGTCATTGGGCAAAACTTTAATTTGAAATGACTAATGACAACTGACCAATGACTTTTTACCATTGTAATTTTTATAAGAAGAATTAAGTAACGAATGATCACTAAACCTGAACTTATGGCTCCCGCGGGAGATTGGACGATGTTGAGAACCGCTGTAAACAACGGCGCTAATGCTGTTTACTTTGGTGTTGATAAATTAAACATGCGGGCGAAGGCAAAAAACTTTATTCTTGATGAACTGAATGAAATTGTTTCGTTCTGTAAAGAACACAACGTAAAAACTTACCTAACGCTAAACACTATTCTTTTTGAAGAAGAACTTGAAGCGCTGGATGAGATTATTCCCGCTGTTAAAAATGCCGGTGTTGATATGGTCATCTGCTGGGACTTTGGAATAATTGAAAAATGTAATCAATATGAAATGCCCTTTGCGATTTCTACGCAAGCTTCTATTTCCAATTCTTCATCTGCAAAAACTTTTGAACGGCTTGGCGCCAAAAGGATTGTGCTTGCGCGCGAATGTTCCCTCGCAGAAATAAAAAAGATTAGAGCAAATACCGATCTTGAAATTGAAGCGTTTGTGCATGGGGCAATGTGCGTTGCCGTTAGCGGAAGATGTTTTATGAGTCACGAGATATTCGGTCAAAGCGCGAACCGCGGCGAATGCGTTCAGCCGTGCAGACGCGAATACAAAATCTATGACGGCACAAAAGATACTTCACTTCTTCTTGGTGAAGATTATGTAATGTCTGCAAAAGACCTTTGTACGATTGAATTTATTGACGAGCTTATCGAGTCGGGGATAAATTCTTTTAAAATAGAAGGACGGAAAAGAAGTCCTGAATATGTTGCCAAAGTAGTTTCCGTTTATCGTCAGGCGATCGATCTTTATTTTGAAAAGAAACTAACCGGGGAAGTAAAACAAAAATTCTTAGCTGAACTAACTTCCGTTTATAACCGGGGATTTTCTACCGGGTTTTATTTTGATAAACCTGACGGTAAGGATATTATCAACGCGCATGGAAGTGTTGCAACCACACGGAAAGAATATGTAGGGAAAGTTTTAAATTATTACAAAACTCCCCAAATTGTGCATGTTGCAATTGAAACGGGGAGTTTGAAAATCGGGGATACGGTTTTGTTTATCGGGGAAACTACGGGAGTGATCGAATCTACCGTAGCAAAAATTTTAAATGAAGAAGTTGAAGTAAACGAAGCACTTAAAGGGGATAAAATTACCTTTAATTGCGAGGCTTTGGTTAGACCGCGTGATAAAGTTTATTTAGTTAAAAATATTGCTTGAAAATCTTACAAAAAAAAACCGGTTTAATTTAAGATTAAATTAAACCGGTTATTTTGAACCCATCTACAGACTTGCATTTTTTCTTCTCCCACGCCCACTCTCAAGCAAGTGGACATTTATTTGTTTTTTTGTCCGCACAAATAAACGAAATATAAAGGGTAAAAAACAGTAGGGAAACCCCTAATAATGAGTAGGGAAACCCCTAATAATGAGTAGGGAAATCCCTACTACCAGTAGGGATTTCCCTACTACTTTACCGAAAAATATGAGGGGAAAACTCTAAAAAGTTTATTTTTATCCCAAATTCTTTACTATTTTGCGTTTACACAAATTTGGAGTTTGAAATGGCGCAAAACACAAATGAGTACGGAAAAATAATTTCCGCAACAGAAGGAGAAAATCTTTTCGGTAAAGTTGTCACTTCTTATCAGTTAAATACAAATGATTTGCTTGGTTACTGCCAAAAGGCGGGACGGGTGATAATGTTTGCCGAAGAAAATGCCGAACTTTATGTTGCGGGTTCCGGAAGAATAATTCTTTCCTTGAACACCATGACGCCATCCCCGGACCTTGTTTTTCATGTTTATACTGCTGCAAAAGTTAATGAGTTAATTACTCTCGGCAAAGATCAAATTACAATTGTTGAAATTAGAAGCAATGTAGTTGATCTAAAAAACGGAGAATTTATTTTAGAGTTTAGTTCTCCTTGTCCACCTTACTGTGGTTGAGTTAACGAAACAATGGCTTATTTAGGTTCATTTTCGCAAAGTCTACTTTTTTTTTCACTCTTCTTATTTCTTTTTAGCAAAACTGAAGTTGGGAAGGAGAAAAGAGTTCTTGTTATCTATATTGCTCTTGCGTCACTTTCCGATGTTACAGCAACTACAACATTATACTACTGCATAAAGAACATTTGGCTTGCGCATATCTATTTTCCGATAGAGTTCCTTTTTTTCTTTTTGATTCTTCTCCAATGGGTGATACGGTACCGGAAATATTGGATATTAACCGGGGTGATTATCGGAGTCTACATTGTGGTAGATTACTTTTTCTTAACTGACTTATCCATGTATTCAGCTCTGGCTTTGAGTATTCAGAGTTCCTTTTTCTTTTTATTTTCTGCAAGCATTCTTATAGAGATTACAACAAGAAATTTTATTCCTTTTTATAAAGATGAACGGTTTTATATAGCTGCCGGTGTTTTTATCTATTCAGGTTTAACTTCATTAATGTATTTATTTTACAATGCTTTTAATGTCCTTTTCCCTTTTTATGTAGTTAGTTTGTCAGCCATATGCTTAAATTTATTTTTTACTTACTCGATGGTGCTGTATTACAGACAAAGAAAAATGTTAGCCGAAGTGCTTAAATAACTTTTATTAACAGAGCGCAATGGTTATTATTGGGGGAGTAAATCCCCATATTAATTAGTAAAAATTCTGAATGCACTCCAATTCCCTGGTTTTGAAAGTGAGATGCAATCTTGAATTTTAAATTGTTTTGTGTTCGTTTTTGATTATATGTAAAAAAAGAATGCCTTATTTTAAATTACTTTTAAGCTTAGTTTCTCAGTTGTTAATGTTTTTCTCACTTTTCCCTTTCCTTATAAACAAAATTGAGATAGAGAAAGAGAAAATAATCTTTATTTATTTTATCGCTTTTTCGACAGTTATGGAGTTTTATGTCGACACATCAGCATACTTAAAAGTGTCGGTTCTTTGGATGTCACACATTTATTTCTCTGCAGAATATTTCTTTTTTTTCTTTATCCTTTTCCAATATGGACCAAGGTTTAAACAGTTTTGGTTAATAATGGGGGGAATAGTTGCGGTATTTGTTCTTGCAGATAATTTCATTATTACTCCATTTGCAAAATATTCATATATAAGTTTAAGTACTCAGGACTTTTTTTTGTTTTTACTTTCTTCATGGATAATAATTGAACTTACAGTGAAAAATTTCGTGCCGTTTTATAAAGATGACCGTTTTTACATTGCAACCGGAATTTTTATCTATTCCAGCCTCATGGCGTTAATGTCTTTTCTTTTTAATTCCTTCCTTGTCAAACTTCCATTTAGTATTGGGTCTTGGTCTATTATTTGTATGAATTTCTTTTTTACTTACGCAATGGTGTTATACTACAAACAAAGAAAAATGTTAGCTGAAGCGCTTAAATAACTTTTATTAACAGAGTGCAATTGTTATAATAGTGGCGGTAAATTTTTAGTTTTTTAGGATCCATGTTATGTTATTACAAGCCCAGGTAAATCCTGTCCCCGATTTAACTTTTATCGTGCTTGCCGTTATGATCATTTCGGTGTTGATAATGCTTCTGTTTTATTTCATCATCCGCGACCGCAAGCGGCGTGATGAAATTCATGATTTAAAAAATCAATTAAATACTTTGCTATTGCAGCGAGAACTAGAAGATGAAGAAAAAAATTCTCATAGCTGAAGATGAGCAGCTTCACCGCTTTTATCTAAAACGAGATATCGAAAGAGAGCGCGCCGATGTTTATGAGGTGATTGGTGAAGCGGCAAACGGACTCGATCTGCTGAGACTTTGGAAACAACTCTCGCCGGATATCATAATAGCCGACTTGAAGATGCCTGTTCTTACCGGCGGCGAAGCTATAAAAGAAATTCGCAGAAGCGATTCATGCGTAAAAATAATTGTGCTTACCAGTCAAGAGGAAAAATTTCTTCTTGAAGCATTAAATCCATTTGTTGATGCCTATCTGTTCAAATCAAAAGAAAAACCTGAAGATATCCTTGAAAAGTTGGATGAGGTTGCCGGATTAAAGCAGCATCAAACAAGAAAATATCTTACCTCGCTCCTTTTAGAAGAAGAATATCACAGCTCTGATCTTGCTTGCCAGGTGATCGAGAGAGTAAAAAAGGGAACCTCAAATAAAGATATCGCTGTCGAATTGAAGATCTCAGCCAAATATGTAGAAAAAATATTGACGGAACTCTTCAAAAAATATAAAGTTAAGAACCGGGTTGAGTTAGTCGCTAAAATACTTGAAGTAAAGGAATTTTGACGAGTTAAGGGACTTTCAGCTTTAGGCAATAAAATTTTAATTCCTTGCTAATTCATAAAATAAATGGTAACTTTGGCAAGTAATTTTTCGCCCGTAACGGGCGATTTTTGTTTGTATGCAGTTATTAGAAAAAAAAATAGTAAACATAACCAAAGAAATAATAGACCAAAACGGGCTGTTATTAATCGATTTTCTTTTCCGAGGGTTTAGCAATTCTACGGTAATTGAAATTTATCTTGACGGCGAAAAAAGCGTTTCGGTAGAAGACTGTGCTAAAATCAGCAGAGAAATAAACGAACGGATCGAAGCCGAAAATCTTATCGAATCATCCTACCGCCTTGAAGTCTCTTCTCCCGGCGCAGATAGACCGCTAAAATTTCTTCAGCAATTTACTAAACACATAAACCGGAATTTTGATCTACAGCTTACAGACGAAGGGGATACAAGTAAAAAAGTTACGGGCAAACTTCTTAGTATTGACGGCGAAAACCTCCTTTTCCTCATCCAAAAAGAAGAAGTGATTGTTCCATTTAATACAATTAAAAAAGCAAAAGTAATTATTAGTTTTTCATGACGGAGACAGCATAAAATGAATGCAGTGATAGTTGAATCGTTCGCGCAAATGGTAAGGGAAAAAGGAATTGATAAAGATATTCTTATCGGTATCATTTCTGAAATTTTCGGACTTTTAGTAAAAAAGAAATATGGTGAAGAAGTTAATTACGATATCGTTACCAATATGGATAGAGGCGATATCGAAATTTATTTAATACGTGAAGTTGTTGAAGCGGTCGAAGACCCGGTGCATCAGATTAGCTTGGACGAAGTAAAACAACGCGGAAACGAAGACGAATTGGATATCGGTGAAGATTACGTTGAGCGGCTTAAACTTGAATCCTTTGGAAGAAGATTAATTAATTTTGCAAAACAAAGTCTTAACCAACGCATCCGTGAGTTAGAAAAAGATATCGTTTATAACGAGTACAAAGAACTTCTTGGCGAAATTGTTATCGGCGATATTTATCAGCTTAGAAAAACAGACATTTTAGTTAATCATAACAAAAACGAATTATTAATGCCGCGTAACGAGCAAATTCCTTTTGAACGTTACCGCAAAGGTGAAACCGTTCGCGCAATTGTAAAAGAAGTTAAAAAAACTACCAGCGGACCGCAGATAATTATTTCACGCGCGGATAATTTATTCCTCCGCAGATTATTTGAAATTGAAATTCCTGAAATCTATGACGGTATCATCGATATAAAAGGGATTGCCCGCGAACCCGGCGAACGCGCAAAAGTTTTTGTAGAATCACAAGACAAACGAATTGACGCGGTCGGCGCTTGTGTTGGAATGAAAGGCGTACGTATTCATGCTATCGTAAGAGAATTGCACAATGAAAACATTGACGTGATAAATTACTCCGAAGATCCGGAAACACAGATTACCCGCGCATTGGCTCCGGGCAAACTTAAAAAAGTTGAGATCAATCAGCACGAAAACAGGGTAACCGTTTATGCAGATAGCGATCAAGCTTCATTGATCGTTGGAAGGAACGGTGTGAACATCCGTCTTGCGATGAAGTTAACCGGTTACCAGATCGATCTTATCCGCGAAGAAAAACCGCTTGAAGAATATGAAGATGATATTGAATTGATCGATCTTCGTGAAGAATTGAGCGAGGAAGTTTATCAAATATTGATCAACAACCGCTTCGATACAGCCGTTGAAGTACTTCAAGCAGGTGAAGAAAAGTTGAAAGATATTCCTGAGATCAGCGAAGAAAAAGCTAAAGAGATTATCGAGATCATTAAATCACAATTTGAAGAAGAGTAGATAAAGACAGGTTATTCGTTCCATGGAAGATGATAAAAGTAAAAAAATTCGGATCTACAAGTTAGCCGCGGAATACAATCTCGCTGCTGATTCTATTGTTGAATTCTTAAAGAAAAAGGGATATGCGGTAAAAACGCACATGACGCTCGTTACCGACGAGATGATGGCGGATATCCAAAATCACTTTAAGAAAGATTTGGAAAAAGCCGAGAAGCATCATAAAAAACTTGCTGAATTTTCTAAAAAGATGAGTGATAAATCTCATAAAGAAAAAGAAGTAAAGATCGATGAAGAACCGGCTCCGAAACATCCCGAAGAGATTCATCAACCGGAACCGGAAAAAGTACCGCAACCTGTTGTAGAAGAAAAACCTGTTGAGATTGAGGTTACTGAAAAACCGAAAACAAAAGAACACCCTGAAGAAGTTGTTGTTGAACCTACGGTTCATGAGGAAGCGGTAAAAATTCCAGTGGTGGAAAAAGCTCCGGTTGTTGTTGCCCCTGTTGCTCCACAACCTCAAGCGCCGGCAGAAGAGCCGGCGAAGAGAAGAGGGTTAACAGTTCTCGGTAAAATGGATTTGAAAACCGGGCGTGAAATTACGCCAGCACAAGACGAAGCTCAGAAAAAAGAAGCCGAGCAAACCACAATTAAGAAAAAGAAAAAGAAACCGAAACCAAAGAAAAAAGGGGAAGCTGCTCCCGAAGAAAACATCGTTGCAAAGAAAGTTAAAAAAGTTAAAAAGTTCGAGATCGATGATAAGGAAGTGAAAGATACTATCCGCAAAACGTTGTTAAGCATGGACGATGCTAATATCTCCGGTAGAGCGTTAAGTAGAAAGAAAAAGAAAAGGGAACGCGAAGAATTAGAAATTAAAAAGCAAGAATCTATCGAACTTGATAAAAATAAGATCAAAGTTACTGAGTTTATCGCCGTGAGCGAACTTGCTAATTTAATGGGAGTTCCGGTTGGAGATGTTATCTCTAAATGTATTTCTCTCGGATTGATGGTTTCCATTAATCAGCGTTTGGAAATTGACAACATTACGCTTGTAGCTGATGAATTCGGTTTTGAAGTTGAAATTGCTAAAGAATTTACTTCCGAAATTTTAGAAGATACTCCCGACAAAGAAGAAACTTTACTTTTCCGTCCTCCGGTAGTTACAATCATGGGACACGTAGATCACGGTAAAACATCTTTGCTCGATTATATCAGAAGCGCGAACGTTGTTGCCGGTGAATCCGGTGGAATTACGCAGCATATCGGCGCGTACAAAGTTGATGTCGGTTCCGGTAAAACAATTTCATTCCTCGATACACCGGGACACGAAGCTTTTACAGCAATGCGTGCCCGCGGCGCTCAGATAACGGATATTGTTGTACTTGTAGTTTCCGCCGATGATGCGGTGATGCCCCAAACGATTGAAGCGATTAATCACGCGCAAGCCGCAAATGTTTCAATGATTATTGCGATCAATAAAATTGATAAACCGGGTGCAAATCCTGAGAAGATAAAGCAACAATTAGCCGATAGAAAAATTTTAGTTGAAGATTGGGGCGGAAAATATCAGTGCGTTGAGCTTTCCGCAAAAACCGGAAAGAATGTTGACGTGCTGCTGGAAAAAATTCTGCTCGAATCCGAAATGCTTGATCTGAAAGCTAATCCGGTTCGTGCGGCGCGCGGTGTAATCATCGAATCAGAACTTGATAAAGGACGCGGAATTACCGCAACCGTCTTAGTTCAAAAAGGAACGCTAAAGATCGGCGATCCGTTTGTTGCCGGAATTTATCACGGTCGTGTAAGGGCAATGTTTGATGAAAGAAATAGAAAAGTTCAAGAAGCTACTCCTTCAACTCCAGTTCTTGTAATTGGAATGGAAGGCGCGCCTCAAGCCGGTGATCTTTTTATCGCGGTTGAAAGTGAACGCGCTGCAAGAGAAATATCGATCAAACGCCAGCAGTTAAAACGTGAACAAGATCAAAAACAAGTTCATCATTTAACGCTTGATGAAATCTCCAGACAAATAAGCATCGGCGGCGTTAAAGAACTTCCGATAATTGTTAAAGGAGACGTTGACGGTTCGGTTGAAGCTTTGGCTGATTCGTTGATGAAACTTTCTCGTGAAGAAGTTCTTGTAAAAGTTATTCACCGCGGAGTTGGAGCAATTTCCGAAGGAGACGTTCTTCTTGCGGCTGCTTCAAACGCTATTATTATTGGTTTCCACGTTCGTCCGAATTTGAACGCGCGGAAGTTAGCGGAAAATCAAAAAGTTGATATCCGTTTGTACAGCATTATTTACGATGCCATCAACGAAGTTAAACTCGCTCTCGAAGGTCTGCTCGCGCCGGTAATTTCTGAAGAAGTTACTGCTACGGTGGAAATTCGCGAAGTATTTAAAATTTCAAAAATTGGAACTGTTGCCGGATGCCGTGTGCAGGAAGGTAAAATCCAGAGAAATAATAAGATCAGACTTATTAGAGACGGAATTGTAATTTTTGAAGGTGATATTCTTACGTTGAAACGCTTTAAAGATGACGTTCGTGATGTTGATGCCGGCTTCGAGTGCGGTATCAGTCTTGCAAATTATAATGATCTGAAGGCAGGCGACATTATTGAAGCCTACAAAATGATTGAAACGAAGAAGAAATTTGTCTAAACCGCAATCGGTTTTTAGGTTGAGTTTATATGTCATTTAGATTAGAAAAAATATCAAAACTGATCAAAGAAGAGATTAGTCTCATCTTTCTTCATAAAATTCAAGATTCCTCCATTGGTTTGGTAACGGTTACAAAGGTTGATGTTTCGCCCGATTTACGGAACGCGAAAATTTATCTCTCCGTTTTTCCGAATGACAAACGTGATAGCACGTTGACCAAAGTGAAGGAGCTGCACGGAATTTTTAGAACCGAACTTGCCGCCCGGATGACCACCCGCTATGTTCCGGAATTGAGATTTTTCCTTGATGACTCCGCCGACTATGTAGAACATATTGATACGTTACTTAAGAAAATCCACGAAGATGATAAACCAGCAGACGAGTGATTTCGTCAATACAGATTTTGTTACCGGGGAAACTCTTTTAATTGATAAACCGTTACACTGGTCTTCCTTTAAAGTTGTTCACAAACTGAGACAAATCATCGGCGTAAAAAAAATTGGTCACGCCGGCACACTTGATCCTTTAGCCAGCGGACTGCTTATCATTTGCACCGGAAAGAAAACCAAACAAATTTCTACATTCCAAGATTTGCAGAAAATTTACACCGGAACAATTACGCTTGGCGGTGTTACCGCGTCAATGGATTCCGAAATGGAAGTAACGGATATCAAACCGTTCGAGCAAATTACTGAAGCAGAAATATTCGAGGTGAAGAAATCTTTTGAGGGAGAGATCGAACAAACTCCTCCGATGTACTCGGCTGTAAATTACGGCGGTAAAAAACTGTATGAATTAGCGCGAAAAGGGAAAACGGTTGTGCGAAGTTCCAGGACTATTACGGTTTACAACTTTTTGATCACCAAAATTGATCTTCCGAAAATTGATTTTGAGATTACTTGTTCCAAAGGAACATATATTAGAGTTTTGGCGCATGATCTTGGAGAAAAACTTGGCTGCGGCGCTTATCTTTCAAGTTTAAGGCGCACAGCGATAGGTGATTTTTCCGTGTCGGATGCATTAACAGTTGAGGAATTTTCGGAAAAATATGGTCAAAAAGCTCTTCATTTGGCGGGAAGTGCGGCGTAATGCTTATTTCCTTTTCACCCCAAAATAAAGTATATTTGCACTATACTGAAAGCTAAAGAAGATGCATGAGAGTTTACAACGACCTAATTTTTATAGAAAAAAATGACAATACGATTATTACGATCGGAACCTTTGACGGAGTTCATTTAGGGCATCAAGAGATTTTTAACGTTCTTATAAATAAATCGAAAAACAACGGATGCAGAAGTTTTGTTATTACTTTTGAACCACATCCGAGAATGGTCATTCAGCCAAATTCCGACTTGAAATTGCTGACGACTTTTGATGAAAAAGTTGAAATTTTGAGAAAAATGGGAATTGATAACTTGCTGGTCATTCCTTTTACAAAAGAATTTTCGCAGTTAACATCGGAAGAATTTTTTAGGAAATATATTATCAATGGCATCGGTATAAAGAAAATGGTAATCGGTTATGACCACCATTTTGGTAAAGGAAGAGACGGTGACGAGCAGAAAATCCGCAGCCTTGGCGCTCTAAATAATTTTGAAGTTCAAAAAACAGAAGCCGTAACCATAAACGAAACCGTTGTAAGCAGTTCTAAAATTAGGCATGCTCTTTCAGAAGGTGAAGTAAAAACCGCCGCGCAAATGCTCGGCAGGAACTATTCATTTTCCGGTTTAGTTGTTGTAGGAGATAAACGAGGAAGAGAACTCGGTTTCCCTACGGCAAACATTCAACTTGAAAATGAGAACAAACTGATTCCTAAAAACGGAGTTTATGCCGTAAAAGTCTTTTTGGAAGAAAGAATTTTTAACGGAGTAATGAACATCGGATTGCGCCCGACTTTTAAGGATACCAAAATCGTTTTAAGCGAAGTGCACATCCTAAATTTTGATGAAGAGATTTATGGAAAAAAGATTCGCATTGAATTTATTGAGCGGATACGCGATGAAAAAAAATTCGGTTCTAAAGAAGAATTGATAAAACAGATTGAAATTGATAAACAAAAAACAAATTTACTTTTAACAAAATAATTAATTCCGGACGGCTTGAAGTCAACAAGCTGCAACTGGAGTTATATCGTATAAAAACAAATAGGAGAAAAAAATGACAAAAGAAGAAAAATTGGAGCTCGTGACCAAATTCGGAAAAAACGAAAAAGATTCCGGTACCTCAGAAGTGCAGATCGCGCTCTTAACAAAAAGGATCAATGATCTTACCGAACATTTTAACAAACACGCAAAAGATCACCACTCACGCAGAGGATTATTAATGATGGTTGGTAAACGGAGACGCTTGCTTGATTATCTCATTAAGAAAGACATCGATAGATATAGAACCATTATTAAAGAATTGAATATTAGAAAGTAGGATCGTTTTATGGTAGTTACAAAAAGTGTAGAAATCGGCGGAAAGCTATTCACAATTGAAACAGGTCGGTTTGCTAAACAAGCAAACGGTGCAGTAATGGTAACCTACGGTGAAACGATGGTTCTTGTAACTGCTGTTGCATCCGAGCAGGCAAAGGAAGAACAAGATTTCTTTCCTCTTCAAGTTGAATACAGAGAAAAAACTTCAGCCGCCGGTAAATTTCCCGGTGGATTTATTAAACGTGAAGGAAGACCAACCGAAAAAGAAATTTTAACCTCACGGTTAATTGATAGACCTATCCGTCCTCTTTTTCCGAGTGAATTTTTAAATGAAACTCAAGTGGTTGCCTCTGTTTATTCATTTGATAATGAAAATGATGCTGATGTTTTAGCCGCTTGCGGAGCCTCGGCAGCGTTATCAATTTCCAACATTCCTTTTAACGGACCGATCGCAGAAGTGCGTGTCGGTTTATTTCACGACGAACTGGTTGTTAATCCAACGCATCAGCAAGTTGAAGAAAGCGATCTGGAATTAGTGGTTGCCGGAACTGAAGATTCCATTATGATGGTTGAAGGTGAAGGAAAAGAAGTTGGCGAAGAAATGATGTTGAAGGCAATTCAATTTGCTCACAACGAAATTAAAAAACTTGTTCAATTACAAAAAGACTTTGCGGCTGAATGCGCAATTGCAAAAAGAGTAGTTGAGAAAAAAGTTATTCCACAAGAACTTTATGACGACGTCATCGCACTTGCAAAAGATAAATTGACGGTGGTAGTTGCTTCCGTTCTTGCAAAAGAAGAACGCAGCGCAAAAAATAAAGAACTAACCGAATCTGTTCTCACTTCACTTGAAGAAAAATATCCTGAGCAGAAAAAAGAAATCAAATCGGTTCTGCACGATCTTGAAAAAGATCTGATGCGGAAACGTATTTTATCCGATGGCTTACGTTTGGACGGCAGAAACACTACGCAAGTCCGCCCAATAACTATTGAGCTCGGCGTTCTTCCGCGTACACACGGATCGGCATTATTTACACGCGGTGAAACTCAAAGTTTAACAACTCTAACACTCGGCACAAAAAACGACGAACAAATTATTGATGGATTACGTGAAGAAAGCACAAAACGTTTTCTCCTCCATTATAATTTCCCGCCGTTTAGTGTTGGTGAAGTTGGTAGAATGTCCGGAGTTGGAAGACGCGAAATCGGACACGGAAATCTTGCTGAACGTTCTTTAAAAAAGATGGCTCCCGCTGAAGGAGAATTTCCTTACACGATAAGAATTATTTCCGATATTCTCGAATCGAACGGTTCCTCATCAATGGCAACGGTTTGCGCCGGTTCGCTTGCTATGATGGACGGTGGCGTTCCGATGAAAAAAGCTGTTGCAGGAATTGCAATGGGTTTAGTAAAAGAAGAAAATCAGTTTGCTGTTCTTACGGATATTTTAGGCAATGAAGATCATCTCGGCGATATGGATTTTAAAGTTGCCGGAACAGTAGATGGAATTACCGGATTTCAAATGGATATCAAAATAGAGGGTATCTCATTCGAAATTTTGGAGAAAGCTCTTAATCAGGCAAAAGAGGGAAGAATGCACATTCTTGGAATTATGAATGAAGCCCTCGGCAAATCACGTGAATCACTTTCCAGGTATGCACCTCATTTAATTTCAATTAAAGTTGAAACAGACCAAATTGGAATGATCATCGGACCAGGCGGTAAAACTATTCAGGGAATGCAAAGATTGTTCGGCGTTGACATCAATATTAATGATGACGGCATCGTGAACATTGCTTCTCCAAATGCCGAAGGCGCAAAAAAGTGTAAGGACTATATTAAACAAATGACGGCTACGCCTGAAGTTGGTGAAATTTATGACGGCGTTATCACCAAAATTATGGACTTCGGCGCTTTCGTAGAAATATTGCCGGGCAAAGAAGGTTTGTTGCACATCTCCCAGATTGATAATAAACGGGTAAACAAAGTAACCGATTATTACAAAGAAGGAGATAAAGTTAGAGTTAAATTGCTGAAGGTTGAAAACGGTAAGTTTAGTTTAAGTAGAAAAGAATTGCTAAACGAAGCCGGACAGGAAATCACCAATTAACAATGCTTAGATTCTGATAGCTGATTAAACAGCTAATAAAGTTCCTATTAAAACCCGGGCATGATTGAATGGATGAATGATTGAATGAAAACCATTAGAATGTTAAAAATTAGATCATTCATCCATGCACTCAATCATCCATTCATGTTTTGGAAATTAAGTTTAAGTCTTAAAACAATTTGGTGCAGTTAGTTCAACAATAAAAATTCAAAGGAAACAGTAGTGTTCCGTTTAGTCAAAAGTCTTTTTGAAGGATTTTTCTTCTTCTCTTTTTTAGAGAACAACTCCTCAACGTTAGGAAATGAAATCCATTCATTTAGGACCAAGTTTTTAAAATGTATTCACCGTTCTTTTAAAGAATCGGTTGATGCAATCAAAGGTTTTTACAATTATGGTAAAAGAAATTATTATCAATTCTTCCGCATCGCAAACAAGGGTTGCAATTACGGAAGATGGGAGCTTAATCGACTTCTTTGTTGATTATCCCGAAAATCGCCGCATGGTCGGCGATATTTATAAAGGAAAAGTTGCCCGCGTTCTCCCCGGCATAAGAGCCGCTTTCATCAATATCGGGATGAAGCACGACGCTTTTCTTCACTTCTCCGATATCGGAATGCGCACCAAAGAGTTTCAATCTCTCGTTGGTGATGATTCGGATGTTGACTTGGATGAAGAAGTTGACGAAAAAGCAAACCAACCGCAACAGCAGTCGGCACAACAAGACCCACGTTTAATAAACGGGATTCCGAAACTAAAAAAAGGACAGGAAATTGTAATTCAGATTACGAAAGAACCTGTAAGCAATAAAGGTGTCCGCGTCTCCTCATCGGTCTCAATTCCCGGAAGATTTTGCGTACTGCTTCCTTTCGATAATAAAGTCGGTATCTCAAAAAGAATTACTGATTTTAAGGAAAGAAGAAGACTGAGAACTCTCGCCCGCGGAATCCTTCCTCCAAACTTCGGACTAATTATCCGCACTGTGGCAAAAAATCAAACCGAAGAAGCGCTGCTCGAAGATTTAACTCTCCTTAAAAAAACATGGGAAAAAATTGAGGAAGCAATCAAAACAGAACAACCGCCTGCGCTTGTTTATCAAGATTTGAATACAACTTCAAGCGTTATCCGCGATCTGTTCACCGCAGATATTTCCAAAGTTATTATCGATTCAAAAAAGCTTTACAAGCAGATAAAAGATTACGTTGAATTGGTTCATCCCGACTTAGCCGAAAAAGTTGAACTCTACAAATCAAAACAATCGGTTTTTGAAGCTTATAAAATTGAAGAACAGATCAAAACTCTTTTCGGAAGAAAAGTCCCGATGAAAAGCGGCGGTTACTTGATCATTGAACACACCGAAGCGATGGTGGTCATCGATGTGAACAGCGGAAGATATGCTGCGAACAAAGAGCAGGAATTAAATTCGTTAAAAACCGATCTGGAAGCCGCGAGAGAAATCGCGCGTCAACTTCGCTTACGTGATATCGGCGGCTTGATTGTTATTGACTTTATTGACCTGGAAGATGACAAGAACAGAAAAAAAGTTTACGATGAATTAAAGAAAGAATTCCGCAGAGACCGCGCGAAAGTTTCGCTTCTGCCAATGTCTGACTTTGGCTTAGTTGAAATTACGAGACAGAGAATCCGTCAAAACATTATTCAAATGACGTTTGAACAATGCGCTTATTGTGCCGGAACCGGACTACTTACAAAAAAATCGCACGTACTTCATGATATTGAAGAATGGATCGGTAAGCATAAAACAAATTCTACAGATCGTTCGCTTATTCTGAAATGTCATCCGGCAATTGCAAGTAAATTGAACGAAGGATTTTTCAGTATGCTGCTCAAGCTTCAGTTGAAAAATTTCATAAGAATAAAAATTGTGGAAGAAAACACGTTGAGCATGCATCAATACAGATTTTATTCTCAGAACGGCAAAGTTGATGTTACAAACTAAGCCCCTTGCATTTTAAATGATTTATTAATTTTAACTTCAAAAAACTAGGAGAGTTAGATGAAAATATTTATTGATACCGCGAGCATTAAAGAAATTAGAGAAGCGGCTTCACTTGGACTTTTAGACGGTGTAACGACGAATCCATCGCTCGTTGCAAAAGAAGGAAAAGATTTTCGTGCGATGCTGGATGAAATCTTGGCGATTGTCGATGGACCGGTAAGCGCGGAAGTTATCTCCACCGACTACGAAGGAATTTTAAAAGAAGGACGCGAACTTGCGGCAATTCATAAAAATATTGTTGTTAAAGTTCCCTTAATAAAAGAAGGTTTAAAAGCCGTTCGTACTTTTTCTGATGAAGGAATTAAAACGAATGTTACACTCTGCTTTTCGCCTTCGCAGGCATTGTTAGCCGCTAAAGCCGGAGCTTCATACATCAGTCCTTTTGTCGGCAGACTTGATGATATAAGCCACAACGGTATGCAGTTGATCGAAGAGATCGTACAAATTTATAGAAACTACGATTACGAAACCGAAGTGCTTGTTGCAAGTATCCGTCATCCTCTCCATTTTGTTGAAGCTGCTTTGATCGGCGCAGATGTTTGTACCATGCCTTTTTCAGTAATCGATAAATTATTCAGCCATCCACTCACTGATAACGGATTGGAAAAATTCCTTAGTGATTGGAAGAAAACTCAAAAGTAAAAAAATAAAAACAACTATGAAACGAACAACCTTTTATTCTATCCATAAAAATCTTAATGCAAAATTAGTTGAATTTGCCGGTTACGAAATGCCCGTACAGTATTCTTCAATCATTGCAGAACATAAAGCCGTTAGACAGTCAGTCGGCGTTTTTGACGTGAGCCATATGGGCGAAGTGTTCGTCCGCGGTGAAAAAGCATTTGACTTTGTTCAAGAGATAACCATTAACGATGTTGAAAAATTATTTCCCGGACGCGTGCAATATTCCGCAATGTGTTATGAAGATGGCGGAATTGTTGACGATCTTCTTGTCTATTGCATTTCTCAAACCGAATATCTTCTTGTAATTAATGCTTCGAATGTTGATAAAGATTTTGCATGGATGCAGAAAAACAATTCATTCGGTGTTGAATTAATTAATGCAAGCGATGAATATTCTTTGCTTGCCGTGCAGGGACCAAATTCAAAAAAGATAATTGAAAAACTTTACGGAAAAGAAATAACACTTGAGTATTATCATTTTCTTTCGGATAAATTTTTAGATGTAGAAATGATCATCTCTCGCACCGGTTACACCGGAGAACTTGGTTACGAACTTTATTTTAAAGGTGATGAACAAGTCGCCGCAAAAATTTGGAATGCACTTTTTGAAGCCGGAAAAGAATTTGATGTTCAGCCGGTTGGTCTGGGCGCTCGCGATTCGCTCCGCTTAGAGATGGGATATTGTCTCTACGGAAATGATATTGACCAAACCACAAATCCACTTGAAGCCGGCTTGGGCTGGATAACCCGTTTATCAAAATCTCATTTCATTGGACAAGAAGCGCTGTTGAAGGTAAAGCAGAATGGATTGAAAAGAAAATTAACTCCTTTGGTAATTGAAGAAAGAGCTTTTCCGCGTCATGGTTACGAAGTAGCCTATAAAGGAAAAGTAATAGGAGATGTTACAAGCGGTACAGTCAGCCCGATTCTTGAAAAAGGAATTGCTATGGCGTACATTTCAACTGAAACCTTAAATGAAACGAAAGAAGTTCAAATGTTAATTCGCGGAAAAGAAATTCAAGCTCAAGTTGGCAGACTTCCATTTATTTCAAAATAAGAAGAGGGCTTATAAAGTATGAATATTAATGTTGTAATGTCACCAACAAATGTTGATGAACTCCATTTCTCCGGGAAAATAACCGTAGTTGTTGATGTCCTTAGGGCGACAACAACAATTGTTACCGCTTTGATAAACGGCGCGAAAGAAATCGTTCCCGTTGGTTCGGTTGAATTTGCAATGAAAGCTTCGAGCAATATGTTCGGAGGTCAAACGCTTATCTGCGGAGAAAGAAACGCAAAAAAAATTGACGGCTTTAATCTCGGCAACTCACCGTTAGAATTTACGAACGATGTTATCGGCGGAAAATCTCTCGTCTTTTTTACAACCAACGGAACCAAGGCGATTGTAAAAGCAAAATATTCCGACGAAGTGATTATCGCATCGTTCTTAAATATTTCTGCCGTAGCAAAATATTTAGTTGAGTTAAACAAACCTTTTGAGATTTTGTGCGCCGGAAAAAACAACAGCTTTTGTTTGGAAGATACCGTCTTCGCAGGAAAGTTGATCGCAGAAATATTAACGCAAACAGAAGATGTTGAATTGACAGACTCCGGTTTGGCTTCCGTAGCAATCGCAAAAACTTTCGGTAAGAATTTGAAAAAAATGTTTGCTGAATCGGAACATGGAAAATTCTTAATTGAAAGTGGTTTTGAAGAAGATCTAAAATATTGTGCGAAACTCAATGTAACCGAAGATATTCCCGTTTTCGCATCAAGTGTCGTTAAAATACTTCAACGACAAATCGCTGAAACTAAAGTTCCCGGTTCGTCAACCATCAGCTAAAAAATAATGGCAAAAAAAACTAACGGAAAAACGAAAGAAGTTAAAGAGGAATCTCGCTACTTTTCTTTATCTGCCGAAAAGAAAAAGAAAATTCTCGGCATCTTTCTGTTAATCTTTTCACTTCTCCTTTTGCTCAGCATCGTTTCATACTCACGCTTCGACCGCGCATTGCTCAGCTATCAAATGAATGATTTCTTTCGCACATTCAGCAGCGATGAACTACAGCGCGAATTGCACACCGCGCAAAATTGGCTTGGTATTGTCGGTGTTTACATGGCTGAATTCAGCATCAACACTATGCTGGGAATTTTTTCACTGATCTTTCCTTTTGTAATTGGACTCTGGGGATTTTCTTTCTTCAAAAAAATTGAATTAAAAACCTTACTAAACATCTCCAATTTTCTCATCGTATCAGCGCTGCTTCTTTCAACAATCTTCGGTGTTGTCCGGCTTGAGTATAATCTTTTCTATCAAACATACGAGTTAAGCGGAGCCTTTGGAAATTTTTTAGGGAAAGCTTTAGGAACATTGATCGGCGGTATTGGAAGCCTGCTTCTTTTAAGTTCGCTAATGCTGATTACGCTTATCATTGCTTTTGATATTAAAATAGAAAAAATATTTGTTTGGATCGCTTCTTTATTCGCAAGAACGAAAGACACTGCACAAGAAAAATTGAGCGAAGCAAAAATGTCCGGGAAAGAAAAAGATAATTTAGAGAAGATCAAAGATTTAAGAGAAAAAAAGAAAAAACCTATTCTGCCGGTTAGTGAAGCTAAAGCGGATGAACCAACTTCCGAACTTACCGATGAACAAAAAGAAGCAACCACGATCCGCATTATTAGAAAAGATGAACCTTCTCCCGCAAAAACTGAAATTGAAAAGAAGGAAAAGAAGAACGACGAAATTGAGGCGAGAGAATCAAAGCTGAAAAGTAAACCCGATGACGATGTGATGTTTGCCAATCGCGATATCGAAGCGGCATTGCCTGATCCCTGGGAAGAAAAAATAAAATATCACATGCCGTCACTTGATCTCCTGAATGAAATTCCAAAGCAAAACTTTAAAGTTGCGGAAGAAGAATTAAAAAGGAACGCGGAACTCTTAAAAGATAAACTCTCTCTCTTCGATATTGAAATTCAGGACATCTCTGTTACGCCGGGACCCGTAGTAACATTATACGAAATTGTTCCCGCGCCGGGCGTTAAGATAAGCAAGATCGTCAGCCTTGAACATGATATTGCATTAGCTCTTGCGGCAAGAGGAATAAGAATCATCGCGCCGATACCGGGCAAAAGCGCTATCGGTGTTGAAATACCAAACTCGGAACCATCGCTCGTGGTTGCAAAATCCGTATTGAGTAAACTTGCAAATTCAAAAGCAGAACTTCCGCTGGCATTAGGTGAAAATATTGCCGGAGAAGTTGAAATATCAGATTTGGCAAAAATGCCTCACTTATTAATAGCAGGCTCAACGGGTTCTGGTAAAAGTGTCGGCATCAACATGATCATCGCAAGTTTGCTTTACGCAAAACATCCTTCGGAAGTTAAACTTGCCATCATCGATCCGAAAAAAATTGAACTTTCGTTTTACAATTGTTTACGCAAACATTATCTCGCTGTGTCACCCGATTTTGATGAAGACATTGTTACTGTTCCAACTAACGCGGTGCTTCTGCTGAAATCTGTTGAATATGAAATGGAGAAGCGGTACGACAAACTTGCTAAAGCCGGCGTAAGAAATATTGTTGATTACAATATAAAAATCGCCGATCCGAAAAAAGCGCCGAAAGATACCGAGACGATGAAACATTATTTTCTACCGTACATCGTGGTTATTATTGATGAACTTGCAGATTTAATGATCACCGCGGGTAAGGAAGTTGAAGAACCGATTGCGCGTTTGGCACAGTTGGCAAGAGCGGTTGGAATTCATCTCGTGCTTGCAACGCAAAGACCATCGGTTAATGTAATTACCGGTGTTATCAAAGCAAATTTCAGCGCGCGTATGGCATATCAGGTTGCATCTAAAATTGATTCGAGAACTATTCTTGATATGAACGGCGCGGAACAATTGCTTGGACGCGGCGATATGCTTTTTCTTCCGCCGGGATTGCCGAAACCGATCCGTATGCAAAACGCATTTATAACCACCGAAGAAGTTGAGCGTCTAACTGAATACATTTCAAAGCAGGACGGTTATTCAAAACCGTATAATTTGCCTTCTTTGTATGATAAGAAAAAAGATTCCGCCGCAAAATTTATGGATGACGTTGATCCGTTATTTCACGATGCGGCAAGAGTGGTAGTCCGCCATCAACAAGGTTCGGTATCGCTTTTGCAGAGAAGATTAAAACTCGGTTATTCAAGAGCCGCGCGCATTGTCGATCAGCTTGAAGAAGCCGGTATTGTTGGTCCGAATGACGGCAGTAAAGCGCGTGAAGTAATTGTGGAAAATGAAGAACAACTCGAAACGATTCTAAGAAATATTTAAATGAAGAAAATTTTATTCCTCTCCTTTTTGCTCATTGCAACTCTTTTCCCGCAAGGGAAAGATGTTCTGCTTTTAAAAGCTATGCAGAACAATTTTTCTTCTATGAATGATTTTTCCGTTGAATTCTCGCAGGAAGTAAACGGGAAAATAATAATGAGCGGAAAGCTGTCTTACAAAAAAGAGAACATGCTTCGGCTTGAATTGAAAAATTTAGTGATAACTTCAAACGGCATTACAAATTGGAACTACAGCAAAAAAGAAAAAAAAGTAATTATCAGCAGTTACGATGAAGATGACGCATCACTCTTTTCTCCAAAGAAATTTGTTTTTGATTATCCGGATCAATGCAAAGTGAAAGAAATAAAAGAAGAGGGAAAGAATGTAATTGTGCTAATTCCCGGTTCATCTTCCGGAGATTTTAAACAAGCTAAAGTTTATCCAACGGCAGACAATACTTTAGAAAAAGTTGTCGTTACGGGAAACGATGGGACAAATATCATCTTTCACTTTTCAAATTTCCGGGGGAATCAAAATTTTGATAAAGAAAAATTCTCTTTCCAAATTCCACAAGGAACAAAAATTATTGACCTCCGCTAAATCAAAACAAAAGATTACACCGAGAGAATTTCTCAGCTATGTAGTTTCGATTTTGCTGAGTCTTGTCTTTCTCTATTTTGCTTTTTCGGGAGTTGATGCTTCACGTCTATTTAAAATCATTTCTACCGCTTCATTATTGTGGATAATTGTTTTTGCTTTGCTTACGCTTTTCGGGCATTACCTTCGCGCACTTCGGTGGAAAGTGATTTTATCGTCAATTAAAAAAGATGTTGAAGTCGGTCATCTTTTCGGCTCACTGTTAATTGGGTATGGAGTGAATAATGTAGTTCCCCGGCTTGGAGAAATATCGCGCGCCGTCTCCGTCGGACAGCTTGAAGGCATTTCCCGATCTTCCATTTTCGGAACAATTGTAGTTGAACGGGTCATCGATATTATCTTCTTTGGAATTGCCGTAATTCTTTCGGCGTTTCTTTACGGCGGAAATCTTTATGTGGAATTTCCCTGGTTAAGACTAACAATGTATTTTGGCTCGGTTTTTATTGCGGTCGTTATTGTAATTCTGGTTTTAAGTATAAAGTACAAAGAAAAGTTTTATGCAATCATTCTTTCGCTTACCGGAAAATTTTCTAAAGCATTTGCAGAAAAAATCGCATCGATATTTGAAAAACTTACGTTCGGATTCGCCAGTCTTTCCGGCTGGAAAAATTATTCCGTAACAATTTTTTACAGTATTTTGATTATGCTTGTCTATGGAGTGGACTCCTACGTCGGGTTTTTAATTTTCGATATGCACAACTCCGCAAATATTAATTTTGCTTCCGGCTGGGTGGTGATGAGCATAAGTTCAATCGGCGTGATGATTCCAACTCCCGGCGGAATTGGTTCGTACCACACGATCACGAAATCAGTTTTAATTTCTCTTTATTCTTTTTTACCTGATGTGAGCATTGCTTACGCAACTTTAACGCATGCAATTTCCTACATCATTCATTCTATTGCCGCATTGTTTTACTTTTTTTACTTCAGAAAAAAATATGCAACGTTGAAACAAACTTCTCTTTTCCATCTTGAGGAAAAAAATTAAATGAAGAAAATTTTGTTGTTAGTATTTATTTCGGTTGTTAGTTTACAAGCACAATGGCAAGTCCGCGGCAGCATGGGGTTGAATGTTGTGAGCATGCCGGATTTGAAAGATTATCTTAATACAAATTATTTTTTGGGAAGCGACAGATTAAGTCAGTTTTCTCCTTCAGTTGAAGCAGGCGTTGAAGTTGGTTACCAATTAGAAGAACAATATCAACTCGCTTGCGAGCTCTCTTACGAGTATAATTCTTTCACTTATACAATCGTAAGCGGTTCTTCTTTTTCTTACAATTTGTTGCAGCCGTCGCTGCTTGGCTATTATACAATTAATGGAAAAGGATTTCAATTTAAATTCGGCGGAGGAATCGGTCCAAGATTTGTTTTCGCTTCGGAAACTTCTCCTTACACAACTTCATTATTAAAGTATTCAAGCACCGGCTTTGGGCTTGTTGGTAAAGTTGATGGAATAACTTCGCTTGGCGGAAATTTTTTCGCTTATGTTGGACTTGATCTTCGCTACAACAGAAACGGAAATCTTTCAGACTCTGATGGAAAAGAAAAAATTAGTAACGTAACAAACGCAGCGCTTAATCTTAATTCAGTTTCAGTCGGCATAAAAATCGGCGTTGCAGTTAATCTATAAGGAAATCGAATGTCAATTATTGAAGCAATTATACTCGGACTTATTCAAGGTATATCAGAATTTTTACCGATCAGCAGTACCGGGCATTTAACTATTTTCGGAAGAATGTTCAATCTTATTTCCGAAGAAAATCCGCAAGCGTGGACTTCTTTTATTGCGGTAATTCAACTTGGAACACTCGTTGCCATACTTGTTTATTTTTGGAAAGATATTTGGAATATTCTTATTGCTTTTTTCAAAGAGAATTTAGGTCAGCGGCAAAAATTTTCAGCGCAATCTCTCGACTCAAAAATGGGGTGGTTCATCATTATCGGAACAATTCCGATTGTTACTTTCGGGCTGGGATTTAAGGATATTATTGAAGGAACGCTGACTAAAAATCTCGTTGTTATTGCATGCAGTTTAATTCTTCTTGCAATCATTTTAGCGTACGCAGAGAAGAAAGCAAAATTCAAAAAAGAGATGAAAGACCTTTCTGTGTTCGATTCAATCGTAATTGGAATCGCGCAAGCGATGGCGTTGATTCCCGGTTCATCACGTTCCGGCACAACAATTACCGGCGGTTTGTTTATGGGATTGACGCGTGAGTCAGCCGCGAGATTTTCTTTTCTGCTAAGCATTCCTTCCGTGTTTGCAAGCGGCATGCTCGAACTTTATGAACAAATAAAATTTATTGATCAATCCGGTGTTGTAAATCTTATCATCGCAACTATCGTTTCGGGAATAAGCGGTTACGCCGCCATCGATTTTCTTTTGAAATATTTGCGCAAGAATACAACGTTCGTTTTTATTTATTACCGGATTGCGCTTGGCGTTTTAATTCTTATTTTAATTTCATTAAACATTCTAAAACCATAAGAGGAAACAATGAAGTCCCTATTTCTTTTAATAATTTTGACTTTAACTTTAGGCTGTAAGAATGGATCAACAACACAACAAAAAGGTGATATCGTGACACAATATATGAACGGAAAAGATTCGGTAACGGTTGCCGTAATCAAAACCAACATGGGAACAATTGAAATTTTACTTTTCGATGAACTTGTTCCGAAAACCGTAGAAAATTTTGTAGGACTTGCGGAAAAAGGGTACTACAACGGAATTATTTTCCATAGAGTGATCGAGAATTTTATGGTCCAGGGCGGCGACCCGACCGGAACCGGCAGAGGCGGCGAAAGTTTCTTGGGCAAATCTTTTGCTGACGAATTTAATATGGAATTAAAACATGAAACTCCCGGCGTGTTATCAATGGCAAATGCCGGTCCAAACACAAACGGAAGCCAATTTTTTATTACGCTTGTTCCAACGCCATGGTTGGATGGCAAACACAGCATCTTCGGTCATGTTTTAAAAGGAATGGAAGTGGTTGAAGCGATCGGCAAAGTTGCAACTTCTCAGCCGTTCAATAAACCGCTTAACGATGTTGTTATGGAAACCGTAACGATCGAAAAACGAGTGAACAAAAAACCGAACGGAAAATAATTTCTAAAAAGATAATTGATTAATGGCTAAACAATCCTTTCAAGATATTTCTGAAATTCAGAAGCATTGTAAGTTGAAGAAATTTTCCCCCGTTTATTTTTTAACGGGGGAGGATTCGTTTAGCCTTAACGAAGCTGCAGAAGCTCTGGAGAAAGCGATCACTCCTCTTCTTTCAAGTGAATTTGACAAACAGATTTATTACGGAAGCTCAACCTCTATAAACGAAGTGATTGATTTTGCACAGTCATTTCCCTTTGGCGATGGGAAGAAATTCATTCTTTTAAAAGAGTTTGAAAAAATGAAAGAGGAGAAGCAGTCAACGCTGCTTGAACGCTACGCGAAAGATCCGCCAGAATTTTCTATTCTTGTTTTACTTTTTAACGGAACAATAAAAGCATCTGAAAAAGGATTCTTAAAAGTTTTTGCCGAACATGATTTTATTTTTGAAGCCAAAGCGTTAAAGGAAGTCTCGCTTGTAAATTGGATCATGCAATATACTGATCTGCACAAAAAGCAGATCGCGAGAGTTGATGCGGAATTTCTTCTAAGCCTTGTTGGAGAGAACCGGGGAATGCTTGAGATGCAGCTTGAGAAAATAATTTCGTCGCTTGGCGAGAAAAATGAAATTACTCTTAAAGAGATCGAGTCAAATGTTGTTTCAACAAAAGAATACACAGTATTTAATTTGCAGGATGCGATAGGTGCGCAGAAGAAAACGGAAGCGGTGAAAATCGCTTTTCAATTATTAGAGAAAGAGGGAATCATTCTTCTGCTTGCAATGCTGAATAAATATTTTACTTCGTTGATGCAGATTCCCGAAATGATGGAACAAAAACTCCCCGAACAAATGATCGCCAGAGTTGTTGGTACACATCCATATTACCTGAAGAACTTTATCGCGGCGAGAAAATATTTTAGCGATGCTAAACTATTGGAAATTAGTAGGGTGCTGTTTGAAAGTGATGTTGCGGTAAAATCAACAGCAACGGACCACAAGACAATTATTTTACTTTTACTTCAAACAATTTTTAGCGAATAAGAAGGTAGACAACAACAGTTGCAACCGCCCCGGCAGCATTCCAAATTTTACTTCTTGAGTTAAACATTCCGACCGATACCACCAACCAGATAAATGCAAAAATTAGATCAGGCAGAGAAAACATTTCAAACATCTGCGGCGGAGCTTGATTAACTGCGCCGAGTTCAAATAGCCGTTTCACCGGAACTAAAAACAGTCCATACAAACTAAACAAAATGAGCGCAAAAATTGCAAACGTTTTTGATTTCGAGTTCAGCTCAAAATAAGTTAGACCGATGCGGATGCTGAGGAGTAATCCGAAAAATAATGTAATAATGAGAGTGGAGCTGATTGATAACGGCACAAATCCTAAAAACGTTGTGTACAGCGTTTGTCCCGTTGGAATTTGAACAATCGAACTTTTACTCCGAACAAAAACTCGATACAAAATTTCTGTTTTCGGTTTTTGCAGCGGAATGTTACAAGAAAGAAATCCCTTTTCTTTCTTGAATTGAACTGTGTCTATTAAAAGTGAACTTTTACTTTGCCAGACTACAAAACCGTTTAGTGAATCAGCATCTGTTCTAATAGAAATTTTTAAGTCTTCTTTTCCACGGAAAAGTTTATCGAAGGTATACGTTATCTTTTCTCCGTTTACCGCAGTAGTGCCGGTAATGGGGAAATCGGATGAAGTTACGCTTTTAAAATAACTAAGCAGAACGGCAAGCAACACCGCCGACAGCCAGAGAATTAACTTTTGTTTCTTTTCCATTTAACCTTCTTTTTTCTGCGGTAAAAATACAAAAATTGGCGGATTCTGCCGGATGAAAACACAGGAAAGGATGATTATTCCGACTGTTAAATAGAAGATTTTCAGGTTTCAAATTTGATTTTCCTCCAGATAAAACCGATTCAAAATCGGCTTTTTCAAGTTTTAAAGTGAAAGTTGAATTTTGACTGATTTTTTAAGGTTTTCACTCAATTTTTAAATATTTTACGGCTCAAAATTTGTTGACTTAACAAAGGTTAATCTTTATATTTGTTTACTAATTTTACTCAAATAAGAAATGGTCAATGAGTCTTAACATCAAAATTTTCTCCGGTTCTTCTAATCGGGCTCTAGCGGAAAAAATCGCACAAAAAACCGGAAATGAGTTAGGCTCGGTTGTAATCAAACGTTTCAGTGACGGCGAAATTTGGGTAAAATATGGAGAAAATATCCGCGGTTCGGAGATGTTCATTATTCAATCGACGAATACTCCGGCGGAAAATTTAATGGAATTGTTGATAATGATCGATGCCGCGCGTCGGGCATCCGCTAAAAAAATTACTGCGGTTCTTCCTTACTTTGGATACGCGAGACAAGACCGTAAAGATCAACCGAGAGTTTCCATTACAGCAAAATTGGTTGCAAATCTTATTACAAAAGCGGGCGCAGACCGTGTAATGACGATGGATTTGCACGCGGCGCAGATTCAAGGGTTTTTTGATATTCCGCTGGATCATTTATTCGGCTCATCTATTTTTTTAAGTAATTTGGCTGAGATTAGCGATAACCTTGTGGTTGTTTCTCCCGATGTAGGCGGAATAAAAATGGCGCGCTCGTATGCAAAAAAACTTAACGCAAGTTTGGTGGTTATTGATAAACGTAGACCAAAACAAAATCAAGCTGTGGTAACAAATATTATCGGCGATGTTAATGGAAAAGATGTTCTGCTGGTTGATGATTTAATTGATACCGCCGGAACTTTTTGCGTTGCAATTGAAGCCTTAAAAGCAAAAGGCGCGAAAAGAATTTTTGGTTCTGTTACCCACCCGTTGCTTTCCGGCAATGCGGTTGAAAAACTAAATTATTCATCATTAGAAAAGTTGTTCGTCTCGGATACCATTCCGTTAAAAGAAGAACATCGCTCGGAAAAAATTGAAATTTGCTCTGCTTCGGATCTTTTTGCCGAAGCAATAATCAGAACATATAAAAACGAATCTATTAGTTCATTATTTGACGTAGATAAAGGTTAAGCTACTTAACCAAAGGAGACCCCATGGATAAAATAACCTTAAATGGTAATGTAAGAAAAAACTTAAGCAAGTCATCTAAAACGCAGTTGAGAAATTCCTCAAGAGTTCCCGGTGTGCTTTATGCTAAAGGAATTGACCCGATTAATGTTGATGTTGCCGCAAGCTCAATCAACTCTTTAGTTTTTACAACAAAAACTCATCTTATTAACTTAGCCCTCGATGATCAAAAAGAATTTGATTGTGTGTTGAAGGATTATCAATTTGATCCGGTAACCGACAAGGTTATTCACTTTGATCTTCAGGGAATTGTAGCCGGACAAAAAATTGAGATCGATATCCCGATTCTTTTTACCGGTTCAGCAGTTGGCGTTAGAGAAGGTGGACAGTTGCAAGAATTTATGCACAAACTTACTGTTAATTGTTTACCTAACCAGATTCCGGAACGAATTGAGATCAGTATTGCTAATCTGAAGATCGGTTCTTCAATTCACGTTGCTGATGTGAAGATTGAAAATGCAGAAATATTGCACGCTGAAGACGCGGTAATTGTTGGTGTGGTTCCACCTAAGGTTGTTAAGGAAGCCGAAGCAGGCGCCGAAGCTCCTAAGGAACCGGAAATTATAGGTAAAGGTAAAGAAAAATCGGAAGAAGCATAGGATAAAGCTGACGTGAAAGCGATAATTGGAATAGGTAACCCGGGGGATAAGTACCAACTCACCCGCCATAATATCGGGTACATCTTTTTAGATTATCTGGCGGATAAATTCGGTCTTAAATTTTCTCAAACTTTATTTAGTTATCAAGAAGCCAGAGGGCGTCTCGGAGACGTCCCCTTCGCACTCATAAAGCCAACAACGTTTGTAAACCTTTCCGGTGTTGCCGTAGCTCAAGTGATGGAGAATCTTTCTCTTACTACAGATCATATTCTTATTGTATATGATGACATTAATCTGGAAGAAGGATTATTCAAAATTAGAAAAAGCGGTGGAGACGGTGGACATAACGGCATTAAGTCTATTATTTACCACATCAACTCCCAAAATTTTTCCCGATTAAGAATCGGCGTCGGGAATAAATTTAAAAGCGGTGAAATGGTCCGATTTGTTCTTAGTAGTTTTGATTTCGAAGCCATGAAACGGGTTGAACCGGTTCTTGAAACTTCGTTTGATATGGTAAAAGCTTTTATTGAAAACGGTGAGAAGGCGATGTATGACATCAATAGCCGTTTGAACAATGCAAATACAAAGCCCCCCAAATAATTTGGCGCTGTTAGATTAAAATCAAGAAGAGGTTCTTCACAAAAGATATTTCTTCAACTATGCTCTGTTTACAAAATAACTGTGTTTCGATCAATAAAAACCAACTAGAGGCCATATGAGGAACAAGATTTCTTTCATTGTTTTTTTTCTCTTTGCTCCCATTTTTTCTTATGCGAGTGAAGCAAATCTCAAAATCCCCACACTCTCAACCGATCAGAATAATCTTCTCCTCTGGGGATTAATTGTCTGTATTCTCGGACTCGGATTCGGGGTGTATCAGTTTTTCAAAGTTAAAAATCTCCATGCGCACAGCTCAATGCTTGATGTGGCTCAAATTATTTTTGAAACATCAAAAACTTACCTCGTACAACAAGGAAAACTGCTGATCGTTTTATTTGTCTTCATCGCGGTTTGCGTTGCTTTTTATTTTGGTTATCTGCAAGGTAACTCGGTCGGCGGAGTGCTATTAATTCTTAGCTGGACGGTAGTTGGAATTCTTGGTTCGTATAGTGTCGCCTGGTTCGGAATTCGCATGAACACACTTGCGAACAGCAGAATGGCTTTTGCATCGCTCGAAAGAAAACCCATTAAATTATTAAACATTCCTCTTGATGCCGGAATGAGCATCGGCGTTATGCTTATCTGCGTTGAATTAATAATGATGTTGATCATTCTTCTGTTTGTTCCAAGAGAATTTGCAGGCGCAAGTTTTATCGGCTTTGCTATCGGTGAATCGCTTGGCGCAAGCGCGTTAAGAATTGCTGGCGGTATTTTTACAAAGATCGCCGACATCGGTTCGGATTTAATGAAAATCGTTTTCAAAATAAAAGAAGACGATCCGAGAAACCCCGGTGTTATAGCTGATTGCGTTGGCGATAATGCAGGTGACAGTGTTGGTCCTACCGCGGATGGTTTTGAAACTTACGGAGTAACCGGCGTAGCGTTAATCAGTTTTATTGTTCTTGCCGTAAAAGATATTCCGAATCAAACAGAATTATTGACGTGGATCTTTGCAATGAGGATCATGATGATCATTACTTCAATTGTAGCGTTTGGTGTGAATCGCATATTCAGCCAAATCCGTTACAGCGGTAAAGACGAATTTGATTTTGAAGCCCCGTTAACTTCTCTTGTTTGGATCACTTCAATTCTTTCGATCATCGTTACGTTTGCCACCAGTAGTTTATTGATCGGTCATTTGCCGAATGATCTTTGGCTAACCTTATCAATTATTATAAGCTGCGGAACACTTGGCGCGGCATTGATTCCCGAATTCACAAAAATATTTACAAGTCCAAAATCAAAACACGTTAACGAAATTGTTTCCGCTTCGCGTGAAGGTGGAGCTTCCTTGACGATACTTTCAGGTTTAGTTGCCGGAAATTTCAGCGCATTGTGGATGGGAATGGTTTTCATTCTGTTAATGTTTGTCGCTTATTTTGCAAGCACTTTCGGACTTGACGCTTTTATGATCTATCCTTCAATTTTCGCTTTTGGTCTTGTTGCTTTTGGATTTTTGGGAATGGGTCCTGTTACCATTGCAGTTGATAGTTACGGACCGGTTACTGATAACGCTCAATCTATTTATGAACTTTCTTTAATCGAAAGCATCGACGGAGTTGATAAAGAAATCGAAAAAGATTTCGGATTTAAACCCGATTTTGAAAAGGCAAAACATTATCTTGAGGCAAACGACGGCGCAGGAAATACGTTTAAAGCAACGGCTAAACCTGTTCTCATCGGAACAGCAGTAGTAGGCGCTACAACGATGATATTCTCTTTAATTTTAGTTATTCAAAACGTGCTTGGCGTAAAACCGGAAACGATTTTGAATCTGCTAAATCCTTATTCAATTTTGGGATTCCTTGCCGGCGGCGCAGTAATCTATTGGTTTACAGGCGCTTCAATTCAAGCAGTTACAACTGGCGCATACCGTGCTGTGGAATATATTAAACAAAATATTCAGTTAGATGAAACTGCGAGCAAAAGCGCTTCTACAGAAAAATCAAAAGAAGTGGTAAAAATTTGTACGCAGTACGCGCAAACCGGAATGTTCAATATTTTTATCGGAATTTTTTCATTCGCGTTAGCATTTGCGTTTCTTTCGGCACCGATTAGTTTAGTAACGGGAATGACGGACGACGCAAAGATTGCCGCAAGCGCTTCAGCTTCTTTATTCATAAGTTACTTAATTTCTATCGCGTTGTTCGGATTATATCAAGCGATCTTTATGGCCAATGCAGGCGGCGCCTGGGATAACGCTAAAAAAGTTGTTGAAGTTGATCTTAAAGAAAAAGGAACTCCACTGCACGACGCAACCGTTATTGGCGATACGGTTGGCGATCCTTTTAAGGATACTTCCTCTGTTGCGCTTAATCCGATCATTAAATTCACAACATTATTTGGTTTGTTGGCTATGGAAATTGCCATTGATGAAAGATTTAGAGCAACAGCTCCTTATATAGGAATGGTTTTCCTATTGATCGCTTTAACGTTTGTTTGGCGGTCGTTTTATTCGATGAGAATTAGAAAATAATTTACACTGAAACCTCATAGATTGAGAAGAAGATTGCAACCTAATCTGGCATAGCCAGAACAAAAAGGTTTATTCTGTAAAGACGGGGCATGCCCCGTCTTGTATGTTAAATGTGATAAAAAAAGTTCTTTGAAATATTGAATAAAATAGTTTCCTTTACGGAAGAGAAGGTCCCCGTCTTGGGTCTTAGAACCCGTTGTAGAGTTT